>JBAZJG010000004.1:0-166207 GCA_041651455.1 Candidatus Omnitrophota bacterium
TCCTCTTCCTCGTCGCTGGACAGTATCTGGCTGCAAAGCTTGACGCAGCTCTCACAGATGTATGCGCCCTGCCCGGAGAAAAGTTTCTTTACTTTTTCGCGGGATTTCCCGCAAAACGAGCATCTTTCTGCCATGTTATATGTCCCGCACTGGTTGCCCGGTGAGGATTCGAACCTCAACGCCGAGATCCAAATTCTCGTGTGCTACCTTTACACTACCGGGCAGAAGAAAATAAACTGTGTGGATTAGGCCCTGCCCTAAGTGGATCGGGCAGGCCTGCCCCTGTGGGGCTAGTCCTCTTCTTCTGCGTAATCTCCCCCTCTGACGGGGGCGGGGCCCTTTTTCTTCTCGCTTTCGAAAGCGTCCAGGACCTTCTTCTGGATCAGCTCCCTGAATTCGAGAGTGATTGGATGGGCTATATCTTTATGTTCTGACTGGCGGGCCGAGGCCTCTTCCTCCGGCGATTTTGCCGCCGGGCGGACGATCGTCTCAAGGTTACCGCCGCAGTTATTGCAATATTTCGAACGAACGACGTTCTTGAACCTGCACTTCGGGCACGACTCCTTCATCTTCCTCGAAGGCATCGCGACGAACAACCCCTTCTGCCCTTCTATCACTTTTATATTCCGTACTACAAAACAGTTGTCGAATGTCACTGTTGCGTATGCTTTAAGTTTTTTGTCCTGCCCTTCCTTAAGAAAGACCCTTACCTCGGTAATGACCATCTGACCCGCTCCTTTTTGCCATGGATAAAGGCGGCCGGCCTACCAAAGCGTTGATGCTATAAAGGCCCGCCAGCCCTCCCCTAACGCAAGCCTGCTCCTGGCATCGAGGACCTCTTCCCTGCTTGAGGCCGCTCCAAAGACAGTTGGCCCGCTTCCGCTCATCATCACTACTTTAAGCCCGGATCTGGTGATTTCTGATTTGATCTCGGAGATGGCAAAATGCTTGCGAACCACCGGGTCTTCTAAGCTGTTAAATATTAGCCCCTTAAGCCTATCGGTACCGATATCCTCAAGAGACGCGGGATTGATTGTACTATGGCCGGGGGTGGGTGTCAAGCCCAAATTTAGGCCCTGATAAGCGTCTTTTGCGAGGACAGGGAAGCCCGGGTTAACCAGCAGGTACCAGAAGCCGGCGCCCTGGGGCACCGCCTCAAGGACCTCGCCCCTGCCGCGGCCTATCGCCCTGCCGGTATCCAGCAGGAAGAAGGCGACATCGGCCCCTATCGCGCTGCCTATCTCGAATATCTCCTGCTTTTCGAGTTTAAGCCCCCATAATTCGTTGAGGCCGCGCAGCGTATAGGCGCAATTCGAACTGGCGCCCCCCAAGCCCGCAGCGACCGGTATATTCTTCTTTAATGTTATCTCCACGCCCAGGGAGGGTATTGCGTAGCGGTCCTTCAGAATCTGCGCGGCCTTGTATACCAGGTTACGCTGATCGCAAGGCACTTGTGGGTTATCGCATTTGACCACTATCCGTTCGGGTATCGGCCTGAAGGAGAGCTCATCGCAAAGGTCTATGCGTTCGAAGACCGTTTCTATGTCATGGTATCCGTCGGGCCTCTTGCCGAGGACCTTCAGGTAAAGGTTTATCTTGGCGGGTGATTTTAAGGTTACTGCAGGCATTACTTTTTCAGCTTGAGGACTTCGAGTGCGGCCTTAACGATGCCTGCGGAGTCGAGGCCGAAATACTTCATGAGTTCCCTCGCTTCCCCGGATTCGCCGAACCTGTCCATCATGCCGACCATGCGGACCGGCACGGGCTGGTTCTCCGCGAGCACTTCGGCTACGGCGCTTCCCATGCCGCCCACTACCGTATGCTCTTCTGCGGTAACTACGGCACCCGTCTCCTTTGCTGCCTTTATAAGCGTATCCTTGTCTATCGGCTTTATCGTATGCAGGTCTATCACGCGGGCCGATATGCCCTGCTTCTTAAGCTCCTCGAGGGCTTTCATCGCCTCCTGGACCATTATGCCGGTGCCCACTATCGTGAGGTCCGAACCGTCTGCCATCGTGACGGCTTTGCCTATCTTATAATCCCCTTTGTAATTAGTGATGATAGGGAACGGCTCGCGCCCGAGCCTCAGGTAGACCGGCCCCTTATGCGTGGCCGCGGCTAACGTCGCGAGGCGCGCCTCCTCCGAATCGCACGGCACTATGACCGTCATGTTCGGAAGCACGCGCATCAACGTTATCTCTTCGAGCGCCTGGTGCGAGGCGCCGTCCGGCCCGACGGAGATCCCGCCGTGGCTGCCTACTACTTTCACGTTAAGGTTCATATGGCATATCGACAGGCGGATCTGGTCCCACGCGCGCCCTGACGCAAAGATGCCGAACGTCGCCGCGAAAGGTATCTTGCCGCCTAAAGCGAAACCGGCGGCCGCGGACATCATGTCCTGTTCGGCGACGCCGAAATCGAAGAACCTCTCGGGATATTTGTCCCTGAACCAGTTGGCCCTTACCGAAGACGTGAGGTCGGCGGAGAGCACAACGACGTTCTGGTTTATCTTACCGAGCTCGACGAGCGCTTCTCCGAACCCGTCGCGGGTAGGTTTCAGGTCAGCCATTTATTTATATCCCCTCTTCTATCTCTTTTATGGCCTTTTCCAGGTCGGCCTTCTTGGGCGCCGTACCGTGGAAACCGACCGAGTTCTTCTCTATGAACGAGACGCCCTTGCCCTTGACCGTGTGCGCGATTATTACGGTCGGCTTGCCCTTGATCATCTCCGCCTTGTCGAGTGCATCCATCAGCTGCTTGAAATCATGGCCGTCCGCCTCGATGACATTCCATCCGAACGCCGACCATTTTTCCCTGAGCGGCTCGATGTTCTTGACATCGCTGAGCCAGCCGTCTATCTGCTGCTTGTTGTAATCTATTATCGCGCAGAGGCTGTCAATCTTATAATGCGCGGCGGTCATCGCGGCTTCCCATACCTGGCCCTCGTCCTGCTCGCCGTCGCCCATAAGGCAGTATACCCTGTAGTCCTTGAAATCGAGCCGCCCCGCCAGCGCGACGCCGTTGGCTATCGAAAGCCCCTGGCCCAGCGAGCCGGTCGACGCCTCGCATCCGGGCGTGCAAAGGCTCGCGTGCCCCTGCAATATCGACCCGCGCTTGCGCAGTGTCATGAGCTCCTCACAGGGGAAGAATCCCCTGCGCGCGAGGACCGCGTAGAGCGTCGGGCACGTATGGCCCTTCGAAAGTATGAACCTGTCCCTGTCGGCCCACTTCGGGTTCTTCGGGTCGTTCTGGAGCTTATAATAATACAGGGCGACGATTATCTCGATGCATGAAAGCGAACCGGAGGTATGGCCCGAGCCCGCCTCGGAAAGCATCGTGACGACATCCTTCCTTATCTCCTTCGCAATACCCTTGAGCTGTTCTACACTTGGCCTGTTCATCTATTTTTGAGCTCTTTCGGATTTTTCCAGTTTTTCCCTGACCAGTTTCTGCCCGGGTTCCAGTTCCAGGGACTTTTTCCAGCAGTCCTTTGCCTTGTCCTTAAGGCCCTTCTTCGAATAAGCGTCGCCGAGATGGTCGTACAGGATGGGGTCCTTGCCGTAGAGCGTTATCGCCTTCTCGAGCTGTGCTATCGCCTCGTCGGTCATGCCCTTCTGGTAATATGCCCACCCGAGGCTGTCGACGTATGCGCCGTTGTTCGGGCTTATCTCGATCGCGCGTTTTATCAGGCCTACCGCCTCGTCGAGGTTCGCGCCCTCCTCGACGTACATATATCCGAGGTAATTCAACGCGTCGGCATGCTTCGGGTTCAGCTCTATCGCTTTCCTCAGCTGCGCTTTCGCGCTCTCTTTATCGCCCTTCTTCTCATATGCCGCGCCGAGGTAAAAATATCCTTCTGCGTCGTTGGGCGCCAGTTCTACCGCCCTCTTATGCGACTTGACCGCCTCGTCGTTGAGGCCCTTCTGCGAGTACGCCATGCCCTTTACTATATAGACGATGCTTATCATCGGCCCGTCCTTAAGGGCCGCCGCCTTGTCGAGCAGCTTTATAGCTTCGTCCGGCTTCTTCTCGTTAAGGTACAGGTACGCCAGCTCGAGATAACCGTCCGCCTTGTCCGGCTCAAGGTCGACGGCGAGCTTATACGCCTTTATCGCCTCGTCGGTCTTGTCGTCCCTGTAATAAGCGTGCGCGAGCAGCTTGTATACTTTCGTGTTCAGCGGCTCAGCCTCGAGTATCTTCCTGTAGTCCTCCTCGGCTTTCGGGTAATCGCCCCTGAGCTCGTAGAGCATCGCCCTGCTCAGCCGCGCCTCGGAGTAATCGGGGTCTATCTTCAGCGCCTCGTCGAAATGCGAAAGCGCCTCGTCATATTTCTCTAATTTGCTGTAAAAGATCCCGAGGGTAAAATGGATCAGGCTCGAGCTCTTGCCTTCCTTCAGGATGTTCTCGTAGGCCTGCGCCGCCTCCTCGATCTTCTGCTGCAATACATAGAGGTCTGCGAGCGAGGCGAGGGCTTTTATGTCGTGCGGGTCCCTCTTTACTATCTCCTCGTACTGCCTGGCCGCCCCGTCGTAGTCCTTGTTTATCGTATAGAGAAGCGCGAGGATGAACCTGGATTTCGTATCGTCGGGATCTTTTGCTATGGCGGTATCCAGGTACTTCGAGGCCTCGTCCGGCTTGTTGAGCCTTATGTAATCAAGGGCTATCCTCGTATTTACCGTGGAAGACCCCGGGTCGGACTTCAGCGCAAGCTTGTACTCCTCGATGGCCTTCTCGAATTTGCTTTCGCCGTCGAGCACCGCGCCCATCAGGAAGTGCGCATACGACTTGGTGCCCGGGCTCGCTTCGGAAGACCTCGAATACGAGGGTGACCCTTTTATCAGCATAAAAAGGGCCACCCCTATCGCGGATAAGACGAAATACTTTTTCACGTGAGAAAAAGTCAGGGCCACAGGAAGACGCTAGTTCTTGTTCTTCTTGTGCCTGTCCCTGCGGAGTCTCTTTTTCCTCTTGTGCGTCCTGATCTTTCTTCTTTTACGTTTCTTGCCGCACGGCATCTTCTGACTCCCCTCCTTCTTAGTAAATTACCTTGTTGAGCGGGTATTCGATGATACCTTCCGCTCCGGCTGATTTCAATCTCGGTATAAGTTCGCGGACCTGCTTCTCGTCGATTATCGTCTCGACGGCGACCCATCCCTTGACGCTCAGGTGGGATATCGTCGGCCTGCGCATCGCGGGCAGCACATTGAGCACCTTTTTGAGGTCGAGCTCTTTTATGTTCATCTTGAGGCCCACCTTCTCTTCGGCCGCGATGGCGCCCTTGAGCAGGATCGCTATCTTCTCTATCTTCGACTTCTTCCACGCGTCCTTCCATGACTTCTTGTTCGCTATGAGCTGCGTGGTGGAAGTGCATAATGTCTCTACTATCTTGAGGTTGTGCGCCCTTAGCGACGAGCCGGTCTCGGTAAGCTCTACGATAGCGTCGACGAGGCCGGAATAGACCTTCGCCTCCGTCGCGCCCCACGAGAACTCCACTTCCGCCTTGACCCTCTTGTTCTTCAGGTAATCCCTCGTGAAATTCACGAGCTCGGTGGCCACGCGTTTTCCGTTAAGGTCCCTGATGCTGCGGATATTCGATTTCTCGGGCACGGCCAGGACCCAGCGCACCGGGTTCAGGCTCTGCTTGGCGTAGGTAAGCTCTTCGACGCGGACCACGTCCGAGCCGTTCTCGAGCACCCAGTCGTTGCCGGTAATGCCGCAGTCGAGTATGCCCTGCTCGACATAGCGGGACATCTCCTGGGCCCTAAGCAGCACGGGCTCAAGCTCGGGGTCGTCCACGGACGGGAAATACGACCTTTCGGAGCCGGATATGGAGAATCCGGCCTTCTTAAACAGCTTAAAGGTAGCCTCTTGAAGGCTACCCTTTGGTAGTCCTATCTTTAGTCTTGACATGGCCCCTATTCTATATTCAAAGGGGCTAAAAGTCAATTATATTTTCGCTGGCCGGATAGGCGTCAAGCATGACTATCTCATCCACGAGCTCGTCGCTCGTCAGGGAGGATACGGAATAGAGCCCCGGCCCGCCTTTGGCGGCAAAGATTATGCTGAAGCCGACCACCATTACCGCCGCCGAGGCGGTCGCGAGAGCACGCTTGAACTCGGCGTCCCTGAATACGGCCGCGAAATCCCCGAACGCTTCAAAAACGGCCGACTTGACCGAGATGCGCCTGACTTCGGCCCCGTCGAGCTTGGCTCCCAGTTCGGCGTCGAACCTGGCCCAGAAATCCTTTGACATCTTCGGCTTAGGCGCCTTGGATATCAGATCGTCAAACTTTTTGTCAGTTTGCATCTTAACCCCCTTACCGCCCTGAACAGGTGGACCTTCGCGGTCGATTCGCTGCAGCCCACCGTTTCGGCGATCTCGTTTAATTTCATCCCCTGTATATGTTTCAGCATGAAGACGGCCTTCTGTTTCTCCGGCAAGCCGCTTATCGCCTCGTTTATCATCTGCCTCGTCTCCCTGTCCAGAACCGCCTGTGAAGGCAGCGGGGCAGGGTCTACTGCTTCCGGCACGCCATCCCCGTCCTCTTCGGATATCGGCAGCGGGTCGAGGAATACGCCGCTTTTGGCCTTCTTCTTCCTGAGGAAATCCTTGCACTGGTTAACCAGTATCCTGTAGAGCCACGTATAAAACTTCGATGAGCCCCTGAAATTTATCACGCCAACATAGGCCTTCACGAACGCTTCCTGCAGCACGTCTTTGGCGTCCTCGACGTTGCCTATAAAGCTGAACGCGAGCGCGAACGCCTTCTCCTTATGCATATCCACAAGGGAATCAAAGGCAGCCCGCTCGCCGTTCTTAGCCCGCTCGATCAACCCGGTCTCTTGGTCCACTGGTCTTCCTGTTATTTTACCGGTTCAGCCGCCAGTTCTCTTTTGAGTGATTCCAGGTTCCGCTCAAGCATATCCATCTTCTTCATGACCTGGTTGAACTTCTCCGGGTTATCGCGCTTGAGCGCGATAAGGCGCTCGCGGACCTTCTCTTTTCTGGCATCCATCATCTTCTGCATATCTTCCGGGTTCTTCTCGGCAAACTCGTGGAACCGCTTGCCCCTCTCGGCCCTGCGCATGCCCGGGACGAGGTCGCCTGCACCCATCTTCTCACCGCGCATCTCCCAGCGCTTATGCGCTTCCCTGAACATCTCCTTTCGCGCCTGGTACTTCCCTATCGTGATACCGGCCGTTACGGAAACGAGCGCGACCACGACTATAAGCACCACCGCCATTACCGCGATATATCCTTTATTCATCTTTTCCTCCTTTTGCCTAATTAGACGGCGGCGCCGAGAAAAGGTTTACCTTAAAATGGGGATTGCCCGGCATCCCGTTTCCTGTTATAATACCTTAAATTTCCCCAAAGGAGAACCTAAAATGCTCAAACAGATCAGAGAGAACGCAAGGATACCGCTTTACATACTCATAGTCGCCTTCATCGGCCTGTACGCCGTCAGCAGCCATGAGACGAGCCCGATGGCCGGGAAGGTCTTCGGGAAGAAGGTGCGGTTCAGCGAATTCCAGAAATCGTATGTCGCCGCACGAACGCAGATGATAATGAAATACGGCGAACTGCCGCGCGACGAGCAGGTCGAGACCGCCCTCGAAGAACAGGCGTGGGACAGGATAATACTCCTCGCTCAGGCGAAGAAGGAGCGCGTGAAGGTCGATGACAAGGAGATAGTCGCCTTCGTCAAGAAGATAGACGCGTTCAATGACAAGGACGGCTGGTTCAGCAAGAAACTATACGAGGAGATACTGCGCTATAACTTCGGGCTTACGCCCACCGAGTTCGAGACAATAGTCAGGGAGAACCTCACGATAGAAAAACTCATAGACAGCCATACGAAGACGGCCGCCGTCACCGATGAGGAGGCCCTTAAGCAGTACAAGTACCTTAACGAAAAAATAAAGGCCGACTATATACTCGCGAAGACCTCCGATTACCTGCCGCAGGTGTCGGCTTCCGATGACGAGACAAAAGCGTATTTCGAAAAGAACAAGGACGCATTCAAGTTACCCGAACAGGTAAATGTCGAATATATCGTGAAGCCGTTTGCGGACGACAAGGAAGAGTCGAAGGAAAAAGCCAGGAACGAGGCGCGCGAGATCGCGTATGAGCTCGCTGCGAACAAAGACCTCGCTGCCGCCGCAAAGAAGTTCTCGTTAAGCGTGAAGGAGACCGGGCTCTTCGACGAGAAAGCGTCCATACCCGCTATAGGATACGACCTCAAATTCGCCGGGGCCGCATTCGCGCTCGAGGAAGGCGCCATAGGCAACCCGATAGAGACGAAAAGCGGCATATACTTCATGAGGCTCAAGCAGAGGGTGCCGGAGCGCGACGCCTCATACGAGGAGTCCGCCGACAAGGCGCGGGCTGCGCTGAAATCCGAAAAGGCCGGCGCGATCGCGAAAGCAAAGGCCGAAGAGGCTCTCGCGGAGATACAGAAGGGCATCGCGAAGTTCGAGGATGTCGCGAAGAAACTTTCCCTGCACGAAAAGAAGACGAATCCTTTCGTTCCGGGCCAGTATATAGAAGGGATCGGCATATCGCCGGATTTTGCGGACGCCGCGCTCTCGGTAAAGCCGGGCGAGGTCGCCGAGAAGGTCATAAAAGTCAATAACGGCTATGCGGTAGTGAGGCTGGACTCGATAACGCCCATAGACGAGAAGAAATACGAGGCGAACAAGGAAAAGTTCAAGGAATTGCTGATAGCGCAGAAACAGTTCTACGCGTCAATAACCTGGTATAACGAGCTGGAAAAGAAGGCTAACCTGCAGTCTAACCTACCGTCTCGCCCATAATATTCAACGGCTGGAGGAACTCGATCTCGAGCAGCTTCCAGCCGTTTTCTTCTTTCCTGAGTTTCAGCCGGAACTTGTCCTTCTCCCCTTCGAGCCCTTCAGTTATGGAATCTGACTTGCCGTCCTTGGTCTTGCCTATGATAAGCGCGACGACCTCGGCTTCAGCTTGCGTGGCATCCTTCGTCCCGTTCAGCGTAATATCCGTCCTCTCTATATTTATGAAGATATCCTTGTAATACGCGAGGAACGATTTCGCGCCGTAAACGACTGTCATCCTGTCATTGCCGTACTTGTCCTTATAGTCCGCGGAGACCATGTCCGAAAGGCCGATGATATCCCTCTTCTCGAGGCGGGACTTGCCCTGCATGATGAACTTGCGGACCTTCGCCTCCTCGCCGCCGAAGATATCGCGCGCGAAGTTGAACCCGAAATACGCCACCGACGAGATGACGACGGCCCAGATGTATATCTTGAGCCATGACCTGCCGCTGCGGCGGTCAGTAGAGCTTCTTGTTGGGCAGTTCATTGAACCTCCTGAAGAGTTCTAGGCACTCGCCGCGCATGAAACCACGGACTATCCTAACCCTGCTTTTCCCGAGGGCTTTCAGCCGGCTGTCGGTTATCATCAGTTCGTTGAAACCTATCTTCTTCGCGTCCTTCGTATCCGTCCCGAAGATGACCTTCCCGATGCGCGCCCAGTGTATCGCGGAAAAGCACATCGGGCACGGTTCCGTCGTCGAGTATATCTCACAGCCCGAGAGGTCGAACGTCTTGAGCTTGCGGGACGCGATGCGTATCGCGTTCACCTCGGCATGGCATGACGCGTCGTCCCTGAGCACCGTATTGCGCGCGACCGCGAGGACCTTCCCGCCCTTGACTATGCATGCGCCGAACGGCCCTCCGTCCGGCTTTTTGAGGTTCTTTCCCGCTTCCGAAATGGCCAGCAGCATGAATACCCTGTTCATCTCTTCTCCAGTTCCCTTATCGCATCCGAGGCGATCCAGCGCGCGGCCTTCGAATCTGTACTATATATCTCCTTCGCCGTCTTCAGCGCCGCTTTCCTGAGACGCGCGTTGCGCTTGCCGATCTGCCGCAGCGCCCAGTTGACGGCCTTCCTGACGTAATTCCGCTCATCGCGGGATTCCCTTTTTATCACGGGAAAATACCTCATGAAGGCCGCGTCTTTGGCTTTCTTGTCGTGTACGGCGAGGCATGCCATCAGCGCGAAACCCGCGCGCTTGACGTACTCTTCCTTCCTCCCGCTCCATTCGAACGTCTTCTTGTGCGCGGCGCCGGTATAAGAGAAGAGGTTCGAGCAGACCTGGTCGCAGGTGTCCCATGAATCGAATCCCTCCGCCCAGAGGTCCATTTGGCGCGGCGTAACAAGGCCGGGGTCGTCCACCATGCCCGCGAGTATCCGGGCCTCATGTATCCCGGACGACCATAAAACATGGGCGACGGCGTGGTCCCTGCCCGTCCGCCTTGCTATCTTCCTTAATACAGGTATAGGGACGCCGAGGGTATTGCGGGGATTGATGCCGAAGCGCGCCATCCCTTCGACGTTCTTGGGGTTTGAGAGAGATTTCAGTTCTTCCAGGATGTCCCTGGCGAGGCAACGCGGCATAAGTTTATTTTTTCAGGGATATGCCTACGAGTTTTGCCGATACGCCCGCTATCGCGTTGAGTTTCCTCGCGAGCCCGGCCGTCTGCCTGCTGTCGCCGACGAGTTCGAGTATTATAAGGCCCGTGTCGGAACAGCTTCCGGCGACGCCGTCATGTATGCCGAGGCGCGTCTTGACGATACAGCCGTACTTCGTGAGCACCTTCTGGAACTGCACCGCCGATTTGCTCCTCGTGCGCAGCAGGGCTATCAGAATGGATTTCTTCATCGCGTGCCTCCTTAGAATCCCGAAGGGTTCTGCTTGTTCTTCTCTTCGGACTGTATCTTGTAGAGGTAGGCGTCCGCCTCCTCGATGCTCTCGAATACCTTCATGCTCGGCAGCGCCTTGACTATCTCGAAAACTTTCTTGACCTGCGGCTGGATGTTCGTCATCATGAACGTCCCGTTGGACTTGTCGAGCGTCCTCTGTATCTTGAATATCGTGTTGAGCCCCATGCTGCTTACGTATTCGACGCCGTCCATGTCGAATATCACGACCTTAGCCCCGGAATTCAGGATGGGCGAGATCCTGTCGTCGAGCTCCTTGTATGTGTCCGAATCGATAGAGCCGTCAAGCGTGAATACGAATACGTCACCGGGTTTCTTCTCCGAATTGACCTTAAGCGACATCTCTTCCTCCTATGATTTCAATCGCCGAAACACGTGCCCAGTGCGCGGGCGGCTTCTACGAGGTAGTTGTCGCGCGGCACAAGGCGTTTCCCGTTCGCGACATCGCGCAGGGACACTTTGACGAAATCGTTGTCCTTAACGCCGACCATGTTGCCGAACGCGCCTTCATCTATGAAATCCACCGCCTTCGACCCGAGCTGCGTAGCCAGGACGCGGTCGAACGGCGTCGGGGAGCCTCCTCTCTGCAGGTGGCCCATGACGACCGCGCGGGTCTCGATGCAGGTAAGCTTCTCGATCTGGTCGCCGAGCACGAACCCTATGCCTCCAAGCCGCACGGCCTCGGTGCTCGCCTTCACGATCCTCTGCACCACGACATCGCCGCCCTTCGGCTTGGCGCCCTCCGCAACGACCACGATGCTGAACCTCTTGCCCTTGCCGTGCCTTTCCCTTATCTTCTTTACTATGACATTTATATCGTACGGTATCTCGGGGATGAGTATTATGTCGCCGCCGCCCGCGACGCCCGCGTGCAGGGCTATCCATCCGGCGGTGCGGCCCATTACCTCGACTATCATCACGCGATGGTGCGACTGGGCCGTCGTATGGACGCGGTCGATGCCTTCCGTCGCGACCGAAACCGCCGTGTCGAAACCGAACGTTATGTCGGTGCCGACTATATCGTTATCTATCGTCTTCGGAACGCCTACGATCGGGATGCCGTCCTCAAAAAGCCTGTAAGCCATCGAAAGCGTCCCGTCGCCGCCGATTGCGACAAGAGCGTCGGCTTTCATCTTTTTGAAATTACTGACCGCCCTCTTATGGTAATCCTTGAAGATGAGCTTGCAGCCCTTCCCCTCAATTGCATAACGGTAAGGGTTGGCAATATTGGACGTGCCGAGTATCGTACCGCCCATGGTCAATATGCCCGACACGTCGGAGTTCTCGAGCTTTTTCACCCTGTTCTTCACAAGGCCCTCGTAGCCGTCCTCGATACCGATGACCTCTCCGCCCTCGCCCATCGCCTTCTTTGCGACGGCGCGGATGACCGCGTTAAGTCCGGGGCAGTCGCCGCCTCCGGTAAGTATCGCTATCCTTCTCTTCTTCATGTTTTCTCCGGGATGATAAAAATAGTCTATAAGCAAACTGCATGTTAGTCAATCTCTTTTATGACCGCGAGCATCTCTTTTTTGGTCGAGGCGAAGCATGCCTTCACGCGCAGCTGCCGGACATTGTCGAGGCCCCTCGTATACCAGCTGAAGAACTTGCGGAAGGACGGCACGGCCCTTTTGGCCCCGAAGCACCTTATCGACGCGTTGAGGTGGGCGGTCATCGTCCTTATCACTTCTTTCTTCGTCGGCCTCGGCGGGCAAGTCCCGCGCGCGAGGTATTCCTCTATCTCCGCGAAGATCCACGGGTTCCCGAGCCCGCCGCGCGCGATGAGTATGCCGTCGCAGCCGGTCTCGTCAAACATCTTCTTCGCCTGCGGCCCCGACAGCACGTCACCGCTGCCGATCACGGGGATTTTTACGGCATCCTTCACTTCTTTTATTATGCCGTAATCTACGGTACCGCTGTAGAGCTGGTTGCGCGTCCTCCCGTGGATGAAGACCGCACTGACCCCCGCGTCTTCGGCATGGAGCGCGGCGTCCCTTGCATTAATGGTGTTCCTGTCCCATCCGGCGCGCAGTTTTACAGTGACGGGCCACTTCGATTCCCTTACGAATATCTTCAGGATGCGTTTGAGCTTTTTGAGGTCTTTCAGCAGGGCCGCGCCCTCCCCTTTTGCTACGACCTTTCGTTCGGGGCATGCGGCATTGAAATCGAGTATATCGAACTTGTGCCTGTGGAGTTTTTCTATCGCGCGGTTGATATACTCTGGCTCGTTGCCTACAAGCTGGACCCCGAGGGGCCTGTCGCCCTTCGCCGAACCGAGGAGCTCGAGCGCCTTCACGTTGTTGTAGCTCAGCGAGCGCGCGTTTACCATCTCCGTGAACGCGAACTCTGCGCCGGCCTTGCGGTTAAGCATACGGTACGGAAGGTCGCTTATCCCCGCCATCGGGGCGAGGATAAGGTTGGATTTAAGTTTTAGATTTCCGATTTCCATTTTTCTTCAAATACCGCCTTCTCCAGTACCGGAATTCCAATACAAGTAGTATGATCCCGGCCGAAAGATAAATACCTATTGCCGTCCAGACTATGCCCGGGACCTTCCCGGAATACGGCGTCACGCCCTCCGTAAGTATCGGACGCGTCATAACAAAAAGCATCGCCACTTCGCCAAGCGGCGGGGCCTTTGTCCCAAAATACGCCATTAAACTGGGGAATACATATCCGAAGGGAGTCGGCCAGGAGATCGCTATCGCTTCCATGGTTACGGGGACAGAACGGTCGAGCCGCCCCAATGAGCGTGAGGGCCCGATGCTGAAGATAGAAGCAACCGTACCGTATCCGGCAATCACCGGCCCGGTATCCGCGTCCGAGAACCGTGATTTGCTGTCCCGCGGAAATTCCCTGAATCCTGAGCAAAAACCGTTATCCTGCCAAAAATACTTGTCATATGCGTCATACCAATTCCCGGCAATCCCGATATCAAGTTCGGGCGCAAATATAAGTATTCCCGAATTCGAGCAGCCGCGGGCATCATCGCAGGGTTCGGCAGTATCGGCCATCGAGGAGTAGGCGGGTATCCCCTCCTTGGATAGCGAACGCTCGTTAAGCACGGATAATACGTCCGTTTTCAGCTTTGAGTGGTCCGCGCCAATCAGGCCATCCGCCCGGATTATAGCCGCGACGGCCCACAACACATCATTAGGATAACACTCTCCGGGATAATCATTGAGCATGTGATATTGCGCGCCCGCCAGTTCATCGGCAAGGGAGTTCGCCTGGCTGGACAACAGCTTGTGATATGTCTTGTCCGCCGATATCCTCTCATAGCTTGACAGTCCCATTATCAGCAGCATCCTGTAAAAACAATTTTCCTTGTCGAGATAGCTGTCGCCCCATTTCGCTTTTACCCATGAAGCCGTATCCGGATCGGCGACAATATCTGCTGCGGCTTTGGCTGCCTTTCTTATTGCGTGCTTCATCTTCACGGCTTCGGCATCATCGCGGTCACCCAACTGCGATAGTATCTCCTCGGCGGTGACCAGGTAATAGACCGACCCGAACATGGGCCATTCCGTCGCCGCGACGTGTCCGGGATCGACCTTTGTCGCGCGCCGGGAAGCGAGATAGCCGGCGGCCCATTTCCCGTATTGGCCGGATACCCTCTTGAAATCTTTGAACATGAACGCGGGGATCTCTCCCCTCCTTAGGGCGGGATCGAACGCCACTTTAAGGCAGAAAAAAGCGGGATAGAATAACAAGCAGAAGACCGCCAATACAACGATTGCCGAGGCTATTTTATTAATGACCCTTTCCCTCCAGTATATGTTCAAGCGGCGGGATCGCCATGTTCAATCTTTTCATGTTTACTATGAGCCCCCAGACCGGGTCGAACTTCTTCCAGCATCCAGTATAGACAAAATGCCGGATTTTATCAAACAAATCGTCCTTGGATGCCGCCGACCTGCAGATGTTCTTCCACGCGTAGAACTTTTTGTAAGCGCGCCGGTATCCCTCTTCTATGGTCTCGCGGCTCATCGACGCGTGCCTGAATACCACGTGCCTGGTATCATATAGGTCCCAATCCCGGTGCAATATGCGCCCTTCGCCGGAATACCTGTTGAACACCCCCGTGCCCGGGTAAGGCGTAAGTATGTGGAAGGTAGCGGTCTCAAGGCCATTCGCGACCGCCCAATCTACTGTAGAGTCGAAGACGCCCACAGTATCGGAATCCAGGCCGAAGACGAAACTGGCATTTATCATGACTCCGCGGCTGTGTAAAGCGTTTATGGCCTTTTGGTATTCCTCCACCCTGTTGTGGTTCTTCCCGTGCATCAACATGCCGGCCTGGTCAAGGGATTCGAAACCTATAAAGAGGCTCCTTAACCCCGATGCGACCGCACGATCCAGCAGGTCCCCGTCCAGGATCGACCTTACTGTAGCCGCGCCCTGCCATATTCGCTTCATTCCGCGCATACCGGAGAACAGCTCAAAGGCGAACTTCCGGTCCCCGAATATGTTGTCGTCCAGAAAGAACAGATGGCGGCCTTTGAGCGCCCCTATTTCGGCAAGGGCCTGATCGACCGTGTATGTATAAAATGATTTGCCGTCCCGGAAAAAATCATCCTTGTAGCAGAAATCACATGAATAGGGGCATCCCCTCGACACCACTATCGAATTGGGCACCAGGTAATTACGCTTCTTGATGAGGTCACGGCGTATCTCCGGAAGTCCGGCAAGCGTGCGCTCCGACGAATGATATACGCGTGACGCGCGGCCCTCGCGAAAATCCGAGAGGAAACGCGGCCAGGCTTCTTCCGCGGGGCCGAGGACTACCGAATCGGCATGCAAAAGGGCCTCGTCCGGGATTGACGTTACATGCAGGCCGCCCATCACTACGTAGGACCCGGCCTTCCTGTAGAAATCGGCGATCTCGTAAGATCTCGCGGCGGACGTAATATACGCTTCTATAGCGACGAGGTCCGGCGCATCGTTGAGTTCGAGCGGCTCCACATGTTCATCTATTATTACCGCTTCGTCGCCGGCATCAAGATACCCCGCAAGAGTGGCAAGCCCGAGAGGAGGGAATAACGAATATTTTACCGGCCGCCAGGACCTGCCCCTGGCTTCGGTCAAAGCCGGCAAAATGAACTTAACGCGCAAGCTGCTTTATCCTCGGGTAGGCTACGATAATTTTATATATTTCTTCGGGGCAAAATTTTCCTCGAACTTCCAGACGCACGCGACGCATTCCGTCATGCGGAAGACCGCAAGGATATCGAGGCCGAGTTCCTCTATCCACGGCTTCAGGAAAGGCCTCGTCGCGACGATCTCGCGCTTCAGGTCGTCGTCGTATATGATGGCCACCTTACCCGCGACCCTCACCTGGGTATTCGTATTGCGGTCGAAAAAGCACGCCTCGACAAGCGGGTTATCGCGGACCTGCTTGAAGAGGTCCTTTGTGCTGCCGGTGTGGAATATTATGCCTTCCTCGTCGGCGCGGTACGCCATCATCCCGCGCACGCGCGGCTGGTCGCCCTCCGCCGTAGCGAGATAGCATGAGAGGTTGGCGTTTATCAGTTTCAGTATCTCTTCTTTGGTCATTTTGCGGTATCCTTATATAATTCAGACACTTCGTTTTCGGTCAGCGCCTTGTCATATATGCGCACATCGTCGACCCACCCTTTCCAGTAACGCATGGGATCCGTCGAATAACCGTTGCCTATCGCGACATTCCTGAAATCCAGCGACCTGCCTTTCCAGTATCCGGCCGTATTCGGTATGTTCGGATGGACCGAAGACCCCGGATCGGGATGATTGGTCTCGAAAACCGCCTTGCCGTCAAAATACCCGTAGCCGGCCCTGCCGTCCCAGGCATAGGCCACATGGTACCACGTCATCGGCTTCATCGAAGATGTGAAAAACCCGGTCCCGAGGCCGAGCGCCCCTACGACGAACTTTTCATCCGTATACTCTTCGAACCTTATGCAGGAATCCCAGTTCGCGTAGTCGGTCGTGAACGGGTTGCGGCAGCTCTTTACTTCTTCCGCCTTCATCCAGAACGATATCGTCCCTTCCGGAAAACTGCCGAGGTTCCCGGCGAGTATATAGCTGTTAATGCCGTTAAAATAATATACCTTGCCCCTCTCGGCATCATCCGACAAGACCGCCCCGAAAACAGCGCCATCCCGGCCGTGTCCGCTTCCATCGGCGACCTTCCCGTCCCTGAGGGCGGCACGGTCAAAGGAATAATGCAGGGCAAGCCCTTTTGCCGCGGGAGCGGGAGTTCTTACCGGCGGCCTCGCGGCGGGCTGCGCGGCGTGTGCCGCGTATCCGGGCCTTAACCCGCGCGTCTGCGGATATTCCGACATCGCGTCCCGTATCGCGCTTATCTCGTCGCCCGACGCCGTATGCGGCGTTTCCCGGAAGGTCGAGCAGCCCGAACCCAGGAATATCGCCGCGGCGGCGATAACAAAAGCGGCCGGCGGCCTTCTCATTTTATCTTCTCTGTGATCGCCTCTAAACCGCTGTTTCTCGCGTCGTTGGCGTCAAGGACCTTGTCTACGCTCCTGCGCACTGCGGTGCTGTTCTGCCCGACCGCGCCGAGCGCTTCTATATTGACCGTCTCCATGCGGTTTTGGACGCCTTTATCCACGGCGGACTGCTGTTCATCTACCCACGAACCCGCCTTATCGCAACCCGATAATATCATCACCGCCATCGCGGCCGTCAAAGCGATCGTCTTCCTCATGAACGCCTCCGTTTAAAGGTACCTGACCACGTATTCGAGCGATTTCTTCTTCGGGCCTTCCCTCGTCTCGAGGGGATAGCCCACCGGGATGACCGCCATGAACTCACCTTTGGCCTCGCCGAAAAATTCGAGGACCTTGTCCTTTATCAGGAACAGCACCCCGAGCCAGACGCTTCCGAGCCCGAGCGATGTCGCCGCTATCAGCAGGTTTTCGACTGCCGCGGCCGAGCTCTGTATCTCCATCGTGCGGAAGAAATCCGCCGCCTTGTCTTTCTCTATGCTGAAAAGCTCCGTGCCGTGCGCTATTAGCGTCCCTGTGTTCATGACCGCGATGACGACCGGCGCGCTGATGATGCTGCGCGCAGCCATGCGCAATATCGACGAGGAAGGTTTCGGGAAGTTCGCCGACTGCTCTGTCACGAGCTCGGCCAGTTCGCGCTTCTTTTCACCTTTTATGACGATGAATTTCCATGATTGCTGGTTATGCGCGGAGGGCGCCTTGTTGGCGGCGTCGAGAACGGTCCTGATGAGTTCGTCGCCGACCGGCGTGTCCCGGAACTGCCGGATGCTGTGGCGGCGGTAGATCACGCTGAGGGTCTCGTTAGCGTCTACCACTTGATCTGTTTCCATTTGGTTATTTTTTTGAAACCGGGATCCCCGTTCCTGTACCGGATGAACGCCTTGATTATCTCGTTCGGCTTAATGTCGTTATTTGCCGCGCGGTAATGATGCCCGGTATCCGCCTCCTGATATTCCAGGTCATAACCGCCGTTAGCGTTCGTGCAGACCTGGATGTAGTCCATCTCCGACTTCGACAGGATGACGAAATAAAACACTTTCTTCGAGGAGAGCGCGTTTATGGCGCCCGTGATGTCCTTGTCCGAAGGGTCCTGGATCTTCCTGCCGTCATTGATGTTCAGTTCGTACTGCACGGCTTCGTGCTCCCGGGCACAGGCTGCGGGAGCGCCCAAAAAAAGGACGGACAACGCAATCATAAGACAGGTTATTCTCATTTTGCCTCCGCAATGTATATCATTATATGCCTTAGGCCGGGCATTTCAAGCACAAAAACAGGGAAGCCCTACAGGGACGGCAGGCGGGTAGAACCCATGAGGTATTTGTCGATCGAGTGCGCGGCGCGGCGGCCTTCGGAGACGGCCCAGACGATCAGGGACTGCCCCCTGCGCATGTCGCCCGCCGCGAAGACATCCTTGACCGAGGTAAGGTAATGTTCATCGGCCCTGACATTGCCCCGCGGGTCGAGTTCGACGCCGAGCTGCGATATCAGGCCCTTCTCGGGATAGATGAAACCGAGGGCTAACACGACCATATCGGCCTCTATGTCGAACGCGGTGCCCGGGATATCCTTTATGAGCATGCGGCCCTTATCGTCCTTGCCGATATCGACCTTCACGCAAGAAAGCTTCTTAACGACGCCCTTTTCGCCCTTGAACTCCTTTGTCGAGACGGCCCAATGCCTTTCCCCTCCCTCGTGATGGCTCGACGAGGTCTTCAGCAGCATCGGGTATCTCGGCCACGGGCAGTCCTTGGTGCGGCACTCGGGCGGCTGCGGGAGAAGCTCTATCTGGACCACGCACGCGGCGCCCTGCCTGTGCGCGGTGCCTACGCAATCCGAACCAGTATCGCCTCCGCCGATCACGACGACCTTCCTGCCTTTCGCGTCGATCATCCCGGCCGGCGGGATCTTCTGGCCGGCCGTCTTCCTGTTCGACTGGATAAGGTAATCCATCGCGAAATATACGCCTTTGAGCTCGCGGCCAGGTATCTTCAGGTCTCTCGGGAAACGGCTTCCCGATGTCAGGCAGACCGCGTCGAAATCCTTCTTAAGTTTGGACACCTTATAATCCGCCCCGACGTCCGTCGAGGTCCTGAACTCTATGCCTTCCTTTTTATATATCTTTATCCTGCGGTCGATGACGGACTTGTCGAGCTTGAAATCGGGTATGCCGTAGCGCAGTATCCCGCCCGGCTTGTCGTCCTTCTCGAACACGGTGACCTTGTGGCCCGCCTTGTTGAGCTGGTCGGCGCACGCGAGCCCCGCGGGCCCCGAACCTATCACGGCTACCTTCTTTCCTGTGCGTTTCTTGGGCGGTTCGGGTTTTATCCATCCCTCCCTGAACGCGTGTTCGATTATCGCCAGCTCGTTCTCGCGTATCGTTATCGGGTCGTCGTTTATCCCGAGCACGCAGGAGAACTCGCAGAGCGCCGGGCATAAGCGCCCGGTTATCTCGGGAAGGTTGTTCGTCGCATGCAGTGATTCTACGGCTTTCTTCCATTGCCCGCGGAACATGAGGTCGTTCCATTCGGGGATATAGTTGCCTACCGGGCATCCCCAATGGCAGAACGGCACGCCGCAATCCATGCAGCGCGATCCCTGCTCCTGCGACTTATCGTCGGGACGCAGCACGGCGACTTCCCTGTAATCCTTCACGCGCTCGCATACGGCGCGGTAAGGCGCGGTCTCGCGTTTTATCTTGAGGAATCTCTTCGTATCAGCCATCGCTCACCTCTTCGAACAGCACGTCCTTCCTCATCGTCCTGCCTTCCAGCGCGCGCTTGTATTCTACCGGCATGACCTTCACTATATGTTTCAGTATGTTGCCGATGTCGTCGAGCACTTCTTTGGCCTTCGCGCTCCGGGTATATTTATAGTGGTCCGAGAGAAGGCGCTCTATTACCGCCTTGTCCTCGCCGGTCAGCGGCTCGAACGCGACCATGCCCATATTGCACCTCGACCTGAAATTGCGGTCCTCGTCGTAGACATATGCTATGCCTCCGGACATGCCCGCCGCGAAGTTGCGCCCGGTCTTCCCGAGGATGAAGACGCGCCCGCCGGTCATGTATTCGCAGCCGTGGTCTCCTACGCCTTCGACAACCGCGTAAGCACCCGAGTTGCGGATGCAGAACCTTTCGCCGGCCACGCCGCGTATATACGCTTCGCCCGACGTGGCGCCGTAAAATGTAGTATTGCCGATTATGATGTTCTCGGACGGCTCGAATCCCGCATGCCCGGGCGGATATACGATCACCCTGCCGCCCGACATCCCCTTGCCGACATAATCGTTCGCCTGGCCTTCGACCTCCAGCGTCACGCCCTTCGCGAGGAACGCGCCAAAACTCTGCCCCGCGGTCCCGGTGAATTTATAATGCACGGTCCCGTCGGGCAATCCTTCGTCGCCGTAACGGCGGGCTACCTCTCCGCTTAACATGGCGCCGACGGTCCTGTCGGTGTTGCTTATATCAAAAGACGCTTTCACGCGCTCTTTTCCTTCGAGCGCGGGCTTCGCGGCCTCGATAAGCTTCAGGTCGAGTATGGCGTCTATGCCGTGGTCCTGCTTTATCGAGCAGCGCGTCTTCACGTGCGCGGGGACTTCCGGCTTGTATAATATCCTTGAAAGGTCGACCTTCCTCGACTTCCAGTTCAGGATATCAGTGTTTATGTCAAGCAGTTCGGTGCGGCCCACCAGCTCATCGAGCTTGCGGACCCCCAACCCGGACATTATGGTCCGCACTTCCTCGGCGACGAAACGGAAATACGCTTCGAGGTGTTCCGTCTTCCCGGCGAAACGCTTCCCGAGTTCCTCGTCCTGCGTCGCGACGCCGACCGAGCAGTTGTTCAGGTGGCAGTGCCTCAGCATGACGCAGCCCATCACGATAAGCGCCGCGGTCGCGAAACCGAACTCTTCCGCACCGAGCATCGCCGCGATGACGACATCCCGCCCGGTCCTGAGCTGGCCGTCGGTCTGCAGGCGCACGCGGCTCCTGAGGTCGTTGAGGACGAGCGTCTGGTGCGTCTCGGACAACCCGAGTTCCCACGGCACGCCCGCATGCTTTATCGAACTCAACGGCGAAGCGCCCGTGCCGCCGTCACCGCCTGAAATCAGTATCATGTCCGCGTGGCCCTTCGCGACACCGGCCGCGATGGTCCCGACTCCGATCTCCGAAACGAGCTTTACGCTTATGCGCGCGCGGGGGTTCGCGTTCTTCAGGTCGAATATCAGTTGCGCGAGGTCCTCGATGGAATATATGTCATGGTGCGGCGGAGGCGATATCAGCGTGACACCGGGCGTCGAATGGCGCACTTTCGCGATCGTCTCGCTGACCTTGTGCCCGGGCAGCTGGCCGCCCTCGCCGGGTTTCGCTCCTTGTGCTATCTTTATCTGGAGCTCGTCCGCATTGGCAAGGTAATTTATCGTGACGCCGAACCTTCCGGACGCAACCTGTTTGGTCGCGGAGCGTATGCTGCCGCCGCCGGGCAGTGGTTTGTAGCGCGCGGGGTCCTCGCCGCCCTCGCCGGAATTTGATCTTCCGCCGATGCGGTTCATCGTCAGCGCCATCGTCTCATGCGCTCCCCTGCTTATGGAGCCGAAGCTCATCGCGCCCGTCACGAAACGCTTCAGTATCTCAGATACGGGTTCGACCTCGTCGAGCGGGACAGGGCGTGCCGCGGACGACGGGGTGAATTTCATCATACCGCGCAGGGTCGTCAGGTACCCTGCCTGGTTATTTATAAGTTCCGAAAATCTCTTATAAGCGGCGGCATCGTTATTGCGCGCCGCATCCTGCAAGGCAGCTATCGATTCCGGGTTCCAGAGGTGCGATTCCCCGTCGCGCCTCCACTGGTAGAGCCCGCCGTTCGGCAGCGCAGCCTGCGAAGCAGCAAGGCCCGTGAAAGCGGCCGCGTGCCTCTTTATCACTTCCTGCGCTATCTCGTCGAGGCCTATGCCTTCGATTCGCGAAACGGTGCCGCTGAAGCATTTATCTATAAGATGCCTGTCGAGGCCGACCGCCTCGAATATCTGCGCGCCGCGGTAGCTCTGGAGCGTCGAGATGCCCATCTTTGACAGGATCTTAAGCAGGCCGTGGTTTACGGCATCTATATAATTCTTGCGCGCGGTGCTCGAGGCGAGTTCCGGGTCGGGGAACGCGATTATCAGGTCCTTGTCCCTTATCATCTGCTCGATCGTCTCGTACGCGAGGTAAGGGTTTATGCAGTCAGCTCCGTATCCGAAGAGCAGCGCAAAATGCGCGACCTCGCGAGGCTCGCCGCTCTCGATGATTATGCTGGCCCGGGTGCGCGCCTGCGTGCGGATCAGGTGATGGTGCACTGCTCCGCATGCTAGCAGCGCGGGAAGCGCGGCATGCTTTTCGTCGACACCCCTGTCGCTTAATATTATGAAAGTATAACCGGCCTTTATCGCGGCGGACGCTTCTTTACATATCCTGTCGAGCGCTTTCTTGAGGGCGGCTTTCCCCTTTGATGCGTCGAAGAGCGTGGTTATCGTCTTCGTCTTAAAGGTCCTGTTGCGGATGCCGCGTATCTTCTCGAGGTCTATATTGGTAAGTATCGGGTTATTGACCTTCAGCCGGTGGCAATGGTCGGGCGTCTCCTCGAGCAGGTTCTTCTCGCGGCCAAGGTACGTGTTGAGCGTCATGACCAGCTCCTCGCGGATAGGGTCTATCGGCGGGTTCGTGACCTGCGCGAAGAGCTGCTTGAAGTAATCGTAGAGCATCCTGGGCCGTGTCGACAGGACCGCGAGCGGCGTATCATCACCCATGGAACCCGTCGGTTCGTTGCCGTCGCCGGCCATCGGCTTTATGACCCTGCGCAGGTCCTCCTTCGAATAGCCGAAGGCCTTCTGCGCCGCGGCAAGGTCCTTCTCGTGCCAGACCTTATAGGTGTGCGGGAAAGGCAGGTCTGATAGCTTCTCCATATTCTCCTCGAGCCACCTGCCGTACGGCTGCGAGGACGCCATGCCCGCCTTGATCTCGCTGTCCTCTATTATCCTTCCGGCGACGGTATCGATAAGGAACATCTTGCCCGGCTGGAGCCGGCCGTTGACGGCTATCTCCTCCGCGGGGATATCGAGGACGCCGGCTTCCGACGCCATCACGACGAGCCCGCCCTTCGTTATGACATAGCGCGCAGGCCTCAAACCGTTGCGGTCGAGTATCGCGCCGACGAGATTGCCGTCGGTGAAAGCGATCGCCGCGGGGCCGTCCCAGGGCTCCATGAGGCACGCGTGGTATTCGTAAAAATGCTTCCTGTCCTCGTCTATCTGGTTGTTGCCCTGCCACGCCTCGGGGATCAGCATCATCATCACGTGCGGCAGCGGCCTTCCGCTCAACACGAGCATCTCGAGCGTATTATCGATCATCGCGGAATCGCTGCCGCCGGGGACGATGACCGGCAATATTTTCCTCATGTCGCTGCCGAAGGCGCCGCTCTTGAATAACCCCTGCCTCGCGGCCATCCAGTTGATGTTGCCGCGCAATGTATTTATCTCGCCGTTATGCGCCATGAAACGGAACGGCTGGGAAAGGTCCCAGGTCGGAAAAGTGTTCGTGCTGTAGCGCGCGTGTATCAGCGCGAAGGCGCTCGTGACGTTTTCGTCGTTGAGGTCGGGGAAATACCCTTTGAGCTGCGTCGACTTCAGCAGGCCCTTATAGCATATAGTCCGGCTCGAGAGGCCCGTGATATAGCAATCCTTCTCGGCGCGCCTCCTGACGACGTAAAGCTTCCTCTCGAAAGCCAGCCCAGCGGGGACGCTCCCGGGCCTGCCGATAAACACCTGCCTGATGAACGGCTCCGTGTCGCGCGCGGTCTTTCCGATCATGGAATCGTCTACCGGAACGTCGCGCCATCCTAGCAGCGCCAGCCCCTCTTCCTCGGTGATCCTTTTGACCGCGTCTTCGCAGGCCTTCCTCTTCTTCCCGTCGACCGGGAGGAATACGATGCCCGCGCCGTAATCGCCCTCGGGCGGAAGGCCTATGCCCTCCTTACGGCATTCCTTCGCGAAGAACCCGTGGGGTATCTGTATCAGCACGC
This sequence comes from Candidatus Omnitrophota bacterium, assembly GCA_041651455.1. Taxonomy (GTDB): domain Bacteria; phylum Omnitrophota; class Gorgyraeia; order Pluralincolimonadales; family Pluralincolimonadaceae; genus UBA6215. The sequence goes on from JBAZJG010000004.1 coordinate 24,316, forward strand.
CCGCGCCGTCGCCCGTATCGGGATCGGAACCGGTCGCACCCCGGTGCATAAGATGCTCGAGCGCGAGGATGCCCTTAAGGACGGTATCGTGCGACTTCCGCCCCTTTATATCGCAGACGAACCCGACGCCGCAGCTGTCGTGCTCGAACTGCGGGTCGTATAGCCCCTGCTTCGCGGGCAGATGCCCGTTATATGCCCTGCCTGTGCTCTTCTTTGCCATATGTTTAACCAATTGATAAAAAAGGCGTCTTCTACATTGAATATATAGAAGACGCCTTCGTCTTGTCCTAATCCGTTTTAGGCAGTTAAATTATATCATAAACTCTGCCCTTGTCAATATGTCATCACAGCTGTCAGGAAGAGACCCTGGCGATTATCTTCTTGGCCGTATAATAGAACCCGATCTTCGGGTCCTTCAGCACCGGCGGAACGAAGCCGGATTCTTTGACCGGATGGAAGCCGGGCCCTTCGACCAATATAGCGACGGTATTGTCGTCGCGCAGGAACGACTCGGGTATGTAGAAATCGTTCTGCGGGCCGACCGATTCGTATTTTCCGAGCGCTTTGCCGTTCAGGTAGATTATACACCGTTCGAACGCATAATCTATAGTAAGTTTAAGCGCGCAGACGCCGCCCTTGCGCGGCAGGAACCTGAACTTCCTCCTGTACCATACGAGCTCGCCCATCTCCTCCGAGAAGACGTACTTCCTCGCGGCATGTGTCTTCTTCCACTGCGCCTCGTTGCAATCCGGCTCGTGGTATCCCTTGATGAGCCCGCCGGCCTTTTCGCGCACGAGCATGCCTGTGAGCGCCATGCTGAAGTCCTTGCCGGATATCCTCCCGGATATCTTTACGGGTTTCAGTATGCCGCTGTATTTCTTTATCGCGCCCTCGTGCGGGTGGGCTTTCGTGTGGTATGCGTTCTCGTACCTGACCGCGAGCTGGTTAGTCCCCTTCTTGACGAACGCGGAGATGTCGATCTCGCGGCACTCGATCCCGCGCCAGGTAAACCTGCCGTTGACATAGACGTAGAGCCTGTCCATGTCGTTGGCCTCAATCTTTATCCTGCATTCGGAAGGCCTGGCCTTAAGCTTGAACTTCTGCCTGTACCATACGAAACCGTGCTCAAGCAACCCGGCCTGTTCGAGCGAATCCGTGAGCTTTATCGCCTTCCAGGAGGAATCGTCAAAGCCCTCCTCCTTCTCCTCGACGTCGGAGATGAACCGCGGCGCGTCGAGCCATGTTATCTTCGGCAGTTCCTCGACCGCGCAATCGTAGTCGAACGACACCGATCCCGTCGCCTTGTCGCATTTGAACGCTGCCGGCTCGCCGTTTATCGCCACCGACTTGGGAACGAAGCCGCAGAATATCCTCGTGCGCTGGTTGCAGCCGTTCTTGACCTGCGCGTTTATGTCGATCGACCTGCCGTCCGCGAAGAAGTCCTCGATGTAATAGTAGTCGCTTATTGCGACCGCGCCGTCCTTGTCCCACACCTTGGCGGCGGTCCTGTCGTCGAGGAAGACGAGGAATACGCCGCCTATCCTGACGATACGTGTCCCTTCGTTCTCGTTATCGATGAGATAGCCGCCCCTGGCTTTGCTTATCCCGAACTTGCCTTCTATTATCTCCGGCTTCGCCTTCCCGCACTTAATGAGCGTCTCGCCGTCGATCTCGGGCCTGCCGGAAAGGAACACGAACTCGCGGCCGCCTATCTTCTTCTTCAGCAGGAGCTCGCATGTCGAGTAGCGTATCATAACATCGTCGCCGACAGTTATATCCACCGGGAAGAGGAACGAGGACCTCGGGGCGAGTTTCAGGTCCTGCGCGGACGGGAGGACCATCTCCTTCTTCTGGTCGGGCGAATAATAAGCGACGCGCGTCCTATGCGTGTCCTCGGTCAGGTTGCGGACCATCAGGAAGCCGCCCTTGCTGCCGTACCTCTCGACGGCCTTCACGTTCTCGAAAGTCCCCGAGAAGTCGGGCCTTAGCCCGGCCTTCCTGCCGTCGACGAGCGCAACGGCCTCGCCGCCCTTCGCGAACTTCGCGGCGCCTTCTTTCTTGTCCGACTCGAAGAGCTCTTCCTCGAACGAATCGAGGAATTGCGCGGTATTGCGCGCCATATGGTATTTAGTCGGCGAGACCTCGCCCCATTCCCTCACCGGCGAATGGCCGAAGTCATAGGTAGTGCATGTGCCTATCCCGCCGTAATCGCCCTTGCAGTTCCAGTACGGGAACGTCGTGCCGCCGACGAACATGAAATGGTTCATCACCGACGCGCCCTCAACGATGACCGTGCGAAGGATCGCGCGCGTGACCTCGGGTTCTATCTGGTAGAGCGGCTTGCCGAACTGCGCGAACCATCCGGTCTCGAGCTCCATTATCATGAGCGGCTTGCCGGGCTGCTGGGCAACCGACTCGTTTATGACCCTGTCGAAATCGTCGAACTCCCAAAGCCATATCCACGGAATGTTCGGGTAATAGGTCCGCGCGTCGATTATCTCGCTCTTCCTGAGGAAGCTGCCCTCGACGGTGAACGTAGGCACGTCTATTCCTTCCTTCTTCGCCATGTCGAGCAGTTTCAGGTGGTACTCGAGCGCGCCTTCCTTATACCTCTTTATCCCCGTGAACGCTATGAGGTGGTCGTACTCGTTCTCTATCTGGAACAGCACTATGTTGCCGCCCTTCGTTATCAGGTGCGGCCTCAGTATGCCAGCTATTTCCTTATAATACCTGCCGATGAGCCTCATGTACTCGGGGTCTTTCTCGCGCAGGTTTATCTTCTTCCCGAGCAGCCAGTCCGGGAACCCGCCGAAATCCCATTCGGCGCAGATATAGGGGCCCGGCTTTATGACGAGGTAGAACCCGTACTTCTGTGTCAGAGCGATGAACTTCTCGAGGTCCCTGTCGCCGTCCCAGCGGAACTCGCCCTCCCTCATCTCATGGAAATTCCACGGTATATACGTCACGACGAGGTTGAGCCCCGCCGATTTCATCTTCTGAAGCCGGTCTTCCCAGAGTTCGTGCGGGACGCGGAAATAATGGAACTCCCCGCCGTAGAGCATGACCCTCCTGCCGCCGATCAGCATGCTCTTCCCGTCGAATGATATCACCTTCTTGTCCACGACATCCTCCGTATCAGTTAAAGAAGACTTTTATCTCTTTTACCTTCCTGTCCCTTATCATCGCCGAATACGGCTCGGTGACCTTTCCGGCAAAAGTCCCCGCTTTTCCTTCATCCGGCGTCACTTCGTACCTGACCTGCGCCTTCCCCCCAACGTCCCCGAATATATCTTTCATCTTAGGGTTGTGGTATGTCACGGGAATGCTTCCGAGCAGCATGAACTTCAGGGTCCCCTTCTTAACGGTCTCCTCCACGAGCGTCCCGTCCGGCAGGTAATAACAGGCCTTCCGGTCTTTCTTCAGAAACATCTCTTTCGGGAGCACCGGGCAGAGACTGAACGTGAGCTTCCCGTCCTTGTCGAGCCCGAACGGCCTGCCGCCGGTCATCATTATGAGCCACATATGGACGAACTCGGCCGTGGAACCCGAAAGGCGCGCGTAGAAACCCTGGCCGTGCACCTTCCTGTCGGGATGCGCGCTGCTCGCTATAAAGGAAGAGTTCTCGAATATACTCCTGCCGTAGACCTCCGGCCTGAGGAAAGGCACAAGCACATTCTTCATGTTCGCGAAGAAATCGCCGTGCAGCCCGGCCTTCAACAGCTCGAGCATATACTTGTATTCCATGTGCAGCCATATCGACTGGTTCTCGAGCCATCCGGGGTTGAACGTCTTCGTCCTGCCTATCTCATACGGCTGGCCCGCGAGCGAGGCGTTCACGAAGAACATCTTGAGCTTCTTGTCGACGAGCGCGCTCTTCATCAGGTTGCGGTGCAGCTTTGCCGCGACCGCGGGGTCCTTCTCGGCCCTGAGCGCGTGGACCTGCGCCTCGAGGAAAAGCGGCAGAGGTTTCGACTCGAACCTCGCCACCTTTATGCACGGCAGGCCCTTGTAATTCAGCTTCTGCGTCTCCCTGCCGTCCGCCCCCGTATACGTTATCTGGTCGTATTCGACCGGCGTATTCATGAAATATCCGGAGAAGAGCCCGGACTTCTCGTCGAAGCTCTTGTTTATCGCCGCCTGCACGCGCTTAGCGGCAAGGTTGAGGTACCCGTTTATCTCCTCCGCCGGCACAGGGATGAGGCGTCCTATGATACCGAGCTTTGTCCTCTTCCTGAACTCTTCCTTCAGCGACGTGAGCCTGTCCCAGGCGGCAAAGTCATCGATCCTGCCTTCCACAAAACCGCTGAGCACATCCTTCGAATCCCTTACGACATCGGCCACTTCTTCCGGTATCTCGAGGGTCGCGCCGCCGAGATTATCGGTTATCACGGATATGAGCCGTTTCAGCTCGAACGTCTCGTTAGACGAGGAACCGAACATCCCCGGAAGGCCGTTCAGCGCGTCATACCAGTTCGGCTTATCGGTCTCCAGCTCTATGCCGCATCCGTCCGGGCCTATCGAGTTTATCTTGTTGACCGCGAGTATGAACAATTTGGTAATGAGGTCGGTCCTGTAGACGTCGCCCTTGCCGTCCGTCTTGCGCACGAGCGTCTTGTCGGATCTCCTGTCGGAGATCATCTTCTTCTTTTCCTCGTCAGGCCTCACGCTGCCGAGCTGCACCGGTTTGCCGTCCCAGACGACATATTTCTCGTCGCGCGGCATCACGACATAGGTGCTGTCGTGGAACGTGAACAGCTTCGCCCCGAAGAAGAGCTCCTTCCTCCTGTCGGGATATATCGCAAGGAAGCTCTCTATGAGGTCGAGGTTATAGAAGGTGTGGTCGCTCCAGTATCCTTCTATATGCTGCGAGTTCTGGATCGTCTCCGACTTCTCGAGCACGCATGACAGAAGTTTTTCCTTGGGCATTCCCGCCTTCAGCGAATTGCATTCCATGAACTTGAAAAGGTCCCCCGGCGCAAATGGCTTGCCGAAGAACGCGGCGGCTTCACCGGCACGGGAGCCGAAGAGGCGCTGGAGGTCTTCCTGGCTTCCTTTGTACCTGTAGGTTATGCCGCCGACGCCGTGCGGGTTGAAGCCGTCGAGCTGTATCAGCCCGATGTAATTGACGATGTTCGCCATCCCTACGTCGGGATTGAAGAAAAGGTCGTTGCGCCTGTTCTGGTTCACGTCCCTGTAATTCGAGTCCCCCTGCGAGTATTCCGTCGGGGAGGTGTAGAACTGGTTATAATCCCTCTCGAGGTCGCCGTGCTTCCTCGAATATACGTAAAATATCTTGCTGCGGTCCCCGGTCACCGGTATAGGCAGGCCTCCGCGCAGCACGTTATCGAGGAAGTTCTGCGACGAATACCTGTCGAAGCGCTTGTCCTCGCTTATGACGAGGGACCTTGCCATCAGCGACTCGATGAGCGCCTTGTTCTTCGCGAGCTGCACTTCCATGAAATCGGCGGTGACCGCCGCCTTTACCTTCGATACGCCGGAGAGTGAATCGACCGTGCCCGCGACGGACGTCAGCTCAAGGGCCTTGCCCTTGCCCAGCGTACCGGAATCATAGCACATCGCGCACGCGAACTCGCCGCTTGTGAGCTCCCCCTTGCGGTCGTACGAAAATTTCTTCCTGACATTGAAGGCCTGGGGAAAGATGAAATCTTTCCTCGCGCCGAAGACCTGCGAAGCATCCACCATCGGCCTCAGGAGCTCCATACCCTTGCCTTCCGGCCTGAAGCACGCGTAATAGTGGCCGCGCCTTACCATCGCGACCTCGGGGCCGTCCTCATGCGTCGTCTTTATGTGGAAATAGGGTATTTTGCCGTCAAGGTTCTCAACGAAGCTGAACGACTTCACGAGGTATTTCATCCTCTTCAGGCTGTAGTCGTCCATGCCGAAAGGTATGACCTGGGGCATGCCGTCTATAAGCTCGTACTTCAGCGCTTTCCCGGAGATATTCCTGACCTCGAGACGCCTTATGAGCCCCGGGAACGGCCTGCCTACCACGTTGCAATATTTGACCTCGACGCTGAGGCCGTATTTCTTATGCTCTTCCTTCAGCGTAACGGAATACGGGTTGATAACCATCGTCTGGACCGGTATATACGGCTCTTCCTGCTCGTAGGTGCGGAACGGCTCATATAGCACGTATCCGCCCCCGGAAGCGATCTTTATGAACGTCCTGAATCCCTGAGAGCCGACGAGCTGGTAAGCGAAATTCGCGGGAAAGTACTCCATCATCGATCGGTCCTTGCCCTCTATGCCGAAACTGCAGACCGCCTGGTTCCTGTTCACGTAGAACGTCCACATCGGGATGCCGTCGAGGCCCGCGATGCCCGGCAGGAAACTCGAGAACGGCTTCGAGTGGTTATAATTCTCGATTATGAATTCGTTGTCCTGCCCGAGTTTATATACCGGTGCTTTCCCCATTTTGCTCTTTTGCTCTCCTATTGTTTCGCGCAGCTCTTCCTTATTATCATCTTTGCCGGGATCTTCCTCGATACCGTGCCTTTCTGCAAAAGCGACTCGACGGCCGCCTTGCCCATCTCCTCGTAGGGCTGCCTTGATGTCGTCAGGGGCGGTTCCGCGCTTTCCGAGGCCACGAGGTCATCAAAGCCCACTATCGATACGTCCTTCGGGACCGATATCCCGTTCTCCTTGAAATATTCCATGCCTCCGAAAGCCATAAGGTCGTTCGTATAGAAGACGGCGTCCGCGCTGCGGCCCTTAGAGAAGAGTTCCGCGGTCGCTTTTCTCCCGCCGGCCTTATCGTAATGCCCGTCCAGCATAAGGCCGGGATCCGGCTCTATGCCCTTCATCCGCAGGCAGTTCATGAAACCCTGCCTCCTGTCCCGCGTGTCATACCTGTCCTCAAATCCGCCCACGAACGCGATGCGCCTGTGGCCGAGGTCGGCGAGGTACGCGGCGGCTTCGTATCCCGCCTCGAAATTATCCACGTCGACGTATTTCGTATCGGCCTCGAGCTTGCCGCCTACGCATACGAGGTTGGCCTTCTCCCCGTGCAGGAAGAGGCCTTCCTTCGCGCCCATCGCCGGCGCGATCAGGACGAATCCCTCGATTATCCCCGCCTCGTAGTAATTTATGAGGTTCTTGAGCCTCTTGATGTTGCCGGCCTCGTCGTCGCCTAAACTCACGATTATTATGTCGTAGCCCTTCGACCTCGCACTGTTGCTAATCGCGTCGGTAAGGTTTATGAAATATTCCGTCTGGAAGAAATTATCGTATTTCGTGAGGAGGCATATCATCCTTGCCTTCATCTGGATATTCTTGGAGAGGCCCCGCCCGAACGGGTTCACGCTGTAGTTGAGCTGCTTGGCGACCTTGAATATCCTGCGCCTGAGCTCTTCCTTGACATACGGATGGCCCGCCAACGCGCGCGATACGTGCATCGGCGATACGCCTACTATCTTGGATATCTCTTTGAACGTGACTTTCTTCATATTATGTTATCGATAACATATAATACCATCGGCGAAGGATTTGTCAAGGGCGATTATTTACTTCGCAACCTGCATGTAGGGGGAGAACTTCACCTGCAGGAATGATTTCTTTATCTCCGCGAACGCCGACGAATCCCCGGCCGGCGCATTCGGCTTATAGCTTGAGAGTTCGATCTCCTGCGTGTTCTGGTCCGGGCTTGCCAGGTCGAAATAGTCCGGGTCTACCCCGTCGTCGGAGGTCGTCGCTTCGCCGCCGCCGCCGTGCCAGTCGTCCGCTTCCTTATATATCTCGCGCAGGTGCTCTTTGTCTTCCGTCCCCATGGCGACCACGAACCTCCAGGTCTTCCCTGCGGGGTTACCTATTACCTTCAGCGGAACCTGCACCTCGAGCGCAACCGAGTTCGAATCCTTTATCTTGAAACCGGCGGTATCGGTCTTCTCCCCTATCGCCTTAGCGATAAGCCTCCCCTGGGCGTCCCATATGCGTCCCTTATACGTGCCGGCTATGCATATGACATAATCGGCCGAGAGCGATTTCGACACCCTCAGTTCCCCGAACGTGCCGGTATCGGCATCCATCGTATTTATATCGCCCTGCTGTATGACCTGCATGCCCCTCCTGCCGCCGCCCATGCCGTCGGTATCTATCGCTATTACGCGCACGGGGGACCACCAGTCGCCCGGCTTCGACGACCTTATCAGGAAATATATATTCTTGCTGTCCCACGTGATACGGAATTCCTCGAGATCCGCGGATTTCGTGAATGCGGGGGTCTTCGGATATGTGTATTTCCCGTTCCCCGTATCGTCCCCCTGCATGTCCTTCCAGATGAATTCGCCCTTGCTTATGACGGAAGAGTTGGGTTTAACCGGCGGCGAGCCGGTCCAGTCCGCGACGGAACCGTCCACCCTTATCGGATGGCCCGCCAACGAACCGCTGCCCATATCGGCGGATAGGAAATCACAGAATGAAAGAGCTACGACGAAAATGACATATACAGCTGTCTTTTTTGTCATCCTCCCGTCCTTTCTGGCATGGCTCTGCGGAAGGGTTGATCAACAACCCTTCCGCACGCGCCAACCGATCTTTACGGCGCCCTTACTTGCCGAACTTTACCGTAAGGAACGACTTGTCTATCGTAGCAAAACTTCCCGCGTCGCCCGGTTCACCGTCTGCCTTGTAGCTGCCGAGCTCTTTCTCCTGGGTCGCCTTATCCGCGCCCGCCAGGTCGAATACATCGGGATCGACGCCGTTATCTTCGCTTGATTCGCCGCCGCCCGCGCGGTATTCGCTTACTTCCTCTTCGACTTCGCGAGCGAGGTCGTTATCCTGCTGGCCTATTGCGACCACGAACCTCCAGGATGTCCCTTCGGCGGGTTTCCCGCCGATAAGCGACCACGGTATCGCAACTTCGACCGCATTCCAGTTGTAATCCTCTATCTTGAAACCCGCCGTATCATCGGGCTGGGCTTCCTTGCGGGCTATCATCTTGCCCTTCGCGTCCCATACGCGGCCCTTGTATGTCGAGGATACCGCGACCACGTATTCGCATGCGAGTTCGGGCGATACCTTCAATTCGGCGAAGCAGCCGGAATCAAAGGCATATTCGTCCATGTCGCCCTGCGCAAGCACCTGGCTGCCGTTCTTGCCGCCTGCGGCGCCGTCGGTATCTATGCCGATTATCCTGTAAGGCACCCACCAGTCGCCGGGCCTGTCCGTCTTGATGAGGAAGTACAGGTTCTCGCTATCGAACGTGACCCTGAACTCCTTGAGGTCGCCGCCCTTCTTCAGGGCCTTGTTCTGCGGATATACGTACTTGCCGTTGCCGAGGTCATCGCCGGAAGCATCCTTCCAAATATACTCGCCCTCGCTTACCGCGGCGGAGTTATCCTGTTCCGGCGCGGCGCCTTTCCAGTCGCGTATCGCCTTATCGACCGCTATCTTATGGCCGTTTACGGCTGCGTCTTCCGCGTTGGCTGCCGGCCAGGCCGCGCAGAACGCGAGTATCGCGACAAATACTGCCAATACCCTTTTCATGCTTGCCACCTCCTGTTTTATTATAAGTTCACTGTGTCGGGCCAAAATAAACCGTCAGATATGACTTGTCTATCGTAGCGAAGCCCTCGGTGTCCCCGGGAGGAGCGCTCATCTTGAAGCTTCCCAGCTCCCTCTCCTGGTCGGCGCGCTCCGCGCCGGCCAAGTCGTATACGTCCGGATCTACACCCCCGGCGTCGCTCGTCTCACCACCTCCTCCGTGCCATTCGTTTGAAACTTCCTCTATCTCACGCGCGATATCATAATCCTGCTGCCCCACCGCGACTATAAACCTGTATGCCTTGCCCTGCGGCCTGCCCCCTATCAGCTTCCACGGTATCGCGACCTCGATCGTGTTCCAATTTATGTCCGCGGCCTTGAACCCTGGCGTATCCTCCGGCTGGTCGTCCCTGAGCGCGACAAGTTTCCCGCCGGCATCCCATATGCGGCCCTTGTAGGTCGAGGACAACGCCACAACGTACTCGCATGCGAGCTCCGGCGCGACCTTCAGCTCCGCGAATGTCCCGGAGTCCGACGAAAGAGTGTCCAGGTCGCCTTCGGAGAGCACCTGCATGCCGCCCATGCCGCCGGAAGCGCCGTCTGTATCTATCCCGATCACCCTGTAGGGGGCCCACCAGTCGCCGGGGCGGTTCGTCTTTACGAGGAAGTACAGGTTATCGTCGTCGAACGTTACCCTGAATTCCTTCAGGTCCGCGCCTTTCTTCAGCGCCTTGTCGAGAGGATACGTATATTTCCCGTTGCCGGTGTCGTCGCCCGCCGCGTCCTTCCATATATACTCGCCTTCGCTTATCACCGCGGTATTCTCAGCCTCGGGCGCGATCCCTTTCCAGTCAGAGAGCGATTTGTCCGCTTCTATCTTGTGCCCTACGAGCGGGGTGTTCCCCGTGTCTTCCGCGCAGCCCATTCCCGGGCACAACAGCAACAACACGATCACGAGAACTGCCATATTCCTGACCTTTCCCTACTTGGCCGGCTTCTCCTCGCTGAAGGTCACAACAAGGTATGATTTCTTTATCACAGCGAAACCGTCCGGGTTGCCCGGCTCGCCCTGAGCGTCATAACTGCGAAGTTCAAATTCCTGGGTCTTCCTGTCAGGGCTCGCGAGATCGAATACGTCCGGGTCGGGCCCGAACATATCGCTCGACTCGCCGCCGCCTCCGCGCCACTCGGAGGCATCCTTTTCGATCTCCCTGAACACGTCGTTATCCTGCTGGCCTATGCCGACGACGAACCTCCATGTCTGTCCGTACGGGGCCGCACCGCCCAGCAGCTTCCACGGTATCGCGACCTCGACGGAGCTCCAGCCGTAATCATCGACCTTGAATCCGGGGGTATCGTCGGGCTTGGCTTCCTTGCTCGCTATAAGCTTGCCGTCCTTGCCCCATATCCTGCCCTTATATGAATTGAATATCCCGACCGTAAATTCGCACGCGAGTTCCGGCGCGACCTTTATCTCGCCGTAGGAACCCCTGTCCGGGCTTACGTCATCCATGTCGCCATAGGCCAGCACCGTAGAGCCGCCTTTCCCGCCTTTCGCGCCGTCTGTATCTATCCCGATCACCCTGTAGGGGGCCCAGAAATCCCCGGGCCTGTCGCATTTGATCAGCATATAGAGGTTCTCCTCATCCCACGTGATCCGGAACTCCCTGAGGTCGGATCCCCTGCTGACGGCCTTGTTCGTCGGATATGTGTAACGGCCGTTGCCGGTATCATCGTCCTTCTCGTCCTTCCAGATGAACTCCCCGTTGTTGACCGTGGCCGTATTGTCCTGCGCCGGGGCTTCGCCTTTCCAGTCGCGGATGCTCTTGTCGACCTTGATCGAATGGCCTTTCAGCGGTTCGGCTATCATGACCTTTATCGAGTCCGCGGTGACCTTGACCGTATCTATCGTGACGCCGCCGCCTTTTTCGTATTCCCTGACGACGAGCACATGGCCCGACCCCGCCTTATACCCTTCGGTGTTCCATTCGGCGGTATAGAGCCCCATGCCGGAGGCCGACATCTGTGTGAACTCCGCGTTGTCCACCGAATACTCTATCTTCTCGACCTCCCTGTTCGCCCTCGGCTCGACCATGAGCGTAGCGTTCTTGTATATGCTCGCGCCTTCGAACGGGAATATTATCGTGACCCTGTTGACGACCCTGACCTCGATTGATTTCGTGTTTATCTGGCCTATCTTATCCGTCGCTTTTACCGTTATAGTGTGGTTTATCCCCTGGGCCTTGGCCGTATCCCATTCAGCGGAATAGCTGCCAGCGGCGCCCCCGTCGGCTTTCATTGGCATCCAATCGCCGGAGTCGACCGAATATTCCACCTTTGCTATATCATTCTCTTTGTCCTCGACCGCGACCTTAACGGTATCGCCTACAGAGGAGTTGGCCTGCGGAGCGGTGATAGACGGTTCGGGTATCGCGTCGTTCGACACCTCCCCTTCAAGCGTCATCGCGAAGATATGGAGTTTCGGCTCGGACGGAAGCACTATCGACGCGAGGACCTTCTTGCTGTCCGGCTCTATCGTCTGCATGTATATCCCCGAGCCGGGTTTGCGTTCGCCGCTAGCCTCATGGTGATGCGATGTCTTGATAGCGGTGTCCTCGCCGAAGACCGCGTTGGCGCCCCACCAGTCGGAGAACCCTGCAAGGGCCTTCCCCTGCGTCCCATCCGTGTAATTCAGCAGGAACGGGACCCTCGCGCCGCCGTCATGCATCGCGGCGAGTATGTGGACCTTTCCGTAATATCCGGGAGCGAAGGTTATCTTCTGTTTGCCGCACTCAACCGTATTTTTCGCCCCGTCGGATTTGTCCCCGAACCTGAACTTTACCCTGTCTTTCCCGTTATATATGAACTCCGAACCGGATGCCGGCAGGTCCTCGGAGGCGTAATCCCAGCCCGTCCCATCAGTATACCTGCCGTTCTCCGATATCCAGTCGTGGTCATACGGCAGGTCGACATATTTGCCCGGCTTGCCGTCTATCTTTACCTTGACCTTCCGTTCCGCCGACTGCCCGCCCGAATCCGTCGCGAGGAACTTTATCTCGTGTTCCGACCCGTCGGCCAGTTGCGAAGCGTCCCATTCGGCCTGGAACGAGCCCTCTACCCGGCTCGTCATCCTTACGGTCTCCGCGCCGTCCACAGAATAGGTCACTGCGGGATCCGCCCTGTCGTCCGACGCGGACACATTCAGCAGGACCTTACCCATGACGAGGTCGCCGTCCTTGAGCGTTATGCCGAGGAGAGGCGGTTCATCGGTATTGTCGACGTTGACCCTTACGAAATCAGATACGAAATATCCTTTCTTGCTCTTCGCGCGCACGATTAGGGTCCTCATACCGTCTTCTATCTTGGCGGTATCGAACTCCATCTGGTATGCGCCCTTCTTCTGCGAGAGCCGCCCGAGCTGTTTTCCTTCCACGATGAGGTCTACGAATTCCGGCTTCTCCTTTCCGGTTATCTCTGCGGATATCTTCAGCTTTCCTTTTACGGTCTCCTCGTCTTTCGGCTCTTTCAGGCCGACGGAAAGGTCGCCGAGCAGCATCGCGTATTGGCGCTGTATCTGGAAATATACGGGCTTCTGCAGTTTCCTGTCTATCGTGAGCAGGCCCATATGCTGCGGCTCGTTTATCATCGTATGCCAATCCGCAATCGTCCACCACGCGCTGCCGGTCACATAAGGGAGCTCGGAGAACGCGGCGAACGTATCCTTCGCGACCTCTATCTGGACCTTCTCCTGCGGCGTATCGCCGTATGCGGACCATATGCCGTACTCGGTGGACATTATCGGTTTGCCGGGAAAGGCCTTGCGCGTCTTCTCAAGCGCTTCCTTCGTGTCGGAATAATAGGAGCTTCCGTAGAATATGCCGTAGTAGGTGGTGAACCCGATGATGTCGCATTCCTTCTGGGTCGGGTCCGTCGGGTCGCTTCCGGAAGCCGACTGCGCGACCAGGCGGGTGCCGTCGGCTTTTTGCGCGTTATCCTTCAAATCCTTTATGAATTCGGCCCTCTCCTTCTGCCAGCTGCACTCGTTGCATGTGCTCCAGATGATTATCGACGGCCTGTTGTAATCGCGGTATATCATCTCGAGCCACATCTGCCTCGCGATGCCGCGCACATTCTTCTGGATCACGAACTCGGGCCCGCCGAACCAGAATACCGGTATCTCTTCCCATACGAGCAGGCCCATCCTGTCGGCTATCGAGTACGCCTGCTGTTCGTTCGGGTAATGCGCGGTCCTGACGAAATTCGCGTTCGCTTCCTTGATGAGCCTGAAATCCTCGATGATCCTCGGGGTGCCGAATTCGCCCGGGCCGGGCTCTCCGTAGAATGCCTCATGCCTCGCGATGCCGCGCAGGAACACCTCTTTTCCGTTCAGCAGGACCTTCGGGCTGTCCTTGTCCACGCGGACTTCCCGGACGCCGAACTGCGTATAAAGCTCGTCGAATTTCTTCTTCTTGTCTCCGAGGGTGACCTGCAGGACGTAGAGGTCCGGCGACTCCGGCGACCAGTGCTTCAGCGCGCCCGACTTCAGCGAGAAGCTGATCGCCCGCACCTCGCCCGGCTTCAGCGTTACCTCCTTCGACGCCTCGCCCTGGACGGGTATCGTCCTGCTCGAAGCGACCTTCTTGGCCGAAAGCTCGCCGATATTCTTGTCATTAATCCTGGCCGAAAGGACCCTGAGGCCCGCGGTTGCCGTCACTTCCTCTTCGCTGCGGTTATAAACGACCGCTTCGACGGACAGCTCGGAGTCCTTCTCGCCCGAAGGTTTCGAGCGGACATCCGCGCGCACGACCGATACGGCGGGCGATATCTCGAGATATACGTTCCTCGTTATGCCACCGTAGTTCCACCAGTCGCCGGTAGCATACGGGATTATGTTATGGTCGTTGGTCGCCTGCGCTTCCTTCGAGGAGTCGCCGTTGGGGATCCACGGTATGTTGTCGACACGCACGGCTATGACGTTATCCTTGCCGTAATTCAGGTAAGGGCTGACATCGAACGCGAACGGCGTATATCCGCCTTCATGGCAGCCGACCCATTTGTCGTTGACCCAGACATCCGTAAAATAGTTCGCGGCCTCGAACATAAGCTTGACATATTTTCCGGCCGCGTCCGCGGGGACGGTGAAATGCCGCCTGTACCATGCGCCGTCCATATACCTGTCCGGGGCCGGGTTCTCGACTCCTGGTATGGCTTTCTCTTTCCACGCGGAGTCGTCGTATCCTGCGCCGTGCCTTCCGCCGCCTTCCTGCTCGACGAGCGTGACATTGTCCGGCGTCCTCTTATACAGCGTGAGCTTATGGTCGGCTTTCTGCCTCTGCGTCTTCCAGCTGCCGTTCAGGTCCACGTACGCACGTTCCTGCCTCTCCCACGACGGGAAAGGTATGCCGTTCTGGAACGGGACGTTGACGCCGTCGACCTGCTTTAGTTCGAATGTCGGGCCCTGCGTTATGTTTGCGGCGGCAGCCGCATCTTCCGCGAATACCGGCGCGGCAAACGCGATAAAAACGAAAAGGGCATAATACGTCAACGAGTTGAGGCGGTTTTTTAGCATGATTGTCTCTTTATGAGCTCCGGTTTGATGGCAAGTGTCTGCGGTTCGAAATTTTCGTCGTTCATCGAGCGTATCGCGAGGTCGACAGCCTTCTCTCCCATCTCCTGCAGGGGCTGCCTTACAGTGGTAAGGCCAGGCTCGACGTATGCCGCTTCGAGCGTATTGTCGAATCCCATGACGGAGATATCTTTCGGTATCGACAGGCCCTGCTCTTTTATCACGCGCATCGCGCCTATCGCCATATAATCGCTCGCCGCGAAGACGGCCGTAGGCCGCTTCTTGAGGCCCAGGAGCTTCGGCATCTCGCGCTCGCCGCTCTCGAAGGTAAAATCGCCCTGCGCTATGAGCTCTTCGTCCTGGTCGAACCCGAATTTTTTCGAGAGGGACCTGTACGCCTGGAACCTCTCCGGGCCGTCAGCCGAGTTCGGGTTGCCGGCGATGAAACCGACCCGCTTGTGGCCCTGCGAGGCCAGATATTCGAGAGCCAGCCGCACGCCCTCGTAATTATCGACGCATACCGAGTTGACCTTCTCCTTGCCGAGGTATTTTGTCAGGAACGAGAAGTATATGCCGTTGTCGCGCAGGTCCTGGATGTCCTTGGAGATGTCCCTCGTGTAGTCGACGTTCATGATTATCATCAGGTCTATGAGCCATTTGCGGGATATCTGGTAATACGACTCGCCTTTCGTCTGGTCGAGAGAGAAGAACATCAGCGCGCGGTTGTACTTCTTGCAGGCGTTCTGGATGCCTTCTATTATCATGAGGAAGTAGGTTATCGTGAAGAAGTGCGGGTTCTCGGGGAATACGACGCCTACCGTGGAGGATTTCTTGCTGATAAGGCTGCGCGCGACCATGTTCGGCATATAGCCCATATCGTTGGCTATCTTGAGGATCTTCTCGCGAAGTTTCGGCGACACGTGTTCGCGGTCGTTCATAACAAGAGAGACCGTCGAGTGCGCTACGCCCGCCTTTTTGGCTATGTCTTTTATTGTTATACTGGACTTTTCGAAACGTTTCATGGCTTTTTGACCCTTCGATAAAGTTTACACGATGAACCCGGATTTGTCAATGTTATCGGTAACAGTTAGCGCGTCCCTACGGGACGCGCTATGCTTTCAGGCCCGTAAGCGCGATGCCCTTTATGA
Source organism: Candidatus Omnitrophota bacterium (assembly GCA_041651455.1). Classification (GTDB taxonomy): domain Bacteria; phylum Omnitrophota; class Gorgyraeia; order Pluralincolimonadales; family Pluralincolimonadaceae; genus UBA6215. The sequence goes on from JBAZJG010000004.1 coordinate 40,531, forward strand.
AGTACTTTTGGAACGCTACGAACACTATGAGGACGGGAAGCGTCGCTATTACCGCTCCGGCCATCACCATCGCGAAATTAGTGCCGAATTGCCCGTTCAGGACGGAGAGCGCGAGCGGTATCGTCCTCATCTTCGACGAATATATGACCACGAGCGGCCATACGAAGTTGTTCCACTGGCCCATGAACGTGAATATCGCCAGGGAAGCGAGCGCCGGCTGTATGAGCGGGAGTATGACCTTCCTGTATATCGTGAATTCGCTGCAGCCGTCTATCTTCGCGGCATCGATAAGGTCGTCGGGAATGTTCATTATGAACTGCCTCATGAGGAATATGCCGAAAGCGCCCGACATCGCGGGTATGATTAGGCCGTAGAACGAGTTGAGCCAGCCGAACTTCTTGATTATGACGAAACTGGGTATCAGGTTGACCTGCCACGGTATCATCATCGAGCCGACCAGGAGCAGGAATAGCTTGTCGCGGCCGAAGAAGCGGTGTTTCGCGAAGGCGTAGCCGGCCAGCGAGCAGAAGAATATGTTCGCGAGCGTTATCGCGGACGTCACTATGAGGCTGTTCATGAAATACCTTCCCATCGGTATTATGCGGAACAGCTCGAGGTAGGCCGCGAACGTCGGTTTCCTGATGAAAAAGCTCGGCGGGTACGTGTTAATCTCGTCGAGCGGCTTGAACGAGGTGACTATCATCCAGACGAACGGCACCACCATTATGAAGGACCCTATGGCGAGGAATATATAGACGAACGTCTTGAGCAGGCGCTGCTGCCTCGCCTTGCTGGAAGGCCTCGCCTCTTCACCGTTGAATTTTTTCATCTCTCTCATGTCCATATCAGTACTCTATCTTCTTCTCGACTATCTTCATGTTGACTATCGTGACTATGAAAAGCACGAAAAAGATCAGGTATGCCAGCGCCGACGCGTACCCCATCGCGAACCTCTGGAAGCCGGTCTCGTAGAGGTATGCGACTATCGTGAGCGCGCAGTCGAGGGTCCCCCCCACCGCGCCCTCCGAGTTGTAGGTCATTATATAGACCTGCTCGAAGACCTGGAACGCGCTTATTATCGACATTATCGTGACGAAGAGCATCGTCGGCCTCAGCAGCGGCAGCGTCACGTTCCTGAACTTGTCCCAATCGCTCGCGCCGTCGACCTCCGCGGCCTCGTAGAAGACCTGCGGTATGCCCTGCAGGCCCGCGATGAACAATATCATGTTATACCCTAACCCGCCCCAGACGCTCATGATTATTATTGACGGCAGCGTCCAGTCGATGCCGAGCCAATTGACCGGCGGGATCCCGACGGATGACAGGAAATGGTTAAAGAGCCCGTACTTCCCGCTCGCGTAAAGCCATTTCCAGATCACGGATACCGCTATTATGGAGGTTATGCTCGGGATGAAGAAGAACGTCTTGAACCAATTCTTGAACCTTATGTTCTGGTCTATCGCCATCGCGAGCAGCAGGGATATCGCTATGCTCGTCGGCACGGTACCGACGACGAATATAACCGTATTCGTCATCGCTTTCCAGAACCGCGGGTCATGGAACAGTATGTTCGCGTAGTTCTGGAACCCGACGAACTTCGGCGGCTGCAATATGTTATATTCGGTAAAGCTCCAATAGAGCGACGCGAACACAGGTATGATAAGGAAGACCGTAAAGAGCAAAAACGACGGCGCTATGAAAATATACGCCGGTTTCTGCTTATTGATCTCCCTAAGGACGCGGTTCAATGCTTCCTCCTGATGTCGAGCTCCCTGTCCGCCTCGGATAGGGCCGCCTTCACGTCCTTGCCCTTGAGCACTATAAGCTGTATGGCGGTATCGATGAACCTCGTGCTGTCATCCCAGCCGAGTACCGACGGGGGGCCCTTGGAATCCATCGCCTGCTCCTTAAGCGGGCCCTTGAAGGATGCGTCCATCGGCATGATATCCCACGTCTTCATGTTCGGGGGCAGGTATGTATCGTGCGATTCGAGCGTCGCCTCATAAAGCTTTACCTGTATGTCCGCCCTCGAGAGGTACTTGATGAATTCCCAGGACTCGTCCTTCAATTTGGACATCGAGAATATCCCCATGACCCTGCCCCCGATGAACCCCGTGCGTTTTCCGGTCGGCCCGGCCGGAAGCGGCGCTATGGCCCATTTACCGTTAAGCTCCGGCGCGACATCCGCGAGGCTCTTCATCTTCCAGTTCCCGGATATGAAGACAGGGTGGTCTCCTACCCTGAAACTCTGTTCGACGGGCTTGTTCTCGAGGGGCACCTGGTACTTCTTGTAAAGGTCGGTGAAGAATCTCATGGCGGCCGCGGCCTCCTCGGTATCGAGCGTGGCGGCGGTCCTGTCCTTATTATAGAAATCCCCGCCGTTCTGCCAGAGGTAGGGGCAGTAGCCTATCCACCCGAGCCCGCCCCAGTCGATTATCATCGATTTGCCGGAAACGTTGAGGTCTGAGAGCAGCGATGTCAGCTCTTTCCATGTCCGCGGCGGAGATTTTATCAGGTCGGACCTGTAGAACATTATATATTCGCTCATGTCGAACGGGACCGCGAATACGCTGTCATTGAAACGGATAGATTCCGCCAGCCCGGGGAATATGTTCTTGGATATCTGATCGAGATCTTCGGGGAACTCCTTGCGCAGGTCGACCATCGCGCCCAAACTGCCGAACTCCGTCCCCCATGTCAGCCCCATCGTGCCTATGTCCGGGGTTACCTCCCCGACTACGGAAGTGAGGTATTTCGAATGCGCCTCGCCCCACGAGATCGCCTCGCAGCTGACCCTGACGCCGGTCTCCCTGTAGAAATCGAGCCCGAGCTCGGTTATCTCCTGGGCCTGCTTCTCGGAGCCGACGAGCCACATCAATATCTCTTTTTCACCGGTCTTTTTCGCGCAGCCCGGAAGGGAGATCATGAGGAGGGCCGCCAACGGCAAAAGAAGGCGCCCTATATTTTTTACGGTCTTGTGGCCGCGCATGGTTTTATGTTAATTTCCTGCTGAGTAAAAGTCAAGCGAATTGACGAGCAGCTCCTGCATCACCATATTGAGCATATCCGCGGGCCTGTTGTCGGGCGACGGCGGCGCGCTGAAATCGACGCCGTTGTCCTTGCATAGCTTTTCCGTGTAGCGGACCCATAGTTTGCCTAGCGTATCGGCTATCATCATCTTGATGTTCTCCTGGGCCGCGTAATCCATCACGAGCATCTTCGACCGGTAGTCCGCGTCGAAGTCGCTTATCTTCTTGACCCGCAGCTGGAAGTCCTCCGAGAACGCGTCCCATTCCGCCTTATTGAATTCCTTCTTTTGCGCGGCGTACTCATCGTTCAGAGCGGTGTACAGGGAACCGAGTTCCTTGAGTTCCGCGATGAGCGCGGCCCTGCGCTTTCCGGTCGTGACCTCGAAATCCTCCTGGTTGCCGATCCTCAGTTCGGCCGATGCGACAAGATTGTCCGCTCCTGAGAGCTCCTGTTTGACCGCGCCACTCTCCTGCCTTTCGGGGATGCATGCCACTTCGACCACGTAGATGCCCGGCGAGAATTTTTTGTTATCGAACGGCCCGAACCTTATCGCGAACTCGGGGCCTTCGACCGTCTGCTTGCGCGTTACGAGCACCTGGTCGAGCGAACGGACCGACATATAAAGCACCGTCATGCGCGGCAGGTTCGTCTTGTACTTGACCAGCACCGCGTCGCCGTTCTCTAATCTCTTCGCCTGCGCGGTGACGCTGAGCTCGTATTTCGACGAAGCGGCCCTGCCGTATCCCTCCGCCTTCAGCTCGACATCGCGCGCGGGGCCGATAGTTATCACTTCCGCCGCGGCAGGGATAAAGGCGCAGGCCGCGAAAAATACAGTTATGAATAATACGGGCGCGCGCTTCATTTATAACTCCCTCCAGTAAAGTATCTCGGCCCTGCTGAAATACGTTATCGTCACATCATCGAGGACCGGCGTATCGAAAAGACCGCTGCCGGTCTCTACGAAATACGTCCTGTACTGGACTGCGCCCGCGCCGGACGTCACTACGTTGAGCGGGTTGCCGGCCGGGTTCGACCTGCCCGGGCTGTTACCGAGCCAGGCCGCGCCGTCAAATATGTCGAACGTCAGGTCGGCGCCGGGGATGACAGGGTTTCCCGCGGCATCCGCCGTATGCTCCGTCCATGATACCGTCCCCAACCTCACGGTTCCTAGCGTATTGGATGAAGATATGAACTCCGCGTCGCCTACGTCGTAGTATACCCCTGCCGCGTAGTCCATGCCGGGGGATGTTGCGCCGCTCGAGGCGAATATCCTTATCTCCCCGTAAGTCGCGTTCGGCGGCTCCTGGTACGGCGTGTCGCAGCCGAACTCGAGCCCGTTATCCCCGAGGAACTGTTTCGGCGCGTCCTTTATGTTCCACGACATGACGCTGGTGCCGTCGATATAGAACGTCTGGGCCCGCGCGGGGTCGTTCAGGAAATCCTCGTAATCCCACGTTATAGCGATATGGTGCCATGTCCCCGGCTTCCACGTGTTCGGCATATTTGCCTGCATCGTGTACTGCGTGCCGTTCTTGTTGTTTATCCTCCAGCGGATAGTGTCGTCATCGGCGGCTATATAGATGTCCATCGAGGCGTTGCTCCAGTTGGACCCGCCGCCTCCCGTGCCCCTGTCCTGCGCCTCGAAGACCTTCGCGGAATGCCATGCGTTGTTGAAGGTCGCGTAATGGTACTGCCAGTTCGGTTTGAACCATATCTCGAGCGTGCCGTCGGCGGAGTCGATATTGCCTTCGGGACGGAACCAGTAGTTGGTAGTCGCGTCGTCCCTCGGGAAGAAGAGGCCGTCCGGGAAGATGTTGCCCGGGTCGGAAGCGTCGATCACGCTGGCAAGGTTCGGGTTCAGAGGTACCCATGCGAAACTTGTCCTCGCCGCGCTTCCGCCGGCGCTGTCGGCGTCGAGGCCGTCCATCTTGTGCAGGAAATGCGGGATGCCCGCCGAAGGCACGGCCGAACGCATCCTCGATATCATAACCTGGCCGTCATAGGATGCGCCCGCGACCGCCGGCGGCTCCGGATACAGCTCTGTATTGCCCGGGGTCCCCAGCGCGAACTGCGCCTGGGTGGTCTGCCGCCATATGTCGAAGGTCTTCACGCAGGCCCTCATCCTCTTTACCGCGTTCTGCGTGCCGGCCGCGTTCCTCGCGGTCCCGGTCGATTCTATCTCGTAATAACCGCCGGAATTGAACGAGAACTCCGTCGTATATACGGAAAGCGATGTCTTGTCGACCGCATACGGTACGCCGTTCGCATCGTATCCCGAGACGTCGTTGGGATTTCCTTTTGATACGTGTTTATAGCGCCAGGAGAAATTCGGGTTGAGGCCCATCATGTCCGTGTTCGGGTTCGCGTTGGCCATCGCGACGGCCGCGTCCCCGTCCGATATGTAACCGAGCGTCTCCGCTGTCAACAGCCGCGCCCATAACTGGTCGTATGTGGAATATGGCCTGCCGTTGACCAGGTGGTCCGCGAGCGATGCCGCTTCCGTGGATGTCATCGTATTGGCGCCGTTGCTTATACCGCTTAACACAGCGATAAGCACTTCCCTCCCTGCCGTGTTGACGTTGACCGGCGCCCTCGGGGACGCGGCGTAAGGGTGCGTTGTCGCCGAGACGTCGGGGTCTACATATGCATGCGTGGTTATGAAATCCGATATCGCGTCGTATTTTACCTGCGTAAAACCGGGTACCGTCTTTACCTCTTCGGCCGATGAATACCCTCCCGCCGGACGGTTGTCGAATATTGCCTGGCCGTCGGCCGCCGCGAGCCCGCATGCCGCGGCGAGGTTCCCAAGCATATCCCTGAGGTTAGGGTTCGTGTCGTTTATGAAGATGCGCCCCGCGCAATCGGATATGTGCGTAACTGTATATCCGCTGTTGTCGCTTCCTATATTCGCCGAATACGGGTTTGCCCCTGACCATGTTTCCGTCGAGGAGTCGATCGCGTCGCTCGTGAAACCTTCCGCACCGTAAAGCAGTTCCGCGACCGCCCTGTTTATCCCGGCCTCCGCCAGGTATCTCGCCTTCACTGCCTGGACGGAATTCTTTGCGCCTTTATAATCCGCCGACATGTTTATCGCGAAGGATGTGCCGAGGAGGGTTATAAGCGCGAGGATGCCGACCGTCATTATAAGCGCCACGCCGCGTCGCGCGCTTCGCGCAGAAACAGCAAAGGGGGTGCTTAAAGCTATTTTCGGGTGAGGGAGCAAGCCTTTTTCGACTTTCCTCATAGCTTTAATACCCCCTTTGCTGTTTTATACTCGCCTTGTTTTATGCTGCCTGTTAAGCCTTCTTCCTTCTCGCAAAACCAAGGATGCCTGCCAAACCGCTGCCGAGAAGAAGCATGCTCGCGGGTTCCGGGACCACGCTAAACTGGTCCACATAGATCGCTCCGTCATAGGTGCCGGTAGAGGCCCCGCCGGTGCCGAGCTTCACGCCCATCACCATGATCTGGGTCGGGTCGAAACCGGAATCGACGAATGCCGGGGTCGTCACGCCGGGCGTCACGGACAATGTCTGCCACGCGTCGACCGTCATGTTCGTCCACGGGCCGTACCAGGACAACCAGTTCGCGTCCTTGAAGAACATCTGCCATCCGTTGGGGGACGAAGGGTTGGTACCCGCCGCTCCCGCAGGACCGAATACCGATACCGATGTCTGGAGACCGTTAAGGTTCAACGTGTTCGCCGCGGTCCTGTTGACCAGTACTTCGCCCTTGCTGTAATTGGCGTCGCCCGGTACGAGGTGCGCTGTTCCCATCAACGAGTAAGAACCGGATTTCGCCTGGACCGAGGACTGCGCGACAGCGGAGATAGCCTGGCTGTCGGTATAATCCTGGAATGTCCAGCCGTCGGTGCCTGATTCAAAATCATACAGGGTCGCGCCGAACGCCGTATTCCCGAGCAATAGCACAGCTGCAATAATGAGTATACGCTTCATCATAATCATTTCACCTCCTCCCTTTTTGGTATTTTAAAGTCACTTCGAAGATCTCTTCCTTATGCCGAATATTCCCGCAAGGCCCGCGCCGAGAAGAAGCATGCTCGCCGGTTCGGGGACCGGGTTCGTCGCGACGTTATCGATGTTCCATTTCGCGTCGCCGGTGACCGGGAGCCATCCCGATACCTCGATACCCAGCTGTCTCGCGTCTGCAAGGTTGGAGGCGCCGCTCATGTCCCATACGAGAGTGTTCCAGCCGGGGTTCAGGCTGATCTCGCTCGATTCGGTAAGGTCCCAGGAACCGCCTGTCCTTATGCCCAGCTTTGCCTTTGCGAAGTAGATGTTATCGGGAGCGTAGAAATCCATAGTGTATAGAGGCTCGACAGAAAGGTCCTTCGAATCGGTAAAATCGCCTTTAAGGTATACTTTGCCCCAGTTGGAGCCGTCCGCGCGCGTATATGTCATGGTTGAGGTGTTGGCTTCGAGGCTCCCCGTTGCAGGGTCCTTTGACCACGACACCTGCTGTAAAGCAGGAAGTCCCGAACCCCAATCCTCACCCGCCCAACCCTGGGTATCAGCAGCAAAATCGAACTGTACCGTAGCATGCACTGCGGAATCAAAGCACAGCGTCATAACCATGACCGCAATTACCATGAGCCTCTTTACCATCCTGCTACCCCCTTTCCCTTTATTAGTATATCCGAGTATACTAAGTTAGTGAAAACAAATAGGTGATAACAAAAAGCTACCTATTAGATAGAGAACAAGGCAAGTATACTCTGGTATCACTATAACGGGGAAAATATACCATTTTTAGGTTCCTTTGTCAAGATAACATTGTTGCTATTTTATGGGAAATCCTTGCGTTTCTCCGTATATATCCCTATTCGTTGCGAAAACCGACATTATCCAGATAGAAGCTTCCGGACTCGACATCCCACGGGTAGAACATGAACATGACCTCTTTCATCGGCTCCGCCCTGTCGATCTCGCCCTTATGCTGCCACTTCGTCGACTCCTTCTTGAAGGTCTTGGCCATGAGGTCGAACGTTATGTTCCTGTTCCAGCCGGGGACTATTATCCGGCGCACGCTTTCGCAAAAGCCCTTGCTATTAAGGACCACCGACACCTCTATGGAATTCGGCGCGTCGAGATATACATCGAATACCATCTTCTTCGCCTTCGAGAGGTCGAGGTCCAGTTTCGTGTTCTGGACGCATATGCCTTTGCCGTCGGTCCTCCTGCCGGCCTTGTCGAAGACGACCTTGAACGCGCTCTTGCCTTCGGTCACCTTCTCCTTCGCGAGCGAGACCTTGACTATGTCCCCCCATCCGGCATAGTCCCATTCTCCCTTGGCCTCGAAACCTTCCCAGAGCTCGCGCGGCTCTTCGGCGGCTTCTTTGTTGAGGTATTTCGATTCGATATACGCCTTGCTTGCTTTCGGGCGCGCTTTCTCATCCATGCTTATGATTTTCAGCGCGAAGTCCTTCGTTATGCCGGGCAGCGCTATCTCCATCTTCTTTCCGTTGCTTGAGGCCTGCGCGGTCCCCGTAATGACTCCTTTATATGTGTCCCAGAACTCCACCTTATAGTCGCCTTTGTCCATGCCCGCGACCGTCAGGATGGCTCCTTTTATATCAAGGGGCTTGAACGCACCCTGGTTGAACTTGGTCCTGTAGAGGTCGTAGACCCAGACAAGCGCCCTCTTGTTGTTCAGGATCCCCTGGGCCATCAGTATCGTGCCGTCGTCGAACTCCATCGTGCCGCGGCTGTACCTGTAGGACTGTCCGCGCCTGTCTTCGCCCGCATTGAACTTCGCGAGCGAATTCCAGTGGAAATAGAGGTTCTTCGGGTCGATATAATCGTCCCACTGCCAGGGCATCGCGTCGCCCGATGACGGCGTCATGTAGGCGGCCCAGATGCCGTTGTGGTGGACCGTCGCGTCAGGGTCCTGTATGTCGATACCGCTTAAGTTGCTTCCGCCGTACTCGCCGACGAAATACGCCTTCTTATAGTCCTTCATTATCATGTAGAGCCCGTCGAGCGTCGTGACTATCTCCGGCGTATACATATGTATCTGGCCGTAGCTTATCTCGGGCTGCTTCCATATCTCCTTCGGGAAGTTGCCGAAGTAGCTCGTCGTTATCATGTGCCTGTACGGGTCCACCGAGTTCATATACTGCGCCATCTCCTTCTGCCACGGGATATCGAGTTTCGCGTCGTAATTATCCATGAGCGTCAGCTCGTTCCACGGCTCCCACGCGAGGATGTTCGTCGAATAACCCCAGCGTGCGATTATATAGCGGACGCGCATCTTGTAGAGTTTTTTCGCCTCCGCGTTCGTCAGGAAATCGGACGGCTTCTCGCAGGGGCCGCCGTTCTTCTTGTTATACGGGTTATTCAGCCACTCGGGGTCGACCTTCGTGCTGAGCTGGCCGTGCTGGTTCATTACGAGCTGGTAGTACAGGCCGTATTTTTTAGTGAGCTCGGTTATGTCGTCGAGCAGTTTCGCGTTCTTTAGGTTGTAATTGTTGAGCCCGTGGTAATCGCCGACGTCGAGCCATTCTATCGCGCACTGCCAGCTCGACATCCATACGCGCGTCCAGTTATACATGTTCTCGTTCATCTTCGAGAAATAATGCTCGAACCTTTCCACCGACGGCGCCCAGGCGACGTTCTGCCCGAGAGGATAATAGTACTCGCCGTTCTCGAACTCGAAGAAGAGCGGGTCCTTCTTGCTTATGCGCGCGAAGCCCCTCTTCGGAGCCGAAGGAGCCGTGCATTCGAACGACATCACCTCCGACTTAGACATGCCTTTCGGGTTCTTGACCGTGACGTAATACGTCCATGTGCCCGGCGTGACTGGCGCGAACCTTACCTTCCATGCCGCGTCGGATATGTTGACGCCGTCGACCTTGCCCGAATAGAGGAACCCCGGCATAACGTATTTCTTGCCCTGCGGGGACGTGAAATACGCCGTCAGGTCTATGTTGTCGGGATTATACGGATACTGGTACGTGCCCTCGAACGCGACGTCTATCTCGAGCTTCTCGTACTGCTCGACTTTATCGGCCGCCGGCTTGACGGACGTGACCTTCGGCTCCTTGTACTCGGCCAGCGGTATTATCTTCTGCTCGCTCGTTATCCTCGGCGTCCTCTCGAGCCGTATATCGTCGAAGTAGACCGAGCTCTTTACGTCCGGGTCTTCCGTATACATTATGAACATTATGCGCCACGCGATCGTGCCCGGGCGCGGCGAATAGTTATACTGCCACTTGCTCGTAGGCGACTTGAAGTCCTTTGCGTGCAGGTCGAACACGATATCCTTGTTGAGGCCTTTCCTTATCGTGGCGGTCGAGCTCTCGATAAACTCGTCGGTATACAACACGAGCGCCATCTCCATGGGCGGGCCGTCATTATATATGTCCAGCGTCAGCTTCTTTGAGGTATCGAGGTCTATGGCCGATTGTTCCCTTTCGAGCACGACGCCCTTCGGCGGGTTCTGCTTGCCCTCGGGGCCGAAGCTTATCTTGAAGCACTTCTCGCCCTCGGTCTTGTTATCGGAGACGATGGACAGCTTGGCGGCGTCGCCCCACGGGGCTATGCTCCATAGGTGCTTCGCCTCGAGCCCGTCCCAGACGACCGTTTCGGTGCCCGAAGCCCAGCACGGCGCCATTACCAGTACGGTTAATAAAGACAACAGTATCCTCTTCATAGCTCCTTAGCCCTCCATGCGGCGCCTATCAATCCGGCGTCCTCTCCGAGTTTAGCGGTTACCAATCTGACTCCCCTTGACGATTCTTTCAGCGCCCTTTCGCGCATTATTTTTTCCGTCTTCCTCATGAAACCGCGACCCGCCTTCGCCATGCCTCCGGCAAGGACTATGACCTCCGGGTCGAGCGCGTTTACTATATTCGCGAGCGCGCATCCGAGATAGCGCGCGGTCTCGTCCACCACCCTGCGCGCGGCCTTGTCGCCCTTGGCGGAAGCGAGGAACACATCTTCTGCCGTCATCGCGGCTCGTGACTTTCGCGCTTTTTTCATGCGCCGGACGACGCCTGTCGCCGACGCGTATAGTTCTATGCATCCCCTGTTGCCGCAACCGCACTTCGGCCCGTTTATGTCCACGGACATGTGCCCGAGTTCGGCGGCGAACCCGCCTTTGCCGGTCCACAATTTCCCGTCGAGGACTATCGCGCTGCCGATCCCGGTCCCGAGCGTCAGCAGGACCATGCTCGAGGCCCGGCGTCCCGCCAGCTTGCCCGCGCCGGCTATCGCTTCGCCGAGGCCGGCGCAGTTCGCGTCGTTCTCGACTGCTACGGGGATGCGGAATCTCTTTTCAACGATCTCCTTCAGGCGGACTCCGCGCCAGTCGGGAAGGTTCGGCGGCGAGAGGACTATGCCCCTCCTGCTGTCGAGCGGGCCCGGGCAACCGGCCCCTATCGCCTCGACCTTATAACCCGAACCGTGCAATATGGCGCCTATCGCATCGAGAAGCCGCGATATCACCTTGCGGCGGCCCTGCCCTTTAAGCGTCGGCATGCGGTACCTTGTCACCACCCTGCCGCGGCCGTCGACGACTCCGAGGCGGATATTCGTTCCGCCTATGTCAATGCCGAGGTAATTCTTTATAGCGGCTTCCTCTTTCCCTTGAGCGCTATGTCGACCAGGTCGTCTATCTTCGCCGTCGCGACGCACATCACCGTATCCGCGCCGCCGTAGTATATCTTGACCGTTCCGTCCGGCTCCGGGATCGCGCCGCATGTGAAGACGACGTTATGGACATAACCGACCCTCTCGAAGACCTCGTCGGGGCTCAATATGAACTGGTCCGCGATGCCTAGTACCTTCGCCGGGTCTTTCAGGTCATGCATCGCGACACCTAGCCTGTAGGTCATGCCGTCCATCGTCCATGTGACGCCGTGGTAAATGCTTAGCCAGCCTTTCTTCGTCTTTATCGGGGGCGCGCCCGCGCCTATCTTATGGTCTTCCCATATATGGTTGCCGTAAGGGGCCATTATATGCTCCTGTTCGCCCCAGTGTATCAGGTCGGGCGAGTAGGATATCCATATGCCCTGGCGTCCGACGTTCGGGCGCTCGAAGCGGCAGTACTTTCCCTTTATCTTCTCCGGGAAGAGGACGGAATTCCGGTAATCGATCGTCGTCGTCATCGCGACCCTCTCGAACTTCCGGAAATCCTTCGTCTTCGCGAGGCCTATCCTCATGCCTATCCCGGAATAACAGCTGTAGAAGATGTAATAGGTATCGCCGAGTTTCGTGATCCTCGGGTCCTCGATACCCTTCTCCTCGTATCTCGCGAACGGGCCGGTCGTCGCGGGGACCATAACCGGCTTCGGGTGTATCCTGAAGTTATAGCCGTCGTCGCTCTCGGCGAGGCCGAATACGCAGTTGCCGTTGAGCAGCAGCACCCTCAGCAGCAGGATATACTTGCCGTTGTATTTCGCCGCGCCGGAATTATAGACGCATTCGCACGGGTAAGGCATGTCCTCTTTCGTTATTATCGGGTTCTTTTCGTACTTCTTCGTCACAAACCTCATCTTATCCTCCTGTTGTTTAGCGTGTTTTTGAGTACCATTCCTTCACGGCATCCTGCGCCGGCTTGTTCTGTATATTGAACCCGCGGTCGGTGCTCCCGCCCATTCTATCATTTGTTCCCCAGTACCACCAATACATTCCGTAGAACCACGGCTTGTCCCAGAACGCTTCAAGCATCGCGGTGTAGCAGTCCTTCTGCAGCTCAAGGTCGACTTCCCTGCCGAGCTGGTGTTCCCACGGGGCCTTCGCCGCGCCGGTGGAGCTCTTGTAGCCGACTTCCGTCAGCAGGACCGGCTTGTTTATCTTTTTTTGCCAGGCCTCTATCGCTTCCATATGGACCTTCCATCCCTGCCTAAGGTCTTCGATGGACGGCTTCTCATTTTCGGATAACGGGAAATACGCGTCGAGGCCGGCGTAATCGAGCTTGTCCCAGAACGCGATGTTCTGGTACTCCTCGTTCCAGTTCGCCGCATAGGTTATAGGGCCGGAGAACTCTTTCCTTACGGGCCCTATTACGAACTGTTCCCACATCTCCGGCTTCTCGACCGCGGGGACCGTGAGTTCGACGCCTATACAGAATATCTCGACATCATTCTCTTCCGCAAGTTTTGCGTAATGCGTTATAAACTCCCCGTAGCTCCTGAACCAGGCCTCCCAGTCCGCATCGTTACAGAATTGTATCTCCCCGCGCCAGCACCCGCTCTTTATGAGGTCGAGGTGCGGCTTAAGCATTACCTTCAGTCCCGCCTTATGCGCCTGCCCTATCGCGTGCGTGAGGCTTTCGTCGGTCGGGGTGTTGCCGCCCGGCCTTATCTGGGTCATGTTATAATCGCCCTGGTACCATGTCGTTATTATCGCCGCGTATCCGCATCCGATCGATGACAATTTCGAGAGCGACAGGTCCGAAAAGCCCTTGCTATACGCGACCCTGTCCCACGTGACATACGTCATGCCTTTCTGGAACTGCGGGAACGGCGGCCTGTCTATCGCTTTCCTCTTTATCACGGCGTCCGGCGATACTGCGGCCGGGGCAGCCTGTTGTATTTCCGGGCCGGAAGACGTTACCGCGGTCTTCTGTGCGCCGTACGTTATCTTCGCCTTTGGCGGCGCGCCCGCCTGCGTCCTGCCGCCGCGGGTAGAGCTCAATATGAACCCCGCGAGGAACGCGAGCATTATGATTACGGCTATCAGCACCTTATTTCGTAATGACATATATTAGGTCCCCTGTATATTAGTTATGACCACTGCTGGACCGGAGCTATTGACCCCGGTCCAGCGGTCCATTTCTTATTCCAGCCTTATGTTGTCAACGTAATACATGCCCTTCCACTCGGACTTGTTGTTCTCGACCCTTACGCCGAACTTGCGGACATCTTTCCTGAAGTTGTCATCGACGAGGGTGTTTTTCCAGTCCTTGCTTCCGGGGGCCAGGCTCGCGGTTATCGTCGTTACCTGCCCGGGCGTCAACGGGACCGTCTTGCTCATCTCGGTCCATTTCCATTCCTCGCCCGTGGTAAGGATTATCTTGCCCTTGAGCCCTGCGGGAGCGTCCTTCGGGATGTATATGTCTACCGAGAGTTTGCTGTAAGCCGACCAGTCATAATAATCCTCGATCTCGACATACGCGCCCGACCATTTCCCGCCCAGATACTCGGAAACCACCTTCATCGATTTCTTGCCTTCCGAGGCCCAGTCGGGGGAGATCGAGACGTCCCTTGCCACATGGTCTTCCTTTTCGAGGGCCCAATCCGGCACCCGCCATCCGCCGGTGTCGTCCTCGAAACCGTACAATACTGCCCTGGCGGCCGCGTGAGAGAACCCGCTGATCGCGAGAAGTGACACGGCCAGAATTACTGCTGCTAACCTGCCCATTGCAACTGCCTCCTTTCCCGGCCTATCCTACTTGGCCTTCGAGTACCAACCGGCCAGGACCTTCTCCGCGAGTTTCCCTTTTATCGGGAAACCCAGCGGGCTGTCCACCTCCTGGGGGAATACATTCCACACGTAAAGCCCCGAAAACCACACCCGATTTGACATGACTGCCATAAGAGCGTCAAGGCAGTCAGCCTGCTCCCTCTGGTCCTCGGACTTAGATGTGACTTCCCACGGCCTTTTATTCGCGCCGTCCGCGCTGGCATACCCGGCTTCCGTAAAGATGACCGGCTTGTTTATGCCCTTCTTCTTCAAAAATTCCTCTATCTGATTCGCTTCCCTCTCCCACGCCCGTATGAGCTCTTCTTTAGCGGGATCGTTCTTGTTCGTGAGCGGGAAGTAAGCGTCTATCCCCATGAAGTCCAGGTCGTTCCAGAACGGCACATACTTATACTCGTCCCAGTTCGCGGCGTATGTTATGGGCCCTTTATATATGTCCCTTACGTCCTTTATGATCTTCCGCCATTCAGGCTCCCACTTTGTCGGGGTACCCGAAAGTTCCGTACCTATACAGAAGAGCTCGACGTTGAACTTCGCGGCGAACTTTGCATATTTCAATATGAACTCCCTGTAATTCCTGAACCACTCCTCCTCGCCGGGAATATCCCCGCGGAACTCGCCCGACTGGACATCCACGTGGGGCTTCAGCATCACTTTCAGCCCGAGAGAATGCGCCTTGTTTATCGCATGGCTTAACGCCTCGTCGCGCGGCGTCCTGCCGCTCTGCGGGTCCGGGGAGATCGTCATCGATTCGAGCGTATCCTGGTACCAGGTCACGATTATGCATACATGCCCGACATTAAGCGTCTTCAGGTATTCGAGCATCGCGTCGGATCCCTTCAGGGCGAGGTCCACTTCATTATAAGAAGTGAAATTGACCCCCTTCTGGAATTCGCCCGCGGCTATCGTGCCGGGGGATGCTGCGGGTTCTTCCATCACGAGCACGACTTCCTCGCGCGGCCTGCGGCCCGGGAAGACCTGCTCGACCGGCAGGTCGCCGGGATTGAGGTTGTCGGGGCCGTACACTTCCATCTCCCAGACCGAAATGCCCCAATCGGGATTGGACCGCTTGAGGCCGGTAAGCTTCAGGTATTGCGCGGTCGTCTTCGGTATGCGCACGGGCTCCCTCTCGCCTTTGCCTTCCTTCACCGAGGCTATCGTCTTCCACTGCATCGCGTCGTCGGAGGCCTGGAGCTCGTATTCCTTCGCGTACGCGCGCTCCCAGTATATTATGATATCGGTCATCGTCTTCTGTTTCCCGAAATCATAATATATCCATTCGTTGTCCTTGCCCATCTCCGAGGACCAGCGCGTGTTGAAGTCGCCGTCCGCCGCGGCCATCGGGTTCGGGTCGGGCGCCCATTCGCTGTCATCGAACGACGAAGCGGCTGCGGCCGCGGGCTTCAGGTAGACCGGCTTCGCGCATGCGTCTTCCGCCCCCGCGGTTGCCGCGGCAAAAAAAGGCGACGCTATAACTGCGGCCGCGGCGATATATGCTAAAAACGTCTTTAGACGGCGATCTTCGTTTCCCATTTCTTCCCTTTCCTGTAAGCGAGGATGTCGCATGACCTTTCCGCCCTGAACGCGTCCTTGCCGAACGATGCCGCCGGCACTACGGACGTGCCGTTCATCTCGTTTATCCCCTTTATGAACAGCGAATCGATCTTGCCGCCCTTGACCTTCATTACCGCAACCGACTTATCCGGCACCGTCACGCTGGCTTTTATCCCGTTGTAGGTGAAATACCTCGGGCCGGCATTCGACGACAGGTTCAGCACGAAGAAGAATTGTGTCTTCCTTGTCTGGTCGTCATAGGCCCACACCTGTGTCTCGGGATCGTTGACCGAGAGCTTGCCGTGGTAACGGCCGAGCAGACCGCCTATATCCTCGGTCCTCAGGACGCAGAAGCTCTTCTTCTGCAGTATCCTGCAATCCCTGAAATCCTCGTCGAGCCGCGGCGTCTCGCCGATGAATATGACCTTGCCGCCGGCCGACGCGTAGGCGGTGAGTTTCCGCTGCGTCTTCTCGTCCATGAAGAAACCGCCGTGCAGGACGACAAACTTATGGCGTTTCAACTCGGACAACGGCGCCTTCTCGATGTTCACGATATGGAAATCGATGTTCCTGTCGCGCAGCACGCGCTGTATCCTGTCGAGCCCCTCGTATCCGCACTTTACCGGCTCGATATGCATGCCGTCCCAGTCCTCTTTCGGGATGTCCCATGCGGCCAGGTACGCGTAGGGCGGGTAGAAGCCCCATGCTATCGGCGTATCGGGGACGCATTTCAGGAACGCGGGGCCTTCGGTCTCGAAGAAATGCGATATGAGGCTCAATACCTCGTATTTCTTCGTCAATGAGCCGTCCTCTTTAATCGGGGACGAATCCGGATAGGGCCGCTCGTGCTGGCTGTCTATCGAATCGTCCCAGGAAGCGGTATTGACGGCGGTATATACGTTGAAGCCCGTGGCGCCGTTAGCGATAGCTAACATCGTCTCGAACGTACAGACGACCGGGTACTGGAAATGCTGATCGTAGAGCTTAGAGAACCCCCAGTTCTCCTCGAAATTTATCCCCCTGCTGCGTTTCGAGAGGATGCTGTAACGGTCGAACGACGAGCGGTCCTCGGAGACCGGCCTGAGCCAGTTCGTGAAACCGTAATGTATGACCGGCCAGTTCTCGGGGATCACGCGAGTGAGCCAGTGGTCCAACGCCCTGCCTTCCGAAGGCGGGTTTATATTTATGACTATCGGCAGCTTGCCGTGCACGACCTCGGAGAACTCGGTATATATGAGCCTCATGTACTCCGACTGCCAGCGCGACCAGTCGAGGTAGTCCTTCAGGTCGGACAATTTCTTCACTGTATGCAGCCTCCTCGGCGCCCTCACGCCGCTGCGTTTCGCGAACTTCCTGTAAAGGCCTAGGGCGGAATCCGAATAATCGTAATCGGTTATCCGTGCGGGCCCGTTCGAATAGAGCCCTTCGTTGCAGACCTGCACCGCGATTATGTTCCCCGCGGGATATATATTGTCCTTTATGAGGTTGTTATATACCGTCCTGTACCATTCCTTGGTCATCGACTTGAACTTCGGGCACAGCGGCGCCGGCATGGGCCTGCCGTATGTCCCGGGCTTGCGGAACGGGTCGAGCATGATCTCGCCTTTGTTGTTCGGGAAGGTCTCGATGCCGGACCCCTTCTCCGCGGCCGCCCAGTCCGGCAGGCCGCCGAAAGTAAGCTCGGCATGTATGAAGGGGCCGGGTTTCACCACGGCCCACAGCCCGTTCTTCCTGCACAGTTCGAGGAAGAGTTTCACGTTGCGGTTGGACTGTGTCGTCCCGTCGAAATCCGCGGAGAACTTCTCCCCGTCCCTGCGCATATGATGGCGCCACGGCGTATAGAAAGTCACCGCGTCAATTCCCGCGCCCTTGATCTTCTTCAGGCGGTCGTCCCAGTTCGCCGCGTCATCGCGGTAATACGGGTAATCCGCCGTCACGAGGAACAACGGCTCGTTCCCGAGATAGAATATGCCCTCTTTTATCTGCGCCTTCTTCGTCATTTTACCCTTAACCTTCCCCATTGGGTCGCATCATCCTCCTGTTTGCCCGACCATATGATGTGCCGCCATTCGCCTTTTGCGCTGTCCTTGTCCGTCACGGAAAAATTCACTCCGAGGACCTTGCCTTCCTGCAATTCGAGCCCGTTGACCGCGCGGACAGGTATCGCCGCTTCTATCGTATATCCGCCCTTCCTCGCGCCGGATACCGTTTTTGACGCGGCCTTTATCGCGTCTGCAAGCGGCCTCGTGTTGATGTTCCTGTATACGTATACGCCCGCCTTTCCGTCTTTCGTGAGCGGCGCGATGTTTATCTGGTAACAGCCGGGATTGAACGGCATATTATTGAACACGTCGGCGTCGCCGCGGGCGTCGATCCAGAGCTCCGCCCCGTCGTCGCGCCATATATCCACCCCGCTCTGGTTCCCTATGACCGCCTCATCATCTACCACGGCGGCAAAATAAAGGTTCTCCTTATCGTAGAGCATGTAAAACCTGGCGGAACCCTTGTCGACCGATGCGACCTGCTCGTCCCCGAAATTCGATATATACCATTCCGAAAGGTCGCCGTCCACTTTAATATGCTGCCTTGTTTTTTTCAGGACGACTTCTTTGCGCGTAAAACCTATAGGCGCGGGGGTCGTATCCGCCAGCGCCGCCTTCTTGCCGCTCGATGCCTTCATCTCCGTCTGCGTTATCTTTACGGCCATATCCCTCCTGAAGCCGGGCAATACCACATCGAGGCCGTTATCATCGGATGTTATCTCGCACCTTTCCACGACGGCGCCTTTCCAGGTGTCCCAGAATTCGACAGAATATTTGCCCTTGTCCATCCAGTTTATCCGCAGAGAAGCGTCCTTGATCAGCGGGGGCTCGGGCCTGCCGGCCTCATACTTCGTCCACTTCGGGTCGAAGACCCAGGCGAAGCCCTCTTTATTGTTCATCAGGCCTATCGCGAAGACAGGCGATATGAGGCCGTCCGCCTCGGCGAGCACCCGGGCTGTAGATGTCCTGTAGCCCTTCCCGCGCCGGTCGACGCCCTTGTTGAACTCGCTCAAGGCCGCCCAATGGTAATACAGGTTCTTCGGGTGTATGTAGCTGTCCCACCACCACGGCATCGCGCTGCCTCCGCATGCGAGCATATATTCGGACCATAACGCGGAATGCAGGTATGCGCCTTCGACGTCCTTCTTGTCGACGCCGTCGGCGGAGTCGGTCCCGATCTCGCCCATGAAATATGGCTTATCGAACTGCCCCATGAGCCTGTAAGCGCCTATTACCGCGGAGACGACATCCTGCGTATACATATGGAACTGCGTGAAATCTATCTCCGGGACCTCCCATACCTTCCTGTTGAAACCGTAATCATGGAAGGTGCCGGCATAGCTTGTCGTTATAAGGTGCTTGTGCGGGTCCGTATCCTTTATATAACCTGCCATCTCCTTGTGCCATGCGGCGTCGGTCCCGGGGTCGAGGTTGTCCACGAAAGTTATCTCGTTCCAGAGCTCCCACGCCATTATATTCGGGCTGTATCCCCAGCGCGCGATTATGTAGCGCATCCTGTCCTTGAAATATTTTTTCGCTTTCGCGTCGGTAAAGAAATCCTCCGGTTCCTTGCACGGCCCGCCGTTCTTCGCGTTGTAAGGGTTATCGTCCCATTGCGGGTTGACCTTCGTGCTCAGCTGCCCGTGGTGGTTAATTACGAGCTGGAAATACAGCCCGTATTCCCTGGCGAGGTCCACTATCTTATCGAGCTTCCCGGCCTTTTCGAGGTTATACTTCCCGAGTCCCCTGTAACCGGAGCCCTTCGTCCATTCGAGGCCCGCCTCCCAGTCCGACATCCATATCCTCGTCCAGTTGCCGCCGGCCTTCTGCATCTGCGCGAAATACTTCTTGAAGTTCGGCAGCGACGCCCAGCATATGTTCTCCCCGAAAGGATAATAGAACTCCCCGTTCGTGAACTCGAAATATTCCGGGTCCGAAGCGCATACCTTCACGAAACCCCTGCCCTTCGACGGGACGCATTTGAACGTCCCCGGGGCGGACTTGTCCTCCGCTCCCGCGGCCTTTAACCGCAGGATGTACTTCCATTCACCCTCCTCGTCCGGCGATAACCTGACCTTCCATACCGGTGAAGTATAATTCAACTGCGCGTCCTGGCTCGCGGAATATTCTGCGGAATAAAGAAACCCGGGCATGACCAAGGTCCTGCCTGAAGGGCTCGTGAACTCCGCGGACAGGTCGACTTCCTCGGGGTTAAAGGGGTTTTTGTACGGCGCCTCGATGGCGGCCGTCAGTTCGAACTTCTCGAACTTCGGGACTTCGGCCGTGTCCTGCGAGACGGAAACGATCGAGACCGCCGCGCAGGCCGTCCCGGACGCCATGAGCAAAAAAGCCGCCGCTGCCATAATGGTTTTCATCAAGACCCCTTGCTATCTACCTTTTATTTGAACCTGATATTGTCTATGTAGACCGTCAAGCCCTTCATCTTCTTCGGGTGCTGGACGAGTATGAACACCTTGCTTATGTCGCTCCTGTCGGCAAGCGGTACCGAGTTCTTCCAGTCGCTCGCCTTGCACTTGAAGTCCTTGGCGCCGAGGTCGAACTTGACGTCCTTGTTCCACCCCTGGTTCAGGAGCCTGTTGCCGGTCTCGTAATATTCGCCGCTCGTATCGAACGCGACCGCTACGGAGACGCCCGAAGGCGCGTCGGTATATATGTCCATATACATGTCCGCGGCGGAGAGGTCGAGGGAAGCGTCCCTCGATATGACGAACCTGTTCTTCCAGTCCTCGGACTCGTCCTTCGCGACGGCCTTCAGCGATTGCTTGCCTTCCGAGGCCTTATCCGCGCTGATAGTCATCATGACGCCGCCAACGTTATCCCAGTTCTCCGAATTCCAGTCGTTCGCGCCTTCGAAACTGTCGAACAGTTTTTCTTCCGCATGGGTAGAGGCATACATGAACAATATTACCGCCGCCAGCACCGCAAAGAACGCCGCCTTCTTCATCTCGATTCCCCTTATTTTATCCTTATGTTATCGATATACACCGTATCCTTGGCCATTTTTACCGGCCGGTAAACGAGCACGTAGAATTCCCCCACGCTCCCCTTACCCGCCAACGGCACGGAATACTTCCAGTCGCTCGCCTTGCACTTGTAATCCGGCGAGTTCAGGTCGAAAGAGATGTCCTTGGTCCATCCCTTACCGGCCTGCTTCCTGGCCGACTCGTAATACACCCAGCCCTCACCCGTCCTGAAACCTATCGCTATCTCTATGCCCGCGGCTTCCTTATTATAGACATCGATAAGGATCGCGCTGTCTTTCGACATATCTATGCCGCCCGTCTCCTTGAAGAACGCGACCTTGTTCTTCCATTCCGTCGCTTCCTCCCTCACGACCACCTTCAGCGACCTTTTACCTTGCGAAGCGTTCTCGGCCGCGGCCTCGAGGTTCACCTGCCCGGTGTTCTCCCAGTCGACCCCGTACCAATAGCTCTCGCCCTCGAACCCCTCCAGGAGGACTTCTCCTGCCCGCGCGCACGGGGCGCACATCAACGATACTGCGGAGATCACTAATATAAGCGCTGCCTTCATACCGGGTCCCTCTGCCCTATCCTTATGTTATCTATGTAGATCGTCTGCTCCGAAACGACATTCGACGGCCTGTATATGACTATATGCATCTTCGTTATGTTGCTCTTGTCGGATATCGGCTTCTCGAATTTCCAGTCGCTCGCCTCGCACTTGAAATTGTTCCCTGAGAGGTCGAACGTCACGTCCCTGTTCCATCCGCCCTTGAGCGGCTTCTTGACCGACTCGAAATACGCGCCCTTGTCGCCGACATCGAACCCAATCGATACCGCGAGCCCGTCGTCGGAGGCGCAATAGATGTCCATCTTCACGCCTGCCGAATTCGAAAGGTTGAGGTATCCTTCCCTTGATATGCCTACCTTCTCCCTGTCGGTCTTCTTCTCCCGGTTCATCGTCACCTTCAGCGACTTGCCGCCCTCGGAGAAGTACTCTTTCGACACCTGTATCTTGCCGCGTCCGGAGTTGCGCCATTCGACCATGACCCAGTTGTTCTTGCCCTCGAAACCTTCCCACACGATGCCGTCCGCCAAAGCCAAAGAACAGAATGCCATTACACAGGCACAAAGAACGATGCGCTCCTTCATCGTTTAGGCCCCCTCCCGTTACTTGAGCGCCTTGCAGGATTTCCTGACGACGAGTTCCGTCGCCACGACTATCTTCTCGGCGCGCTTGTTGCTGTTCTTGATCCTCTGTATGAGCCTTTTGACGCCGGTCCTGCCCATCTCTTCCTTTTGGACGCGCACGGTTGTCAGGGGCGGATGTATCTGCTGGCTCATGTCTATATCGTCGAAGCCCGCGATGCTCATGTCATCCGGGATCTTGAGGCCTTTATCCTGTATCGCCGCCATCGCGCGGACCGCCATCAGGTCGTTGCACGCGAATATCGCGGTAGGCATCCCGCTGTGGGGCAGGCGGAACATCTTCTCCATGATGCCGTAGCCGTTCCAGAGCAGGCCCGTCTGGACAAGGTCTTCGCTGAACTCGAGATGGTTCTTCTTGAGCCCCGCCTTATATCCCTCGAACCTCTCCATGAACGAACCGTGCTCGAGCGTAGCGCCGAG
Organism: Candidatus Omnitrophota bacterium; assembly: GCA_041651455.1. GTDB lineage: Bacteria > Omnitrophota > Gorgyraeia > Pluralincolimonadales > Pluralincolimonadaceae > UBA6215. Next base: position 63,208 of record JBAZJG010000004.1, read on the forward strand.
GAACCCTATCTTCTCGTGGCCGAGGTCGGCGAGATACCTTATCATCTCCCCGGCACCCTTCATGTTATCGGTCACCACGGAATCGAGCCCGGAGTTCTCTATGAAATGGTCCACGAGGACTATCGGTATATCTTTTGATTTCAGGTTGGATACGAAACTGTGGGACATCTCCCCGGTAAGTATGAGGCCGTCTACTTTCCTTTCCTCGATCAGCTTGAACGTAGAGGGATCGAACATCAATTTCTCGTCAAGGACCTGGTAGATCAGGTTGTAACCGTGCGCGCGCGCCTCTTCCTCGACGCCGGCAAACAAGTAGGAATAGAATGTGTTCGAGAATATCGGGTGGTGCTCGCGGGATATCACGAATCCGATGTTATCGGTCTTAAGTTTCGATATGCTCCTCGACCCCTGTTCGGGCCCGGAGACGAATGTGCCTTTCCCGGGTATCCTGTAAAGCACACCCTCATTGACCAGCTCAAATATCGCCTTGCGGACGGTTATCTGGCTTATGCCATGCTGTTCGCAGAACTCCTTCTCGGAGGATACGAGTTCTCCCGGTTTCTTCTCGCCGCTCTTTATCTGGTTCTCTATCACCCTCTTGAGCTGCTTGTACAGCGGGACAGGGGAGTTCTTTTCGACAGAATCTTTCATCTTTCCGTCCTTATTTTGTAAAAATACGGTTAAAAACGATGGCTATATACCTTGGTATACTCGGTTATATTATATATCATAACCCGTCTTTGTCAAGGGTTGAAATTGCGATTATCGGGTAAAATCTACGGCTTTCTCTATATCATCTATACTGTTTACATCAAGCCAGTTCCCGTCGGTGTATATGACATCGACTTTATGGCCGTTCGAGGCGATCCTGTCCAGAAGGTCGGTGACGCTGTATTTCAGGAACCCTTTTTCCTTCCTAAGCTGCCCATAGGCCTCCTCTATCCACCTCTTGCCCTCGAGGTTAGCCTTGAGCATGCCTATCCACTGCCCGTTTATCGCGCGCCGTTTAGAAAGGCCCAGCGCCCCGATAAGGCTGACGCGCGAGCCGGACGACCTCAAGTCGTCGGGCTCCGAACACTGCACGTAGTCGCCCTTCATCCCTTTCGCCAGTTTATGCGCGATATTGGAGTCGACCACTATGCTAAGCGGATGCTCGGATTCAAGCAGGTTCCTTATTATGTATCGCCGGACTATGACATCCCCGTAGGTCACGATGGTATTCTCTTTTATGCGGCCTAGGACAAGGCCGAGTGAGGCGAGGTCCATCGACCTCGAATATCCGGGATTCTTTATGATGTCTATTCCTTTTATCCTGATCGCCTCGGGCTTATAGCCCGCGACGACGGTGATATCCTTTATGCCCTGTTCGTTGAGGTCTTCGACGAGCCTCTGTAATATGGGTTTCCCGGATATGCTTATCATGGCTTTCGGCTTCGACTCGGTAAGCCCGCCAAGCTCTTTTCCGCGGGAAGCGGCGAGGATGAGGGCGTTCGCCTTGCGGCTGAAGCGGTTAAGGTACTTCTCTTCCGCCTCAAGCAGATCCTTTACTCCCTGCAGGCGGAACACTTCCGATACCGGCGCTATCCTGTCCTCAAGGCTTATTACGGCCTTTTCCTTCTGTATGATCCCGGCCGCGTTCTGCATCGCGCTTATCGAGCAGCGCAGCATATGGTTCGCCCAGATGACCACGCTTATCCCGTTCTTCCTGAACCGGCCGGCCGGCGTGCTGTAATATGTGGTCGGGACCACGATAAGCGGCAGGCGGTTCGCCCATTCCTTTGCGAAAGCGAAGACCTCGGAAGGATCGCTCCTCTTGCTGTGTATCAATATCGCGTCGGCGCCGGCGCCCTTATAGGCCTCTGCGCGCTTCAGGGCTTCGCCGAGCCCGAGGCCCGCGATCAGCGCCTCTATGCGCGCGACTATGCAGAAATCCCTGTCCTTCTGTGCGTCTTTCCCGGCCTTGATCTTGCCGCAAAATTCGTCTATATCGGCAAGCGCCTGGTCGCTGCTGCGGATAAAGCTGTTCGTCTTGGGGAAGAGCTTGTCCTCGATGCATACGCCGGCTATGCCGATCTGCTCGAGTTTCCTGACGAGCCTTTGCATGTTGTTGAAGTTGCCGTAGCCGGTGTCGCCGTCGAGGAGGATCGGTACCGAGGTCGCGTCGCTCATGAACTCGAGAATGTCCAGCACCTGGGTCCAGCTGAGCTCGTTATTGTCCCTGACGCCCATCGAGGCGGACAAGCACAGCCCGCTCGCCCATATGCCCTCAAAACCGGATTCCTCGGCGATCTTGGCGCTTATTGCGTTGTGGGCTTCAAGCAGGAACGACAGCTTCGGGTCTTTGAGCAGTCCTTTTAACCGGGTCGTTTTTTTCATGGCGGCGCTTTCATGCAGAAAATTTGGTAGCCCCTACGGGAATCGAACCCGTGTTTAATGGCTGAGAACCATCCGTCCTAGGCCACTAGACGAAGGGGCCACGCTAAAATCTTACTTTCTCTTCTCTCCTGTTATGCGCCGAAAGCTGGGCGGCTTCTATAACAGCTGCTGTCTTGCGCACCTCATCCAGCTTTATGATCGGGTGCGCGCGGTGCATCAGTACATCGTAAAGGTTTTCGTAATACTTCTCCCAGCTGCTCGGTTCGACCTGGTAGGTCCTTTCGAACTCCTCGCCTTTCATCTGGGTCTTTATCTTTATCGGGTGGCCGCCGTTCTCGCTCAACAGCGCGCCCTTGGTCCCGAGCACATACCACCGGGGTAGATTATACCGCGAAACCTGGCTCGCTTCAAGGTGCGCGGTCACTCCGCCGCGGAACCTTATAAGCAGTTTGAAGTAGTCGTCTACCTCCCTCGACCAGAGCACCGACTTCATGTCGCACCAGACCGATACCGGCTGTTCCTTTATGAGGCACAGCATCTGGTCTATGATATGGGAGCCGAAATCGTATAATATGCCGCCGCCGTAGGCCTTCTTATAGCGCCATGCGGGGTTGAACTCCTTTACGCCGTAATTCTTCAAAGAACCGTACGAGGTCGCCCTCGATTCCACCGTGAACGGCTCGCCGACGAGGTGTTCGTCAAGAAGCCTCTTGATCGTAAGGAAATCCCCGTCGAACCTGCGGCTCTGGAAGACCGAGAGCACCACCTTCTTCCTGTGCGCAAGCTTAATGAGGTAATCGACCTCCTTGAGGGTCAGCGCTATCGGCTTCTCGACTACGCAATGCCTGCCCTCCTCAAGCACCATCTTCGCTATCCTGAAGTGGCTGCTCGACGGCGTCGCAATGACCACAAGGTCTATATCCGTATCGAGGAAATGCCTGTAGTCAGAAAAAGCTATAGTTCCGTAATCCCTGTCCGCGACCCTCCTGCGCCCCTGTATAGTATCGCATACAGCCACTATCCGGAACTTCCCCACCCTCTTCATAAGAGGTATGTGGAATTCCTGCGCGCTCCTTCCGAGGCCGCAGATCCCGACCTTAAACTCCATGTTTAATATCCTATCCCCCTCAGGAAATCACGCGAGGATCTCGCGCTTTCCAGCGGAGTGCTCGAAGTCCTGTCAAGTTCGACGATAATCCAGTTAGTATAATTAATCCTCTCCAAACTTGCAAGGATATTCTTCATGTTGTGGCACAGTTTCCCTCGCCCGAGTTCCGTGAAATCCCTGGCGCCGGGGTCCCAGTCCTTAAGGTGGACGAGCGCTACGCTCGAACGGCATCTTTCTATCACCGCCGCCGGGTCCGAGCCGGCCGCGGCCAGATGCCCCGTATCCAGGCAAAGCTTTACGGACTTGGAAAACTCGAGAAGGTCCATTATGTCCCTCTCGTCTTCCACTATCGTATCCAGATGGTTATGAAAGGCTATCTTGACGTTGAACCTGGAAGAGTATTCGGCGAGCGAATCGAGCCTTTTGCAGAGGGCTTTATAGCTTTTTGCTTCCTTGGAGAGGCCATCGCCCTTCCAGCCGCCCGTTACCATCAGCGCTTCCACGCCGAATTGCCCGGCGAAATAGGCCTTCTCCTTGGCCTCGGCGATGTCGGCCCTCTCGTCGGGAGTAACCCTGACATTTGCGGAGAGCGACGCCATCTCCAGCCCTGTCTCATCCAACTGCGTCTTAAGAAGAGCGGCGGAGCCCAGCCTCGGGAGGGCGTCGAATATCTCGACACCTTCGTAACCGGCTTCTTTTATCTCGCAAAGAACGTCTTTTAGAGGATAATCCTTGAGGTAATTGCCCCAGGTAAGGGTATGGCAACCTATCTTCTGCACCGCCATACGTCACCGCTTTGTTCGCCAGTGAAAATTGGTGCTGGGAGGGGGATTTGAACCCCCACAGTTTATTCAACCAACAGCCCCTCAAACTGTCGCGTCTGCCAATTCCGCCATCCCAGCAAATCTGTCTTATATTATCTTACCGGCAGGATCTTGCCGTCTTCTCCCAAATTCACGCGTACACCCTTGCCGTAAAGGTTCCCTTCTATCTTGACGGGTTCCGACAAGGCGGCCCTGTTGACCCTTCCCGACGGGTAAAAATCTATTACGCTGCCTGCAGGGTATCTTATGCGGCCTATCTCTGTAGTCCCGGCAAGCGTCGACGATTTCAGCCTGCCATCGTTATAAAAATCGACCGGGCCCGGAGCGCACAAGATCCCCTGTATCTCCTGGGCTTTCGTCAAATATACGTTTACGAGCTTCCCTGTCTCGAAAAGGGAGACCCTTGCGCCGTCGGCGACCTTTACGCCGCCGATCATCTTCGCCTCGGCAAGCGTGCCAGACCTCAACCTGCCCGATTCATACAAGTATATCCTGCTGCCCTTGCTCAACGTGATGCCCTGCAACGACACATCGCGGGACAGCTCCGCGTCCCTGACCTTTCCCGATTCATAGAAATATATCCAGCCCTGGCAGGGAAGGTCCTGCACGGCCGCCGGCTTCTCGAGTATCGCGTAATTGATCTTGCCGGCTTCCGTATACTCTATCCTCGTGCCCGGCGGCAGGGTTGTGCCCTGTATGTTCCTCGCGCTGTCAATGATCTCGAATTTTATCTCCGCCGCGGCGCATTGGGCGGCGACAAGCAGAGCCAATGACGCTATTACGGCCGAACCGGGTCTATTGCGCATATTATCGGACCTCCACGCGCTATAAATATACCAAAAAATACCGCAAATAACAAGAGGTTAATGCTTTTTTGTTGCGCGTGTGTTTTTTTGTCTGTATAATAGCACCATATAACATGACTACTCTCAAGAGACCTTTAATCGTTCTGACATCTGCGGCCATGTTACTTTCCGCGGCGGGATGCCGCACCCTGACGGCCCCTTCGTCTTCTGAAGCAGCCTGGGTACCGGCGAAGAAGATACAGGCCTACGACTCAAAAGACAAGACCTGGCAATCCATCCGCGGGCAGAGGATCGACTCGTCGAAACCCCTCGCGCTCGGGGACCTGATAGATATAGCACTGCGCACGAACCCTTCCACGAAACAGGCCTGGGAGAACGCAAAAGCGGTCCAGGCGGCAAAGCTCCAGATGGAAGGCCGCTACTACCCGAAGGTCACTATCAACGGCGAGGCCATAAGGCAGGATACCCGCGCCAATATAGACATGGCAAGCGTCGATTACTTCAAATACGGGCCCGGCATACAGCTCACGTACCTGCTCCTCGATTTCGGCGGCAGGGCTGCCGACGTGGATGAGCAATCGCAGCTGCTCATAGCCGCGAACTTCCAGTTCAACAGGAAGATGCAGGACGTCGTGCTCGACGTCGAGACGTCCTATTACGATTACCACAGCGCGGTCGCGCTGCAGGCGGCGGCGGAATCGGACCTCAAGAACACGCAGGCCGCGTATGATGCGGCTTCCCGCAGGTATGAGGTGGGGCTCGCCGCCAAACTTGACGTGCTGCAGGCGAAATCTACATACGAGCAGACGCTTTACTCCCTCGAGAATGCCAAAGGCGCAGTCAAGACCTCGAAAGCCGCGCTGGCAAGGTCGCTCGGATATCCGGCAGATACCGTTTTCGATGTTCTGGAGCCGTCCAAGGATGTCCCGAAGTCCGTCAACGACGAGGACATCACGAATATGATAAACGACGCCATCGAACAGCGCCCAGACATCGCCGCGTTGAGGGCCAATCTAAGGGCGCAAAACGCCGTCGCGAGGTCCGCGAATTCCGACCTCTACCCGACGCTGAGCGCCGGCGCCTCGGCGAACAAGAACTTCTATAAATATTACAATTACGGCCAGCCGCGCGATACCGACAGGACATACGCGGCATACCTGAGCTTCGACTGGGACGTCTTCGACGGATTCGAGAACCTGAACAAACTGCGCGAGGAACAGGCTCTCGCGAACGTCGAACGCGAGAAGCTCATCGAAGCCGAGATCTCGGCCAGCGCCGAGGTCTGGACCAAATACTACGATTTCAAGACGGCTGTCAAGAAGCTCGAATACAGCGAGGCGTTCCTGAACACATCCCAGACATCATACGAGCTGGCCCTTGAAAGCTACAGCAACGGCCTGAACAGCATACTCGACCTGCTCGACGCGGAAAGCAAGCTTTCCGACGCTAAGAGCAGCCTCATACAATCGAGGAAAGACCTTTTCGTGGCATTGGCCCAATTGGCCCACGCGACCGGAACGATATATACAGGCGGAGAGACAAAAAATGAATAAGACCGGTAACACGCTGATTAAACTCATCAAATACGCGGCCTGGATCGGGCTCGCATTACTGCTGACCATGGGTATCGTAAAGGGCTGCAGCCGCAAGCCCCCGGAGAGGAAGATACCGCCGAAGATCGTCAAAGCGGTCAAGGCCGAGACCAGTGATGCCGACATATTCATTGAGTCCTTCGGCAACCTCTACTCGCCCTATAACGTGAACATCATGTCGCAGGTGACCGGCGAGATAAAGGAAGTCCATTTCAAGGACGGCGACATCGTGAAAAAAGGCGACATGCTTTTCACGATCGACCCGAGCTCGTACAAAGCCACGCTCGACAAGGCGGAAGCCCAGCTGATACAGGACCTTGCGAACCTGAAACTGAACAAGGATACGCTCGAGAGGAACAGGAAACTCCTCGCCAAGGAGCTCATCTCGCAGCAGGCCTTCGAGCAATATGAGACGAGCGTCACGGCGTCGGAGGCGATGATCAAGCTCGATAACGCCAACATAGAGCTCGCGAAGATAAACCTCGCCTATTGCTATATCTCTTCTCCTATCGACGGCACCTGCGGCAAGCGGCAGGTGGACCCGGGCAATATCGTTATGGCGAATTCGGGGCCGACGCTCGTGAACATAAAGACCGTTGACCCGCTTTACGTGGATTTCACTATACCTGAGAGGGACCTCGATAGCGTAAGGGAAGCCATGACAAAAGGCCAGCTTAAGGTGATCGTCTACATCGAGCGCGAAGGCGGCGATCCCGTCACGCGGGAAGGCATTCTGCATTTCGTAGATAACGCGGTGGATAACACCACCGGCACGATCCTGCTGCGCGCCTCGGTCGACAACAGGGACTCCGCCCTTTGGGCCGGGCAGTTCGCGAATGTCCGGCTTGTCCTCAGAAAAGAGAAGGACGCAGTGCTTATCCCATATGAGGCCATGCAGGTAGGACAGGAACAGGGCGTATTATACAATTATGTTTTCACGATCACTCCGGACAACAAAGCGGAAAAAAGGAACATCACCGCCGGCAACAAGATAGACGACCATGTGATCGTGGAGAAAGGTCTTAAGGCGGGTGAGTACGTCGTAACCGCCGGCCAGATGGGCCTGAGGCCCGGGGCGGACGTCGAGATAAGCGCCCCGCAGAACGGGGCATCCAAGAAGGCGGACAAATGAGCTTTTCCGAAAACTTTATAAGAAAACCTATTATGACCACGCTGCTCATGGTGGTCGTGACGATATTCGGCATAGCGGCTTATTTTACGCTTCCGATCAGCGACCTTCCTGTCGTTGATTATCCGGTCATTCTCGTGCAGGTGGCGTACCCGGGCGCGAGCCCCGACACGATGGCTTCTGCCGTCGCGTCCCCTCTCGAGAACGAGTTTACCGAGATACAGGGCCTTACAAGCATCATCTCGAACAATACCGAAGGGCAGTCGCAGATAATACTGACGTTCGACCTCAGCAGGAATGTCGACCTCGCGGCCCCGGATGTGCAGGCCGCGATCTCGCGCGCGGCCGGAAACCTGCCGACCGACCTGCCTGCCCCTCCCTCTTACCAGAAGGTCAACCCTTCCGACACGCCCATTATCTATATGATGCTCAACTCGGACACCCTTACACCGGGCCAGCTTTACGACCTTGGCAACAGGACTGTCGGCAAAAGGATAAGCATGATAGACGGCGTCTCGCAGGTCCAGGTTTGGGGCGCGAAGACGGCCGTGCGCGTCCAGGTGGACCCGAATAAACTCTCCGCTTTCCAGATAGGGATAAACGAGGTGGCGGCAGCAGTATCGACCGGCACGGTCCTGATACCCGCAGGAAGCCTTGACGGCGACATCATGGCCTTCTCCATAGAGCCGAAGGGCCAGCTCTTCAAGGCGAAGGACTATGACGAGCTTATAGTCGCGTACAGGAACAACTCCCCCGTCAGGCTGAGGGATATCGGGCGCTGCATTGACAGCATAGATAACGACGTGATACGCCCGATGTTCGGCAATCCCAAAGAGGGCATGAGATCAAACAACGTCGTTATAGCTATATCGCGTTCTGCCGGCTCAAACACGGTCGCCCTCGCCGCCAGCATATTGGATATGACGGATATGCTCCAGAAGGAGCTTCCCGGCTCCGCAAGGCTTGAGGTATTTTACGATAAATCCGTGGAGATCGTCGAATCGGTTAATGATGTAAAACAGACGATCCTCATAGCGCTCATTCTCGTCGTGCTTATCATATTCCTCTCCCTCGGCAGGATATCGGATACGATAATACCGAGCATTTCTCTTCCTCTGTCCGTCGTCGCGACCTTTGTAGTCATGTACGCAATGAACTTCAGCCTCGACCAGATGTCCCTGCTGGGACTTACTCTCTGCATCGGGTTCGTGGTCGACGACGCCATCGTCGTGCTCGAGAACACGGTCCGACTCATCGAGGGCGGCAAGAAACCGATGGAAGCGGCCGTTGAAAGCGCCGAGCAGATCACGTTCACGATCATATCGATGACGCTTTCGCTCGCCGTAATATTCATACCTCTCGTCTTTATGGGAGGGGTCGTCGGCAGGATATTCCGCGAGTTCGCGGTGACCGTCGTAGCGGCCATCCTCTGTTCGGGCGTGGTGTCGCTTACGCTTACGCCCATGATGTGCGCGCGTATGCTCAAGGAGCATAAACCCGGCGATTCCAAATTCCAGGAGATGATCACCAGGTTCATGAGCGGTATCATAGATAAATACGGCGTGATCCTTAAATGGACCCTGCAGCGCCCGATGACTACCCTTATCGCATGGGTATTATGCTTCGGCGGCACCGTGTTCTTCTTCAATATAGTGCCGCAGACATTCCTTCCCGAAGGCGACAGCGGCGCGGTCATGGGACAGATGATGATGCCTCTCGGGACCTCCTCGAAGCAGATGGGAGAATTCCAGGACAAGGTAAATAACGTCCTCCTGAACGACAAGAACGTCGAAAAGGTCATCTCGGTCACCGGCCTGAACCCCGGCGCCGACCAGAGCACCGGCATATTCTTCTCTACGCTTAAGGAGCGCGACAAGAGGGAGCCGATGAGCAAGGTTGTCCCGAAACTCAGGAGAGAGATGTCCATGATACCTGACGGCGTGGCTTTCGTCATGGCCATACCCGCCCTTAAACTGAGCGCCGGAGGCGAGGCGACCGCGACCGGAAGCAAATATTCGTATACCCTTACCGGCCCCGACCAGGATAAGCTCTATCAATCGTCTTTTAGCCTGGCGGATGCCATGAAAAAACTTCCGGGGTTCCTCGATATCCAGAACAGCACAAGGCTCGACCTTCCGCAGCTGAACATACAGATACTGCGCGACAGGGCCTCCACTCTGGGCATAACCGCGCACGACATCGAATATGCGCTGACCCTGGCGTACTCCGGCGGAAAGGTCACGACGTTCAAGACCGACGTCGACCAGTACGATGTCATTGTCGAGCTGACGAAGGATTTCCAGAAGAGGCCCGAGAACCTTTCGCAGATATACGTAAGGTCCTCGATCACGGGCAAGCTCGTGCCGTTGAGCACGGTGGCGAAATGGGAGGTCGATGCCGGCCCCCAGAACGTGCCGCATTTGAACCAGCTCAATTCGGCTACCCTTTCCTTTAACCTTGCCCCCGAGGTCCCCCTCGGCAGCGCGACGAAGGCGCTCGAAGAGCTTACGAGAAAACCCGAAGTGGTGCCGGAAGGCGTTACGGGCTCCCTGCAGGGCGAGGCCGAACAGTTCAAGGAATCCATCGCAAGCCTCGGCATCCTCATAATCGTCGCCATATTCATAAAGTACATCATACTTGGCATACTCTATGAGAGCTATGTCCACCCGTTCACGATACTTACGACGCTTCCGGTGGCCACGTTCGGCGGCCTTGCGACCCTCTGGCTGTTCGGATCGGAACTGTCCCTCTACGCTTATGTAGGCGTATTCATGCTGCTCGGTATCGTGGCTAAGAACGGCATCATGATGGTCGACTTCGCGAACGAGAACCTCGTAAAGAACAACATGAATAACTTTGACGCGATATATAACGCGTGCCTCGTAAGGTTCCGCCCGATCCTGATGACGGGCCTTGCGGCTATCATGGGCGCCATGCCCATCGCTCTCGGGTACGGCGCGGACGGCGCTTCAAGAAGGCCCCTCGGGCTTATAGTCGTCGGCGGCCTTATATTCTCGCAGGTTGTCACGCTCTTCGTCACTCCCGGCATATTCCTTTATATGCAGAAGTTCCAGGAGAAGTTCCTCGACAGGTTCGAGCTGACACGCTCCGACGCCGCAAGGAAAATAACGGATAAAGCCAAAGAATAAAAATCCCTCGCAGATAACCTGCGAGGGATTTCCTATGGTTGCCCCGCTTGGACTCGAACCAAGACAGCAAGATCCAGAATCTTGTGGGCTACCATTACCCAACGGGGCAGAAATTCCGGACGTAAGGGAAGATTATACTTTACCCGCCTCTATTTGTAAAGGGGATTAACCTCCGGAAGGCCGTATATTAGATAAACTTTAAGCTCCTGAGTACACGGCTGAACCTCTTATCGAGGGCCGCAAAAACATTTTCTTGGCAAAATAACTTAATAAAATAGAACTTCCCGCTCTTTTCGAGTATCAGGACCCTCTCTTCCATGCTCACAAAATTCCCTCTCATCGGAAGCGGCGTATCCAGTGTCTTATATTTATAGACCAGCTCGACGGCTTCCGCACCCAGGATCTTCACGGCTTTCTTGGATAAAAGGTTGAAATCCTTTGATTTTTCGTTCTTTGCAATCTGGTTGGCAGCGGCGGTTTCCAGGTCTTTAACCGATATAGGCATATTGGACCTTTTTACGGCTAATACCGATATCGCGCTGAGCCTTGAACGGTTTGGGGTTTCCTTCGGCTCAATAAATATTGCGCTGAAGTACTTGTCTCCGGAACCCCTGTCCTCGGACACCTTCCATCCGGAAGGGTAGAGCATAGAAACGCCGATCGCGGGATCCTTGTTCTCGTATCTGTCGTATTTGAACCCATCGGAACACCCAAAAATATTCACCATTAGAAAGGCTCCTGCAATTAACAATATATTTCTCGGCATTTTTAGGTCCTCTTCTTCTTTCTTCTGGAGAATCAATAATCAGGTAAGGTCGAGTAAGAAGGTATTGTTTTAAGCCAGGCCTTGAAGTCGGCTTCTCCTTTATCGAATTCCGTCTCATAGGTATCCAAGTCGACGTTCGGCCCGTCTCTCACGACATCCCATAGCTCTAGCATAGCGTCGCAGGCGTTATACTCCTGGTCTATCGAATTCCCGGGGTATTGCGTTATATGTATTTCATCGTCCGTCAGTTCCGGATGGGCCGCTTTCGTAGCATCTATCCATTCCTGCGGATTATAATCATAATCTGCGTGGGTTGCCTCATGGGCGATCACGCAGGCTACAGCCGCTTCGGTATAGGTTGCAGTCGCATTCTGATTCACGAATATCGTATTACCGGTCACAAAAACTCGATTACCGTTATAATCGTACGCGTAATGGTCGTCTATTCCCCACCAAAATGCGATCGCCGAGGAACTTACTCCGTAATCCTCGTTGTTAACATATACGAGCCTAATATCGTTATCGTTGATCAGGTCAAGCCGGTCAGCCGCCAACGGGGCAAGGCCAAGGTAGTCGAGATAAGATGACGGGACAGCCGTCTGCGTCGGATGTATTATTCCGTCTTCACTTCCTCCGCCGGTCGGGCTATCCCCAGTATCTTCGCTGCTTGGAGTGCCTCCGCTGGGAGTACCTCCGCCGGGGCTTCCTCCTCCGGGGCTGCCGCTGCTCGGACCGCCGCTTGGACTTCCGCTCCCGGGAGGCGTGCTGTCGCCGGTATCGGGACCGCCAATATTGTCTCCGCCGAGATCCTGCCCACCCTGATTGACGCTATCGGGAGATATCGGGCCGCTATTATTCCTGGCGACAACTATATCGTCGCCCGTAATATCCCCTGATTCTATATCATCGCGGATCCTCTCGGCAAGCACGATAAAATTATCGTTCGTTACGCCGACTACCTTATAATTAAACCACCTTGGCTCGATATTTAGGCCAAGGCGTTCGTTAACTTCCTGCGTATTTTCCGCGGCGACGTACTCGCCTGTTTCAAGTTTCGCAATCTCCTCGGTCTTAGCGATATTCGCAACGGTCGCGACCGCTTCGACATACTTCGACTTATTTATTGCATTCTTATAGAACGCAAAAATAAGCCCGAAGAACACGGCTATGACCGTGACCGCAAGCAGTATCTCTATAAGGCTAAATGCTCTTCTCTTCCTCATAACACGATTTTACCATAACCAACGAATATTTCAACCTGTTAATTAGCCGAAGAAAGGGTGTTCAGGGCCGTTTTGGCATCAGGATTCTGCGGATCGATCGACAATACCTTCTTCCAGCATGCCCTAGCCAGCGATCTGTCGCCCCTGTTAAAGTGGGCTACTCCGAGATTATAGAGCGCCTCGATATTGTCCGGTTCTTTTTCCACCACTTTCTTGTATTCGTTTATCGCGCCCGGGAAATCCTTGCCCATCAGCAATAACCCGGCAAGGTTGAAGTGCGCCTCGGTCAGCCCGGAATCTTTTTCTATCGCCTTATTGAACATTTCTATCGCTTTTTCATTTTCATTGTCGGTCGCGTAAATGGCCCCGAGGTTGTTCAATATCTTAGCGTCTATCGTCCCCTTCTCGAGCACGTAGCTGTAATCCTCTTTCGTCCGCGAGAGATTGCCCGCCTTATGGTTCAGGACGGCGCGCAGGTAATGGATCTCCGAGCTCTTCGAGAACGTCTGCAGCAGCACGTCGCAAAACGCGGCAGCTTCGGCATATTTGCCTTCCTTAACGTTGTCCTTTATCGCGTTGCAAAGGCCTTCGTAATCATATCTCGAAACGGAGCCGTCATCGTTAAGTATCCTGTCTATGCGATCTCTTTTCACGCTCGCTTCGCCGTCGGGGCGGGCCAATACCAGCGTATCTTTACTGCGAGAGACCACTCTTTCGTCCGCGACCCTTCCGTCGATATAATATATCTTCTCGGCCCCGCAGTAAGGCGCGGGGAAAAACGAATACGCGAGCAATACGGTGACAGCCAATGCGTGTTTTCTCATGGTTTTGCCTTCTCCGCGGCGGACTTCAGCCGTATCATGGACCTGTCTTTGCCTACCAGCGCCACCGTCTCGAACAGGCTCGCGCCGACTTTATGCCCGGTTATAGCGACCCTTATCGGATGTATCAGCTCCGCCGCTTTCAGCCCGGACTCCGCCGCCAGCTTCCTGACACAATCCTCGAGGGCGGGAGCGCTGAAGTCGTCCAGTTTCGAGAACCTGTCCATGACGTCTTCGAGTTTCTTTTTCGCGCCTTCTTTGCCGAGCACGGAGGAGACCGCCTCCTCGTCATACTCCATATTTTCCGAGAAGAACGGCGCTACGGAATCCGTGAGCTCGCGAATCGTCTTCGCGCGCGGGTGGAAAAGTTTCACGGCCTCGGCAAGCCGCGCGCCGTCAAAGCCCTCTTTCAGGACGCCCTTCTCCTTCAGTTCCGGCACTATCGCGGCGGCCAGGTCCTCGGGCTTGCGCGCCCTGATATATTCGCCGTTCATCCACGTCAGCTTGTTTATATCGAACACCGCCCCGGTCTTGCCGACTTTTTCGAGCGTGAATTCCTTTATTATCTCCGCTATCGGCAGGACCTCCCTGTCGCCCGACGGGGCCCAGCCAAGCAGCGATATATAATTAACGAGCGCGTCGGGCAGGAAACCCATCTGCCTGTATTCGGATATCGACGTCGCGCCGTGGCGTTTCGACATGCGTGAACGGTCGGTCCCGAGGATCATCGGGATATGCGCGAATTTCGGCGGCTCTATCCCGAGCGCCCTGTAAACGGCGAGCTGTTTCGGGGTGTTCGATATGTGGTCGTCGCCCCTTATCACGTGCGTTATCTTCATGTCGTCATCGTCTATCACGCACGCGAAGTTGTATGTCGGGAACCCGTCGGATTTCATCAGCACAAGGTCTTTCTGGAGGTTCATGTCGAAGGTGACCTTGCCGTGCACGATGTCGTCCATAACAATTATATCCTTCGGCATCGTGAGGATTATCGCCTTCTCTCCCCCGAGCGCACCCTCGGCCTCGTACGCCTTCCCCTCCTTGAGGAGCTGCTGCGCGTAGCCGCGGTAGGCATCGAGCCTCTTGGTCTGGTAATACGGGCCCTCATCCCAGTCCATACCGAGCCACTTCATCGAGCTGATTATCTCCTGCAGGAACTCGTCCTTCGAGCGTTCCCTGTCGGTATCCTCGACCCTGAAGACGAAGGTCCCCTTCTCGTGCCTCGCGAAAAGCCAGTTGAAGAGCGCGGTCCGCGCGCTCCCAATATGCAAAAAGCCCGTCGGGGACGGGGCAAACCTTACTTTCACCATATCATTGCCTCGCGACGAGCCTGGCGCCTTCCTTCAGCGCCTGCTCGTTCATAGGTATCAGGTCCTGCTTGTCCGGAGGAATGACCTCCTTCAACGCATCGACAAGCGCCCGCATCGACACAATCTTAAGCTTCGCGTTCAACGCGCCTAGAGCTATCATATTAGCGACCCGCGTATTCCCCATGTCTGTCGCCAGCTTCGTGACCGGTATCTTCAGCACGTCTAGATCGCCCCTTGCCGGCTGCCTGTCTATCAGCGTCTCGTTCATTATCAATGTTCCGGTCGGGGCCAGCGACTCCTCATACCTGTCCATAGAAGGCCTGTTCATCACGACGCATGCGGTCGGGCTCGTAACGACAGGCGAGGGGACCATCTCGTCCGATATGACGACCATCGAATGGGCCGTCCCGCCGCGCACCTCGGCGCCGTACGACGGCATCCATGTGACCTTTAGGCCTTCCTTCATCGCGGCCCAGGCAAGCACCTTGCCCATCACCATTATCCCCTGCCCTCCAAAACCGGCAAATATTATCTCTTCTTTCATCTATATGTCCTTTATGACCCCGAGCGGGAAATACTTCGTCATCTCATCCTCGATGCGCCGGCATGCGTCTTTCGGCGAGAGGCCCCAGTAGGTCGGGCACGGAGAAAGTATCTCGACGAGCGAGAACCCCTTGCCTTCCATCTGGTTCTTTAAGGCCTTCTTTATCGCCGCTTTCGTCTTCAGCACGTTCGCGGGATTATCCACCGACACCCTCTCTATGTATTTTGTGCCCGGCAGCTGTGAAAGCAGTTCCGAGATCTTCATCGGGTAGCCGTCCCTCGTTATGTCGCGCCCGTGTATAGAGGTCGATGTCTTTTGTCCTATAAGCGTCGTCGGGGCCATCTGCCCGTTCGTCATGCCGTATACCCCGTTATTTATGAAGAAGACCGTGATATTCTCGCCGCGGTTGGCCGTGTGTATTATCTCCGCCGTGCCTATCGCCGCAAGGTCGCCGTCCCCCTGGTAACTGAACACGATCTTGTCGGGGTGCACGCGCTTTATGCCCGTCGCGACGCATGGCGTCCTGCCGTGCGGGGCTTCCGAGCAGTCGAAATCCCAATATTCATAAGCTATGACCGCGCAGCCCACCGGGCATACCGCTATGACGTCCTCGCGGATACCGAGCTCGTCGATGACCTCGCAGATCAGCCTGTGCGCAATGCTGTGGCCGCATCCGGAACAGTAATGTGTCGGCACATCCCTGAGCGACGACGGGCGTTCGAACACTTTTTTCATGCGTATACCCTCTTCTTCGACCTCGGCTTAAGGATATCCCTTATCGCCTCGACTATGGCCTCTTCGGTCGGCACGCCGCCGCCGGCGCGGCCGTGGAAATGTATCGGCCTCTGCCCGAGTATCGAAAGCTTGACGTCGTCGACCATCTGCCCCGCGCTCATCTCTACCACGAGGAACGCCTTGGATTTCTTCGCGAGCTTCTGCAGCTGCGCCTCTGGGAACGGCCACAGCGTTATCGGCCTGAACATGCCGACATGCAGGTGTTCGTGGCGCGCTTTCGATATCGCGGAGCGGACGATCCTGCTGGTCGTGCCGTAGGCGACAACGACAAGGTCCGAATCCTCCGTATATAACGACTCAAGCCTGGGTTCCTTCGATTTTATCTTGTTGTACTTCATCTGCATGATCCTGTTGAGCTCCTCGAGCTCTCCTTCCCCGAGGAACAGGGAACGCACGACATTGGGCCTGCGCCCCTTGCATCCGGTAAGGGCCCACGGCTTATGCGTATTGACGGCGCTCTTGCCGTGCACGTGCCTTCTCACGACCTCCACCGGCTCCATCATCTGCCCGAGTATCCCGTCGCCGAGTATCATCACGGGGTTCCTGTACTCATCGGCCAGGTCGAACGCGAGCTGAGTGAGGTTCCAGGCCTCCTCTACCGTCGACGGGGCCAGCACTATCGTCCTGTAATCCCCGTGTCCGCCGCCCCTCGTCGCCTGGAAATAGTCCGCCTGCGACGGCGCGATATTGCCGAGGCCGGGACCGCCGCGCATCATATTCACTATTACCGCCGGCAGCTGGCACGCCGCCATGTAAGATATCCCTTCCTGCTTCAGGCTGATCCCCGGGCTCGAGCTCGATGTCATCGCGCGCGCGCCGGCGGCAGAGGCGCCGAGCACGAGGTTTATCGCCGCGAGCTCCGACTCCGCCTGGATGAAAGTCCCTCCCGCCTCCTGCATGCGGAACGACATGTAATGCGTCAGTTCGTTCTGCGGCGTTATCGGGTAACCCGCATAAAAAGTGCATCCGGCGTGTACGGCTGCCTCTCCGATCACCTCATTACCGCACATCATTATCTTTGCCATTATCTTATTTGTATACCTCTATGCAGACATCGGGGCACATTATCGCGCACATCTTGCATCCCTTGCATTTTTGTTCATCTGTAGATTGGTCTACGGACTTAAATTTTGCCGGATGCACACCCCTGACGTTGAGCGATTCTTCCATTATTATCAGTTTCTCGGGGCAGTTTATCGCGCAGAGGCCGCATCCCTTGCACGCATCCCTGTTTATCGTTATCTTGCCCATCAGGCCCTGGCCGCTTTCCCTTTAGAGAACATCTTCTTTATCTCCGATGCTATGCCGTGGGCGTCGAGCCCGTACGCCTTGAAGAGGTCCTCTTTCCTGCCGTGTTCGACGAACTTCGCGGGGAAACCGAGCCTCTTGACCGATATATCGCTCATCCTCTCCCTCTCGAAGAATTCGAGCACGGCGCTGCCGAAACCGCCTTCAAGCACGCCCTCTTCCACCGTAACGAATTTCTTGGTCCTCGCGGCGAGGCTCCTGAGCAATTCCTCGTCGAAGGGCTTTATGAACCTGACGTTTATCAGCGAGGTCTTTATGCCTTCGCTGAACAGCAGCCCTGCCGCGGCGCACGCCGGCCAGACCATCGAGCCGACCGCGAGAATCGCGAGTTCGCCCTCTTTCGACATCACTTCGGCCTTCCCGCGGACTATAGGCGTATCCGTCTCGAGGACCGGCGGGGCGACTATCTTTCCGCGCGGGTACCTGATCGCGACCGGCCCCTCGCAGCGGTTGACCGCGTATTCGAGCATGCCTTTAAGCTCTGCCTGGTCCTTCGGCGCCAATAACGTCATGTTGGGCATATGGCGCATGAATGCTATATCGAATATCCCGTGATGCGTAGCGCCGTCCTCTCCGACTATCCCGGCGCGGTCAAGGCAGAAGACGACATGAAGGTTCTGCAGGCACGCGTCGTGTATTATCTGGTCGTAGGAACGCTGCATGAACGTCGAATATATCGCGACGACCGGCACGACGCCGCCTTTGGCGAGGCCTGCGGCAAAGGTCACCGCGTGCTGTTCGGCCATCCCGACATTGAAGAAACGGCCCGGATACTCTTTCTGGAACGCGTCGAGGCCGGTCCCTTCCGGCATAGCCGCGGTCACCGCGGCAACCTTCGGGTTATCCCTTGCGATCTCGACGAGCGATTCGGAGAAGGTTTCGGTGAACGACTTGGCGGGGCCCGCCCCTGGCGCTTTCAGCTCCCCGGTCTCGATATCGAACGGGGCCGTGCCGTGGAATTTCTCGGGGTGCTTCTCCGCGTGGTGGTAGCCCTTGCCTTTCTTCGTCAGGGCATGGATCAGTATCGGCCCTTCGAGGCGCAGCGCGCCGTCTATCGTCCTTATCATTCCCTCGAGGTTATTGCCGTCTATCGGGCCAATATACCTGAGCCCGAGCTCTTCGAAAAGCATCCCGGGTATGAGCATGCCCTTCATGCTCTCTTCGAGCTTCTTCGCGGCCCTGTAGACGCTGAAACCGTACCACGGGACCCTCTTTATCAGGCCTTCCATGTCCTTATGTATCTTGTTGTAGGTCGGATTTACCAGGATCTTGTTGAGGTATTTGGAGAACGCCCCGACCGACGGGGCTATCGACATCTCGTTATCGTTGAGGATTATCAACATGTTCGTCTTGCTGTGCCCGGCATCGTTGAGGGCCTCGAGGGCCATGCCGCCGCCGAGTGAGCCGTCGCCTATCACCGCGACGACCTTATAAGACTCGCCGGTAATGTCCCTGGCCTTCGCGAGGCCGAGGGCGGCAGATATGGATGTCGAGCCGTGCCCGACCGTGAAGGTGTCGTATTCGCTCTCGAACGCGTTCGGAAAACCGCTTAAGCCGCCGAACTGGCGTATTGTCCTGAACCTCTCCCTGCGGCCGGTCAGGACCTTATGCGCGTACGCCTGGTGCCCGACGTCCCATACTATCTTGTCATACGGCGTATTGAGGCAATAATGCAGCGCGACCGCGATCTCGACGGCCCCGAGGCTCGGCGCGAGATGTCCGCCGGTCCTGGAGACCGTATCGACGATAAACTCGCGCATCTCCCTGGCAAGGAGCTCGCGCTCCTCCCTGGACAATATCCTTAGGTCCTGCGGAGAATTGATGGAATTCAGTATTTTAAACATATTATTTTTTGCGGTTTAAGATAAAATCGGCCAGGTCCCCCAGCGGTTTTGCCCTGCGGCCGAATATCTCGAGCTCCCTGTGGGCCTTTTTGATGAGCCTCGCGGCCTCTTTCCTGGCACCGTCCACGCCTAAGGCCAACGCGAAACCCTCTTTATCCAATATATCATCTATGACCTGAAACGTAAAGCCGATATATTCCCCGTACCTGGTCATCGCTTCAGTCTGTTTTCTCGTGGCGTGTGCCGCTATGGCCCCGATCCTGCACGAACCAGCTATAAGCGAGCCCGTCTTTCGCGCGTTTATATAGGTGAGTGTCGGAAGGTCCGGGTCCACCTGGTTCTTTATGTCGACGACCTGTCCGCCTATCATCCCGTAGGTGCCGGAGGCCTCGGCGGCGGCCCTGATTATCTCGTTATTGACCTTCGCGTCCTTCCCTTTGGCCATAAGGCCGAAAGCGAAAGTAAGCAGCGCGTCTCCCGCCAGCACGGCGACGCCCTCCCCGAACTTCTTGTGGCAGGTGGGCTTGCCCCTTCTGTAATCATCGTCGTCCATGGCCGGAAGGTCGTCATGCACCAGTGAATACGTATGCACGAGCTCTATCGCGCATGCGGCCGGCATCGCGTCCTTGATGCTGCCGCCGCAGGCCTCGCATGAGGCAAGCACGAGCGCGGGCCTTACCCTCTTGCCGCCGGAAAAGACGGAATACCTCATGGCCTTGTGTATCTCTTTCGGGTATTCGTTCTCCTGCGGCAGGTATGCGTCGAGCGCCGCGTCGATGATCTTCTGCCGGGACTTAAGGTATTCGGCGGTCTTCATCAGCCCTCCAGGTCCTTCTCGTTGAACGGCTTGGCCTCGAGCTTCCCGGCGCCGCTCTTGACGAGGATCTCTACCTTCCTGCGCGCGGAATCGAGCTTCTTCGAGCAGAACTGCGCCAGCTTGACGCCTTCCTCGTATCTCTTAAGAGAATCATCGAGGGGCAGGTCGCCCGATTCAAGCTCCTCCACGACCTTCTCCAGTTTTTTCAGGGCATCTTCAAATTTCATCTCGGCAGTCATCTCGGTCCCTCCTTGATAATATCCTTTATCTCGCTCACCAGTTTTCCGCCGGAGAGCTTCGTCTCTATTATATCACCGCGCTTGAGCCCTTTGACATCCCTTAAAACGGCGCCCTCTTTTGCGGAAAGCGTTATGCTGTACCCTCTCTTCAATATCGCGAGCGGGGACAAGGCGTCCATCTTTCCGACAAGGGCGTTCAGGGCCTGCGTCTTTATCTCTATGCCGTGCGAGAAATGACTGTCGCGCGCCCTCTCGAGGTCATCGAGCTCCTGCGCGTAGCGTTCCACCTTCTCGAGCGGGTACCTGAATACCGGGCTGCCGGTTAGGTCCGCGAGCCTGCTCTCGTAAAGCGAGACCGCGCCCTCCAGCGACGTCCTGAGGCCCTTGACCAGGCCTTCCACCCTCTCGACAAGCTCTTCTTTCCTCGCTATGACGAGCTCAGCCGCCGCAGACGGCGTCGGCGCCCTGAGGTCCGCCGTAAAATCCGCTATCGTATAATCCACTTCGTGCCCCACCGCGGATATGACGGGTATCTTCGAGGCATATATCGCCCTGGCAACCTCCTCTTCGTTGAAAGCCCAGAGGTCCTCGAGGCTTCCGCCGCCGCGGGCGATTATCATCACGTCTATATCTTTCATGCGGTTCAGGTCGCCGATAGCGCCGGCTATCTCCGCGGAAGCGCCGTCGCCCTGCACCTTGACCGGGTATATCAGTATCTCTATATCGTTGAACCTGCGCCTCAGGATATGGAGTATATCGCGTATCACGGCGCCCGTCGGCGAAGTGACAACGGCTATCCTCGAAGGCAACATCGGCACGGGGACCTTATGCGCCTCGTCAAAGAGCCCTTCTTTCTGGAGCTTTTCCTTCAGCTGCTCGAAAGCGAGCTGGAGCTCCCCCACGCCTTTAGGTTCGGCCCTGTCTATATAGAGCTGGGTCTGCCCTGTCTTGTTATAATAGCCGACCCTGCCGAGGCACAATACCTTTATGCCATCCTTCATCTGGAACTTGACCGACTGGTTGGATCCCCTGAAGAACGCGCACTGTATCACCGACTCCGCGTCTTTCAGCGCGAAATACATATGCCCCGATGAATGCAGCTTGAAATTAGAGACCTCGCCTTCGACCCATACCTGCGGAAAAGCGCCGTCGAGGACGGTCTTTATCTCCCTCGTGATCTGGGTGACCGAATATATGAGCCTTCCGGTATCGGCTATCGGAGTTTCTCCTGTATGCGCTTGATCGCGGACGACTTGCCGGTCTTGTCGTCGCATGTTATGACCGCGCCCTGCAGCTGGACGTCCGAGTCGGCCATCTCGAACCTTGTCGGAAGCCCCGTGATGAAGCGCCTTATTATCTGTTCGGGCTTCCTGCCGAGCACTGAATCGAACGGCCCGGTCATCCCGGCGTCGGATATATACGCGGTGCCTTTCTTGAACACCCTCTCGTCGGCGGTCTGTATGTGCGTATGCGTGCCGCATATCGCGGTGACCATTCCGTCGAGGTAATAGGCCAGCGCTATCTTCTCCGACGTCGCCTCGGCATGCATATCGATTACGATGACCGGCGTCTCTTTCCTGATTTTTTCTATCTCTGCCATGGCCGCCTTGAACGGGCATTCGACCGCCTGCATGAAGACCCTTCCGACGAGGCCTATGACGCCGACCCTCGCGCCGGTCGCCGAATTGAGGATTATCGACCCTTTCCCCGGGGCGCCCTCTCCGTAGTTGAGCGGGCGGAGTATCCTCGGCTCCCTGTCGAAGCCGTCGATTATCTCCTTCCTGTCCCAAATGTGGTCGCCGTTCGTCAGGGCGTCTATCCCCGCGCCGAGAAGTTCATCGGCTATATCGGGCGTTATGCCGGCGCCTCCGGCCGCATTCTCGGAATTCGCGATCGTGAAATCAATCCCCTCCCTTTTTTTGATTACAGGGAGGAGCGACTTCACGGCTGCGCGGCCGGGCTCCCCGACTATGTCCCCTATAAACAGTATGTTCATCTTTTTACTTCGCGTATTCTATCGCGCGCGTCTCGCGTATGACCGTGATCTTTATCTGTCCGGGATATTCCATCCCTTCCTCTATCTTCTTCTTTATCTCGCGCGAAAGGACCGTCGCCTGCGCGTCGGTTATCTTCGTCGGCTCGACGATGACCCTTATCTCGCGGCCCGCCTGTATCGCGTACGCCTTCTCGACTCCCTTGAACGAGTCGGCTATCTCCTCGAGCTTCTCGAGCCTCTTTATGTAGACCTCGAGCGTCTCGCGCCTTGCGCCCGGCCTCGCGCCCGAGACCGCGTCCGCCGCGCTCGACAGGACCGTGTAGATCGATATCGGAGGTATCTCGCCGTGGTGCCCCTCTATGGCGTTGCAGACGATGTCGTTCTCGCCGTATTTCTTCGCCATCTCAGCGCCGAGTTTCGGATGGGCGCCTTCTATCTCGTGGCTGACCGCCTTGCCTATATCATGCAGGAGCCCGATGCGTTTCGCGAGCTGCGCGTCAAGCCCGAGCTCGTTGGCTATCGTGCCCATGATGAACGCCGATTCCTTCAGGTGGTCCATGACATTCTGCCCGTACGACGTCCTGTACTTCAGTTTTCCGATGAGCTTGACGAGTTCCGGATGAATGCCGCGTACGCCGACCTCGAAGACGGCCTGTTCGCCGGCCTCCTTGATTGAGACCTCCATCTCCTTCTTTACCTTCTCAACGATCTCCTCGATCCTGCCGGGATGGATCCTGCCGTCTTCCATAAGTCGCGTCAGCGCTATGCGCGCGACCTCCCTCTTTACGGGGTCGAAGCCGGAAAGTATGACTGCTTCCGGGGTATCGTCGATTATGACATCTATTCCCGTGGCCATCTCGAGCGCCCTGATGTTGCGCCCCTCGCGCCCGATTATCCTTCCTTTCATCTCGTCGTTCGGCAGGTTGACCACAGAGACCGTCGACTCGACCGTATGCTCGACGGCGCATCTCTGTATGGCGGTCGCGAGTATCTCGCGCGCCTTCTTGTCGGATTCCTGCTTCGTCTCTTCCTCGATCTTCTTTATCATCAGGCCGGCTTCCTGCCTCACGTCCTCTTCCATCCTCGACAGGAGCAGTTTCTTGGCTTCCTCGGCTGTCAATCCGGACACCCGCTGGAGCCTGTCCTTCTCCTCGGCCAGCATGACCTTATATTCCTCTTCCATCGAATGCAGTTTCTGCTCTTTCGCGGAAAGGTCCCTGATCTTGTCGGTAAGCTCCTTCTCTTTCTTGTCCATCACCTCGACCTTCTTGTCGAGGTTCTCTTCGCGCTGGATCAGGCGTTTTTCCGTATTAAGCAGTTCCGCGCGCCTGTCCTTCGTCTCTTTTTCGAAATCCGCCCTTATATTATGGAGCAGCTCCTTGGATTCGAGCTCGACTTCCTTCTTCTTCTCCTGCGCCTTCTTTTCGGCTTCCCCTATTATGAGCTTGGCTCTCTCTTCGGCTGACTGGACTTTCTTCTCCGCAAGCATTTTTCTTGCTAAAAAACCTACTAAGCCTCCGGCTATGAAGATGACAAGCCAGAGGACGATGGCTAAAACAGCGTTCATCTTGGTTCCCCCTTTGTGTAAAACCTGGCTATATTAGAGTTATGCGGTGAGGAGTTTGGTGACGGGCCTGTCGTGAGAAAGGGTGGGTAATTTCCTGATGACCTGGAATTTGAATGCGAGGCCTACTGTCGGGACTCCGGGACGGAGCCTCGTAAGGAACTTATCGTAATAGCCCATGCCGCGGCCCAGGCGGTTGCCTTTCCTGTCGAACGCAACTCCCGGGACTATAGCAAGGTCTATCGAACGCGGATGAAATACCTCAAAATGCGCCTTCGGTTGATAAATTCCGTAAGGGCCTCTAACCAGATCTTTATCGGGATCCATTACCTCGGATACCACCATTTTTTTCTTTCTCGCTTTGATGACCGGCACCAGAACTGCCTTACCACGTTCCAAAGCCGCCTCGATCATCGGCATCGTCTCTACTTCGCCGTCTTTCGAGACGTAAAACATTATGACGTTCGCCCTTTTGAACTCGGGCAACAACAAAAGCCTCCTTTTTATAGCGAGGCTCTTACTATGCCTTTCTTCCTCCTTTTGGATTTTTAACCTTCTAAGGATCTTCTCTCGTAAGTTCTTTTTTAGCTTTTCTACCATCTATCGTCTATTATAGGTTAAAACCGCCTTTAGTCAAGGGGAAAACACCCTCTCAAATAACCCCGTAAGCATCCCGAACGAATTGGTGAAAATCATTATGCCGATTACGATTAGGAATATGCCGCTTATGACCGACAGGGCCCTCATGTGCTTCTTAACGGCCTTGAAATAAGACAGGAAATTGTTGATCAGCATGCCCGATACCAGGAACGGTATCGCAAGGCCGAGCGAGTAACTGAGCAGCATGGCCGCGCCCCTGCCCGCTTCCCCGGCCGTTGAGCTCAAGACAAGTATCGACGCGAGTATTGGCCCCACGCACGGGGTCCATCCTATCGCGAACGCCGCCCCGACCAGCACCGAGCCCGCATAGCCCGCCGGCTTGGACTTAAGCTCCAGCTTCTTCTCTTTTTGCATGAACCCGAGGTTGATCACACCGGCTATGCAGAGGCCGAAGAACACTACGACCGCCCCTCCCGCCTTCCTTATTATCTCCCTGTTCTGCGGCAGGAAGCCGCCGAGGAAATTCAGGGACATCCCGAGGACCACAAAGACCGCCGTGAAACCGGCGATGAAGAGCAGCGAATGCGCCAGCGTCAGCAGGCGGACCTTCTTCGGCGGGGAATCCTCCCGGGTCAGTTCGCCGAATGTTATTCCCGTTATATACGATATGTACGACGGGAACAGCGGCAATACGCACGGCGACAGGAACGACAGTATGCCGCCTATGAACGCGGCCGCCAGCGAGATCGTGTCCGGCCCGTTTCCCATATTTCAGATCCTCCTGCTTATTGCCAGGGATTCTTCGCACGGCATGGCGTCGATCGTCCTGTCAGCCGTCCTGCCCGCGAAACACTTGATCCTGGCGTGCCCGGAATTGTTCTTCCCGAGGGCATACCTTGCCACTATCGAGACGGCCTCGTCGAATTCCGCCCCGTCCGTCTTCCCGAGCAGCACAGATACAGGCCCGAGGGGCTCCTGCGCGTGCAGCATCAGGCCCGACCCTCTCTTGAGCGAAACGATCTTATGGTTCTCGTTGTTATTCCTGCCGATGACCAGCTTCGATTCCGGCGATATCCTGAAATGCCGCCCGTGCTTCAGCAGCTCAATGTCGCCTGCGTTAAAACCGGGGTCATACCTCATAAGGTCGCTGAGCCTGCTCTCGAACTCCTTCTCCGCGAGCACGCATCCGCCGGCGGACGCGGGATAATCCTCAACGCCGAACCGCTTTGCCAGCGCCATCTGCGGCTTCCTCGAGCGCCCCGACATTGAAAGCAGCCTGTTCCTGTCTATGAGCCCTTTTTCTTCGGCTATCGTCGGGGGGAAGAGCTTCGCGCAAAGGGGCCTCAACAGGTATCCCTTGAGGCCGGAGTCCTTTTCGATCGCTTTCATGGCCTCCCTCCTCTGGGAGAACGGCCTTTGTCCCAGGACCTCCCCGGTAAAAACGAAAGAAGCCCCCTTCTTCTCCATGTATTCCTTTGCTTTTTTCAGCATTAATATCTTGCAGTCGATGCACGGGTTTATCGCGGTCCCGTAACCGTAGACGGGGCTCTTCAGGACCCCAAAGAACTCCTCCGTCATGTCTATGACGGTAAGCGGCATGCCCTTGCTGTCTACCGGCCCGTTGAAGAAAACGGTGGTAAAACGCACGAGCTCCGCCTCGACACCCAACTCCATCACGAGCCTGGCCGCGACGATGGAATCGAGCCCGCCGCTGAACAGCCCTATGGCTTTTGTTTTCTTTTCCATAACGTATCTATCCGATCCTTAAGCTGCTTCTCGAAACCTATCTCGCCCGGCTCGTAATACCTCGACTTCCTTGGCATATACTCCTGCTCGACGAAATGGCCCTCGAAATCATGCGCGTATTTATATCCCTTGCCGTGCCCGAGTTCTTTGCCGTCCATCGACGAGTCCTTCAGGTGTGCGGGCACTTCCATCACGCGGCCCTCCTCTACGTCCTTAAGCGCCTTCTCTATGCCGAGGTATGCCGAGTTGGATTTCGGCGCGCAGGCGATATACACAGCGGCCTCGGCCAGCGGTATCCTCGCTTCCGGAAGCCCTACGAACTCTGCGACCTGGAACGCCGCGTTCGCCACCACTATCGCCTGCGGGTCGGCAAGACCGACGTCCTCGGCCGCGCAAATTACTATCCTGCGCGCGATGAACCTCGGGTCTTCCCCCGCGTAAAGCATCTTCGCGAGCCAGTAGAGCACGGCATCCGGGTCGGAGCCGCGCATCGACTTGATGAACGCGGATATCGTGTCGTAGTGGCCGTCCTCGTCCTTGTCGTATACGACGGCCTTCTTCTGTATGCACTCCTCGGCGACCTTCAGCGTGATATCTACGGGGCCGTCCTTCGACGCCGGGGTCGTCAACGCGGCCAGTTCGAGCGCGTTCAGCGCCCTTCTCGCGTCGCCTTCGGAGAGTTTAGACAGGAACTCGACTGCCTGCTTATCCGCTTTTATCGGCATGTTCCCGAGGCCGCGCTCCTTGTCCTTTAGCGCGTTATACAATATCGCGGTTATATCCGCCTCGGTAAGGGCCTTGAGCTCGAATACGAGAGACCTCGATATCAGGGGTGCCACTATCGAGAAGAAAGGGTTGTATGTCGTCGCGCCTATAAGCACCACGACCCCCGCTTCGACGTCCGGCATCAGGACATCCTGTTGCGCCTTGTTGAAACGGTGGATCTCGTCGACGAAGAGTATCGTCTTCCTGCCGTAAAGCGAGCGGCGCTGTTTAGCGGATTCTATCTCTTTCCTGAGTTCCTGTACGTTGGACGTGGTCGCGTTAAGCTGTACGAATTCGGATTTTGTTGCGTTGGATACTACATGGGCGAGCGTCGTCTTTCCGGTGCCGGGAGGCCCGTAAAGGATAAGCGATGTGATAGTGTCCGCCTCGATCGCGCGGGAGAGGAGCTTCCCTTCCCCGATGATATGGGGCTGGCCCACGAACTCCTTCAGGCCGCGCGGCCTCATCCTTGCGGACAGGGGCTCGGTCCTGGAGGATTGCTTATTTTTCTTCTCGAACAGGTCTTTCATAGATAATTTTTCCCCGCCATGCCGTCCCATCCCGATAATTTTTGAACCTAAGCTTTCGCTAAGGTGGGTGCCCTGTTAACGTTTTCATGCCCCCCGATGGATCGGGGTCCGCAATCCGACGTTAAAGCCGGGCTCCCTATGTATTTTGGTGTTGGCTCAAAATACATCCGGACAGATCGAGCACAGCAGGGAAATTTTCAATAAACTAACGGATCTTTGCGCCGAACTTCCTGACCAATATTTCGCGGACCTTCCCGTCGAGCGAGTTTACCTCCTCGTCCGTCAGGGTCCTGTCGGGGGCCCTGTATTCCACAGAATACAGTATGCTCTTGCACCCTTTTGGCACCTGTTCCCCGCGGTAGAGGTCGAACGGCACGACGTTTATCGCGAGCGCTCCGCATGTCTCTTTTATCGTGCCTGTAATCTCGGCGTTCCCGGCTTTGTCGTCGACGATCAACGATATGTCGCGTACCGCCGAAGGGAACCTCGGGAGCTCCGTGAACTTCCTGTCTAATTTTGCCGCCGCATAAATGGCGGAAAGGTCCAGCTCGCCGGCAAACACAGCGCCTTTGATATCGAACCTGTCGAGCAGCGCCTTATCTACCCTGCCTATCGCGCCGACCTGCTGCGGGCCTATCTTGACCACCGCCGATGCCGCCGGAGACAAAAGCGGCAGGGGTTTTACTTCGAATGAGTAGTCCTTTATCCCGAGCCTGTCAAAAAGCGCTTCTATGACGCCTTTTACGTCGAATATGTCCGCCGCTTCCTTGGCGTGCCAATCCTTTCTCTTCATTCCGCAGAGCGCTATCGCGAGCACGCCGCTTTCGCACGGCGTCCCGTCGCCTGAGCACGAATAGGATTTGCCAAGCTCGAATATGCTCACGTCGGAGACCTTCCTGTTCAGGTTATGCGAGACGACGTCAAGCATGCCGCAGATGAGCGCGGACCTCAATGTCTCCGATTCGGAGCTGAGCGGGTTCTGGACCTTCAAAACATTGTCATCCGGTATCGAAAGCGCCTTCTGCACATACGGGTCCTTGCACCTGAGCGCGTAGGTTATGACTTCGTTGAGGCCGGCGCCGGTAAGGACCTCCCTGGCGGCCTCTTCCACTATCCTGTCATGGCTCTTCTGGCTGCCCTTTCCCCATGTCTGTATCTTCGAAAGCGTCTCGGGTATCCTGTCGTAACCGTATATCCTCGCGATCTCCTCGACGAGGTCTATCTCTGTTTTTAGGTCCCTCCTGAAAGACGGCACCGATACCAGCAGCCCGTCCTTTCCGGAAGCTTTCACCCCGAGGCCGAGCCCTTTGAGTATCGCTGCGCATTTCGCCGCAGGGATGGATGTCCCGAGTATCCTGTTGGCACCGGATACGTTTAGCTTTATCTTTATATTCTTCGGCCCTTTAGAGCCCGAGTCGGCGAACTTCGATACGCGCGTCCCCCGGGCCGCGCAGATCATCGAGACGGCCCTCTCGGCGGCCTTCAGGCAACCGCAGATATCGACGTTCCTTTCGAACCTGTACGACGCCTCGCTCGATATGCCGAGCTTCCTCGCGCCGCGGCGCACCAGCACCGGGTCGAAATATGCGCTCTCAAGAAGCACCTTCTTCGTGGAAAAACCGACCTCGGTATCCCGTCCGCCCATGACCCCCGCTATCGCGACCGGCTTCGACGCGTCCGCGATGACGAGTATATCCCCGTCGAGCTGCCTCTTTATGCCGTCGATCGTGACCAGCTCTTCCCCTTTCCTGGCCCTCCTGACGGTTATGCGTCCGCCCTCGAGCTTATCGTAATCGAAAGCGTGCATCGGCTGGCCCGACTCCATCATGCAGAAATTCGTGATATCGACTATATTATTGACCTGCCTCATTCCGGCGCTCTCGACCCTGGACGCGAGGTCTTTAGGCGAAACGCCGACCTGTACGCCGTCGATGACGACACCTACGTACCTTGGGCATCCTTTTTTATCTTCGATATTTATCGACGGCCCGGGGGCCCGCTTCGCCGAGGCCTTCGGAAGGGACGTCTTTATGGGCTTCATCTTCAGCCCGTACAGCGCCTGTATCTCATGCGCGATGCCATAAAGGCAGAGCCAATCGGGCCTGTTCGATGTGATCTCTATCTCGTAGACGGAGTCCCCGCCCTTCTGTTCGATACCCTTGACCTCAAGGCCCGCCATAGTCAGCTTGTCGGCCAGCGCGGCCGGATCTGCGCCGAAGGAGATGTATTCTTTCAGCCAGTTATAGGATACTTTCATTTGAACTGCCCCAGGAAACGCATATCGTTCTCGAAGAAGAGCCTCATGTCGTTTATGCCGTATTTCAGCATGGCGATGCGCTCTACTCCCATGCCGAAGGCGAAGCCCGTATATCTCTTCGCGTCATATTTGACCGCCTTGAACACGTTCGGGTGGACCATGCCGCACCCGAGGATCTCGAGCCATCCTTTCCTGCCGCATACGCTGCATCCCTTGCCTCCGCAGATGAAGCACGATACGTCCACTTCCGCGCTCGGTTCCGTGAACGGGAAAAAGTGCGGCCTGAACCTTACCTTGGCGTTCTCGCCGAAATAGCTCCTTATGAACATGCTGAGCGCGCCCTTCAGGTCCGCGAAGGTCACCCCTTCGCCGACGACAAGCCCCTCGACCTGGTGGAACATGAACGAGTGTGATGCGTCGACGGCATCCGGGCGGTATACCTTGCCCGGGACGACTATCTTGAATGGCGGTTTCTCGGTCTCCATGAACCTTACCTGGACCGGCGATGTGTGGCTGCGCAGCAGGTACCTGTTCTTTATGTAGAATGTGTCGAACGCGTCGCGGGAAGGATGGTCGAGCGCTATGTTAAGCGCCTCGAAATTATAGAACTCGGTCTCTATCTCCGGGCCCTCGACGACTTTGAACCCCATGCCGAGGAACGTCGCAAGTATCTCGCCTATCGTCTTCGTAAGCGGATGCGTTGTGCCTGAAGGCGGTCTGAACCCGGGGAGAGTAAGGTCGGTGTGATCTTTCGGTAGGACGGGGGAACTTGCGAGCTCGGCCTGCCTGGCCCTCATCGCCTCGTCTATGCGGACCTTCAGCGCGTTGAGCTCCTTGCCGAGGCGCGGTTTCTCCTCGGCAGACAGGGACGAAATCTGGCCCAACAGCTCGGTGACCAGGCCTTTCCTTCCAAGATACTTTATCCTAAGATCATCGAGCGCCTTGGAGTCACCGGCCGATTTTATCTCGTTATTGGCTTCGGCCTCAATGGCTTTGATCTTCTCGAGCATTATTTGGCTTTGTTTATCTCTTCTACGAGTTTCACGAACGTCGCATTGTCGTTCGCGGCGATATCGGACAATATCTTCCTGTCGAGCTCTATCTTCAGTTTCTTCAGCCCGGCGATGAACTTCGAATAGGTTATGCCGCAGTTCCTGCACGCGGCATTGATGCGGACCACCCAGAGGGCGCGCATCTCGCGCTTGTGCGCTTTCCTGTCGCGGTAAGCATAGACCATCGCCCTTCTGACGGTCTCGACGGCTTTCTTATACTGTTTCGAACGGCCGAGGAAGTAACCCTTTGCCGCTTTAAGCACTTTCTTCCTGCGTTGTTTTTTCGCGGGTAAATACTTCGACTTAGGCATTGCTTTCTTCTCCTTCTATGTCGTCTTTATTAAGCGTAAGGCAGGAGCTTCGATATCTTTTCATGGTCGTTCTTGCTGACCAGGTCAGACCTTCTAAGAGCTCTCTTCCTCTTCTTTGTTTTGCCGGTCAGCAGATGGCCCTTGCCACCCTTCCGCCTCATTATCTTGCCGGTCTTCGTCTTCCTGAACCTTTTCTTCACGCCCTTGCGTGTCTTCATTTTAGGCATGTCATGTCTCCTGTTTTGGCCCCTACCGTTATTATTTAGGGCCGACTACCATGATGACAAAGCGCCCTTCCCTCAGCGGGGGCTTCTCTATCTGCCCTATCTCCGATATGTCCGCCTTAAGCCGCTCTATCACTTTCGTCCCGAGTTCCGGATGCGCCATCTCGCGCCCGCGGAACACGAGCGTTATCTTCACTTTATCTTTTCGTTCAAGGAATTTCTTGATGAACCCCAATTTGACAAGGTAATCGTGGTCGCCTATCTTCGGCTTGAGCCTAATCTCTTTTATGTGGGTCGCGTGCTGCTTCTTCCTGGCTTCCTTCTCCTTCTTCTCCTGCTCGTACTTGTATTTGGAGAAGTCCATTATCCTGCAGACCGGCGGTTTCGCCATCGGCGCTATCTCTACCAGGTCCAACCCCGCCTGCTGCGCAAGCTTTAGGCCTTCTTCCGGGGCCATCACTCCGAGCTGGCTTCCGTCCTCGGCGATGACCATTACCTCGCGGATCCTTATCCTGTCATTTACCCTTATCGATTTTGCCTGAAACTGGATTTTTTTACCTCCTGTGAGGTCCGCTGTAGCGGACCGAACATCCCCTGCGTATTGATTTGACCCTTAGGGCAAATCAGCAGGGGATCTTTTTTTTCACTTCCTTGCTTCCACTTCGCCAACGATCTTCTTTATGAAATCGGCGAGTTTCATCGCGCCGAGATCGCCCTTGCCCCTCTCCCTGACGGAGACGCTCTCCGTCTGGGCTTCCTTGCCTCCGACAACCAGCATATACGGGACCTTTTGCACTTCCGCGTCCCTTATCTTATGCTGCATCCTGCCGCTCTTGTCGTCTATCTCTGCCCGTA
The DNA here is from genome assembly GCA_041651455.1 of Candidatus Omnitrophota bacterium. Taxonomy (GTDB): domain Bacteria; phylum Omnitrophota; class Gorgyraeia; order Pluralincolimonadales; family Pluralincolimonadaceae; genus UBA6215. Next base: position 95,759 of record JBAZJG010000004.1, read on the forward strand.
TGCCCCTGTCGCGCAATGCCTGGGCGGCCTTGCCGGCGTATTCCTTGTGCTCATCGGATATCGGTATTATAACAGCTTGGACCGGCGAAAGCCATACGGGAAATGCGCCGCCGTAATGCTCGATGAGCATCGCGAGGGTCCGCTCGTAGCAGCCTATCGACGACCTGTGTATTACCATCGGGGTCTTCTGCGAGCCGTCGCTGTCCACGTATTCCATCCCGAACCTTCCGGGAAGCGCAAAATCGACCTGTATGGTTATGAGCGTATCTTCCTTGCCGAAAACATTCTTGAACTGTATGTCCAGCTTCGGCCCGTAGAACGCCGCTTCATTGTCGGCTTCGGCGTACTTGAGCTTTATATCGTCGAGGATCTTCTTCATCACCCTCTGGGACTCTTCCCAGGCCTTCGGGTCGTCTATATATTTTTCCTTGTTCTTCGGATCCCATTTCGAGAACCTGTACCATATCCGGTCTTCGATGCCGAGGGTCTTCATCACGAACTTGACCAGATCGAGGACCTTCTTGAACTCATCCTCAAGCTGCGCGGGCATGCATATGATATGCGCGTCGGCCAGGGTGAACTGCCTTACCCTCGTCAACCCGTGCATCTCGCCCGACGTCTCGTTGCGGAACAGCACCGCGTTCTCGCAATACCTTAAAGGCAGGTCCTTGTAGCTTCTCGTCTTGGCCTTGTATATCATGAACTGGAAAGGGCAGGTCATCGGCCTCAGGGCTAGCACTTCGTCGCCTTCGCCTTTGCCGTTTATTATGAACATGCCTTCCCTGTAATGGTCCCAGTGGCCCGATATCTTATAGAGGTCGCTCTTTGCCATATACGGCGTCTTCGTGAGCAGGTACCCTCTCTTCTCTTCCTCGTCCTCTATGAACCTTTGCAATATCTGGATGATCTTTGCACCCTTGGGCATTATAAGGGGAAGGCCCTGCCCTACGGCCTCGTTCGTTGTAAAGAGCTCCAGCATCCTGCCAAGCTTATTATGGTCCCTCTTCTCCGCCTCTTCCTTGTCTTTAAGGTAACTGACTAATTCTTCTTTCGTCGGAAAAGCCGTCCCGTAGATGCGCTGCAGCATCTTGTTCTTCTCGCTGCCGCGCCAGTACGCCCCGGTCGCCGAAAGCAGCTTGAACGCCTTTACCTGGCCGGTCGACTCTATATGCGGCCCCTTGCAAAGGTCTATGAAGTCGCCGTCCTTATAAAGGGTCATCTCCGCTTCGGGAAGGTCCCTTATAAGCTCCACCTTATATTGCTCGCCGATCTTCTCAAAGAACTTTATCGCCTCGTCCCTCTTCATGGAGGAACGCTCGAACTTCAGGTTATCCTTTATTATCCTGGACATCTCCGCTTCGATCCTGGCAAGGTCCTCCTCCAGGAAGGGCTGGGGAGAGTCGAAATCATAATAAAAACCGTCCTCTATCGCCGGCCCTATAGCCAGTTTTACGCCCGGATACAGCTTTTTTACGGCCTGGGCCATAATATGTGACGTTGAATGTCTTAGGGTATCCAGTTCCATAGTAATAAAATTAAATGGTGGGCCTAAGAGGACTCGAACCTCTGACCTCTTCCATGTCAAGGAAGCGCTCTAACCAACTGAGCTATAAGCCCACAGCGAACCTAAATTATAGCGATTAAAGGGTTTTAAGTCAAGGATAAATAGGATGGCCTGCGGGCTGGTTCATTAAATTACAAAGGCCGGGGATCTCGGGATCCCCGGCCATCTTCCTCGGGTTAGTTGGGGTTGAGGAAGAACATCTTAATAAACGCTTATTTAACCGCTTTTTTCCTTAATCCGAGCAGCCCTACAAGGCCCGATCCGAGTAAAAGAAGGCTCGTCGGCTCGGGAACGGTAAACTGCGCGTCGTCGAACCACACCGTGCCGGTGGCGCTTGTGCCTGTCCCGGGAGCAAGCAGGGTCAGACGGTAGTCTATATACGCCGCGTTGGCAGGCGCTGTCCTCTCAGCCTCTGACCAGGAGCTTAAGCTCTGGTACTGCCAATCCCCCGAACCTGAGGTCTGATGGACTATACCTATGCCGCTTCCCAGCTCTTCCTGGCTTGCGTTAAGCCATTTGCACTCCAGGTACGCCTCTATGTTGCTGAGGTTCTCCCATTTCATCCATACGCCTCCGTCAACGACATCGCCGGGATTTACTGCGAAGATCTGCTTCGCTCCGGCCATCTCCCATGAATCGGTCGTAGGACCGGCAGAAAGCTTCAGCGCCTGGCTGCCTTCGTGGACCGAATCGGCAGCGTCGTAATCGATCGTCCACTGCGGGCCCCAGTTGTAATCAAGCCACGGCCCCTGTCCTGCGCCTTCGAAACCGTAATCTCCGACAGCGTTTGCGCATGCAAAAGAAGGCATTGATATGGTCGTTAAAACTGCTAATACGGTAAATAATCCCTTCATTTGTTCACCCCCTCTCTTTTTCCTTGGTTTAAAGGTCTATTTGTAAACGCTTACATATAAATCTAAAAAATAGAGCGCTGTATGTAAGCGCTTACATTACTGAAATGTTATCATCCGTATCATTGAATGTCAAGATTATTATTTTGCTAATTTTGAGGAATAAATGAGGGTCTTTACGATAGCTATCGCGACGAATAACGTCGATGACCCGCCCCCCAGGAACACGACTATTGCAGGATGCGTATCGTCGCGTACCGGAATAAGGAAGCAGGCTATCGCCGTTACCAATACCGGAACGGACCATATTACCATCTGGCGGCCGCCGTATGCATTTATCTCATACCATAATTCAGGCGACTTGAACGCTTTCGGCAACCTGAACCCGTACCAGTAATTCATCGGTATCTTGCGCTTGGCGAGGGGGATACCAAGGGCGATAAACAGCAATCCCATTACCAGATTTATAGCGATAAATGATGCCTGTGTATTTCCCATCTTCTTCCCTTTTTGATTAAGTATACACCATAAGTCGGACCCGGTCAAAAACAAAAGGGCGGGGATCTCGGGATCCCCGCCCCTCTTCCTCGGGTTAGTTGGGGTGTTTGAGGAAGATATTTACCGGATTATGGCCTTTTCCTTAAACCGAGAAGTCCGACAAGGCCTGAACCGAGAAGAAGCAGGCTCGCGGGCTCGGGTATCGGCGCTGTATCAAGGTAAGCATCATCAAAGTAAGCGGTGCCAGAACCGCCGTCTACGGTCTGGTTCACGAAGAAAGCCAAAGACGCGTATGACGCGGTGACCGGGGCGGCGCCGCTTATATTAAGGGCTGTCCAGTCATGCGTGCCAGTAAGCACCGGGGACGCGCCGGCCGTGCCGACCCATCCGCCCGTCGAGTTGAACCAGTCTATCTTGACAAAGGCCTCTTCATTGACAAGGGCGTTGGTCTTGGCGAATATTGTGCCGTAATACGTGGTGCCGGGTGTAACGGCAGCCATCGTGTTGCTGTACATGAAATAATCGTCGCCCGTGCCGGATGCGCTGTTCGATGTTATCTTCGTCGACTTAACGCCGGTCCTTGCGGCTTCGGTGCTGCCGTATGTGCCGGTGTGCTGGCTGTTTCCCCAGAGGCCAAGCCACGGGTCCGGGGCCGTATTTTCAAAGCCTGAGTTCGTGAGCATGTTAGCGGCTTCCGATGCGGAAGCGCTGAACATTACCGCTATAGCTAAAACCAATATTGCGATAAATTTCATCTCTATTCTCCTTTAGTTTCCTTTTTCTATAGTAGCGTCAAAATCATCGAAACAGGCCTCACCTGTGGAACCGGCCACGCCTCTTGCGTATCCGAGCACCCTTGCTTCGATCGCTCCCGCAGGCGCTTTGCCGTTGACCTCCAGCTTCTTCCAGGCCGTGGCGCCCCTGATATGTTCGCTCTCTTTATGCCCTGAGCTCAAAGGGCCTGCGCTTCCCCAGAACTCAAGCCGGACAAAGGCCTCGGCGCCGTTGGACAACGCTTTCGAGTCCGGGCTCATTACCCATGCGCTGGCTTTCACCATCTCGCCGGGATTGACCGGTATCTGCTGCCCATAACAACCCTGCCCTAATCCCTCGACCTGCCTGCATGCCGCTTTCTCCCCGCTGTATTTATACTCGGATGTCACTATCCCGCTCGTGGCCTGGTCGTTCCAGTTGTACCAGCTCTCCTCTTCCGATTCGAAGCCGGGATTGATCATGTCATTGGCATGGCAAGCGGAACATATCGACATGGCAATAACCGCCGATAACAGCTTCTTCACTTGTTCACCTCCCTCCTTTACTCATAAAATAGTTTCTCATTACTAAATTGTTTTACTATACTGCAAAAATATACCACCTGCGCATACCATTGTCAAGCGTAATAAATTGTTATTTTATGGTGCTTTTTCCAGGGTAAGAGGATTGAATTTGTTCTTGGCGAATATGTACCATGAGGCCACGGATACCGTCCCCATATCGGCCCTGCTCCAGTTATAGCCGCCTTCCCTGTTCGCAGTATACGGTATAGTACGGCCCTTCGCCCCCTTGATATTCCTGTCGACGAGGAAAGCATCCATCTGGTTGGCGTAGAAATACCCTCTTTCCTTGTCGCCTTCGGTAATATACGCGCACGCAATATGGCCTGTACCGTCAAGCCATATATTGTTTATGTTTATGTCGGCATGATCGAAGAAACCCATAACTTCTTTGCCGTTCACATTCAACGTCTTGCGGTACCTGAGGTCATATTCCGGGATGTTCAACAGGGACGCCGTTCCTTTGCCGTATGCAAGGACCCTCCAGGTATAGTTATCCAGCGGAAGCGTATTGCCTTTCAGTACCGAATCGAGCCATATGCGTATCTTGTCGGCGTACGCGTCCTCCTTGCAGAGTTTTAGCGCGGCATAGCAATCGATATTGCCTTCCGGATGCCCGCCGTCCTCATGGAGCTTCTTGTCCCCGCTCCTCCATCCGTGCTGTATATAACCGCCTTTTCCGCCCGGATCGTCCTTATACCATGATATCAACAGGTCTTTCAGCATCCCCGTAATATCCCTGTATCTCTCCGGCCCGTATTCCTTCTCGTAATATTTGTACGCGATAAGAAGCCACGCCATGTCGCCCATCCAGCGGTCCGCCTTGCCGGGGTTATGGTACGCCGGAAGGTTCCCCTCGTTCCTTAGGTTCACGTACTGGAAGAACCCTCTCGCTTCCCCTTTATAAAAGAAATTCTGGTATGACGGGCACCTGTTATTCCTGTCCGTTGACTGGGCGTAGAAATCGAGTATGCGTTCCGCCCTTTCTTTTTCGCCCTTCAGGATGAACGCCATCGCGACGAGCGAATTATTGAACGTGTGCGCCTGATTATCTTCCGCGGTCGGGAGAAGCTGCTTGTCTTCGGAGAAGTTATCCTGGCACAGCTTGAGCCATTCCAATACGAGCGGGTCCTCCGGTACAAGCTCTGCGTCCCTTCTCTGCTTGAACCCGATGCCTTTCAGTTCCCTGTCCGGGTCAAGCACCGGGCCCACGACCGAGAATGAGGCCGGCAACCCCGGCTTGCCTAAACCGATCTCGTCCAGGTCCACCGTGCCTTTTCCCTTGCCGGAAAAAGCTATCTCCAGGTTAACAAGCTTATCGAACTTATCGTCCCCGCCCCATCCGTATTCAAGGTTATTCCTGTATATCACGACCTCTGTCCAATCCGCATATTTGCCCCTCAGGGGGAATTTCCTGAAGAATACGGAGCCGTCCGCGTCGACCAGCTTGATCTCCATGTCCGAAGACGAATCGGACTTGATCAGGAATGTCAAAGGGACATCCTCCGGCATTTTTTCCGTCATCTTCCTGCGTATAAGCACCCAACCGTAATCACCCCTGAGCTCATACACCGCCCGGATACCGTCGTCCGACTTTCCCGGCGCGGAGGATATCTCTATGGTACTCTTCCCGTCCATATCGGCCTTCCACTGGCCAAGGTCGTCCCAGCTCGCCTTCGCGGGGGTTTGGGGCTGCGGCCCGGGTTTTTGCGCTTGCTCATACTCCTTGCAACCGGACACTAAAAGCAGTAACACCGCCAGACAGGCAACCTTCTTCATTGGTATCTCCTTTAGTATATGAGTTTCTTATTACTAAATTGTTTTACCAGTTAATAAAGATACCACCGGAATAAGCTTTTGTCAAATATATATTATTTTGCGAAAAAGGGTGGAATGCGGGAAACGCCTAGAATAGAAAAAGGCTCCCAATTCCTGGAGCGGAAGGTTGGAAGCCTTTTTCGTCCCCCTACTTCTAACTTAACCTGCTTTACTTATTTCTTTCTTCCTAATCCCATCAAACCAACAAGGCCTGAACCGAGAAGCAACAGGCTTGCGGGTTCCGGAACGGCAGCGACATCAAAGTTGAAGTTGTCAAAATCGCTTTCGCCGGGAACTTCATACGGATCATTCGCGTACGTACCGAACATGATCCTTGCCGTAACAGCATCGCTCGGAGCTACTATAACGCCGGTGTCCCCAAGGTTATACTGATCTCTTGTCAAGGCTTTCATGTCGACCATCGTCTTGCTCGCTAACGTACCATTAGCCCTAAGGAACTTGACTCCGATGTATGAACCCCAGCTGTTGGCAACCGTACCCGAAGGAACTAGCGCATAACCGGTAAGGTTATACGACTGTCCACCCGTGATGGCAACTTCCTGCTTCATACCGCCATCGTTGTAGTTATGAAGATTGTGAGTCCCGCTCACAGGGTTATCGGTTACGACAACCTGGTTTTCCGCATTCCAACCGTCAGGCGCATCAGCTGACCAACCGTACGCATAATCTCCGTCTACCGAGATCTCAAAATCACCGTTGACCAACAGGTTCGCGCTGGCTACACCAGGCACCAACAGTACCGCTAAGCTTACCAATGCTACTAATTTACCCATCTTTCTCCTTTCACCCCTTTCTTTTTACCTTTCCCTTATTAAACAACCCTACTCCCAACAATCCACTGCCCAATAACAACATACTGGCGGGTTCCGGAATGGGGGTGGATTCAACGATGAGGTCATCAAAGATTCCCCTTCCGTCACCACTGCCAGTATTGTTTACTTCCCAAACCATTGTCGCCTTGACTATATCGGATCCGTAGTTTGACGGGGTCACTATAGCCGTCTTATCGTTCCAAACATTGTCCGTAAGCTCATTACCCGTAAGGCTACCGGTAGTCCACGTTCCTACTATAGAATCGTCCGAACGCTTGAATTCCACTCTTAATGAGGCGGATGAACCGTTCCTAAGGGACTCGTTCCCGGCAACATCATCAAACAAATAACCCCCAATCTTATAGGTTGATCCTGGATCTGATATAGCGATATCCTGCCAGCCCGATGTTGCCCACCATCCCGCAGCGGAATAGCTTCCCGAGTTTCCCCAGGTATTTATAGTCGCATTTGTACCGTTCCACTGGCTCCATCCGGTAAAATCCCCATTTTCAAACCCGGAGTTTGTCAGAAGATTGGCGTGCGCTATAGGATATGAAGATAACATCATTACAAGGACTGCTATTAATACGGCTTTTGTCTTCATTGCTTCTCAACCCCTTTATCGATACGTGTTTATTAAACAAACGTAATAAACTGTTTCTTCATTCGGTTGATTTTGTATTTTAGAAGTTGCTATCGTAGAATATATATCGACACGTGTTTACGAATGCATATAATATACCTTAAGAATGTAAATGTGTCAAGAGAATTATATTGCTATTATATAGCAAATAGTTGTTATATTGCAGATAAGAAAACAGGGGAACATTTCTGTTCCCCTGTCCGGTTCTCCCTCGGGTTATTGGGGATTGAGGAAAAATACCTACTTCTTGGCGCTCTTATTTCTTATTCCTATAATACCGATCAGGCCTGAACCGAGAAGCAACAGGCTGGCCGGTTCCGGTATCGGCTGCGTATCGATCATGAAATCATCGAAAATACCGCGTCCGTCTCCAGAGCCGCTGTTATTGACCTCCCATACAAGAGTCGCATGGTCTATCCCTGCGCCATAGCTTGCCGGGGTCACTACAGCCGTCTTATCGTTCCACGTGTTGTCCGTCAGGTCGGCTCCTGTCATGTTACCGGTCGTCCAGGTGCCAACGATGTTGTTGGCCGCGTCCTTAAACTCAACCCTTATCGATGCATAACCACCGTTCCTTAAGGACTCGTTCGCGGCAACGTCATCAAAGACGTAACCTCCGATCTTCACCGGCGTATTGGCGTCTGCAATGATCGCATCCTGCCAGGCCGATGTCGCCCACCATCCTGCAGCAGAGTAATTTCCGGTACGTCCCCAGCTGTTGATAATAGCATTGGTGTCGTTCCACTGTCCCCAGTCGCTGAAGCTCCCCGTCTCAAATCCCGCGTTGCTGAGAAGATTTGCGGCGTCCGCCTGGGCCGGTATTACAAGAGCTGCTGCAAACAGAAGCACTGCAACCAACTTTCCCATATCTTTTCCTCCTTTCCTCAATTCGACACGTGTTGAGTTATTCATTACAATAATCCCTTGCCGGAATTATAGGGATTTATTTAGAGTGATTCGACACGTGTTTAATTGTTAATTTATTATGCATTAATTAAGTGCCTGTGTCAAGATTAATATATTGCTTTTTTGTAGGACTAATTTAGGCGGGCTTGACGGACTCCCTCCGGATGTATTCCGGAGTGAATATAACCGTATCATTCTCTACCTTTTTCCCCGATACTATATCCAAAAGCATCTGTGCGGCGGTCTTGCCTATCTCGACCAGCGGAAGCCTCATGGAACTTAACGTCGGAGATCCCGGGGGAAAAGGGAACATGTCGTTAAAACCTATTACCGAAATATGCTCGGGGACCGAAAGGCCGGCATCACGTATCCTTCTTATTGCGGCAAGCGCCATGACGTCGTCGGAAGCCACTATGCCGGTGATCCTCGGCTCCTGCTTCAACAGGATCCCGGTAGCTTCGTATGCCTTCTCATAGATGAACAACCCTTCGGCCACGAGGTTTTCGTCGAATCCCGCGCCAGCTTCAGATAGCGCTTTTTTATATCCGGCGAGCCTGTCCTGGTCGAGTTGGAACCTTAACGCGCCGCTGAGGAACGCTATCCTCTTATGGCCGGTGTCGAGCAATTCTTTTGTCGCCCTGAAAAGGCCTTCCTTGTTATCTATCAGGACTTTCGGTATCTTTATGCCCTTGATGTACCTGTTCACAAGCACTATCGGGAACTTCTTTTCGAAGAGCGTCGTCACATCCTTCTCGAGCGCCTCTTCGACAAGTATGCACATGCCGTCGACCCTTTTTTCTTCGAAGGCCTTCATGTAATACGGGGAAAGCGGCTCTTCTTTTGGCTTGATCGCGCGGGTCAACTGGAAATAATAACCGTTCTTCTCCAGCACTCCGGCGATACCGCTGACCACATGGCTGAAATACGAATAATATATGTCCTCGAAATCCTTTACCACCACGGCGATATTAAACGTCTTCCTGCTGACAAGGCTGCGGGCTATCACGTTAGGAGTGAAATCGAGGTCCGCGACCACCTTGCTGACCCTCTCCTGTGTCTTCTTGCCCACCTTCTGAAGGTCCTTCCCGTTAATGACCCTCGAGACGGTGCTTATGGACACTTTCGCCTTTTTGGCTATGTCTTTATATGTGTATGCCATTAATTAAGGTATATCCTATACAGGTTCACCGCGGAATTCCCGCTGCAATCCTCCACCCTTACCTCGAACGTCATCTTTCTTACGCCTTCCCTGTCAAATATTCCGTTCCCGTAATTTTGCAATTCCGGGCTCCTCTTGAACCCGTCCTTCATGTCCAGTGAAAAACTCTCCGGCTCGCCGCCATAAAGGTATATCGGGATGCTTTCAAATGGCTCGCCTTCTTTGTCATACACTTTTACCTTTATGGACGTTTTCTGCGCGCTGCCGGAAAGCTCCAGGTTCAATTTGCCGTACTTTCCCCAATCCTGCGGACAGAGAAAAGGACGGCTGATCGTCCCCCAGCAGGTTTTCGCCGTCTCTTCCGGCTCGATGGTTATCTTCATCGTATTTACTAGTTTACCTTTAGATGATGCCGCCGGCGCCAATTTCCTTGATATCTTGCAATGCCCCGCCGAGACCATCTCCGAAGGATACGCCGTCTCGAATTTTATGCTGCCATCCGTGAAATAGTCTATTACCGGGACGAACTGGAAGGCGGGCTTATAATCGATGCTGTCGACTGTCTTGTTCGCCCGTTCCTCGTCCTGTCCCATCGAAAATGGGTTGAAATTCTCTTTCGCGAATATATACCAGCAAGTGCTCGATATACATAGCGGGCGGTCCTGCATAATCCAGCTGCCGTAAGCGGTCGTGCCTTCGTTCGTCGCGTATGGCAATGCCGAAGCGTTCTTGTGGACAGAACTGGCCGTAAGCGCCTTGTCCAGCTCCGACAGGAAATGCGCGCTCTCGTCTTTCCTTCCGGCCCTGTCGAACGCGAGGACCATCTGGGCTGTGCCTTCCAGCCATACGGAATCTTTGTCCGGATAATGGGACTTTTCGTAGGTGGAACCGAAATCGAAGCCCTCTATTTCGACACCGTTGACCTTATACATCTTCTTCGTAAGGCTCTTGTCTATCGCGAAATCGAGCGTGGGCCCGTAAGCGCGCCCGAGCGCGAGGACCGCCCAGCTCGACTGGTCGGTCGCGAAATTAGGGTTGTCCCTGCCCATATTGAACCTTTTCTGTTCTTTGTTCCAGGCGGCGTTCTCCATCCAGAACTTTATCTCTTTCGCGACGCCGAGGCACCGCATATCGCCGGTAAGCACACCGAGGTCCCTGAACGCTGCATAAGAGTCGAGATTGTGTTCGACAGATATCCATGTCATCGGCTCCCCGTTTCCGTAATATCCGCCTATGATCCCGCCTTCTATCGACTGCAGCGACATCAGCCATTCAACAAGCGTCTCCGCAAGGTCCGAATACCTGATATCTTTCGATACATATGTATAATGGTTTATCGCGATGAGCATCCATGCGTTCGGGCCCGCAGCCCACGTCTTTCCCCAGCGCCCGTCCTTGCGATAGGCATCACTGAACCCTATGAACTTGCCGTATTTCTTTATCTCCTTGCGGTAGGTGCTGTCGAAGAAATCCAGCACCTGCCTTGCCCTTTTCAAATCGCCGCGGGAGGTAAAGACAATGACGGCAAGGGCCTGGTCATAGGTAAAACAATCGGTCCCGCCCTCATAGCTCGGAAGCAGCCCCGACGTAAAGAATATCAGGCGCCGGTTCGATTCCTGCTGCGCGACAAGCCACCTGTATGCCTTGTCCGTTCCATCGTCCTGCATCGGGCCGGGATCCTGCCCCCAGCACACCGGCCCGGCACATAGCACACATAACAACGCAGACGCCGTAAGGGCGCGTATTTTATTCATTCGATAACATGAAATCATCCAGGTATACGGTGGCTCCCGGGCCGTTGCCTACATCGGCTCCGAAGGCTATGCCGATATTGTCGAGAGATTTAACGTCTATGCCGGACTTGCGCAGTCCGGCTACGGATATCGTTATCTTCTTCCATTCCTTCGTGGCCGATTCAACCGATATCTTTGTCTGCGGCATATAACTCGGCGCGTGGCTGTCCCTGAGGACTATTTCCATGTTCTCGCCGCCGTTCTCGCCCTTTACCCAGAACTCTATGTTCTTGAAGCCGGATATGTCCTTGCTCTTGACCTTCTTCGGGACTGGAACGGCATCGGTTACCGGGCCCATATCTATCGAAAAACTTCCCCATGCCTCTGATGCCTTGCTTCCGAGGGCGTTGACAAGTCGGAACGATTGCTTCCCGCTATGAACGTTCCTCATATCATACCCCGGCACGTCCGGAGCATAGTACCAGCTGAACGGGGTGTTCTTGTCTTCCCAATTAGGTTCCAAAGACCCGTAGACCCCGACCTCGCCTCCGAGGTTGTTCGGATGGCCTTCAAAATCCGCTATGACTGTGATGCTCTCTTCGGAAAACGATTGCCCAGGAATAAAAAATATAGCGACAGTTACCGCCGCTATAAGAAATATCAGTCCTTTCATGCCGGCCTCCTTTAGCCTGTATTATAACTCATTGACCTTTCGATGTAAACAATGGGGGGCCCGTAATAATCCGGGCCCCGCTTGTTAACTGCTAGCTTTTCTTCCTTCTACCGAGACCGAGAAGCCCAATCAGCCCTGTACCGAGCAAGAGCATGCTTGCCGGTTCCGGAACGGGCGCAAACGACATGTCATCCACCCACAGCGTGCTGTTAGGCGAATACGCGCCGCTTGTCGAAAGGGCGACGACGGCAGATACCTTCGTCGTCCCTGCAGGGGCAGCCGCGGTCGTGACAGAGAGAGGGTGCCATGTGTCTGCCGTTACCGAGTTGTCGAATAAGGCACTCTCATCCACGCGGATGACGTTGCCAAGCGAGTTGTACCATTTGACCTGAAGCTTGGCTGAACTGCCGTCCTTAAGCGTATCAGCGGAATTCCACAGGAAATAACCATTCAGTAAGTAGGGGGCACTGAAATCGATCCCTGTGAAGTCCTCGTTGAAATACGCATAATCGGTGTTGTTTCCGCCCCACATGACAACCTTCGCTGCCTTGGCGCCGCTCATTGCAACCGAAGAATCATAGAATGAGTCGCCATTAACGCCGCCGCTCCACGTCCATGGGCCGTCCTTTAAAGCAATAGCCGATCCGCCGAGCTCAAAACCCGGATCGCTCAGGAGGTTGGCAGATGCCTGCGATGAAAACAAGCCGAATACCGCTACCATCAGTATTACCCTGAATATCTTCATTATCTCACCTCCTTTCATTTATTGGTTAAACGTTTTCCTTATAACCCTTTAAAAAAAGGAAAACGATTTCCTTTGCTTTGAAATTTTATCATATCCCAGAATAAAGTCAAGATTATTATATTGTTATTTTATAGTAATAATTAGAGGTAATCCGGAAGGATCTTTACTGCTTCGCGTATGAACTTCCTGCATCTTTCGAGCGCGGCTGTCGTGTCGTTATCCGTTATAGCGGTCCACACCCTTATGGCCGACCCGCCGCTCTTGCCCCCCCTTAGCTGGTTAATGACAAAATACAGCTGTTGCCTGTAAAAATTCTCCGTCATTACGTCGCCGGCGGTATACCAGTCAAGCATCAGTACCTTGTTCTTCGATATCTGGTAGATCGACTCGTTGGCCGACATCTGCTTTCCCCCGCCGAGATCGATATCCGCCTTTCCCTGCGTCAACATCTCGGTGCGGCCGCTCCCGAGATAACAATATTCCGGAGGATGGAAACTCTGCCTCTTCTGGTCCGAATATACCACCTGCATCGATACTCTTTCGTTGCCCGGCCCGAGGTAGGTGCGTATCAGCACTTTGTCCGTCCCGAGGACCTCATATACCTGTTTCAGGTATTCCTTGTCCTTAAACTCGACGTTCGCTCCCTTCCACCCGGAAACATCCATGGGGAATGACATCAGCCTGACTTCGCGCGCCGGCGTCCTTTTTATTGACGACATGAAAAATACCGCGGCCGCGCAAACAGCAAGCATAGTTACGGCTATTGCCGTATTTAGGTCTTTTTTGTCCACGACAACATTCTCCCTGCCAGTATTAATCCCGCTATAGCGAATACGTATACGAGGAAACCGAGAAAATCATGTGCAAATGTCCCCGGGGACGCCGCCTTTGCGTCGTAGGCAAACGCTATAAGCAAAAGGAGCACGATCCGGATTATGTTCGCCCCTAAGGCGATGGGTATGGACAGCACGAATATCGCGATCTTCTTGACCGTTGACATCTTGATCAGATAAGCATAGAGAGCACCCAGGGCGGTCAGGGCTATCAGTGAACTAAGGCCGCTGCATGGACTGCCTATAGTAAGGAAGGTATCGGGCCTCAGGTGTACGATGCTGCCGTCCCTGACGGCAGGTACCCCCATAAGGCTGATTATGAACGTCGCCGCCTGCGCGGCCATCATCTTCATCTTGAAGCTAACGCTTATTATAAAGACCTGCGGCAACGGGACCATGAACACGAGGAACAGGATAGCAAACGCTATCTTCTTCGTGATCCCTGTGCCGTAAATATAAAGAGACAGCCCGAACAGCGTGAATATCAGAGTGAACCCGGAGATGAAGTTGATCTCGAAAAAATACGCGAATAAGTGCAGCAGTAAAGCCGGCAGGAACAGCGCAAGGCCGATACCGAGAGGCCTTATTTCCGCATTTTTGAGCTCATTCCTTCTCAGCCAGACCAGGTATGCGAAAACAAGGGGCACGAGGTAACCGTGCGAATAATATGTGTCGGCTTCCTCGAAACGCGCCGCCATCCAGACAAAAGTCGGCCAGTAGACCGCTATTAAAAGAGCTCCGACTATAAAAGGCCCGAACCTTGATATAAGTTTCATTTATTTGCTTTTGTTTATCGCCTCGAGCTGCTTCTCGGCAAGTTTAGCAAAAGGGGTATTGGGATATTTTTCCGTTATAAGGCGGTAGTTCAGGGCCGCCTTTTCCGGCTGGTTCGTCTTCTGCTCGTAGATGGCGCCTGCGACGAAAAGCGCCTTGGGGGCAAGCAGTGTGTCGCCGTGCGCGGCGACCAACGAATCGAGGTACTCCAGCGCTTCCGCCCATTTCGCCTGGTCTGCATAGCATGTCACGATAAGGTCGATTGTCACGAGAGCGCCGTACGTTTTGGAGTTGTCGGAGATATATTTCTTATATTTGTCTATTGCGGTAACGTACGCAGCCGAGGCCTCGTCGTTCTTTCCCTTCAGCTTGTAATATTCGGCGATATGCACCGGGACCTGCAACGCTGTGCCCGTGTCTGGATAATCGGACATTATCCTGTTGAGGTTTTCGATCGCTTTCGGCGCGTCATCGGCTGCCTCATATGTTATAGCAACCATATACAGGGCCCTCGAACACAGGTCGGTGTTCTCCGGATGCTCTTTCAATATCACGAGGAACTCGTCCCTCGCTTTCGCGACGCTTCCCTGTATCGCGTATAACTGCCCGATATTAAACTGCGCCTGGGCGCTGTTGGGCCACGTCGGGTATCTTATGGTTATCTCCCTGAATTTGTCTATTATCTTCTGGTACTCCACGGGCGAAGCCTTGTCCGGGGCCTGCAGGAGCTTGTTCAGGTCCTTCGAGGCATGCCAAAACCTCTTCTCGGCGGAATACGTCCCGGAGTCGCATCCGCTTATTGCGGCAGACGCCAGCAAGACCGCGCAGATTACTGATATCTTCCTAAACATTGGCTATTTGCTTTCCTTTTCCGTTTCCTGTTTAAGCATGAACAGGTTCGCGGTGCTCAAGAATACCAGGGAATCGGTAATGAAAGATGTGACTATGCCCGCGGCAAGTATATACAAGGTGATTTCCGGGAAGGTCAGGTTCATCAGCCCCTGCTGCTTCTGCTTGACAAACATGAACAATACTTCCAGCAGCCTCGGTATGGACACGAGCAGTATGGTAGTAAAAAAGACGTGCTTTACGATGCCGAAAGACCGCGCGATCGCCCCGAACACTCCCCTGCGTTCGACCATCAACGCCGGATATGCGTAAATGAAGAGCGCTTCCACTAGGAACGCGACCGCTATTCCCGCATACGACAATACCTGCAGCAACATTACCGACGAAGGGGTGCGTTGCATGGTAGAGGTTATTATCCAGGTAGGCGCTTTAAGTATGGCGAATGACAGGATATATATAATAGCCCATATCCCGAGCAGCGCGAAGTACCTTCTTGCCGCCCTGTTGAAACTCCCGAACGCGCGCACGCCTTCGCCTTCGGAATGCGCCTGAGAGACCATCGCAACCGCCATGCCGTACATTATGACGCCGAATATGACCATGACGAGCACCTGTCCGTAATAGAAAAGGGTCGGAAGGATATTGAAATTATACGGATAGTGCAGGTAGGCCGCCCCGAATATATTCTTTATGGGCTTGGCAAATACGGCCGTGAACGGCGGGCGCGGCGAATAGAACAATACCGCAAGCACGATGCCTTCAAAAATCGCTTTAAACAGGAAAGGCAACAGGACGGCCGGATATTTCGCGACCATCCTGAAAGTTATCGCCCAAACAGTCCTAATCATTCTCGAACGACTTCTTTATTACCAGTATCTTCTTCTTGAGGTCGGCTTCCTGCTTTTCATCATCAACGAACGATACGCCGACATCATATTTTCCCGGTTCCTGTTCCACGGGAGGCTTGACCCAGCTGACCTTTACCAGCGTCTTTACCGGTTCTATATCATTTCCGGGCATTATATCCAGGGTTATGTGCATCTCGGGCACCAGATCCTTATTAAACTCTTCGCCATTACCGTTATCTTCCTTAAGCCTGCATTTCGAATTATGGACCCATCCCAGGCAGTTTGAGCAGCTGATGCAATCCCATGAGCGCGGCCACTCAAGCAAGGCACCCCCCTCACTTAAGTTCTTTGCTTTCAACGGGATATCACCAGAAATATCTATCTTCTTCTGAGGATCTACAAGCTTCCCCTTAATAGCAACATTTATTTCGACACGTTTAAACTTTCTGCGTTCCAAGTTTTTCTCCTTGTACACCAAATTTAGAAGTTTAGTATAACACAAAAGTAAACCGTGTCAACGGGTTTTGTTGCTTTTATGCCGTAATAATTTGCTTTTCCACCCCCTTTTTCAGTATACTGCTCCTGTATTCGATCGGAGACGTTTTCATATATCTTTTGAAAACTTTGCTGAAATAATTGGGGTCCTGATACCCGACAGCGTAAGCTATCTGGTTCACGTTAAGGTTCCTGTTCTTCAGCATCTTGGACGCAGCTTCCATCCTTATCTTCGTCAGGTATTCGATAAAGGTTATCTTCAACTCGTCCTTGAATATATGGCTGAAATAGTAATGGCTCAGGGCCACTTCAGACGCTACCTTCTGGAGCGATATGTCCTTATCATGGTAATTCTTCCGTATGAATGTCACGGCTTTCAGGACGGCTTCCTGGTTGCGTGAGTACTGCTTGTCCGATTCCGTTACGACAAGGAAATCAAATTCATGCTTGAATATGTAGTTCACCATGATGGACAGCAGGTCTGCCGCGGCCTTAACCTGTTCCTTCTTGAGGTCCTGTGATGAACTTGGCGCCTGGGCGGGACACATCATAACGCCGCCTATGGCCTTGTCTCCGATCATTATAGGGATGAAAGCCATCTGCAATTTTTTGTATTCGCAAAGACACGGTTTTTTTGAGCTTCCTGCCGCCGCGCAGGATTTGCCGACGAGATCAAGGAACGCGCTGTCTTTTTTCTTTGAGGAGAGGATCGATTTGCATGAATGGCCGGCAAGCTGGGGTATAATGACGGGCCTGCCTTTCAGGTCGATGAACGAGAACTCCATCCCCGTCAGCTTCAGGAAGGCGCTCTCTACGTCCTGGAGGACTTTTGTGCTTGCGATCCCTTTAATGGCCAGTGAGCATTCCATATCTTCTTAAAATTTACTACTATCGAGCAATTTTGTCAAGCAAATTACCTATTTAAAATCGAGGAATCCCGAGTCCTTCATCCACCTGTAGGTGACGACCACGACGACGACAAGCGCCGCGATAGCGTATAACCCTTTTATCCCCCTGAAGCTCAGGGCTATCATCCCGAAACATGTAGAAAGGAAATACAGGGAGAGGACCACTCTCCTTTGCGACTCATCCCTGAACAGCAATTTGTGGTGTATGTGCTCTTTGTCGGCCTGAAATATGTGTTTCTTCTTCGCAAGGCGTCGGACTATCGCCAGCGTCGTATCTATTATAGGAACCCCGAGCGCTATGACCGGGACAAAAAGGGTTATTATCGTCTTGCTCTTCTGGAAACTTATGACCGATATCGCCGCTAACGCAAAACCGAGGAACATGCTTCCGGGATTGCCCATGAAGATGCGGGCCGGGTAGAAATTATACGGCAGGAAACCCGCGCATGCGCCTACGAGCGCAAACGCAAGGAACGCGATCACGTATTCATGCTGGTCGATCGCCGAGAGGAATATGAAGAACGAGGATATGGCCGACACTCCGGCGGCAAGCCCGTCGAGCCCGTCGAGAAGATTTATCGCGTTAGTTATGCCTATTATCCATATCATCGTGAAGATGACGCCGAGGAAGCCGAGCGAGACCTTCCCTACGAACGGTATGGTGAACTCCTCGACGACAAATCCGCACGCCACGAGTATAGCAGCGGCTATCACTTGAACGAAGAGTTTCGGCCTGGCCCTCATCGGTTTTATATCGTCGATGACGCCGAGGATGACTATCATAGCGGCAGCGACGCAAAAACCGGCGTACTTCAGGGAGAACCTGTCCATAGCTCCGGGGATCGCGTAAAAAGCCACCAGCGTCCCGGCAAAAAAAGCGACGGCGATGGCTACTCCGCCCATCGTCGGCATATTGCCCCTGTGGACCTTCCTGCCGCCGGGCTTATCGACAACGCCGAGGCCGATAGCGACGGCCCTTACTATGGGCGTCAGAACCAGCGCAACGGCCCCGGAGACGCAGAATGTGGCCAGGTAACCCCTAAGCATTTATTTTATGCCCCCTTCGAATATCTTTTCCAGGTCCCTTATGTTATTTTCCCAGTTGAAATTTTCTTCCGCATATCTTCTCGACATCAACGACAACCTTTCCCTGAGCGGCCTGTCTTCCATGACCCTTACGACGTTCCCGGCAAAACTTTCGGGGGAATCCGACATCAGCACTCCGGTCTCCCGCCCTGCCTGCATCCATTGGGTAGATATCGTCGTAGATACCACCGGCAACCCCATCGCCATGGCTTCCATCACTTTATTCTGCATGCCGGTAGCCGCCCTTATCGGGCAAACGAGAGCGGCGGCATCGCCCAGATGCACCCTCGTATCTTCAACGGGTCCGGTGACAAACACGCTCCTGCCGTCGGCAAGCTTTTTTATCTTCTCCGGCGGGTTGGACCCGACTATATAAAAAACGGCGCCGGGCCGTGCTCTTTTGACGGCGGGAAAGATCTTGCCGTAGAAATACAATACCGCATCCCTGTTCGGAAAACTATGCAAATTGCCTATAAACACTATCTTGTTATCGTCGTATCCCTTCGGAGAAGGACTAAAATACCCGAGGTCTACCCCGTTCGGGATGATGGATATGCTCTTTTCCGAGGCAAGCGCTTTTTCTGACCTCAGGTCCGCATCCGAAATAAGCAGCGACCTGTCGAAGGAGCGCACGGCTTCAGGTTCGTACCTGCGGACCTTGAGCCACTCGACCAGGTAGAACAGGTAGAAGACGTGCTTCCTGTATTTCAGCGACCTGTACAGGCTCAGGGACAGCGAATCGGTAAGGTCGAGGACCCTTCTCTCATCCTTGCGGCCACGGGCATATTGCGCCATTCTGAGCAGGTGGACATAAATGCCGTCATATTTTTCGGACGACATCATGCTATCCGCCTTGTCGCGCATCCTGCCTTCCTTGTAATAAGCGACCTGGAAAGGCACGGCCGTCGGGGATAAAAGCAGGCATTTGGCGTATGAATCGGCAGGCTTCAAAAGTACGGTCTCTATGCGCGCACAATACTTGCCCAGTTCACCCAGGTATTTCTTTTCTTCTTCGGATTCTATGAAAGATAACAGGTGTATGGCATGCCTGGCGGAAAGGTATTTGATGAAATTAAATACCCTGAGCTTATCCCCGCCGTAAGGCGGATATGGAAGGCGTGACGTCAGGAATAATATTTTCACCGGTTCACCATGCCTTTTGTGCGGCATAAGATATTGAATTTAGATTATTCTTCCATCCATCCCAGGTCGTAACAATAATCCCGAGGCATTTTTTGCTCCCCTTGGTCACATTCAGCCATTTATCAATATTCCCGGTATCCTTGTAACCCGCAGCGAGATAGTCGAAACCTTGCGAACTATAGAAATTGGGTGAATTTTTCATCTTAGACAAGTTGTCCGATTCATCATACCACCAGGACATCAGGATAATATCATTTGGCATTATGTAAATAGCGTCCGATGTTTTTCCCGCTTTCCCGCCGTACTGCTCCTGATAAGAATTGTCGCCACCATTATGCCAAGGATTCACCATGTCATCCCAAATCAATAACCTTGTCCCAAGACCATAGCTCGCCACATAATCATTTATTCTTGATAATTCATCAGCCAACAACTCTGCGTTAGATAAATTCCTTTTTAGGCACCGGGAATCTCTATTCATTCCCCTTATTTCATCGTGGGTTACACTTATATAATGCGGTTGGAATTCCCGCATAATACCTCCTAATACTTTGTTAATGACATTATAAGTGCGTTCTGACGATGGGCAGTATGGAACGCTCCATTCGCAATCCTTGCATTTTTTCCCAACATAATCATAGCTTACCAGTATCTCGTCTCCGTCCTCAATATTTCCGTCATTGATTCTTAGTATTCTTGTAGGTCTGGCATTGGCTGGATAGGGATAGTTCGTTTCGCCGTCTATTATCTTGTAATCGATGTTTTCTCTGAATATGCCGGTACCATTACAATTTTTTACAACAATATCCGAATCTTCGCTCCTTATTACGTTTATCAGGGCCTCTCCCGCCTTTTGTAACGGGATAGCCTCATTATTAACGAATCTAAATCTCTCGCTGTCTACGAATATTCCCTCTGCAGTCATGGGGTCTATATAAAACACATCGATCCCCACTCCGAATGTTGATATCTCGGGAACTGCTGTAATATAGTTTTCTTCTGCGTATGCAAATACCTCCTTTAGCCTTTCCAGGTTATCCCCCCTGTCCAGCTGGTAGTATTTTCCACTTTGAAATATTACAAAGTTCATCTTTTGGCGCGCCATCATATTTATAAGTTCTTTTGCCTCGTCCAGGTTTGCCCCCATGATATGCACCCCCCTAAACCTGGTCTTTGGATAATCTACGATTTTTACCGCATCCAAGATCAGTTCCCCTTGCTTTGCTTGGAATAATTGCAGCAATGTCTGAGTCCCGTAAAACACACCTTGCGGCGTGTTCCCGGCGACTACTATATGATCCCTGAATATATCTATCACATATCCTTCATCTCCGAGTATTTGTGATGGAATAATTTCATCTTTAAGCTGTGGATTACTATTTTCCAGATCCGTCTCTAACGCTAAGATAATATTGTTCTTTATGTCTGCGGAAGAGGCCATGCTTACGGGTATAAGCAGGTTCGTGTCCTCAAAGCAACTATTTGAAAATCTGCTCGCCGTACCGTAAAGATCGCTGTTGCCGGGTAAGCAGATTATTTTCCATTTGTTGTCTACTTTAATAGTGTAATTTTTCGCGATACAGGCCTTTACCTCTGGCTTTAACCGACTGCCCAGGATGTCCGCAGATTCGATTGAGAAAAGCGGCATTAATAACGCTATCGTAATAAACAGTATCCTTTTATTCATTGGCTAATATCCGATCGTTTAACAATCTATCTGCTGCCCTTGTAACATCTTCGACCGTTATAGATGTCAGGCAGCGATAATCGTTGCTCTTGCATTTAAAACGTTTCTTGAGCCATGAATTCCGCTTACCTGCCTCTTCCAATGTGTCTCCTATAAACGGATAATAACAAGGGCAACATTCGTGGTGCTTTTGAAGCACGATGTGACCCGCTCCCCAGGGCCTATGTATTCGAGGGTCAGTAGGACCAAAAATACTTATTGTGGGTGTCCCAACGGCTGCAGCAATATGCATAGGCGCAGAATTATTGCATATAAGAAATATTGATCGTTTAAGCAATGCTGCTGTTTGCAAGATAGAAAGGTTTCCGGCAGCAACGATAGGTTTTCTAGTAATCTTGCCGATCATCTTATTTAGCACCGGAAGATCGTCCTGGCCTCCGATTAAAATAACTTTTACCCCTATTTTCTCACTTAAGTAATTGGTTACTTCTATAAATCTTTCTATTGGCCATCTCCTGTATCGAGAGGTGCCTTCCCCGCAACCGGAGTGGATGGCAATTATTTTATCACTTTTTTCAATTCCTCGTGATTCCAGGAATTTTTCAATATAAGTCTCGTCTTCCGCGCTCAAATTCAGCGATACAGCTACGCTATCTGTGTCGGGATTCACTCCAAGTAGTTTCATAAAATCCATGTTCATCAATACCGCGTGCTTAATTTCACTAATTGGAGCAAGTTTAGTGAATAGCTGGCGGTATTTCTTGAAAATGCTCAGATCCTGTCCGAGTCTTTCTCTCGCCCCCGATAAATACGATAAAAAGGCTGTCCTCAATCCTCCCGGATAAGCGCAGATTGATATTTTAAATTTTTTCCTTCTTAATTCATTTATAAGGGATACTATTCTAAAAGGGTTGTTTGTATCTTTCCTGTCGATGCATATCAGCTCATCAATATCCTTATTCCCGGCCAGAACACCGCTGTTTTGCCTGAAAGTTAGAACAGATATCTCGATATTCTTGATGTTTTTTCTAAGGCTGCTTATCAGCGGGGTTATCAGGATGGCGTCTCCGATCCCCTGCAATGAAATTATCAATATTCTGCTCATTGATTCGTTTGTCAAGCGATTATCCATTTAGTAAATTTTCATACATAATTTCGTATTTTTCGGTCATTGCCTGGGCTGAATAGTACGACTTTATGCATGCCTTTGCATTCTTACCATATTCATCTATTAGTTTTTTGTTGCCCAATAACCTTATAATGGCTTCTGCTAGCTCTTTAGTATCTTTTGGTTTAATCAGAATTCCGTTAAGTCCGTCCTTTATCACCTCTGGAATACCCCCGACGTTTGTAGCAATAACCGCTTTCCCGGAAGCCATCGCCTCAAGCAACGCCATTGGTGTGCCCTCGCTCAATGAGGGCATGACAAACAAACGAGATATCCCCAGTATATCTTTTACATCATCCCTGTATCCGGTAAATATTACATTGTTCTCAATATTGAGCTCCGAAGATAGGTCTTCTAATTCCTTTTTAAGGGGCCCGTCCCCAACAAACAAAAACATGACGTTTCGGTACGCCTTTATTACTTCCTTCGCAGCGTTAAGTAGGTAAAAATGCCCCTTTTGAGGACTGAGTCGGCCTATACAGCATATTATTATCCTATCATCGTTTATCCCAAGTTTATCCTTAACCGTTCCTGCACTAACATCTATGCCATATTTATCCACATCAATACCGTTGGGTATTACCACTATCCTTTCCTTTTTGATGTTTCTGCTTATAAGCGTGTTCTTAATGTCCTCGGATACGGTAATGATCTTCTCGAAGGCCTTTGACTTTATAATTATCGAATCCAGGTACTCGTAAATCCTTGCCCTCAAGACCTCGCCCGCCCAAAGATGCTGTGTCGAAATCAGGTGTACGCACGTGTTCCTTGTAGCAATGTATCCGATGATGTCACTTTTGTATTCATGGCAGTGTAAGATGTGCGTATTGTGTTTTTTAAACAATTTTTTAAGCCGAAATGCACTTGTTATTATGTCATATCTACCAATGGGATTTATCAATTCGGTTGGTACTTCTAAGCGCTCCGCTTCCTTTATAAGCGGAATAACATCCACGTACGGGTCCTTAAAAGACGCTACAACTGAACGGAACCGGAACCTGTCGATATTCTTGATGATCTGCAGGATCACTCCTTCAGCGCCCAATATTACATTTGAGCCCCTCACCCCGCTCCTTAAATGCATAACATTTATTGTATTCATGCTTTTACGCCGCTTTCTGCGTCTTTGCTTTCCGGAAGATTGTTCAAAACAACGGAAAGGCCTATTATTATCCAAAATATCATTAAGTCAAGATGCCAGGAAAACAGGTTAACCAAGAAAAACGCCATAAGGCTAATCTCCAATGCCCCTGAAATCCCAGCTAATAACGCTTCGCCGTTCCTTTCAAGATTTCTTCTCGCTCTTCTCAGTTGGATCCATGCATAATATATGATGGTCAGGACGAATAATGCCGCCAAAATTCCTGCTTCCGCACCCGTATGCAAAAATAGATTGTGTGCGTGATATAGAACAAATTTTGTTTTTATATCTGCAGATGTAATTGCGGCAGTCATAAATTCATATTTAAATAGTCCGTATCCCACCCCCGTAAAGGGGTGTTCTTTGATCATGTTTAATGCCAATTTCCATGCGTCTAAGCGGCTTGCAATTGAAATTTCCTTCGTATCCGTTATTGTACCCATCCTTTCCCAGTATTCATTCGGTATGAATGGCGTAACAGCCGCAGCTATTAATGCAAAGATAATGAACAAGAAAATAAGCGTTGATACTTTACGCTTGCCTTTCAATATTATCTGCAAAAATGACAATAACAACACTATGCATAAAGTAGCCATACCAGCCCTTGAAAACGTCAATACTATCGCCATGAGCAAGGCGCTCAAACACAATAATAAAATAAATTTAAGCAATACGCGTTTTACGTTTATTATCAATGTTATTGCTATTGGAACGATAAGGACCAATTCGGCCGCTAAAATGTTCGGATTTTGAGTAGTGCCGAATACCCTCACTACTGAGCCAATTAGGGTCAGCCCTATACCGTGGATATATTGAAAAAAAGCCGCCCCCGATGAAATAACGCCAGAGATTATCAGTATTCCTATGAGTACCAGAATCTGTTTTTTTGTTTTTACTATATTAGCTATTATTAAATACAGAATTACGGCTTTGCTCGCTAGTTCGAGATAATCGGGGAAACTATATTCAAAATACCTGAAACAGGCTATAAATAAGGTAGCTGCTAATCCCAAAACAAAAATGTTTTGCGGTGTTTTTGTAATTTTGAAATCCTTGTAGACAATTATATGCAAAATCCATATCAAAAGAACAAAAAAAGCCAAATTTCTTGCTATATGAAGCTGCTGAAGAGCGGGGAATAACGCGGTAGGATGCAAATATGCTCCTAACAAAAAGATTATTACTGCCACAAACAGGTCCAAGAACATCGCAACGAACACACACATGCCTATAAAAAGCAATAATACTATAAAAGGCGGGAGGAAGAGCAGGGATATTCCCATTAAAAATGAGCATACTACGATAAACCCTTTTATTAATGCCGGCAGTTCTATTAAGGGCTTTTCTTCTTCCTTAATTATTCTATCCTGTTGGTTCATTTTCGTTTTCATAAAGGTCGTAAATCTTATCTACCATTGATGTTAACTCGAAATCGTTCCTTCTAATGAACTCCTTCGCATTAATTGCCAGATATTCTCTCTTTGCTTTATCCGAAATAACGGCATCCAGCGCCGCCTCTAGTCCTTTTATGTCTTTAGGCGCGACCAGAATGCCCGTCTTGTTATTATCAATTAGCTCTGGAAGGCCCCCGATATCGGACGCGATTACGGGCTTACCGGAAGCCATTGCCTCTAATGCACAATAGGATAACCCCTCCGATAAAGACGGTATAACAACGATATCTGTAATATACAGTATTTGCGGAACGTCATTCCTCATTTCTGTAAATATTATTTTTTTATTTATTTCTAATTTGTCCGATAATCCGTTCAGAGTGGAAAAATACGGGTGCCCTTTTGCTCCTATAAGAAGCAGCTTCGAGTTGGGGTATTTATTCGCTATGTTCTTAAATGCCTCTATTAAATAGAGTTGACCCTTTTCTGGCCGGCCTTGCGCTATACAAGAAATCACTATTTCCGATGGAGCAATATTAAATTCTGACCTAAGCGCCCCGGCCTGGACTGTGTAATCGGACCTAAATCTGTCAACACTGAAACCATTGTATATCAATTCTATCTTCTCCTTTCTCAGCCCTTTTGAGATAAGGTCGTTTTTAACGGCTCTTGAAATCGCTATTATCTTTTTTGCCTCGCGCGCCAAAATCCTGTAAAATATCTTCCTTGCTTCGGACCATTTTGATCCTGTTATATGGTGTTGATGCCAATAATATGCTGGTTCATTGTAAATCAAGCGGCTTAATAATATGGGGAAATTTGCCAAGTCAAAATGAGAATGAACCACTTCTATGTGTTTCCTTTTCAGAAAAGACACAAATCTTATTATAAACCTTGGGTCAAATCTATTCTTAATGGGTAACAACACGATTATCCCGCCGACATCCTTAATCTTGTCGGTCAGTTCGATTATCGGGTCCCCCGGAAATACATAATATATACGGATATTATCTTTCTTCGCCCTTTTAGCAACGGCAATCATAACCTCCTCAAAAGATCCCATCTTCTCAGGAGCATACCCGATTGCCCATAATATGGAAGACAATTTTCTACTCATGTTCCATCCTGTTAGCCTAAAACACAATACCTTATTATGCCCAAATGGCCTTTCATTCTTTCATTTAAATCTCCCCTTCTTACGCCAACAACATAAAACGGGAGATAGCATATTATCTTAAGGCCTGATGTTAGCGTTGCGCAACATTTATATACCAATGCGGGGAATGCGCCGTATAGTTTTTTTAGCAGCTTATGCATACCCTTATAAGCTTCTATTGACATTTCCGCTTTACACTGCTGACTGCTCCCTTTCATATAATGGATTATGCTCGCATCCGGCATATAGAATATCTTCATCTTGTTCTTTTTTATTTGATAGCAAAGATCTATATCGTCTCCATACATGAAATACCTTTCATCCAATAGCCCTATTCTTTCAAAAGTGGTCTTTCTTACCATCATGCAGCATCCTGAAAGCACTTCTATTTCATGGGTATACTCATAATCATTGGCTTTCGTTTTTGACTCATCCAGCATTAACCGTTCTGGTAATATCAGGCGCATTATTTCCTTCCCCAGGGAGGGGACATTTCTGAAGTATGGATGCAAAGTACCGTCGCCATTGAGAATCTTACAGCCTAGCGCTGCCGCCTGCTGATTCTCCGCCATATACCTTACCATTTTATCCGCAGCACTATCGAGCATGACTGTATCGGGGTTTAGTATTAATATATAGTCGCCCTTGCTTACTTTTATAGCTTGGTTATTTGCTTTATTGAAGCCGAGGTTCTCGATATTCTTAATTAAAATTACTTCCTTATATTCCGAGGATAACATTTCCTGGCTTCCGTCTTTTGAGTTATTATCTACGACTATTATTTCGTAGGTAATCTCTTTTGTCGTCTTACGAATTGACTCGATGCATTGCTTGAGAAGCAATTGGGTATTCCAATTCACTATCGCAATGGAAAGATCCATTAAGTATCCCTCTTATTAATAAATAAAAAAACCAAAACCTTTTTTCTGGATTTGGCTTTATGATTCACCGAATATCCTCCTGGGCCCGGGTTAAAGGTGCCGGTGAATATACTCGGGAATATGGTATTCTATGCCTGTAAGAACATATCCTAGGATATTCGCACCGACACTTTTTAGCACACTTTCCGCTCGCGCAACGACCTCCCTGCGGGTCCTGCCCGCCCTAATGACCAGCACTGTCCCGTCCGCGATATGGCTTAAGATACGGGCGTCGGAATACGGTATGACCGCCGGCGTATCCAGTATTATCCTGTCGTACTTGCCCTTGAGCTCGAATAGCACGTCTTTCATCTTCTGCGAGCTGAGTAATTCATTCGGGTTGCCGTGGATATGCCCGGCAGGTATGACAAAAAGGTTCCTGGTGTCGCAGGCTACCGTTACTCCGGGAATGTCCGCGGCACCCGACAACAACTCCCCGAGCCCCCTTTCCGAGGATATGCCCATCAGGCCTCCGATAGACGGTTTCCTGAGATTGCAATCGATAAGGAGTGTGGGTTTACCGGAATTTTGCGCCGTTACAATGGCAAGATTGGCCACCGCAATACTTTTTCCTTCGCCGCTGGACGCGCTCGTAATGATCACCGACCGAAGCTTATTCTCCCTTTCAGGGCAGAATACATGCGCATATAACGTATGGAATTGCTCGGCTACAGGACTGCCGGGATTATGGTATGCGACTATCTTCCTGTTTACCGCCGACGACAGCGCTACTTCCGTGCGGACCTGCACCGGTGTCTCGCTTACGGGGCGCTGCGCAGGAGCGGGGTTGCCTATAGCGGGGGTTGTAGGGGTAGAGGGGCCGGCCTGGAAGGCCTTGCCTTTCTCCTCGGCAGCCCTTTTTATAGCTTCGTTTATCTTGTTAATTCCGTTGCCGTTATTTTGCATTCCGCCCCACCCCTGCCGCTTTTTCCTTGTTGGCGATCTCTATTACCTTCTTCCTGACCTCATCCTGGCTAACGTTATAGCTTATGAAGGCTACGGTGAAAAGTGCCACGTATAGCGCTATTAAAAATATCGCCAGCCCGCGCTGCTTCGCTGCTTTAGAGGCCGCCTCATTCTTATCGACGATAGCTGAAATACCGCCGAATATCTCATGCTTCAGGAATGGCCTCGCGTCTTCTACGCCCCTGAACGAATGGTCCGCGAACTCCGCCAGAAAAACACATCCAAAGCCCGAAAGAACACCGAGTATAAAAGCGACTACTCCTATCATGAGAACTTCTGGTTTCGAAGGTTTTAGCGGTAACCTTGGCTCGTCAAGAACAGTGTACTTCGTGCTTTTGTCCTGGGCCTCCGCAGAGGTAAGCTTGTTTTCCTCGATTTTTAACATCAGCATTTTATATACATTCTCATTCACCTCGGTATCTCTGGTCAGGAGCGCAAGTTCCCTCTCCTGCTCGGGCAGGGTCTGTATCTTTGATTCGTAGTCCTTTACCAGCTTCGAGAGCTGTTCTCTCCTCTTCCTAAGGTCGTTGACCTCTTTTTCGGCGTCTTTTACCTTCTGGCTCAGCCTTTGAAAGAATAGCGGGGCTGTGGTAGATGTATCGCTGTCAACCATCTTCTCAGTCTCAAGTCTTAGCTTCTCCCTGACATCCTCCATCTGAACCTGAAGGGAGGCGAGGTCTGATGATTGCGGATTTTCCGCCATCGTTTCATCGTGCCGTGATTGCAGGTTTTGCAATTGTGAATTAAGGCGTGAAACCGCAGGATTAAGCTCCATCATCTCTTCGGATATAATTACAGGATCCTTTCCGGACATCTGTCTTTTCAAAAGGTCGAGCTTGCGCTCGGACTCTTTCATGCTCATCTCAACGGCGGTTAGCGATGTCTGGTAGCTCGTCAGCATCGAGACGTTATAGTCAAGCTCTTTGCCCGGCAGCTGCATCGGGTATTGGGCGCGGAAATCGAACAGTTTCTTTTCCGATTCCTCGAGCTTCTTCTTGTAAATCTTCGCTTGTTCTTCTGCAAATTTTATCGCCGTAGCAGCTTGCGCTGTCTTTTTTGATTTGTTTTCGTCGATGAATATCTCTATTATGGTCTTTGTGATGTTCCTCGCCGCAATGGGATCCTTGTCCTCGTAAGATACCTGAAAGACCTCGGGAGACCTCATCTTCACTTCGGAGCGCTTCCTTATGCCCAGAAGCATCTTTTCGTACATTACCTGGTCGGTCACGCCTTTCTTAAGGTCAAGGGTATCCACTAGCTTGATGAGATTAGGGTAGCTCAATATTTTTTCGGTCAATGTCTTAAGTTGTTCCGCAAGCGTCGGGGGTTGCCCGGTTGAAGACGTGTATGCCAGCTCTTTAGTGGCGAGGGGGTTTACCGGTTTTTCTTCTTCGACGAGGATTAGTACTGAGGATTTATAAAATTTTGGGAGAAAAAAACTGCCTATAGAGGCAGTAAAAAATACCATGACGAATGGGAGCATGAAAAACCACCTGCGGTGAAAGATTATCTGGAGATAATCCCTGATAGAACCCTGCCCCTGCCCAGGCGCTGTAGTCATGAATTACTCTTCCTTCATGTCCAGGATTCTCATCAGGTCCTTCTGCATTGCTTTCGACCGTTTTTCCGTGACGGGCGGTGTCAGCTCTACTCCGCCGGACTTCTCTATTTCGTGCTCTACGATCGGGTCGATCTTCCGTGTCCTGTCAATGCTCTCCTGGTATTTTTGCCTGGATATGTTCTGGCGGTTATCGCTTGTAAGTATATGGGGCGTTATAAAAACCAGCACCTCTTTTTTCACGTCCTGGTACGACTTGTTCTGGAACAACAGCCCTATTATCGGGATGTCGCCGATCAGGGGCACTTTGTTTATCGTGCTCTTCTTGTCGTTCTTAATGAGCCCGCCGAGTATTATCGTCTCGCCGTCCTTGACCATCATCGTCGTATCTGCCTGCGTCGTGTCCTTGGCGACGACGTTATCAACCTCGGCGACCCTTCTTGCCGTACTGACCTCGGGATGTATCTTCATCGTCACATAATTATCTTCGCCTATCTGCGGGGTCACTTCCAGCTTGATACCTACGTCGACATATTTGATGTCCTGGACCAGCAATTTCGTGACCGGGTCCGTCGTAGCTACCGCGTAGGGCTCGCTGCTACCTACGAGGATGTTCGCCGCTTCTCCGTCGATGACAACAATGCGCGGGCTCGAGAGGACCTCCGTGTTCGCATCGCTCTTGAGCGCTTCCAATGTCACCGTATACTCGTCGGGGGTCAGGCCGCCTATCTTATATATGCCTCCGGTCCCGCCGGTGGCCAGGTTGATCCCGAAATCGGTCAGGAGATCGAGCGCTCCGGGGTTGTGGTGCGGGTCCTCCCCGGTCCTGTCATATGCATGCTCCCATTCAATCCCGAATTTCATAGTATCATCGAGAGTGATCTCCACAATCATCGCTTCTATCATGACCTGCTTATGCTGGGAGTCCCATCCCTCGATGAAGCTGTCTATATTCTTCAGGATCACCGGGGTGGCCCTAACGACTATCGTGTTCGTCCTCTCATCTATATATACATCTCCTTTTTCTTTCGGTATCAGCTGCGTAAGCTTGGCTTCCATGTCCGCCGCCTTGGAATAAAGGAGCTTATACTTCTTTATCTCCGTCTGTTGGTCGAGCTGCATCAGCGCTTCCTCGACCTCTTTAACCTTTTCCGGCGTGTCGGTTATTATTACCTGGTTACTCTTCTCGTTCGTCTCTATCCTGCCGCGCGCGGTCTTCATCGAAAGGAGTATCCGCTTAAGGTCCGCGACATCCGTGTAATTCAGCGTTATGACCTTCGTCTGCAGGTTAACGAACCTCTCCTGCTGCTGGGTATCCTGGTATGAATATACGGTTATTATCCCGTCGGTAACCGAATAGAGGTAGTTGTTCGCCTTCAGGACCGAATCGAGCGCCTGGACTACCGTGACCTTGTCGAGTTTCACGGAGACATTCCCGGTCACGTTAGTGCTAAGCACGACGCTCATCCCGCTCTGGTCCGCGATCATCTTAAGGACCTCTTCTATGCTGACGTTCTGGACATCGAGCGTGACTTCTCCGTCTTCGGCGAACAGCGGGCAACGGGAGACCAAAAGGAAGACCGAAAATACAAGGCAGAACAACAGTTGTTTACTGAATCTCATTCGTGATCTCCTTTGTGGCGCGGACGGTCTTGTTCTTGCCTTCCGCCTTTGCCCTGTACAGCGCCCTGTCGACGTACTTTATCAGGTCGGTCTTATCCAAAGCGATATCCGGATAGCTCGCGACGCCGAAACTTGCGGTCAGGCCTATTACATTGTCCTTGTTGCCGAACGCGTAATTCTTTATGACCATCCTGATCCTGTCCGCGAGTATATAGGCGCCCTCGAGGTCGGTCTCCGGCAGGATGACGGCGAACTCTTCCCCGCCGTACCTTGCCACGACATCGACTTCCCTGCATATCTTCCTCAATATCTGCGCGATCTCTTTAAGGACCTCGTCGCCCATCGGATGGCCGTAGCTGTCATTGACCTTCTTGAACCCGTCGAGGTCCATCATTATGAGGCCGAACGTCTGCCTGTACCTTGCCGAACGCAGTATCTCCTTGTCCATCGCCTCGCTGAAATACCTGTAGACATAAAGCCCCGTCAGCCCGTCGGTGATCGACAGCTCCGTGATCTTCTTGTGCAATAACGTATTGTTTATCGCTATGCTGGAATGGCGGGAAATTATCGAGAATATCCTTAGGTCTTCGCCGCTGAAAGCGTTCGGGAATGAATTTGTCACCGCAAGCATGCCGATCGGCCTGTCGCCGGCCGTTAGAAGGTGGGCCTGGAACGAGCTGAGAATATTCCTGTTTTCAGAAAAAGAATCGCTCAGGTTGTTGCTATCGGCCTGATCGATCGAAACCTGTTCCGGCAACAGTCTCCCCCCTGTTAACCTATTGAACGTTTCTATGATCTTAAGCTTAAAACTGTCGACCTCCTTCTGCGAAGCGGGGTATTTAACCTCCACTATCACGCCCGTCTTCTTTGTCTCGTCGACAAATAACAAACCGCACAGATGACAATCCAGGGAGCGTTCTATTATCTCCAGTATCGCATCTATAATTTCTTTATAATCAAGCCTTGCGTATATTATATTACTAACTTCCTGCGATATTGTCAACTCATATAATTCGTCATCGAGCGAACGGGCTATATCGGCGAATATCTTCTTCCCGGTCTTGAGTTTTTCTATCTGTGTGTTCGCTTCCTCGAGGCGTTTTTGCCAATGGGACGATTCTATGGCTATCGATATCTCGTTCGTCAGGATCGTGAGCAGCGAAAGGTCGTATTCGGTGAATTGTTCTTTTGATGCCTTGTTATTCACGTTTATGACCCCGATGACCTTGTCCTTTACCCGTATCGGGGCGCTCAGGAGGGATGAATTGTAATACCTGTTCGAATTCTGCCTCGAGAAACGCTCGTCTGATTCGACGTCCTTGATGAGCAGCGGGCTGCCGGACTTCGCAACCCAGCCGGATATGCCCCTGCCGACCTTGATCCTTGTCTTGTTCGCAAGGTCTTCGCTCAATCCCCTCGACGCGCTTATTATAAGTTCCTGGGAATCGTCATCGATGAGCATGAGCGATCCAAGCTCAGAGCTCAACATGTTGGTTATCTTCTCGAGCACCTCGCCAAGGATATCCCTGGCATGGGATGAGTGCAGGCTCTGCGACGCCTGATAAGCATCTACGAGCCTGGCCATGAGCTTCTTGAACTGCTCGCTTTGGGACTGGAATTTGTTCGTATCTACGCGGCCTTTAATCTTCTCTATCGCGGCGTCTATATTCGCGTCAAAATCGTTCTTGTTGGTAAACCTTATGACGCTCTGCCCCCGTTGGGGTCTCATCCCGAGGGACCTGTACGCTTCCTTCTCGTTGGTTATACAGATCAGGAGCGGGATATCGGAGGTACGCGGGTCATCTTTAAGCAGTTTATATACGCAAAATCCGTTTATGTCCGTGACGGCAGGATTCAGCAGGATAAGGTCGGGCATCTCCTCGCAGACAAGCTCTATCCCATCGAGGCCGTTCGAGGCGCGCAGTACGTTATAGTCCCTGCCCGCAAGGACAGCTGACATGTCCTGGGCTATGTTCTGGCTTTGCTCTATTATTACGGCTTTTTTCCTGTCCAACCTCTGCCTCCGTACAGCAAAAAGGAGCCCCAAATTTCCGGCTCCGGTTTTGATTGTTATATTAACAATACCATATTAAAATACCCCAATTCGGGGTTTATGTCAAGGAAATTATATTGTTATTTAATAGTAATTTGTTGGGGGTATGGTGCCGGGAGAGGGGGTCGAACCCTCATAACCTTGCGGTCGCGAGATTTTAAGTCTCGTGCGTCTGCCAATTCCGCCATCCCGGCGGTCTTCGGAAATTTGGAGGCGACGATCGGAATCGAACCGATGCATCGCGGTTTTGCAGACCGCTCCCTTACCACTTGGGTACGTCGCCTTAAACTAAGGGCGCTTAAGACTGATGCTTAAGCGCCCCACAACCTGCTGTGAAACACTATCTGTGCCCTTATCTTATCTTTACTTGCCCGCCTTTATACAGGTAGACACCTCCGGTGCCGTGGTTAGGGCATGTCACTATAACTATCGTAGAGGCCGTGGTTGCGCTAGGCGCCGATGTATAGCTATAAGCCGCCGAGTTGCTCGGACATGAGAAAACCTGCGTATCGTCTATATACGTAGGCGCCGTTGTCAAAGCATTCTGGAGTGTGGCTGCCACCGGATATTTTTCGTTATTATCCGCGGTATACATCATAAGTGCAGACCCTATCTGCTTCAGGTTGTTCGCGCATGTAGTCTTCCTGGCCTGTTCCCTAGCCCTGCCGAGCGCCGGCATAAGTAAACCAGCTAGTATAATTATGATTGCCATAACGACCAACAGCTCGATAAGGGTGAAACCTTTTGCTTTGCGCATCTTATTTCACCTCCTTTCTTATGAATTTTAAATACCTATCTGATCCTTACATGCCCGCCTTTATACAGGTAGACACCTCCGGTGCCGTGGTTAGGGCATGTCACTATAACTATCGTAGAGGCCGTGGTTGCGCTAGGCGCCGATGTATAGCTATAAGCCGCCGAGTTGCTCGGACATGAGAAAACCTGCGTATCGTCTATATACGTAGGCGCCGTTGTCAAAGCATTCTGGAGTGTGGCTGCCACCGGATATTTTTCGTTATTATCCGCGGTATACATCATAAGTGCAGACCCTATCTGCTTCAGGTTGTTCGCGCATGTAGTCTTCCTGGCCTGTTCCCTAGCCCTGCCGAGCGCCGGCATAAGTAAACCAGCTAGTATAATTATGATTGCCATAACGACCAACAGCTCGATAAGGGTGAAACCTTTTGCTTTGCGCATCTCTCCTCCTTTTTGGTTGTATACACCTATCCCTATTAAAGGATACTATCCGTTCTCTGCCTTGTCAAGGACAAATCTAGCCATCCTGTCTTTTTTTGAAAACATGCCTTCAGGCTCTCCCGCGCTTTTAAGGCATTTTATGCGGATCTTCCTGTCCCCGAACGGGCCGGTCTCGCCCTTCATCCCGATCGCGAACATGAGGTCGGCTTTTTTCGCTTTCAGTTTCGCAATCGCATTTTTTACGGTATTTTCCGTTTCAAGCGCAAATCCTATTACCTTCCGCTTGCCCTTATTCCTGCCGGCCCAGGAGAGTATATCCGGGTTGAGCCGCATCCTTATATTCAGCGCCCTGCCGTGTTTTTTTATCTTGGACTTGCTGAACCGCTCGGGCCTGTAATCGGCGACGGCGGCGGTCATGATAAGGCAGTCTGCCTTGAAAAAATTCCTTTTGACGGCCTTTTCCATCTCGAGAGCCGAGACCACTGGAATGAATTCAACGCCCGCAGGAGGCTCCATCGCTACCGGGCCGCTGACGAGCACTACTTTATGCCCGCGCCTGACGGCTTCCGCGGCTATACTGTACCCGAAATAGCCCGTCGAGGAATTTGATATATAACGGATCGGGTCGAGGAATTCTCTGGTAGGGCCGGCGGTTATGAGGATCCGCATCTCAACCCTTAAGGGATCTTTTTACTTCTGATATTATCGTATCCAGGCCGGCTATATGCCCGACGCCTTCGTGTCCGCATGCAAGCGGGCCTTTTACCGGCCCAATCATCTTTATCCCGCGCTTCTTAAGCTTGCCGATATTCTCCTGTACCGCGGGATTCGCGTACATCTTCTCGTTCATGGCCGGCGCGATAAGGACTTTCGCCGACGATGCCATGACTACGCAGGTAAGCAGGTCGTCGCATATGCCGTTCGCGAGTTTGCCTATGATGTTAGCGCATGCAGGCGCTATAAGGATGAGGCCGGCTTTGTCCGCAAGCGATGTGTGGACGGGGTTCCATTCGGAAGGCGCTTCGAACA
Source organism: Candidatus Omnitrophota bacterium (assembly GCA_041651455.1). Taxonomy (GTDB): domain Bacteria; phylum Omnitrophota; class Gorgyraeia; order Pluralincolimonadales; family Pluralincolimonadaceae; genus UBA6215. The sequence goes on from JBAZJG010000004.1 coordinate 131,344, forward strand.
TCTCGGAATACACCTTGTTATGCGAAAGGGTCTGGAATGTCAGGGGCGAAATGAACTCCTTCGCCTCTTTCGTCATTATGACAGTGACGTTAAATCCCGCCTTCCTAAGGCAGTTCACGATATCGCAAGCCCTGTAAGCGGCTATCGATCCGGTAACGCCGAGGACGACCTCTTTCTTTGCCATTTATTTTTTCTTTTCCTTCATGCTGATCTTTCCGGCCTTGATCTCCTCGAGGGCGACCGTAGAGACCTTCTTGCTCTCGGTCTCAACGAGCTTCGGGCTTCCCTCGTTCAGTTCGAGGGCGCGCTTCGAGGCAAGTATCACAAGCTTGTAGATCGAATTCGTCTTATCAAGAAGTTCTTCGGCCGATACGGGGGTCTTGCCTTTCACTTATTCACCTCACTCTAAGCCTTTCGGCAATTATTATCGATTTTAGTTTTGCGACGGCTTCCGCGAAATCGTCGTTTACAACAGCATAGTCGTATTTCTTGAGGTTCGCAATATCTTTCTTTGCGCAGCTCAGCCTCTTTTTTATCTCTGAGGACTTGTCCGTAGACCTCCCTATAAGCCTCTTCCTGAGGGCCCCGATCGACGGCGGAAGAAGGTATATAAGCGTGGAAGTCCCGAACTTTTTCTTTATGAAGAACGCCCCCCTGACATCAAGGCTCAATATGACATCCCTGCCACTGTCGACGCCGGCAAGTATGCCCTTCTTTGAGGTAGCGTAATATTTCCCGTACGGCTTCGACCATTCAAGGAAGTCGCCGCTTTTTTGCCTGCGCGCGAATTCCTTTTCCGAAACGAAATGATAATCCCTGCCGTTTTTTTCTCCGGCCCTCGGTTTTCTCGTCGTGAAAGAAGCGGGATGCACAAGGCCCCTGTCTTTCTTCAGGAGAGCCCTTACGAGCGAGGTCTTGCCGCACCCGGACGGAGCCGAAACCACGAATATGCGGCCCTTTGATCGCGCCATCGCTACTCCACGTTCTGTATCTGTTCGCGTATCTTTTCGACTTCGCCCTTTATGGATATCGCAAGCTGGGCGATCTTGTAATCGCTTGTCTTCTGTCCGACCGTATTTATCTCCCTGTGCAGCTCCTGCGAGATAAAATCGAGTTTTCTGCCGACCTCGTCCTGCCGGGTTATCGTCTCTCCGAAACTTTTCAGGTGCGCCTTCAGCCTCGTGAGTTCTTCGGATATATCGGAGCTTTTGGCAAACAGGGCGACTTCGAGCTCTATCCTTCCCTTGTCGAGGTTTATCTTGCCGGAGGACAGTTCTTTGATCTTCCTTAACAGGTGGAGCCGGTATTCCTTCAGCGCCAGTTTCGAGCGTTTTTCTATAGCCGTCAGGCTTCTAAGTATCGCTTTCCTCCTGCCCGCTATATCCGCTATAAGCCTCGCGCCTTCCTTCTCCCTCATATCTATGAGCCCGTCGATCGCCCGACTCAGGGCGGACTTTATGCACGGCCACATCTCCGCTTCCTTCCTCGGGCTTTCCTCCACATAGATGACACCGGGGAAAGCGATTATCTGCGAGAAGTTTATATCATCGGTAAGACGGAGCGACCTCCTGAGGTCGGCCAAAAGGCCTTTGTATTTTTTCGCGAGGGGCTTGTTTATTACCAGCTTCGGGTCGGATCTTGCGGGATTTTCGTAGGTCAGGGAGAGGTTTACTTTGCCGCGTTTCACTTTCTTTGCCACTTCCGCCCTTATCTTGTCCTCGAATATGTTGAGGTTCTCGGGCAGCCTGCTGGATATCTCAAAAAACCGGTGGTTGACCGTCCTTATCTCCACCTGGATCTTTCCGTGCGCTGCGGATGCGTCTGCGCGCCCGAATCCCGTCATGCTCCTTACCAATTTAGACTCCGCTATTTATCCCCAGACCCGCTTCGTGACGTTGGATAAAGTCACGAATTTGGTTGGATACAGGTCTACTATTATTTCGTCCGGCTCAAACCAGAGCTTGATCTCCCTCTCGGCCTCCGATTCGTTCGATGAGGCATGGATGACGTTCTCGTAAAGGCCTTTCGTCGTTATGCGGCCGTATGAACCGCGTATCGTGGTCGGGTCGGCCTCTTCCGGGTTCGTCGATCCTGCGAGCTTCCTCACCTTGTCTATCGCTCCGTCCCCCCAGTAGACCATCGCCATTACTTTGCGCCGCTCGTGCAGTTCCCCTTGCAGGTATTTTATGAGCTCGTCGAAGAAGGGCTTGTCCTTCATGTGCTTGTAATGTTCCGCGGCAAGCTCCTTGCTCACGCGGATGATCTTAGCGGCCACTATCTCAAGCTTGGATTCGGAAAGGCGGGTCAATATGTTGCCCGTAAGGGATTTCTTCAGTCCGTCCGGTTTTATTACAACTAGCGTCTTCTGGTCCATATGGGGGTTTCCTTATTTGTTTAACCCTAAATTCTATTATAACTTGGCTACTTTGTCAACAGTTCCTTCGCCCGGTCGGAGAAGTACTTCGCCTGTTCATGCGCCCCCATCCTCGAACACAGTTCGGAGACGCGCGTATATATCTCGGGAACGTCCGGGGCTATCTGGAGCGCCACCTTATATTCTTCAAGCGCCGCCACGAGGTCGCCTTTTCTCGCGTATATGCCTCCGAGGTTCACCCTTGAATCGAGCAGGTACGGGTAGATCGCAATGGCTTTCCTGTAGGCCTCCCCGGCTTCGCGGTCCATCTTTTCGGCGAGGTAGGCGTTGCCGAGGCTGTTCCAGTACGCGGCATTGCCCGGGGCTATCTCAAGGGCTCTTTTGAACATCGATACGGAATCCTTGTACTTGCCTTTCCTGTAATATATATCGCCGAGGTTTGCGTAGGTCACCGGCACGAGCGGATCGGCCGCTATCGCCTTCTTGTAAGCATCGAACGCCTCGTCCTCCCTTCCCTGGTAATAATACATTGCCGCGAGGTTCAGCAGGTGGTAGACGGTATTCTTCCCGTCCGGCTCAATCCTCAACGATTCCATGTATTCGTTCTCGGCTTTTTCGAAAAGCCCGCGGTTGAAATACTCTATCCCGAGGTTGGTATGCAGCCTGGTACTTTCCGGGGAATAGGCCAGCGTATATTTGTAGAAAGCTACGGGATCCCTCCAGATTAGGTTCTGTCTTATCGTCAGCACCGACAGCATAAGGACAAGGACCACGATGAAGGCCTTAACGCATAACTTTATCGACTTGAATTGCGTGATGCGGTCCAATAGCACCGAAACGGCGATGAAAAAACCTATGGACGGAAAATAAAGCCAGTGTTCCGCGACAAACGCGTTTATCGGTATTATATTAATGAAAGGCAGGAGCCCGATCGCGAACCATACGGCCCCGAATAAAAACAGTTTCGGCCTTTTATGCCAGAGGGCGAGCGCAAGGACTGACGATATGAGGAATACCGAAGGGGCTAGGAACCGCGGGTCCTTTGCGGACACAACTACGTTATAAAGGAAATCCATCCTCTCCATGTGCAGGCCTGCCGGCACTACCAGGATCTTGATATATTCAGCGATCACGGCGGGCGCGGTAAGTATCCTGTAGGGCAAAGGGATAGTGCTTATGTACGAGCCGGCGTCGCTTATGCCTGCAAGTGCCATATGCCTTATACATAGGAAGATCGCTATCACGGCTAAAAACGGTATATAGGGGATACCCTTGGAAAAGCGGGATTTATCTTCAGCGAAGCATGCCGAATACAGGGCAAAAAAAGCCGGCAGGACCAGGGCGGATTCTTTCGTGAAGACCGCTATCGCGAAAAAAACCACGGATACGGCATAAAAGGCCGTCTTCCTTACGCCTTCCTGCCCGGTGAACTTTATGAAACACAACAGCGAGAGCAGGCTGAAGAACGCCGCGAGCGGGTCACCCCGCCCTGATATATATGTCACCGCTTCGGTATGCACCGGATGAACCGCGAATAACAGCGCCGCCAGGAAAGAGACGGTCCTCTTCTTTGACAGCAGCCACACGAGGCAATAGACAAGCAGAGCGTTGCTCAGGTGCAGGAAGAGGTTGGCCAAGTGGTAACCGAAAGGTTCGAGGCCCCAATAGCGGTAATCAAGCGCGAAGGACGCCATCAGCACCGGCCTGTAAAAGTTCCCGGTTATGTCCTGGTGGTAGCTCCCCTCTAAAAAGAGCCTCGGGATATAACCAAGGTCGCCGATATGGAAGTTCCTGACTATCAGCGCTATATCGTCCCATATGAACGGGTTCAGCAGCGAATTTACGTATGATATCGAACCGGCGACAAGTATTAAGGCGGTTGCCAGCACAACGGCGGCGGAATTATTAGCGTTCTTGCTCATGGGTCAGAAGCTCACCGGACCCAGCAGGAGCCCGTACCTGTCGTTAATGTCTGCGTTCCCCGCATTTTCCATAATAAGGGCCCTCATGCTGTCGCTAAGGAAAAGCGTCATCCTTATGTCGTATTCACCGCGCTGAGCGGCTTTTGCGGGTATGAACATCCTGAAATCATCCGTTATGACTTCACCTTTTTTCCACCGGCTCATCGGATATATGCCGTAACATACCGGCTTTACGGTGCTGAAAACTTCCTTCCCGTTCTTATCCATGACCTGAAAAAGATAACTGACGCTGTCCTTTATAGGATCGAGGCATCTCCAGCTTACGCTTATCTCCACGAACCGCCCTTCTTTGTTGATAGCGGACCTCTCAAGCACGACATTGCCACCTATCCTGGCCAACGGCACGGCGACGCTGCTGCCATCCGCGTCCTGGCGAAACAGTGTCTTCCCGGGTAGGTTCCCCTTCCTGAACAATACGACGGTATCGAACGAGTCGACCGCGCCGAGTTCCCCTTCCTCAAGAAACTTCCTGACCCTAAGGTCGGAATCCCTGTCGGAGAATAGGACCACCGTAAACGGGTCGAGGAAATCTATAAGTGCGTACTCGACGCCCTTAGGGACCTTATATCCGGGATACGGCATCCTGCCCTTGCCACGGGTCAGGTAGTGGAAAGAATAGAGATGCCGCCTGTTGGCGATATGCGGCGTAAACCTGAATGTCGTTATGACGGAGGCGTCTGCGGGGATCCTTTTTACATACTCCGTCATCATGCCGCTGAAATCGCGCTGCGCCAGCATGTGCCAGTAATCTTTCCAGACGGACAGCGGGCCGAACAGCACGTTCGATATTAAAGGCGCCGCTACGATAAAAGCGGCGAAGAAAGCGCCGAATCTTTTCGAGGATAACCTGCTTTTCGCCAGATATTTTGAAATGCCGTACGCGAACGACACATACAGGAAAGGCAGCAGGGTGACCGAATAATACGATTTTATCGTGTGTTCGAGCGGCTTGAGGGACGTGAGGTGCTGGAAAAGCGTGAGCAGGCAAATCGAGAACTCCTTTATCGCAAGCAACGGGAAAAACGCGACGGGAAGCAGCGTTTCCATCATGAAGATCGCGTTCACTTCCGTAAACAGGGTTTTTGACGCGATAAGCGGGTTAGATACGAGGTTCCTTGCGATCTCCGCGAACGACCCTCCCATGTAGGAATAGAATACTTCATACGATATCTTCGGGGAAGCGGCGTTCCGTATAAATAATATACCCAGGACCGCCCATATTACACTTACGGAAACCGGCCATATTACCCATTTAAGTCGTTTCCTGTCAAAAAAAGCATAAACACCCAACATGACCGTAATAAGCGTAAGGTCTGCCCTGAACATTATGGACACTACCAGTGCCGCCATGAAAGCGGCAAAGCGCTCTTTCTTTAAAAAATAGAATGCTAACGACAGCGGTAAGATGCAGAGTGTCATGTCGTAGTACTCTGCAAGATTAAGGTACCATAACGACGGATTCAGCAGGAATGATGCCGACAGGCATAAGGCAAATTTTTGAGGGACAACTTCTTTTGCGATCATATAGATCGGTACGGCCGTAAATCCGAATACGGCGGCCCTCAATACCAGCAAGGCCTCCGGCGACGACCCGAGAAGCCAGTATACGAGGCTCATCGGATACGCTATAAGCTCCAGACTGTTGCCCCATATGTTCACGTCGCCGATGAGCGACATCCTGCCGTCGGAATGCAGGATGTTCCAGTATTTTTGGATATTCACGGCAAAATCAAAATCGGTAAACGCAAAATTCCTGTATCGCAGTATGTCGACCGCGCTGAAAAAAACAGTATACAGCGAGGCGAACAACAGCGGCCAGAACAACGGTTTATAATTTGAACTCGCCAATGACCAGCATCCCTTCACTATCGACCACGCCCGGGGTCTTCGAGGCAAGCGGTATATTTTCCAGGCTGATTATCGATACGCACTCCGCTTTCAATCGATACCTCCTGCCTGGCTTGACCCTTTCAGATGAAAAGAAAAGGTTAAAACGGTCCGCAACCACTTCTCCCTTTTTCCATCGGTTTATCGGGTATATCCCGTAGCAAACCGGCCTCGGCAAGCGTTCCACTTCTTCGCCTTGCTCATCGAATACCTTGAACATTATACACATGCCATCATCGGTCTTATTAAGGCATTTCCAGTAAATGGTCATAGCAATATCGCGGTCTTTCAAATCCATATCATATCTCATAATCGCAAGAGCCTCCCCTACGCTCACGAGGGGTACTTCCGGCAACGGGCCGTCATAGTCCTGCATATAGAGGAAATTGTCCTTGTTCGCGGCACCCCTTTTCAGCAGGCAAACGTTGTTGATGGTGCCGACCGGCCCCCACTTTCCTTTTTCAAAAAATTCTTTAACAAGCAGGTCCGAGTCTTTCTTTTGCGTCTTCGCTGCGGATATCGGTTGCAAAAAATCAGCGATCGCATATTCCGCGTCTTCGGGGATCCTGTATCCTTCGTAAGGGAACGGCAAGAAAGTATCCGTTACATAATGTAAAAAGTACAGGTGCTTACGGTTCGCAAGGTGCGATGAAAACCGAAAAGTTGCCGCGACAGAGGCGTCCTTAGGTATCTTATTCATCAGGTGCCTCACCCTTTCGTTCTGGGCCGATTTCCTTATGGAATAACGGTGGGCGTTCCAGTCCGTGATAGGGCCATACCATACGTCGGTGGATATAGTTGCCGCGATAATCAGGAAGAACAACGCACCCCCTTCCATTCGCGACATCCCTTGCCTCTTTTTAAGTATATTTGCCAGCCCTGAAGCGGCTGCGGCATAAATAAAAATTATCGCATAGGAAAAATTATGAAGCACTATATTGTGGTGTTGTCCGAAGGATGATATCGATTGCCTTAAGATCGCGAGGGCGGGGATCATCACTTCCTTAAGAGAAAACAGCGGCAGCATGCATACAGGTAACAGCATTTTAAAGGCGAAGACGGTGTTCTGCCACGTCAATATGCTGCTTATCGTCTTGAGCGGATGCGCGACCAAACTGAATGCTATACCGTAAAAACTGTTCCCTATCGATAAATAAAACTGCTCGTAATATACGCGCGGATATATCTGGGGCCTGAGCCAGAGTATGAATACCGATACCCACGTGAGACTAAGCGCCATGGGGAATATGACCCATTTTATTTTCTTCCCGTCCAGCGCGGCATATATGCCGAACATGAAGATAACGAGCGAAATATCAGCCCTGAATAAAATCGATACTACTATGCAGATGACAAACTTGAGGAACCTGTCTTTTTTCAGGTAATAGAACGCCATTGACAGCGGAATTATGCAGAATATCAAGTCGTAATACTGGCCAAGGACCATGTACCATGTTGCGGGATTCAGCAGGAAAGACAGCGAAAGGCAGGCTGACCACCATCCCGAAAGTTTTAACCTGGCTATCCGATAGACGGCCAGTGCCCCGCATGCAACGACAAACGGCTGGAGGAACAAGAGGGCTTCCTGCGACTGGAAGAGAAGCAAGTATACAAGGCTTAACGGGTACGCGATGAATTCAAAGCTGTTGCCCAGTATGTTCGCGTCCCCTATAGTGGACATCCTCCCGTCAGAGTTAAGTATGCTCCAGTATTTCTGTATATTGATCGTAAAATCGTAGTCAGGATAAGTAAGGGCGTGATACCTAAGTACGCCGATTGTGCCGAAAAAAACGGTAAAAAGGGCAGCGCAGGCAATCACCAGGGATAGCGGAGCAATCCGGAATTTTCCATTGAAGATCATAGCGGAATTATAACAGAATCGGAATCGCAAGTAAACAAGCTACTGCGCTATTGAATTGACTTTATATAGTAGCGGCAATATAATTATTGAGACATATGAAAAACTCGTCCTGGATAACAGCATCGATAACCGTTTTAGCTGCGGTCGTCGTATTGACCGCCGTAAATTTTACAAGATTTCCGTTTTTTTTGGACATCTACTACCATCTGAATGTAATGCGCGGGTTTGACTCGGCCGGTGGTGTCGTCACGACGGCTTTTTGGGAACTGGCACCGATAGGCCAGCCGCTGGTCTATCCTCCGCTCTTCCACCTGTTGCTTCTCGGATTATATAAGGCGGGATTAGGGATCATGGACGTCGCGCGCATATCTTCGGTCCTTCCGGCGATACTGCTGTTCGCCGTTATATTTGCGGTAACTAATGGGCTCCATTCGCCTAAGCGGGCTTTCTTCACGACCCTTGCCGCCTGCATCCCTTACTCTTTTTTCCTGAAGATGACGATAACCGTTCCGGCGGCTATCTCGCTGATATTCATCATGCTTGCGTTCTATGCCCTGGCGAGACAAAAGATCGCTGCGTGTTCGATATTCCTCGCGCTTGTATTCTATACCCATCCGGGATTACCGTGGATGGCCTGTGCGGCATTCATCCTTTACGGCTTGTCCGAAAGAAAGGCGCGCAGGGACGCTTTTACCTGCGTATTGTACGCCGTTTGCCTTTCTTTGCCGCAAATAATGCATGCGGCGGCTAATATGGGCAGGCTTGCGGGCCCGCTCGGTATACCTATGCCGGAGGGCAGGATGTACGAGCTATACCCTCTTATATACATATTTGCCGGAATAGGCCTTGTAAGGGCCGCTTGCTCCGCCGATGCCCCAAGCAAACGCATCGGGCTGTTCGCGCTCTGTCTGTTGGCGGCTTTTCTCCCGATGGCGGTCAATTACAGGTTCCGGTTTTTGAGCGCCGAGGGCCTGCTCCCCGTACTGCTCGTCGCCGGCGCAGGCCTTGAGGCGGTTTACGACCGTTTCCTTAAGCTATTGAAATTGGAAAATGCGGGTCTCGGCGGTCTGGGGCTATATACGGCGGCCTTTACCGCCGTCTTCATGTTCTTCTCCCCTTCGTTTTCAATGTATATCCCTCTCGATCCCCCCTACAATAAACATGAATTCTCGTTTCATCTGAAGGATTCCACGGCGGTAAACCTTTTGCCGGCATATAAGAGGCATACAAGGCCTTTCGAAATAATCATGGTCGACGACCTTGTGGAAAAATGGGTAAAAATAGTGGGGGCTAATACCTCGGCATCAGACATAATATGCTCGAACGACACATTTATTGGGAGCATGCTTTCGGCCCTGAGCGGCAGGGCAAATTCCGCGCGGATGTTCCTTGAAATAAACGAGCCGGATATCCCGATATCGGAGTTCGGATCGGCCAGACTCGCGTTATGGACAAGGGAATACAACGGGAAGTTCTCTTCTGATATTAACGAATGCGTTATGAAGTTCGGTTATACCATCATAAGCATGGACGAGGGGGCAGCGATAATGGTCAAGCCCGTCGGGGCGCACGCGTACCCCGTAAAACCATTGATAAGGTCACCGTTCGCTTTCCTTGCGTTGGCGGCAGCATTATACGCGGCTTTTGCAGGCCTTTTATCGGGGGAAAACCGTGCCGGCGGCAAGTAGTGCTTGCTGACTAAAATCCTCTCAGCGTCTCCGAAATATTTGAAGCAGCCTGTCGAGGTCTTCGTTAGAATAATACTCTATGAGTATCTTTCCGCGTTTCGCCTGGTGCAATAACGTGACTTTCGTTCCGAGTATCCTCTGTAACTCTTCCTCGACCGCCCTTATCTCGGTCGCGTGCTTGCGCGGCCTTGCCGGGCGGGCTTTCCCCGTGATCTTGCGCCTTACATAATACTCCGCCTCGCGGACCGAGAGCCCGCGCCTTATGATCTTAAGGCAAAGGTCTAGCTGCGACTGCTGTGAGTCAAGCATGAGGATGGCTTTTGCGTGTCCCGCCGATATCCTGCCGAGATATATTTCTTCTTTTATCTTGTCGGGAAGCCTTAATAACCTTACCGCATTCGAGACCGAGGCCCTGTCCCTGCCCACTTTCTCCGATATCTGCTCCTGCGTCAGCGAAAATTCGTCAGACAGCCTCTGGTATGCTTTTGCTTCCTCGAGCGGGTTGAGGTCGTCCCTTTGTATGTTCTCTATAAGCGCGATCTCAAGCGCCTCGTCGTCCTTTACGTCTTTTATTATCGCCGGGACCTGCGCTATTCCGAGCTCCTTCGCGGCCCTGAACCTTCTCTCTCCGGCTATCAGCTCGTACCCGTCTCCTCTCGGCCTGACGACCACCGGCTGTATCAGCCCCTTCTCTTTTATTGACTGGACGAGTTCCCTCAGCTTGTCGGGATCGAAGACCTCCCTCGGCTGGAACCTGCCGGGCACTATATCTGCAATGTTTATCTGGACCGTTCCCCTGCTCTCCGACCTTTGTGGAACGTCGTCGGGAATGAGCGCCTTAAGCCCCTTGCCTAATACTCTCTTCTCCATCGGGGATCTCCTTTTCTTGCTTCATGTTCAATTCCAGCGGAAAATCTGTCTTCAGGAATTCCTTCGCGAATTCATAATAACTGCGCGCGCCCTGCGAGTGCTTATCGTACATGACAACAGGCATCCCGAATCCGGGGGCCTCGCCGAGTTTTACCGAACGCGGTATCACGGTGTTGTATACTTTTTCCCCGAAATAGCTCCTTGCTTCTTTTATTACCTCGTCCGTAAGCTTCGTCCTGAAATCCGCCATCGTCAACAATATGCCTTCTATCTCCAGCGCGGGATTCAGATTTTGCCTTACAAGATTGATCGTGCTGAGCAGCTGCGACAATCCTTCCAATGCATAGTATTCGCATTGCAAAGGTATAAGCGCGGACTTCGATGCAGTCAAGGCGTTGATGGTCAACAGGCCCAGGCTAGGGGGAGCATCCAGTATTATATAATCGAACGACGGGCGTATATGTTCAAGGGCTTGCTTCATGTGGAATTCGCGGCTTTGGGCATTGACGAGCTCAACTTCCATACCGGTAAGGTGGACGTTTGAAGGGATTATGTATAAGTTTGTAAGCTTTGTGTTAACAATGACTTGTGATATATCCTTTCCATTGATTAAGACATCATAAATCGACTCTTTGACTTGTTTTTTATCTATTCCAAGGCCTGAGGTTGCGTTGGCTTGCGGATCGCAATCTACGACCAATACATTGCGGCCTGCCAGCGCGATATATGACGCGAGGTTTATCGCTGTGGTAGTCTTGCCGACTCCGCCCTTCTGGTTGCATACGGAAATTATCTTTGCCATTGTTCCACGTGGAACATTCTAAACGCAGACTCTTTTTTTGTCAAGATTTTCTTTCCCGCATAGATTCGATATAGAGATAGAGCAGGGAGACATCGCACGGGGATATGCCGGATATCCTCGATGCCTGGCCTATCGATAGGGGCCTGATCATATCGAGCTTCTCCTGGGATTCCTTGCGCAATCCCTTAACAGACCTGAAGTCAAGGCCGGCCGGTATCTTTACGGCCTCGAGCTTCTTCATCCGTCCGGCTTCCTTGACCTGTCTCTGGATATATCCTTCGTATTTCGCTTCGATCATGATGCGGCGTTTGATCTCTTCAGAATATTCCGATATCTCCCCGGGGCGTTTGCGCTTCAACAATTCGATGCCTTTATCTATAGATCCTTTTCTTGCGAGCATATCATCATATTCTTTCCTGGATATGAGTCCAAGTTCATGTCCATATCCCATAAGCCTTATATCCGCATTATCGTGGCGCAACAGCAACCTGTATTCCGCCCTGGATGTAAACATACGATAGGGTTCGTTCGTTCCTTTTGTGACAAGGTCATCTATGAGGACCCCTATATACGCTTCGTCACGACCGAGCAGGAATGGGGCTTTGCCATTTATCTTTAGCGAAGCGTTTATTCCGGCAACGAGTCCCTGGGCGGCCGCTTCCTCGTAACCGGATGTCCCGTTTATCTGGCCGGCAAAGTAGAGCCCTTCAACAAGTTTCGTCTCGAGCGTCGGCTTCAATTGGGTAGGCGGACAAAAGTCATACTCAATGGCATAGCCGTAACGTGAAACCTCACAATGTTCTAATCCCTTTATAGACCTTAACATAGATAATTGTACATCCTCGGGAAGGCTTGTAGAGATACCATTAGGATATATCTCATCCGAGTCCAGACCTTCAGGCTCCAGGAATATCTGGTGGCGTTCCCTGTCCTTGAACCTGACAACTTTATCTTCGATCGATGGGCAATACCGCGGGCCAACGCCTTTTATCTTTCCGCTGTAAAGAGGCGACCGGTCAAGGTTATCAAGGATTATTTTATGGGTATCTTTGTTCGTATATGTTATATGGCAAGGCACCTGGGGGCGGTCGATCTTTATTGTAGAGAATGAGAATGCGGTAGGCACTGGATCGCCGGGTTGGATTTCTGTCTTCGAGAAATCAATGGACTTTTTCAATATTCTTGCCGGCGTCCCGGTTTTAAGCCTTTTTATTTCGAATCCAAGCGCTATTAATGAGTTAGAGAGCTTTGTGGATGGGGGTTCACCGAACCTTCCTGCAGGCCGGGTATTAAATCCGATATGGATAAGCCCGTTCAGGAATGTGCCTGTTGCAACTACGACCGCTGAGGCGTTATAACCGGTGCCGTTTTCACACAGGACGCCGCATATTCTGCCTGACGCTGTGAGCAGATCCGCCGCGGTCTCTTGGATAACATCAAGGCCTTTCTGGGAATCGAGGACCTTCTTCATCTCCAGGCTATAAAGTTTCTTGTCGGACTGAGCGCGGGGTGCCTGTACGGCGGGACCTTTCTTTGTATTAAGAAGGCGGAATTGGATACCTGTCTTGTCGGTGATTTTGGCCATCTCACCGCCAAGCGCATCCATTTCACGGACTATATGGCCTTTTGCCAGGCCGCCGATGGCAGGGTTGCATGACATCTGGGCTATATTGTCCGGGCTCATGGTCAAAAGAAGGCATTTTAGGCCCATCCTGGCCGCGCAGAGGGCAGCTTCGCATCCGGCATGACCTCCGCCTATGACTATCAGGTCATAGGTCTTAAAATCAGGATTTGTGGTGTTGATGGTGCGGGTCTTCTTTGAGGGTTACTTTCACTTTTGCCAGCTTTAAGCCGGTCATCCCGAACAATCCATGGTGGCCTTCGGAGAGCACCTTGACATGGACCTTGTCCCTGGTAACGCCCAGCTTTGCCAGGGCTGAATGGATCGCCTCTTTTGTCGTCTTGCCTTCAGCTTCTATTGATTTCATGGTAACGCCTTTGCCTGCTATTCCGAATGTTCCACGTGGAACATTTCCTTCTTGAGAAACAACTCCTGCTCAACCACCGTCAATACCGTATTTGTCAGCCAGTACATTACCAGTCCCGAAGGGAGATTATAGAACAGGAACCCGAACAGGACCGGCATCATTACGCCCATCATCTTTTGCTGCTGGGCCATCTGGTCGTTCTGCGATGACGCCGGCGGGGCAGAGAGCTTCTGTTGGAAGAACATGGCCACCGCCATCAGTAGTGGTAATATATTTAAATCATTGCCTACGAACGGGATAGACGCTTTAAACGTAATAAGCCTGTCGGGCTGCGACAAGTCTTTTATCCACAGGAACGGCGCACCCCTGAGCTCCGGAGATCTCATGAGAACCTGGTATAGCGCGAAGAATACGGGCATCTGCAATAGCATCGGGAGGCATCCGCCCATAGGGTTGATCTTGTATTTCTTGTACATCTCCATTATTTCTTTGTTCATCTTCTGGGGGTTATCTTTATTCGCCTTGCGCAGCGCTTCTATCCTGGGCTGGAGAGCCTGCATCTGTTTCATGGCTTTTATGCCCTTGAAGGTAAGGGGGAATAGCAGGATATTAATGAAGACCGTAAGCGCTATTATGGCGAGGCCCCAGTTGTTCACGACCCCGTTGAAGAACTTCAGGACTACAAACAAGATCTTGCCGATGCTTCCGGTAAAGCCGAGATAGAGCGAGTTCTCCATGCCCATCTTTAGCGAGGCGACTTTATCATAATCGTTGGGTCCCGCGTAAAGGATGAAATTGTTCGTTGCCGAGGCATTCGGCCCTACAGTAAACTCGGCGGATTCAATCTTTGTTTGTATGTTGTTGTCCTGCAACTTGTTAGATACTATCTTGACAAAGGCTGCCGGAGGCTTCGTTATGACGGAGAAGTAGCGGTTCTTGAGCGAAACCCAGTTTACCTGCCTGCCTTCCCAGGCCGTCTCTGTTTTCGGCTTTATCCCTTTTTTGTTGGTGTTCACGACCTTGCCGTCTATATCCCGGACGATCTCGACGTACATCTCGTCCTGTTTAGAGAGAGGGTCTATCCCGCTGCTGGTTATAATGGAATATTTGAGAGGGCGTGACCTGCTTGAGCTGTTGGTTATCGTCTGTTTAAGCTCTATCGTATACTTGCCCGGCTGGAATATATATTCTTTCTCGATTAACATGCCGTCGGATGACTTCGCAGCGAAAACAGCCCTGTCCTTGCCGGGGGAATAGGAGAACCTTGCCTTGTCCAGCTCGCCGGATAGGCCCGAGGTATAAAAGATAGAGTCCGCCGCGCCGGGAGTGTCGGCTAGGATTATTGGTGAACCTTTTGAATCGTGGAATTTTTTGAGCGTTATCCTCTTTATGGCGCCGAACGTTTCCGAAAAAGCGATGTTATATTCGTCCGTCTCAAAAACAACGGTTTTCTCGTCGACAAATTGAACTGCGGTATCCGCGATAACCGGCTTTTCTGCCGTCGCGGCCGTTTCCTTTGAGGCTCCCGATGGAGCGGGAGCAATGGTTGAAGCGGCAGTTTGCGGTTTCGGCTGAGGCTTAAGCCCGGGGAAGAATTTGCCGAGGATCATAGGCGTAAAGATGACTATGAACATTGATATCACTATGGCAAGCAGTGCTCTTTTTTCAGTATTCATATTGTTATTTTACCGGATCATATCCGCCTTTAGAAAATGGGTTACACCTGATTATCCTGAAGAGCGAAAGGAGCAGGCCCTTTGCCGCGCCTTTCTTCCCGATAGCTTCCACAGCATATTCCGAGCAGGATGGATAGAATCTACAGCAACGTAACTTATATCCCGACAAATAGTTACGATATATATTTATGACGCATACAAGGGCTTTTTTAAGCATTCTCAACCTATAAGTATACCCGCTTTACCGGCTGCGCAAACAAAGTCTTCGCAGAACCTGCCGTAATCAAAGCCGGCTGCCTGGGCCCGCGGCATGACTATTATATCGTAGCCCGCGGAGATTCTCTCCTTGTTCAACCTGAAAGCTTCCCTTACATAACGGCGCAGCTTATTCCGGGTCACGGCAAGCCTGAAGTTCTCACGCCTCATGGAGACCCCGATCCTGGATATATCGAGGCCGTTCCTGGATACGCCTATTTTTATAGATTTTCCGACGTAAAATGCGCTTTTGCTAAGGGATGACCTGAATTCCTGGGTGCTGGTTATCCGTTCGCGCCTTGAGAGGGAGAACCTCTTCATGATGCGGGATTCTAGACGGAAAGGCGTTTTCTTCCTTTTTGACGCCTTCTTTTTAAGACCGCCCGGCCTTCCTGTGTCTTCATCCTTTTCCTGAAACCGTGGACGCGTTTCCTCTTTAAGTTCGATTTTAGGGTGATATTTTTCTTCATCTTTTCTCCTTTTAAGTTAAAGCAGGATTATACCACGATTGGCCGCTTAGTCAAGGCAAAAAGTTCTTGCAAACCGCTCCTGCCTTTGATATAATCTACGCAGGTAAATAGCCTTTCGGTGTAATCGGGCCCTGTGAATAAATTGTGAATAACTTTTCAGCGGTTTTTCATGGAAAATCTTAAGAACGCCATAGAGATCTGGGACAAGACCAAGGACCTGATCAGGGAAAAGGTAAATCCCCAGACCTTTGAGACTTGGTTCAGGCCTACCAGGGGAATAGGCATAACGGACAACACGCTTATGCTGGAAGTGCCGAACAGCTTCTTCAAGGACTGGCTGCTCGAACACCACTTGGAATTAATAAGGGCCACGCTTAAGAACATATCCGGGCAAGGCCTCGCCCTCGATTTCTCCTATTCGGCGAGCGAGCCCGAAAAACGCGCCGCCGGTTCGGCCGCCCAGCGCCAGCCGCTGAAGCCCGCCGACAGGAAACAGGACGCGAACAATAACCTCGGCCTGAATCCCGCCTATACCTTCGACGATTTCGTCATCGGCCCGAGCAATAAGATGGCCCATGCCGCCGCTATGGCCGTTGCCGAGTCCCCGGCAAAAGCATACAACCCTCTTTTTATTTACGGCAAGGCCGGGATGGGCAAGACGCACCTTATGAACGCCATCGGCCATTGCGTCGCGGCAAAAAACCCGAACATGAGGGTGGTGTATATAACGAGCGAGCAGTTCACGAACCAGCTAATCCAGGCGATACAGAACCGCTCGACGGAAAAGTTCAGGGCAAAATACAGGAACGTCGACGTCCTGCTTATCGACGACGTGCATTTCATCGCCGGGAAGGAATCGACGCAGGAAGAGTTTTTCCACACATTCAACACTCTGCACGACGCGCATAAACAGATAGTGCTCTCGAGCGACAAACCCCCGAAAGATATCGACGGCCTCGAGGAGAGGCTCGTGTCGAGGTTCGAGTGGGGGCTTATCGTGTCCATATCTCAGCCCGATTTCGAGACCAGGGTCGCTATCCTGCGCCAGAAACTCAAAAGGGAGAATATCGAAGTTCAGGATGACGTTATCTTTTATATAGGCGAAAAGATAAAGTCAAATATACGCGAGCTTGAGGGTGCCCTTAAGAGGGTCGTCGCGAACGCCGTCCTTTTGAAGCAGAGCGTCAGTATAGAGCTCGCGCGATCCGTGCTGAAGGATATGGTAAAGGAAAAAGAGTCAAGGATAACGGCGGAGTCCATATTCGAGGAAGTCGCGGCTTATTTTAACGTCCGGGTCTCTGATATAAAGGGCAGGCGCAGGACCAAACAGATGGTCGTCCCGCGCCAGCTTTCCATGTACTTGATAAGGAAGCTGACCGACCACTCGCTCCCGGAGATAGGGGAATTATGCGGCGGGCGCGACCATACGACTGTCATGCACGCATGCGAGAGTATTGAGGGTGACATAAAAAAGGATCAGAAGATAAAGGACCTGGCCGGAAAACTTACGGCCATGATAAGCGGGGAATAGGATGTTGTCTTCTTATGATTTTGTTGTGCATAACCTGTTGAGGGTTGTGGGTAATTAGGGCTGGTTTTGGTTTCAAAGGTCGGATAAAAAAGTAGTGGTATCAACCTGTGTATAAATAACCGGCGGATTTCCGGCGCAACATCAACACGTCAAACAGGTTTCGGATATATGCACAAATCAACACCCATTACTACTACTATTATTAATTAAATTAATAAAGAAGGAGAAGAGATGGAAGCTAAATTGACGCGCGACTTGCTCCAAAAAGGGATACAGACGGTCCAGAACGCCGTATCCCAAAAAAGCGGGCTGCCGATACTTTCAAATATATTATTCGAGGCTTCCAAAGACAAGATAAAGCTTATAGCCACGGACCTTGAGATAGGGGTTATATGCAAGATAAGCGGGATAGATATCCAGGAAGACGGCAGTATATCGGTCCCGGCCAAGAAAATAAGCGATATAGTCAAGGAGCTGCCGAACAGCGAGATCCACTTGTCCGCAAAGAAGAACAACCAGGTGGTTATCAAGTGTGAAAAATCCACATTCAAGATAATGGGGCTTCCCAAAGACGAGTTCCCGAAAGTGCCGGAACTCTCGGATAAGGACTCAATAACAATACCGCAGAAACAACTGAAGGCGATCCTGAATTCCACCGCGTTCGCCATATCGAAAGACGAAACAAGATATGTCCTGAACGGGGTGCTGTTCGCTGTCGGCGACAAAAAGCTGAAAGTCGTGGCTACGGACGGCCGCAGATTGGCGATGGTTGATAAGGACCTGCCCAAACAAGCCGGATTCTCGAGGAAGGTTATCGTACCGGCTAAAGCCGTCGCGGAGATAATGAGGATATTGAAGGAAGACGGCGACGTGAAGATATCGTTCAGCGAGAACCAGGCGGCTTTCGAGCTCGACGATTCCACTCTTATCACAAGGCTTATAGAGGGCGAGTATCCGAATTATGAACAAGTGATCCCGAAACAGGGCCAGGATAAGATGAAGCTCAGGAAAGACGGTTTTTACGCGGCCGTGAAAAGGGCGAGCCTGCTCACGACCCCGGACTCGCAGTCCATAAAACTGGACATAAGCAAGAATAAGGTGATAATATCCAAGGCCTCGCAGGACGGCAGCGAATCACGCGAAGATGTAGACTGCGAATATGCCGGCGAGGAATTAACGATAGGGTTCAACCCCGGGTATCTTATGGACCCTCTCAAGAACATCAGCGAAGAAGAGATAGTGTTTGAATTCGCCGGGCAGGACAAGAGGGGCGTCCTGAGGGCGGAAGGCGGAGACTATGTCTATATAGTCCTGCCGGTGAGGATGGATTAAATAATGAAAGCAAAGCCCATCGCGATATCGGAAGCGATGGAATCGGTATTGAGAGGGCTCGGCGGCGGGAGGGGCCCGCAGGCCGGCAGCGTCAGCGCGGCGTGGGCTAAAGCCGCGGGGGAAGACGGCCTGAAACATACCAAGCCAATGGACATAAAGGACGGCGTTCTTATCGTCCATGTAGATTCATCGGGATGGCTGCATAAGCTCACAATGGAGAAGATACAGCTATTATCGAAGATAAAGGAAGAGATAGGGGAAGACCTCGTGAAGGACATAAAACTTAGGATCGGGGGAGTATAGGCATATGCCAAAGAACGAAAAGTATGACGCGGGTACGATACAGGTCCTCGAGGGCCTCGAAGCGGTAAGGAAGAGGCCGGCGATGTATATCGGCGACACGGCCGTCGGCGGGTTCCATCACCTCGTATATGAGGTCGTGGATAATTCGATAGACGAGGCGATGGGCGGCCACTGCTCTACGATATCGGTCGTAGTCCACAAGAACAACAGCGTGACGGTCATAGACGACGGGCGAGGCATACCCGTAGATATGCATGCCACCGAGAAGAAGTCGGCCCTTGAGGTAGTGCTCACGAAACTGCACGCAGGAGGCAAGTTCGACCACAAGAATTACAAGGTCTCGGGGGGCCTGCACGGGGTCGGCGTGTCGGTCGTGAACGCGCTCTCGGAATGGCTCGAAGCAGAGGTGCGCAGGGACGGGAAGGTGTTCCACCAGAGATATGAAAGGGGCAAGCCCGTATCGAAAGTCACCGTCGTGGGCAAGTCCAAGACGACCGGCACGAGGATAACGTTCAAGCCCGACAACGAAATATTCACGGGCAAACCGGAATACAGTTTCGATACCCTTTCTAACAGGCTGCGCGAACTCGCCTTCCTGAACAAGGGCCTTAAGATAGACCTCAAGGACGAGAGGACGAACAAGGAGAATTCGTTCAAGTTCACCGGCGGCATCGAGTCGTTCGTGGAGTTCCTCAACAGGAACAAGAACCCGCTCCACAAGAAAGTCGTCATGTTCAACGGAGAGAAGGACAGGATCCAGATGGAGGTCGCCCTGCAGTATAACGACGGGTACGGCGAGAACCTCTTCTCCTTTGCGAACAATATAAATACGATAGAAGGCGGTTCCCATCTCAGCGGTTTCAAATCCGCGCTGACGAGGGTCATAAACCAGTACTGCAAGAACAAGGGGCTCTTTAAGAACGAGGAGATAACACTTTCCGGAGATGACGTGCGCGAAGGCCTGACCGCCGTCATTTCTATCAGGATCCCGGACCCGCAGTTCGAGGGACAGACGAAGACAAAACTCGGCAATTCGGAGGTGGAAGGGCTTGTCGCGTCGATGGTCAACGAATCAATGAGCACGTTCCTCGAAGAGAACCCGTCTATAGGCAACAAGATAGCTGACAAGTGCCTTCTCGCGAGCAGGGCCAGGGAAGCCGCGAGAAAGGCCAGGGAGCTTACGAGGAGGAAAGGCGCCCTCGAAGGGGTCGGGTTGCCGGGCAAGCTTGCCGACTGTTCTGAAAGGGACCCGCAGATATGCGAAGTATACCTCGTGGAGGGCGACTCCGCCGGCGGTTCGGCCAAGCAGGGAAGGGACCGCAGGTTCCAGGCCATACTCCCGTTGAAGGGCAAGATAATCAACGTCGAAAAGGCAAGGCTCGACAAAGTGCTGGCGAATGATGAAATAAGGACGATGATATCGGCTATCGGGTGCGGCATAGGAGAAGAGTTTGATATCGCCAAATTAAGATATTCCAAGATAATAATAATGTGCGATGCCGATGTCGACGGTTCGCACATTAGGACGCTGCTGCTCACCTTTTTCTATAAACAGATGAGGGCGCTCCTCGAGAAAGGGAACATCTTTATAGCCCAGCCCCCGCTCTATAAGATAAAGAGGGGCAAGAGGGAGGAATACGTCCAGACCGAGATCCAGATGAACTCGATGCTGCTGGAGCTGGGATCGGAAGGCCTGAAGCTGGTAAGGGCAAAAGAGAAACGGACTTATACAGATGCCCAGCTTAAAGATATCCTGAACAATCTGGTTGAGCTCGAGGACCTTACGAGCGGATTAGGCAAAAAGGGAGTAAATATCGCAAAATACCTCATTTCCAGACACTCAAAGACCAAAAAACTGCCTATATTTAGGGTAAAAGTGGATGGAAAAGACCAATTTCTCTATAATGATACCGAGTTGGCTAAGTTCATGGAGCAGGAGGAGGAAGAGTCTGGAGAGGATGTAGAGATAAAAGAAGAGAATAAGGCCGGATCCAACGGGAAAGGCGTAGACCTCCTGGAGATCTATGAGGCGGAAGAGATAGAAAAGTGCCTGGCAAAATTGGAGAAGCTGGACATGTCCGCAAGCGAGTATATATATCAGCCGGCAGAAGAGAAAACAAAAGAGAAGCAAAAAGCGCCGTTCAAGCTTACAAGCGAAGAGGATGACCTCGAGTTCAATTCGCTAAAGGAGATCCTGGAGCACATAAGGAACCTGGGCAAGAAGGGCATGAGCATACAGAGATACAAGGGCCTCGGAGAGATGAACCCGCAGCAGCTCTGGGAGACGACCATGGACCCCGAGAAGAGGACTCTGCTTAAGGTCACTATGGAAGACGCCGTCGAAGCGGAGGAGATGTTCACGATACTCATGGGCGACGCGGTCGAACCGAGAAGGGAATTTATAGAAAAACACGCCCCGGAAGTAAGGTTCCTGGACGTTTAAAAGGAGGATCTATAACAGCAAATGTACGCACGCAATGAAAAGGTGTTGCCGGTATACATAGAAGACGAGATGAAGGATTCGTACATCTCGTATGCCATGAGCGTCATAGTCGGAAGGGCCCTGCCCGACGTAAGGGACGGGTTGAAACCGGTGCACCGCAGGATATTATACGGGATGAACGAGCTCGGCCTAGAGCATTCGAAGCCCTACAAGAAATCCGCGAGGATCGTCGGTGAAGTCCTCGGTAAGTACCATCCGCACGGCGACGTGGCGATATACGATTCCCTCGTAAGGATGGTGCAGGACTTCTCGCTGAGGTATCCTCTGGCCGACGGCCAGGGCAACTTCGGTTCGGTCGACGGCGATTCGCCGGCCGCCATGAGGTATACCGAGGCGCGCATGGCAGCGATAACGGAAGAGATGCTCGGCGACCTTGAAAAAGACACGGTGAATTTCGTCCCTAACTTCGACGCTTCGTTAAAAGAGCCGGTGGTCCTCCCGGCCGCGCTGCCGAACCTGCTCATTAACGGCTCATCGGGCATAGCGGTCGGTATGGCGACTAACATACCGCCGCACAACCTGTCGGAGGTCTCGGAAGGCATCGGCGCGGTGATAGACGATCCCGACATATCCATAAAAGATCTCATGAAGATAATCAAGGCGCCGGATTTCCCGACGGGCGGCATAATATGCGGTCGCGAGGGGATAAAGCAGGCGTATACGACCGGCCGCGGCCTCATAAAGATAAGGGCGAAGGCGAGCATCGAGTCCCAGAAGTCCGGGAAGGAATCGATCGTCATAACCGAGATCCCTTACCAGGTCAACAAGGCAAACCTCATAGAGAGCATAGCCCAGCTCGTTACCGACAAGAAGATAGAAGGCATATCCGACCTGCGCGACGAGTCCGACAAGGACGGCCTCAGGGTCGTCGTCGAGATGAAGAGGGACGCCAACGCACAGGTCGTCCTGAACCAGCTCTTCAAGCATACGCAGCTCGAGACGTCCTTCGGCATCATAATGCTCGCGCTCGTCGACAGCAGGCCCAAGGTCCTGAACCTCAAGCAGATGCTCGAGTGCTATATAAAGCATCGCAAAGAGATCGTCATACGCAGGACGAAGTTCGACCTTGCGCGAGCGAAAGAGCGCGCGCACATTCTCGAAGGGCTGAAGAAGGCGCTCGCTAACCTCGATAAGATAATAGAGCTTATCAAGAAGTCGAAATCGGAGGCCGACGCAAAAGAAGGCCTCATGAAGAAGTTCGATTTCAGCGAGATACAGGCGCAGGCGATCCTCGAGATGCAGCTGCGCAGGCTTACGGCCCTCGAGCGCGAAAAACTCGAGGCGGAATACCTCGAGCTGATAAAGAAGATCGAATACCTCGAATCCATACTGAAGAGCGAGAAGAAGGTATACCAAATAGTCAAGGAAGAGCTGTTCAAGATAAAGGAGAAATACGGCGACGAGAGGCTCACGAACATCGTCGGCGAGATCGAAGACCTCGAGATAGAGGACCTCATCGCGGAAGAGGACGTCGTCATTACAATAAGCAACACCGGATACATCAAGAGGCTGCCGGTCTCCGCCTACCGCAAACAGCGCAGGGGCGGCAAGGGGGTCACGGGCGCCGACGTGAAAGAGGAGGATTTCGTCGAGCACCTCTTCATCGCGACGACGCATGAATACATACTGTTCTTCACGAACCAGGGGCGCGTGCTGTGGCTGAAGGTCTACGATATACCGCAGGCGGGCCGCCAGGCCAGGGGCAAGGCGATGATAAACCTGCTCGAGATGCAGCAGGGCGAGCGCATAAGCGCATTCGTTCCGGTCAAGGAATTCAAAGCCGAGCATTTCCTCATAATGGCCACGAAACTTGGGGTAATAAAGAAGACATCACTCGAGGCGTTCAGCCATCCGCGCAAAGGCGGCATAATCGGCATAACGCTCGAGAAGGGGGATGAGCTGATAGGGGTCGCGATGACCGACGGGAAAAAGGAGATACTGCTCGCGACGAAAGACGGCAAGGCGATAAGGTTCCAGGAGTCCCAGGTCAGGGACATGGGCCGCTCGGCCAAGGGCGTAAAGGGCATCACGCTCGGGAAGAAGGACGAGCTGATAGCGATGGCCGTCGCCGACCCCGAGACGACCGTGCTGACGATAACATCGCTCGGGTTCGGCAAGAGGACGCAGATCAAGGAATACAGGACGCAGAGCAGGGGCGGCAAGGGCATAATCAACATAAAGGTTACGCCGAAGAACGGCGAAGCCGTGGCCCTCAAGACCGTCTCCGACAACGACGAGATAATGCTTATAACGGGTAAGGGCTCCATAGTCCGCTGCCCGGTCAAGGACATACGCTCGACCGGCCGCGCCGCACAGGGCGTAAGGATAATCAAACTAGAGGAAAAAGATAAAGTAGCTTCTGTCGCCTCGGTCATCGAGGATGAAGAGGGCGAGGAGGACGCCAAATAACACGCCCCGGCGGCATGGACAAAATGACCGCAATCAGGTATAATTGTCCAGAATCCGCACCGGGATAAATATGCCGCGTCCCCATCGTCTAGCCTGGTCAGGACACGAGCTTTTCAAGCTTGCGACCGGGGTTCAAATCCCCGTGGGGACGCCATAATAAAATAAGGAGCAAGATCATGAAAAACAGGATGAGGTCCATATGCCTGTTATTTGTTTTTTTAGGGGTATCGTTAACCGTTTTACAGGCGGCGAACGCCGGCGAACTAGTGATAGCGGGCTTTGAAAGGAACGGCCGCAGCGACCTGGGCACCGACATAGGCGCGTGGAATTCCAACCCGCTTGACACTTCGCAGGGCTGCACGATCGAGATGATAAAGCTCTACGGCGTGCTCGGGAAGCCCACCGAAGAGAGCCGTGTCATGAAGATATCCTACGATGTGGCGGCGAGCGGCCCGGCCTTCAACGGAATATACATAAAGCTTAACGATACCGACCTGACCCCTTACGACCGGATGAAGATGGAAATAAAGGGGGACGCGGCCAAGGGATTCACTACGAAATTCAAGCTCGAGATGAAGAACAATAAGGGCGAGCGGGTCGTCTTCATAGTGAAGGGGATCACCTCCGAATGGCAGGAGATCGTGGTGCCGATGCAGGGCCTGAAAGACCTCGGCTCGATAACCGACTGGACGAAGATGAGGGAGATCGTATTCACCTTTGACGACATGACCTGCGATTACAGGGAAGGCGTCCTTTACGTAGACAACATAACTTTCTCGTCAGACAAGTAGGCCCGCCATGCGCACCGGGACAATGGTATTTTTGGTATCGATGCTTGCTTCGGCGGCTATGAGTGCCGCCGCGGATGAAGCCACAAAGGCGTTCGTGGTGGATGATTACAATGCAAGGCAGATGTTCAACCTGCTGGGGGGCAAGACGCAGGGATACGAAGAAGCGGGGGTCAAATGCATACCGACATTCACCGGGGACCCCGAAGAAAGGCACGGCGATAGCGGGGCTTCGCTGCGTTTGGATTTTGACGTCAGCAAAGGCACGGGGTTCTCGTATTACTGGTCGACGTTACTTGCCGGCAGGAAGACCGACGTTGCCGGCCAGCCGATAGAATTGATGGCGTTCAGCGACCTCAGGGGTTACGACTTCCTGTCGTTCTGGTACAGGGACCCCGCCGGCGGCGCGCTCTTCACGATAGAGATGCACCAGGATACCGACGGGGACGGTTCGTATATAATGGGCGTCGACAAGACATCATCGGTTGACATAGCCCCTTATATAGACAAGCTTGCCGCGGGGAAATGGCAGAAGGTCGAGATCCCGCTAACAAGGTTCTCGAATATAAACGACTGGAGCAGGGTGCTCGATATAGTATTTGTTTTCAGGAACGGCCGAGGCCTGAACAAGGGGACGGTATTCATAGACGACCTGTCATTCGTTAAATACGCCTTAAGATGAAATTCCTGATATTTAATGCGAATGTCCTGACGGCCGACGGGAAGGTAATAAAAGAAGGCTCGATCCTTGTAAAGGACGGCAGGATAGCGAAGATCGGGAGGAAGCCCGCTTCCAAGCTCCTCTGCTCAAGGCTTATAGATGCGAACGGATGCTTTGCCGCGCCGGGCTTCATAGACCTGCAGGTCTATGGGGAGCCGGAAGGGATCGCGTGCCACGAGGCGATGTTCGGCACCACGGGGTTTCTTGCAACGATCCCGTGCACGGGCCGCAAGGAGACGGCAAAGAAGGTCGATTCCGCGGTAGATTATATACGCAGGCAGGACGGCGGCGGCGCGAAGATGCTGGGGATAAACCTCGAGGGCCCTTTCCTGAACAGGGAGAGGGCGGGGGCGCAGGATAAGAAGTCCGCGAGGAAACCCGACAACCGGGAGATCAGGGACCTGGTCAGGCGGTCGAAGGGGCACTTGAAGTTCATGACTGTAGCCCCTGAGCTCAAAGGGGCCGCCGACGCTATAAAGATCCTGAAGTTAAAAGGCGTGGTCCCTTCGATCGGACACACCAAAGCGGCATTCGAGGAAGCGGAGAATGCCGCGGACCTCGGGGCGAATTGTGCGACGCACGTTTTCAACGCCATGGATGAGTTCCGCCACAGGGAGCCCGGGGCGGTAGGCGCGATACTGGAAGACCAGAGGATAAGCGCGACCGTTATACTCGACGGCGAACATATCAGCCCGCTGGCTTTCCGGGTACTGCTCAAGTGCAAGGGCAGGGAGAAAGTGATCCTTATAACCGATTCGCTCAGGAACGACTCTTCGTTCGACGCGAAATGGGACGGCGGCGTGTACAGGCTCAAAAACGGGACGATCGCCGGCAGCGGGCTAACGATGGTAAATGCGGTAAGGAATGCCGTAAGGTTCGGCGACTTGTCTGTGGCCGAAGCGGTTGAACTTGCGTCCGGCAACCCGGCAAAACTGCTCGGGCTCGGCAGGAAAGGCGTGATTCGCGCCGGCAACGACGCGGATATAGTGTTATTCGACAACAAATTTGATGTCTGGCTTACCATGGCGGAAGGAAGGATAGTCTATAAAAGATGTGCGGCATAACCGGATATATAGGCAGTGAGCAGGCGGCTCCGATATTGATAAGGGGCCTTGCGCGGCTTGAATACAGGGGCTACGATTCCGCCGGCATAGCCGTGCTCGACGGGTCGAGGATCAGGTCCCTTAAGATGCCGGGGAAGATAAAGGAGCTTTTTGAAGGGCTCAGGAAGAATCCCATCACCGGCAGCGCCGGCATAGCCCACACGAGATGGGCCACGCACGGCGTCCCTAACTACATAAACGCGCACCCGCATTACGACTGCAAAAAAGAAATAGCCCTCGTGCATAACGGAATAATAGAGAATTGCGAGGAGCTGAAGGCCATGCTGCAGAAGAAAGGCCATAAGTTCTGCTCCGACACCGACACCGAGGTCCTTCCGCACCTTATAGAGGAGCATTACCGAGGCAACCTCGAGGATGCGGTAAGGAAAGCGCTGAAGGAAGCCCAGGGATCTTACGCCATAGCGGTAATACATAAGGATGAGCCGGGCAAGCTGGTCGGCGCCCGCAACGGAAGCCCGCTCATAGTCGGCATAGGAAAAGGCGAAAACCTTCTCGCCTCTGATTGCCCGGCCGTAATGGACAGGACGCGCAAGGTTATCTTCGTGGACGACAAGGAAGTCATCGCGCTCACGAAAGACAGCGTCTCTATAACTGACCTGGACGGCAGGAAGGTCCATAAGGAGGCGACGAAGATAGAATGGGACATATCCCAGGCGGAGAAGGGCGGGTTCGCCCATTTCATGCTGAAGGAGATATATGAACAGCCGCGCGTGATACATAAGATACTCACGACGAGGACGGACGCCGCGAAGGGCAGGATAAAACTCGACGGCATAAACCTCAGGCCGTCGGAATTGAAAAACATAGACAGCGTAATGATCTCAGCCTGCGGCACGGCGTACCACGCGGGACTCGTCGGCGAGTACCTTATTGAGAAGTTCGCGAAGATACCCGTTGAGGTTGATGTCTCGAGCGAGCTTAGGTACCGCGACCCCGTGTATTCGCGCAGGACGCTCTTCATAGCGGTCAGCCAGTCGGGGGAGACAGCGGACACGCTTGCCGCGCTGAGGGAAGCGAAGAAGAAAGGGATAAAGACCGTATCGATATGCAACGTCGTCGGCTCGACGATAGTCAGGGAATCAGACGGTGTCATATATACCCATGCCGGCCCGGAGATCGGCGTAGCGTCGACCAAGGCATACACGGCGCAGGTCGCGATATTCATACTGCTGGCGCTGTATCTCGGCGCGGCTAACGGCAGGGTCGGGCGCAGGCAGATGAAGAAAATACTGGCCGATTTCGAGATGATACCGGAGCATATGGACAGCATCCTGGACGAGGCCGGCAGGATAAAGGAATGCGCAAGGAAATATTATAAGCTGCCCTGTTTCATGTATATAGGCCGCGGGGTGAATTACCCGAACGCATTCGAGGGCGCGCTTAAGCTAAAGGAGATATCTTATATACACGCCGAAGGATACGGCGCGGGCGAGATGAAGCACGGGCCGATAGCGCTGATAGAAAAGAACATGGCCGTGGTCGCGATAACACCGAGATCGCTTACGTACGACAAGATGATATCAAATATCCAGGAGATACGCGCGCGCGACGGAAAGATCATCGCGATAGCGACCGAGGGCGACCTCTCGGTAAAGAGGCACGTAAGCACGGTACTTTATATACCTAAGACCGAAGAGCCGCTGTCCCCGCTGTTGACGGTCATGCCGCTGCAGCTGCTGGCGTACCATATCGCTGTCGCCAGGGGAAGGGATGTCGACCAGCCAAGGAACCTGGCAAAATCGGTCACGGTCGAATAGGGACTATGCCAACCGGCACACTGCATGTGGTCGCGACGCCGATAGGGAACCTTAAGGATATCACGTTCAGGGCGGTCGAGACCCTGAAGGGCGTCGACCTCATAGCGGCGGAAGATACCCGCCACACGAAGATACTTACCGCTCATTACGGGATAACGACCCCCCTCACGAGCTATTTCGAGCATAACCAGGTGACAAAGGGCGAACACCTTATAGGCCTGCTGAAAGGGGGCAAGAACATAGCTCTCGTCTCCGACGCCGGCACCCCGGGAATATCGGATCCCGGCGCGCATATAATAGGGCTTGCGGTCAAGAACGGCATAAATGTCGTCGGGATACCCGGCCCGAGCGCGGTGATACTCGGCCTCGTCGTCTCCGGGATGCCGACCGACAGGTTCGTATTCGAAGGGTTCCTGCCGAACAAGTCCGCCGCACGAAGGAAACGCCTGTCCGAATTCAAGGACGAGAAGAGAACGATCGTGCTTTACGAGTCGCCTCACCGCATATCGAAGACCCTTTCAGACATACTCGAGATTTTCGGGGATATAAGGGTGTCGGTGATGCGGGAGCTTACGAAAAAATTCGAGGAAGTGCTGCGTTGCGGCGCAGCAGAAGCCGCCGCGCATTTCGAAACAACCAAACCGAGAGGGGAATTCATAGTCGCTTTTAACCCGAAAGAGGGCGCGAGAGATGCCTAAGATACATCCTACGGCGATAATAGGCGGAAAGGCCAGGCTCGGGGACGTGGATGTCGGGCCTTATGCGATAATCGAGGACGGGGCGGCCATAGGCGACGGGACCTCGGTATTGGCGCATGCTTATGTTGCCGGCGGTACGGTTATCGGGAAGGAATGCGAAGTCCATATGGGAGCGGTCGTCGGCCACGTCCCGCAGCACCTGAAGTATAAGGGCGCGAAGACATACCTGAAGATCGGCGACAGGAACATCATACGAGAGTACTGCAGCATACACCGCGGGTTCGAGGAAGGATCGGCGACGGTCATAGGCGACGACAACCTATTCATGGGCTTCTCTCACATAGCGCACGATTGCCATATCGGGAACGGCACCGTCGTCTGCAACGGCGCGCTTGTCGCCGGCCACGTCACCGTTGAGGACAATGCGTTCGTGTCCGGGAACGTGACCATACACCAGTTCGTGAAGATAGGGACGCTCGCAATGATAGGCGGATTGGCCCGCGTCAACAAGGATGTTGTCCCGTATACGCTGATAGAAGGGGATTCAGAGGCATGCTCCCTCAATGCCGTCGGGATAAGGCGGTCGGGCATCGGCGCTGAGGCAGTGTTGCAGATAAAGAGGATATATAAGCTCATCTACCGTTCGGGGCTTAACGTAAGCCAGGCGCTCGCGGAAGCAGGGAAACTGGGCGCGCTCGCCCCCGAAGCGGAAAAAATGGTTAGTTTCATTAAATCTTCGGAGCGTGGGATATGCAAACACAGAAGACTGGCATCGAGCGAAGAAGATATATAAGGTTAAGCACGGTATTTCCCGTCGAGTTCGAGGTCATAAGCCTCGATGACAAGGAGATATTCTGCGAGTTCCACCAGGCCTTCACGCGGGATGTAAGCGAAGGAGGCATGTGCCTCGAGATAAATAACCTCAAGGACGACCTCGCGGAAAAGCTTAACAAGAAATCCGCGAAACTCCGCCTCCAGATAAACATGCCGTTCTCCTCGAAACCGATTGAAGCGATCGCCGAGGCCGCCTGGATAAAGAAGATAAAAGAACACCATCCCAACAAATACCTCGCGGGCGTCTACTACGAAAAGATCGCCGAAAAAGACAGGCGGGGGATAGTGGGGCACGCCCGGTTCCTGTCTTTAAGGCCGCTCTTCATCGGCGCCGCGATAATCCTTCTGGCCGTCTCCGTCGCCCTGACAAGGGTGGAGCTCGCGAAGAAAGAGGCGATGCGTAAGGAGACGGAGAAGAAACTCGCGCTTATAGAATCCGAAAGGGCCAAACTCGCGCAAGTCCTCGAAGAGCTCAGGACGAGCAGGAGCGATCTCGAATCGAAGATAAAAGGATTCGAGCAGGAGAAGATGGACCTCCAGAGGAGGCTTGAAGAGGCCAAAGCAGAAGCGATGCTGAAACCGGAGGAGATCTCGAGGCTCGAATCGGAGCTGGCCAAGGCGAAGGAGAGGACAGACGCGCTCAATGCCGAGCTGGGCAAGGTCGCCGACTCGAGAAAAGCGCTCGAAGGACAGCTTAAGGTGCTGGAAGAGATAAAGGCCTCCAAGCCGGTCAAGGTAACGCTTGCAGCGGGAGGCATAATCGTCGGGAAGGTCATACTCGAAACGGCGGATTCAGTGAGGGTCGAGGTCCCTACCGGGGTCATAACCCTGAAGAGGGAGCTTATATCGTCGATGACCACGCCGAGCGAGGAAGAGGTCGCGGAGCTTGCCCGCGAAAGGATAAGGCTGGAGCTGAGGGCTAAGGAGGTCGAAAAACAGAGGGACCTCGAGCGAAGGAAGGCGGAGGAAAGGGAGAAGACCGAGAAGGTCATAACGAAGAAGGTCCCCGGAGGACCCGACCAGCTCGTGTCGAGAAAGATCACCGACCGCGGTGTCGTCATAAAGGACGGGAGGATCTACTCCGACGGCTCGCTCTTTTTCATAAAAGGCATCGCATACGGCGTAAGCGCGCCGGGCCTTCCGCCCGGGGTCGACGGATGTTTTTCGAAGATACCTTTATCGGTATTCGAGAACGATTTCAGGATGATGAAAGGGGCCGGGATAAATACCATAAGGACGTATGAGCCGTTACCGGACGCGCTGCTCGACCTCGCCGAGAAATACGACCTGAAGATCATAGAGCAGGTGGTATATCCCTCCGCATATACCGATTATTCCTCCGAGATAGAGCTGAAGGCGCTCAAGAGGATAGCGACCGAGGCCGTGAAGAAGCACAAGAACAGGAAGTGCATATTGATGTGGTCTATATGGAACGACGCGCCGTTCTGCTATGATGAGCCCGGGAACCCTGTCCCCCGCTACGGGTTCGAGACCGTAAATAAGTTCATGAAAGAGATATATCTCGCCGTGAAAGCGGCGGATAAGAGCCGGCCGGTCACGGCGGCGAACATACTGAAGGTCAAGGGTTATGACCTCGGGTTCGATTATCTCGACGTAATAGGGTGTAACGCGTATATCGGCGGCCACGGCTTCAACTGGCGGGGGAAAGAAGAAGCGGTGAAGTCGGTCAAGGAGATGAAGGAGATATCCAGGAAGTACAAGAAGCCGGTCATAATTACCGAGACCGGGTTCAGCACTTTCGTAAAGAAGGATTCCCAGGACAAGGCCCTCGGTACGCAGATAAGGAGCGCCGAGGACGACCTCGCCGGTATCGTTATATTCGAATGGACCGATGAATGGTGGAAGGGAGGCAATCCCTCGGTCCAGGACAAGCATATCGAGGAATACTGGGGCATATTGACCTGGGACAGGAAGCCGAAACCCGGCTTTGAGACGGTGTCTAAACTGTTCAATTCCATACCCACGGATTCGCTCGGATATTCGCCGCAAGCCGCAAACTAGAAATTATGCCTTGACAAACGGGTGCGCCCATGCTATCCTTCATCACTGGAACCTTTTAATCTGGCCCGGTGAGGCCGGAAAAGGAGAGGAAGATGTACTGTAATTACGAAGAATACTATATTATGCCTGTTTTCGGCAATGAGCCGATGACAGGCATTTGTGTTTTTGGGGGTATCCATGAAGCTTAAAGAGAAGGCAAAAGTGCTGGATGCGGAGCAGATAGACAAAGCGCTAATCCGTATAGCCCACGAGGTGCTCGAGAGCAATAAGGATACCGGCGGCCTCGCTATAGTCGGCATCAGGACCCGCGGGGCCGTGCTCGCCCAGAGGCTGGCCGGCAAGATAAAGAGCATATCCGGCTCGGATATACCGGTCGGGGCACTCGACATAACCCTTTACAGGGATGACCTCACCACCGTTGCGGAACAGCCCGTTGTGCACAAGACGGAGATAGATTTCGATATCCACGACAAGGTGATAGTGCTCGTCGACGACGTGCTTTATACCGGAAGGACCATACGCTGCGCGCTGGACGCGCTGATAGACTTCGGAAGGCCCGGGAGCATACAGCTCGCGGTGCTCGTAGACCGCGGGCACAGGGAGCTGCCCATACGGGCCGATTATGCCGGCAAGAACATCCCGACATCCCAAAAGGAGACGGTCCAGGTGAAGATAACGGAAACTGACGGGGCCGATGAAGTTATAGTGGCGGAAAAGGAGGAATAAGGTGGCCGTTGCGTGGAAGAATAAAGACCTGCTCGACCTCGAAAGCCTCTCCACCCAGGAGATAGAGCTGATCCTCGAGACGACGGGCTCCTTCAAGGAGATATCCCAGAGGCCGATAAAAAAGGTCCCGACGCTGCGCGGCCAGACGGTCGTGCTATTTTTCTTCGAGCCGTCGACAAGGACGCGGACCTCTTTCGAACTGGCCGCGAAACGCATGAGCGCGGATATCGTGAACATCCAGACGAGCTCCTCGAGCCTTACGAAGGGAGAGACCCTGAAGGATACCGCCAGGAACATAGAGGCGATGAAGGTGAATATCATAATAATGCGCCATTCGTCTTCGGGCGCTCCGCACCTGCTCGCGAGATCGGTCGCGCCGTCGATAATCAACGCGGGCGACGGTTCGCATGAGCACCCGACGCAGGGCCTGCTCGACATCTTCACGATAAAAGAGCACAAGAAGAAGATAAACGGCCTCAACGTGTCGATAATCGGCGATATAGCGCATTCGAGGGTCGCGCGATCAAATATCTGGGGGCTCGTGAAACTCGGGGCTAACGTCACGGTCTGCGGGCCGGCGACATTGATGCCGCCGGAGATCGAAAAGCTCGGAGTGAAGGTGACATACGACATAAACGAGGCGATAGAAGGCGCCGATGTCATAAATATGCTAAGGATACAGCTTGAGCGCCAGGGGCAGAGCCTCTTCCCGTCCATAAGGGATTATTCGATGAGCTTCGGCCTCGACGCCGAAAAGATGAAGAACGCGAAGAAGGACGTGCTTATCATGCACCCGGGCCCGATAAACAGGGGCGTGGAGATAACGCCCGAGATAGCGGACGGGCCGTATTCGGTCATACTCGAGCAGGTCACGAACGGTATCGCGGTAAGGATGGCCGTCCTATACCTCGTATCCGGCGTCAAAGAAAGGATCGGGTAAAATGGATATCCTCCTGAAGGGCGGCAGGGTGGTCGACCCGGCCAGCGGCACGGATGCGGCAGCCGATATCCTCATCAAGGGCGGCAAGATAGCGCAGTCCGGAAAGGATATAAAGGCCGCGGGCGCGAAACAGGTCGACTGCAAGGGCAAGGTCGTGCTCCCGGGGCTCATAGATGTACACACGCATTTCAGGCAGCCGGGGCGCGAGGATGAAGAGACGTTCGTCACCGGTTCGAGGGCCGCGCTGAAAGGCGGTTTCACGACGGTCCTCTGCATGGCGAACACGAACCCGGTAATAGACAATAAGGGCGTCGTCGAATACGTATATGCCGAGGCGGCCAAGGCGGGCCTCATCAATATATATACCGCGGCCGCGGTCACGAAGAACCTCGAAGGCAAGGAATTAACGGAGATCGGCCAGATAGCCGCGGCGGGCGCCAAGGCGCTCTCCGACGACGGGAAGCCCGTAATGAACGCCGAGATACTCCGCCGCGCAATGGAATACGCGAAGATGTTCGGGCTTCCGGTGATCTCGCACTGCGAGGACGCCAACCTGTCGAGGAACGGCGTCATGAACGAGGGCGCGCTCTCGACAAGGCTCGGGCTCAAGGGCATACCGCGCGCTTCAGAGACGGTCATGGTCATAAGAGATATAGAGATCGCGCAGCTTACGGGCGCGAAACTGCATATAGCGCATGTCTCCGCGAAGGAGAGCGTCGAAGCGTTAAGGCAGGCGAAGAAGAGGAAGGTGAAGGTCACCTGCGAGACATGCCCGCATTATTTTACGCTTACGGAAGAAGCGGTATCGGGTTATAATACGGGCGCGAAGGTCAACCCTCCGCTCAGGACGAAAGAAGACGTCGAAGCGGTAAAGAAGGGCCTCTCGGACGGAACGATAGACATCATATCCACCGACCATGCGCCGCATTCCGCGGAAGAGAAGGACGTGGAATTCGATTTCGCGTCGACGGGTATGATAGGTCTGGAATTCGCGGCATCACTGGTGAACTCCGAACTGGTCAAGGGCGGCGTGCTCGGATGGAAAGAGGTTGCCCAGAAGATGTCCATGAACCCCGCGGCCCTGCTTGGCCTTGAGGGAAAAGGCTCCCTTTCCGAGGGTTCGGATGCAGACGTCACCGTTTTCGATCCCGTGTCCGAATGGACCGTGGATGCGGGGCGCATAGAATCTAAGTCGAAAAATACGCCGTTGATAGGAAAGAAGCTCAGCGGCTTGGCGGTTATCACGATAGTCGGCGGAAAGATAAGATACGAGAACGGGAAATTCGCCTAAACGAAAAGGAGGAGGTCGATGGGTATCAGGAT
>JBAZJG010000005.1:0-132883 GCA_041651455.1 Candidatus Omnitrophota bacterium
CCACCTCAAAAATAGGTATCCCCCATCACAAGATGGTCGAAGGCACCTTGTAGTCTACAAGGTTGATAGGCCGGGAGTGTAAACCCTGTAAGGGGCGTGCTTACCGGTACTAATATGCCGATCGGCTTGACCACTTAAAATTTCTAAGTGGAAGTTTGCACAGAAGTAATTGTAGTCGTTAATACTATAAGCTATGCGGTTGCATGCACGGTCCCCGCAAGGGGACCGTGCAAAGATTTCCTGGTGGTTATACCGAGGGGGTCACACCCGTTCCCATTCCGAATACGGAAGTTAAGCCCCTCAGGGCCGATGGTACTTAGCTGGCAACGGTTCGGGAGAGTAGGACGCCGCCGGGTTAAATTGAAGATCCCCCGCTGATTTCTTGCGAAATCAATACGCGGGGGATTTTTCTTTTGTGTAAAGGTGTATTTTGTTCCCTTTTTCGACGGTATAGCGCCTTGACACCGCCTCAAATTGTGGTATAATTCTCATATGAAAAATTTATGTTTCAGCATAGCCCGGAAGCGCCGCGGTTTCACGCTTATAGAGATGGCGATAGTCCTTGTTATCATGCTTGCTTTTCTCGCAATGAGCGTGCCTTTCTTTGCGGGTTTTTCAGGGAGCACAGGGCTTAAAACGGCTGAGCGCGAGGTGATGACGGTACTTCGCACCGCGCGCAGTTATGCGACATCGCAGAACGCGAATTTTCATGCGGTATTTGACGGCACCGTTACCCCGAACACATACAGGATAACTAATACCGCCCATACCACTCTGGATAAAACATACGTGTTGCCGAATGGCGTGAGATTCAGTACCGTAGCAGTGGTGACCTTTGTATTTACTCCCAAC
Organism: Candidatus Omnitrophota bacterium; assembly: GCA_041651455.1. Taxonomy (GTDB): domain Bacteria; phylum Omnitrophota; class Gorgyraeia; order Pluralincolimonadales; family Pluralincolimonadaceae; genus UBA6215. The sequence continues at coordinate 853 of JBAZJG010000005.1, forward strand.
GGGGGCCTTACTACTGCTACCGATCCTACAGACCCTACTTTAGTTAACACAATCACAGTCCAGAACCCAAAAGGGGCTAAGACGATAACCGTGAACAGGATCACAGGAGCTCTTGAATGAAGACCTTTAAAGGAAGCGGATTTACTCTTATAGAGATACTGATATCGCTGGCAATACTCGTTATTGGCATACTCGCGGTCCTCGCGCTCTTCCCGGTCGGTTTCGACTCGGCAAACCGATCGGCGGACCTTACGAAAGCGACGATATTCGCGCAGAATTCCATGGAAGAGTTAAAGAGAATGGGCTATCCGGTAAACACCGCGGCAGCGGGCGTATTTTCCGACCCGAAGTTCCGTTATACGATCTCGACGACGCAGGTCGCTCCCACGGGCAGCCTGGTCCTAACGACTGTCAGGGTATCGTGGGATTACAAAGGAAGGACATTCAATGAGGACTTTGTCACTCTTATCCCGTCTCTCGGCCCGTAGGAAGGGGCTGACGTTAATTGAAATTCTCGTAGTATCCGCTATATTCGCGATAATTGCGCTCTCGCTCTTCGTAGTATTCAGGGCGGGGCTTGAGTCGTGGAGCAGGACGCAGGCGCATCTCGAGGTCTACCAAACCGCGCGCACCGCTATCGACTGGCTCACACGCGACCTTTCGGCGGCATACCTGAACTCGAATAACGCGAATATAGAATTTCGCGCGTGGACGGCAGGCGGGAGCACATGGGTCTTGCCAAGCGGCGGCAGCGAGGCGTTCTTTATAGCCGCGCTTAACCCGACGCAGAACGACCCCAACGCGAAATTTGAGCTATGCCATGTCGGGTACTGGTTGAACAGCACGACGCATGAGCTCATGAGGTATTACTATACGCAGGTAGGCGCGGCGCCCGATTACAGCTTCCCGGCGCATGTCGGAACCGCGGCGCTGCACAGCAAGGTAGCGAAGAATGTTATAGCTACGGCACCGGCTGTACCCTTTTCATTGTTGTTTTTTGATTCTGCCGGAACATCTTTTAACTGGTGGGATTCTAGGAATAGCTCTACCGAGCCTACCATGAGAGGCAGAAAACCTTCAAAAGTCCAGATTACTTTAACTATCCAGGAACCTAATTCAACAAGGCAGCAGACATTCACCACAGGTGTTTATATTCCGCAGTAGGGCAGGGAAAACCAGCAATATAATCATACCAAAAAGCAATAAAGTAATGTTGACAAAGCCAGTTTTATGCTCTAAACTTATATATTAAGATCTATTCTTTCCTGGGGCAAAACAACGGATTACAACAAAACGGGACATAAATATTGGACAATATCGAAACGTGATGACGTTTAAACGGGGAGCAAATAACAGGGGCGTAGCCCTTCTGATGGCCATAGGCGTGCTTGGCCTTCTTTCTTTGATAGGAATAAGCTTCGCCATTAACATGATGATGGCCAGGAAAGAGGCGGTCAACTACGCCAACGCGGTCAAGGCCAGATATATCGCAGAGGCCGGCGTGAACAAGGCCGTCGCAGATATCCGAGGCCAGGTCAGGACGAACACGTACGGCAACCTGAAGAATTACATCAGCAACTACGCCGCGACGAGCGGGACCAATGTCGCGTTCGGCGCAGGAGCGTATACGCTGACGATCTCATCCGAAGAGAGCAAAGTAAATATCAATACGTTCGACGAGACGGACGGCAGCCAGATAACGGAGCTCCAGACCTTTCTTTCGAACCAGCAGATCGCGAACATCATCGATTACAGGGACGGCGATTCGGTCAACACGACGGTCGGTGGCACGTCGGGCAACATAGAAGGGACCGCGCAGTGCAAGAACCAGCCGTTCGATACGATAGCGGAACTGCGCGTTGCCACGGGCATTACGCAGGCGGTCTTTGACAGCAACAGGCACAGAGTAACGGTGAGCAAGCCGATAATCCGCGGCGGCCTGCTCGGAAAATATTACAGCGAACTTACGGGGTCTTCCCCGAATGTTCTGATAAATAAATCGAGCGCAAGCTTCAAGGAGAAGATAATCGAATTAGGGCAGGTCTACCAGACGCCCGATGACGCCGCCATGCCGGGAACAGACGGAGACGGGGGAGATGTATGGGCGGAGACGCACGACGCCGAGATGGCCGGCGGCTCCACCATAGCATCGGTTGGCGATTACGGCCTCTCGACATTCGGGGTTATCTGGACGGGCTATATTGACATACTCGATACGGAAACCGGGTCCCCGATAACTTTCTGGATAGCCTGCGACGATGGCGCGAAGTTCTATATCGACGACATACTCGTCTGCTCCCGCTGGACGGATAAGATTGCTTCCGAAAACTACCCGTGGGACAGGACTGCGTCCGGCACCTATACGTTCCTTAGCGCAGGCTGGCACAGGATACGCCTAGAATACTACGACCAGACCTTCCATAATTCGGTCCAGCTGAAATGGAAGAATGCTTCATTCGCCTCGGCAGTTCCGATACCTGCGGAGCGTCTCGGGTACGACCCGAGGACGGAACCGCTGAACGGTTATAACCATGCCGGTATCTATACGGTAAGCGTGACCGCGAACATGCTGAAAGGCGGGCAGGTGGCGGCCGTAAAACAGGTCTCAGCGGTAGTTACGGTATTCAGGACCTGGACACAGACCACGAAGGAGGAGTTTTATGCCGCGTGGTTCGGAAGACTCGGGAATTTCCGCGACGGCGAGGTCTTTAACGTCAACTGGCTCGATAACTGCCCTACCGAAGAGGACGGCTGGAACGCGGGCGCCGGCAGGATGCAGTGGGACACGACGACATACGCAAGGACCCCGGACTCCGTGAAGCTCGGATATTGGGATAACATCGACGAAGACCCGGCATACTCGGCGGTCATGATGAAAGGGTATTACGCGAACAGGTCATGGTGGGGTTGCGAGCCGATCAATATCAGTTACCAGGATTTCCGGGACAACGACAGCGACGGTGACAGGGAGGTCTTCCTTGATACCAACACGTTCGAAGCAAAGCATTTCGAGGTAAACAGGAATTATTTCAGGCCGAACACGCAGAGCGTTTTTGTCAGGGTGTTTGTCAAGGAGCCGGCTCCATCAAGCCGTATAGCATGGCGCGGGACAGGAACAGTGTATCCGCTGGCGTTCCCGCCGCCCACAACGCCGCTTTACTCGGGCAGCAGCAGGCGGATCTATTACTACGATAAGGACGGGAATGACATCAGAAATGCGGATTTGAACGGAGTCATGGAACCGGAAGTCTATCCTGTGTATGATATAAACGGTAACCCGACATACATATATAACCCTTCGCGCCCGGCCAGCTGGACCCTTGAAAGCATACCGGCACCCGGAACCTACATCTACTGGCAACCGGAAGCGCCGTTCTGCGGGTGCTGGCTGTTCGCAAAAGGTGTCCAGGATGATACTTGGCCTACGGGGGTCGGAGGGGAGACCTTCACGGCGAGGGGTTTCAAGTCGCTCGTAACGGACAGCCACGGCACGGGTGTTGTAAATACCGAGCCGAAGCCCCTCTATTGCTTCGGTGATGTCAGCGAGATAAGGATGTATTCAAAAATGTATTACTCGCAATTCAATTATTCTGCGGATAAAACATTGGGTATGATTGGTTCAGATAACGGGGCATCAACGTCTTATAGGGCCTGGATTAACGGAAGCATGGGGAGGCTTTCAACTTGGACCCCGACATATCCGGCCGCGAACACGACGATATTCAAATATGTCGCGAACAATCAGTATCTCGGCTGGGATTGGTCGGATTTCGACAGGGGCCAGTGCACTATTGGCCCTAGCGACTGGGACAAGGCAGGCGCTGTCACGAAGATGCAGACGCACTGGGACAATTTACGCGGGATCCCTGAGAGCGGTTATATAACGTCGACTCCTTTCTACGCGGGATCTTTCGTGAAATGGGGGACGGTTACGTGGTCTCCCCAGACCCAGCCAATGGCAAATACGGCGGTCACCATGTACCTAAGGAAGACATCTACGGCGCTCCCGTCCGCGGATGTCTCGTGGACCGCGCTCGCGAACGGCGCGGCGATATCGGGGACGGACCCATGGATTCAGTATAAAGCGGTTCTCTCCACTACAAATATAAGCAGGGACCAGTATGCGGCAAGTTCAAGGACCCCCGTCCTTGCGGACGTAACGATAACGTATTTGCCCGCGATAAAAATAGAATATTGGAGGGAAGGGCTATGACGACGAGGATATTTATGGCCGTATTTATAGTTTTTTGCGTGGTGGCTTCGACACGTGCCGACACGGTAGTTCTGCAGAACGGAAGGACACTGGAAGGCAGGATACTTGAACAAACAGACGACTACATTGAGATAAAACTCGGGTCGGGCAAGATGAAGCTCGGTAAGAAAGACATAAAATCATTCGAGATTAAGGAGCCGGCCGAAGGTTATTCAACAGTAGAACTTCCCGATATCGAAGTGATGCCCGAGGAAGCGGCGGTACGGAAGCCGGTTGCTGCGGATATCAAGTTGAAGGCGGAGTATACGAAGGGCAAGGTCTTCGTGAGCGGCACGAGCTCCTATCCGAACAACACGCCGCTGAGGGTCTATTTTATGCAGGGCGAGAGCGTCGTGATGGTCAAGGAATCCCGCGTCAAGAGAGGGGAGTTCTATATCGCGTTCGGGCCTTTCGAGAAGGAAATTATGGCGGGCAAGTATTCGGTGCGTGCAGAGGCGACCATAGACGGCTCTAAGGCCTATTCGGAGCCCTTTGCGCTGGTCATCGGAAGCGGAGAGCGCGTAAAGGTCGACGAGACAAGGGAGAAACAGTACCTGCAGGATAAAGCGCAGGAAGTGTCGGAACTTTATGCAGAGCTGAACAGGGCGTATGATAACGCAAAGGCCTCTTATGACGGGCGGAAATGGAAGGGGTGGTCGAAGGGATGGCTTGAAAAGGTAAATTCAGCGGCCGCGGAATTCAACGATGATTCCCGGAAGTACATAGCGTCCGTCCGTCCCGTTTCGCAGAGGAGGCTTCAGTTCTGTTTCCACCAACTTCCTCTCCTGCTTCGTGCATATACGATAGAGTTCAATTCAAAGAGCGCAAAATCCCCCGGGCAGGTGCTTCCGGTGCAGGATGCGCAGGCGCTGAGGCAGTCCTTTGACAGGGCACTGTCCGAGACGGTACAGGACGTATCCGCCGTCGCCGTGGACTTGAACCATACGAGATAATGTGATATATTTATATAGATAGAAACGCATCTGACTGTCGGGTGGGGGAGTATTCTGTGGGCAAAACGACTTCGTATAAAGCCGTTAGGACTGTAGCATTTCTGACCGGCTTTTTTTGTTTTTTATGCCTTGCCCGGGCGGAGGTATTGCCCTCGCCGAAGATCACGATACTGAAAGTCGAGTATAATGTATCAGAAGGGAAGCCTATTATAGAGGTTGAGGGCGAAACGGACCTTCCGGAAGGCGCAGTGCTTTCGGTCTCCATAAGGAATGGCCCGGAACTTACGGCTTACAAGGATATAAAAGCAGTGCCGGGCAGGTTCAGCGTAAAACTTGGCCCGCTGGACAAGGAACTTGACGGGGAATACAGCGTGCAGGTCATGCTGGGCCATGAACAGCCGCAGGAGATTATAGACCGCCTTAAAAGGGACTCTTCGGATCTGTCCCTCAAGAGCATACAGGCGGTATCGCTTTTCAAGGCGGTCGCCGTAAGCCGTGAAAAATCCCCTTACGGGATCGAGGTCTGGGCATACAACGAGCAGTACGGCAAGCAGGTAATAGTGCATGCGGACGGCAAGACAAGCCTGCCTGACGGCGCGGTCCTTAAGGTATACCTGAAGCGCATAGATACTATTATTGTCTTCGGAGAATGCATGGTAGCCGAGGGCTCATTCAGTATTTCGTTCGGGCCTTTCGGAAAAGAGCTGGCGCCGGGGACGTATACGATCGAAGCGGAGTTCTTCCCCGACCTGCAGAGGCCCGAGTTCAAGAAGGTTGCCAACAACGAGAAGATACCCGCAGCGAAAAGTTCCTGCGAGGCAGTGGTAGGAAAGGTCTCGGACGTCTCAAAGGCCGAGAATGCGGCGTGGCAGGAAATCAACTCGGCGGTGATGTCCATCGATGAATTATATTGGGAGTTGAAGGATGTCTACGCTCTGTCACAAACGCATTTCGACCCTGCCGCCTGGGACGAATGGTCAGACAGGTGGCGTTTCCACCTTAAGAAGGTAAGCAATAGCCTGAAAGACGGCACGGGCAGGGACAAGTCCCTGTCGTTGTATCCGGAGGCCGAAAAGGGCCTGCCGCTGGCGGTAAAGTACCTTTCGGAGATATATGTTATAATGACCGACACGCTGAAGAACCGCGCCCCGGCAAAAAAGGGGGAGCTCGAAAAGCGCTGTTATGCCCTGGAAAACGAACTGGTAAAGCTTATGAAAAAGATGAAAGCCGAACTGGCGAACTCGCCGAAGGTGTAAGAGGATGATAAAGAAGGGTGTGGCTATAGTATTTGCGCTCGGTGTCCTGGCGATGCTCTCATTGATCGGCTCGACGATGGTCCTGTCGGTCATAATGGAGCGGAAGGGGACCGTCAATTCCACCGCAAAGATAAAGGCGAGATATCTCGCCGATGCGGGTGTCGCGCGGGCTATCGCAGAGCTCAAATACGGCAATCAGGGTGCGCGCAATGATTCGGTCGATACGCTGGCGGAGACGATATTCGCGAGCGGACTGTCCGACAATACGTTGCTGAACGGCCGCGGCAGCTACAGCGTCACGGTTATCGATTGCGCGAGCCGCATAAACCTCAATGGCGGTAACTGCGACGCGCGCCTGTCTCTGATGCTCCAGAACCTCAGTACGGTCACTGCGGCGGGGCTTACGGTCGCGGAATGCGATACGATTGCCTCGAGGCGCCCATATGTCTGCATAGAAGAGGTGAAATCAAGGGCTGGTATATCAAGCACCAAATTCGCAAAAATTGAGAATTTTATCACGGTATTCGGTTATATAGACCCGAAGACCGTGGATCCGCAGAACCTCGCTTCTCCTTACGTGCTTCAGCCCCGTTCACCCGTCAATGTCAATACCGCTTCGGAGGAGGTCCTCAGGGCGGTGCTTATGGGCATTGAGGCGATCCATTCCTGCCCCAAGTGCGGCGGCGACGGGTACTACTTTGATGTTCTCGGGAACCATCTCGATTGCCCTTATTGTGATGGGTCGGGTTCGTCGGGCTCAATAACGGGCAACCTTGTTATAAACTCGACAGAAGCGCAGAACCTCGCACAGTACATTGTGACGCACAGGCCGTACTTGAACTGGGAATCTTTTTATGCTTCTATAAAGTCGTTCTTCAACAACGGGACGACGTCATCCGACCAGGAAGTGGTCATGGCGAACGCGAACCCGAATACCGGCTTCTCTTGGGTGCGCAACGATGCCTGGGCATCAAGGCTCGGCTATGTCGGCAAATACGTCATAGATATAAACAAGAACGGGACGGTCGAGGCATCGGATAGGGGCCTTACCAAGAGCACTACGGAATTTAGTTTCAACTCCGGGGGTTTCTACGAGATAAGGTCTACGGGCGTTTACAGGACGGCAGGCGGAGTTCCGCTGGCCCAGCGCGGTGTCGTGACGATTGTTAAGCTCTTCGGTACGATCAGGGCGACATCTCAGTCCGATTTCGACGGGGCGGGTAATACGAAGACCAATATCTCGACGTATCCGGAACCGGCAGGCGTGGGGGTTTCCGCGGCGGCTTATGACGGGCAGATAATGCTCTCGAGGATAAACCGCGCGACTCCGAGCTCGGGCAAATACTTCAGGGCAAATTATAATACTACGTTGAATGCCGATGCAGGAGGAGGTAACACTGCCCTGCAGAACCCCCCGAATCCAGGGTCCGGGGTTATAGGCACGAAGCCGAACATAGGCAGTATTGCCTCATACAGCTCTAGGGGTGAGCTGGTGCCGGACGGGATGCTTGTGGATTCTTACGATGTCGTATGTCCGGACTACCTGCCCTCAAATAATATAACCTATAATGCGGGGACGATGGAAGTATGGTTCAAGACGATGTGGAACAGCAACGACACGTTGATGTATAACGATAATTGCAAAGACCGCAAGGTCTATCGCCTCATGAGCAGGGACGAGATAACCGGTGCCGGTACGAAGACATGGCCTTTCTCGACTTATGTCTTTTATTCTCAGAATTTCGGAGGAGTACAGAAGGGGTGTTCGATAGGCGCCCAGGGTTACGGATACTACCAGAGCGGCAATTGGTCTTATATACCGAACACGCCGGAAGGTTCCGGGGATTATAAGATAGAGTTTTGCAGGAATTATGTAGGCACCGAGGCATTGGGGATCTGGAATTCCGGCAAGTGGCGCCATTATGTCATTACATGGAAAGAGCCGCCGAACGGAGGCGCGTGTGACCCGGCGAATACCGGTAATTGGCCCGGTGTTTATCCGAATGACCTGAAGGTATACATGGACGGTACCGAGAGGAGCGCGGACCAGTATTTCCACCACTTTGAATACCTTGACAATACCTCGGCGCAATACCTGATGCTCGGCCATGAATGGTGGGCGGGTTCGGGGTCGGTATCGCATTACGAACGCAACCAGCTGAACGGCGTAATAGGTTCGGTAAGGATATGGGATACACAGTTGTCCACGGCGCAGATATTGGCCGAATACGGCGCGGGGCTTTTTCAGAAGACCGGGACATATGTCTCGCCTACACTGGCCGTACCGGCCTCCGACGGCCCGACGGTAGAGTGGGGCACGGCAAGCTGGACAGGCATAGTGCCCAGCAGTGATGAATCGATAACCATGGGCGTGGATACGAATATCTCAGGGACTTATCACGGCAACTGGACATCTACCGGGACCGGCGAGGCTATTGTCGACGGATCCGGCAACCGGCTCAGGAGCGGCTCAATACGATTCAGGAGTATTTTAAGTTCCACTAAAGGCACGGCAGCCCAGCCGGACGCGGATATAATGCAGAATTATACCGATCCGACCTTCGAGACGCATCCTCCGGGAGCCGGCGGGAATGAAGCGCCGCTTCCTCCGGGGTGGGGCGCCTCCGGAAGCTGGGGCACTTTCCTTTCCACTAAGGGAAGGCCTGTCCACGGAGGCACGTGGTGCGCCGGAAATTTCGGCAGCGGCAGGACTTTCATAAATATACCGGTCACCGGAGGCAAGTCCTACAAGTTCGTGGGTTACTCATACCTGCCGAGCGACCCGGACACCATAAATTGCTATTATACGATGCGGTTCAACGGGACGGGCGGATATAATAGCGGGGAGGTCTCCATAATGGGGACGCGGGACGCATGGCTCTATACCCGTATACCCACCAACGGAGGCTGGGTCACAGCGCCGTTGGATGCCACGCAATGTACTATCTCGCTGTGCTCGTGGCATACGGGGTCCGGATGGATAGCCGCAAGCTTCGACGACCTTAAGCTTATAGAGCAGGGCGCTACGGTCCTGGTCCCGCTTACGGATACGCCCGTCATAGAGGATGTCAGCATAACCTACCTGCCCAGGACGCAGGTGTTATACAGCAGGGAATTTTAAGTATGTCTTTAAAGGCCGGCAGGGTACTTGTTATCCTGGCCGGCCTTTTTTTGTTTTCAGCCGTTCCGGAGCGGATGAGATTGTCCCCAGGAAAGATGTCGAATCAATAAAGAAGGAAGCGCTGCCTGAGGGTTATCCCGGGATCCCGGATAAGGAAGATGAGAAATCTCCCGCCGCGAATTTTAGGGCCATTTTTGCTTGACAACATTTTTCGGCGGAGTTATATTAACTGATACTTATCTGAAGATGGACCTCACCAATAATATATTAAAGGAAGGCTTCCATGGAAAGATACCCCGTTGAGAACATCCGCAACATAATCTTCGTGTCGCACTCCGGTTCGGGCAAGACCTCGTTGGTCGAGGCGTTGCTCTACGATGCCAAGATGACCACCCGTCTCGGGAAGATCTCGGAAGGCAACACGCATTCCGACTATAACTCCGACGAAATAGAGCGCAAGATATCCATTAGCTCGAAATTCCTGCACCTCATATGGAAGAATACGAGGGTCCACATACTCGATACGCCCGGTTACGCGGATTTCGTCGGCGACGTCATATCGCCGATGCGCGCAGCCGACGCGGCCGTGCTGCTGGTAGAGGCGGTCCACGGGATAGAGGTCGGCACCGAGCGCGTATGGGAATTCCTCGAGCAGAGGGGCCTTCCGCGAATAATATTCATAAACAAGCTGGACAAGGAGAACGCGAATTTCGAGAATACGCTGAACATGATACGCGAGAGGTTCGGCAGGCAGTGCGTGGCGCTGAACTCGCCTGTCGGCGAGCAGCAGTCGCTGAAATCGGTCGAGAGCGTGCTCGCGAAGGGCGGGAAACTGAAAGAGGACCTGCTCGATGCAGTCGTGGAGACCGACGATACGCTTACCGAGAAATACCTCGAAGGCAAGGAGCTTTCCGCGGACGAGATAACGAAAGCCCTTAAGTCCGCGTGCGTATCGGGCAAGATAATACCGGTATTCTGCGGTTCCGCCGTCCAGAACATCGGCGTCCAGGAACTGCTCGACGGCATCACGGGCCTTTTGCCTTCGCCGGCGGACCGTCCCGCGGTCGAGGGGATAAACCCAAAGACGAAGGAGGCCGTTACGAGAAAACCGTCGGAATCCGAACCGTTCTCGGCTTTCATATTCAAGGACATATTCGACCCGTATGTAGGGCACCTAACGCTCTTCAGGGTCTACTCCGGCTCGGTGGAGTCGAACACGGGTTTCTATAACTCGTCGAGGGACCTGAAAGAGAGGATAGGCCAGATATACATCCTGCAGGGCAAGGAACAGGTCCCGGTGCAGAAGGCCGGCGCGGGCGATATCGCGGCGGTCGCGAAGCTCAAGGATACGCACAATAACGATACCGTATGCGATGAGAAGAACCCGGTTGTCTTCGAGCCGACCGCCTATCCCGAGCCGTGCATATCGAGCTCGGTAAAGCCGAAGACGCGCCAGGACGAAGAGAAGATCATGGGCACGCTCACGCGCCTGGCTTCCGAGGACCCGACGTTCAGGATAAGCCGCGACGAGCAGACGCACGAACTGGTGATATCCGGCATGGGGGACCTGCATCTCGATGTGATGCTCGACAGGATGAAGAAGCGTTTCGGCGTCGACGTAGAAGTCGGCGTCCCGAAGGTCCCGTACAAAGAGACGATAAAGAAGGCCGTAAAGATACAGGGAAAGTTCAAGAGGCAGTCCGGCGGCCGCGGACAGTACGGCGACTGCTGGCTTGAGCTCGAACCCCTGCCCCACGGGCAGCAGTTCGAGTTCGTGGACAAGGTCGTAGGCGGCGCGATACCGAGGCAGTTCATACCTTCCGTCGAGAAGGGCGTAAAGGAAGCGATGACGAAGGGCTTCCTCGCGGGTTATCCTGTCGTCGACGTCAGGGTCACGGTGTTCGACGGCTCGTTCCACGAGGTCGACTCGTCTGATATGGCTTTCCAGATAGCCGGCTCCATGGCGTTCAAGAACGGCCAGGAGCAGGCGAGCCCGGTCCTGCTCGAGCCGATAATGAGCGTGGAGATAATCGTGCCGAACGATTACCTCGGGCAGATAACGGGCGATATCAACTCCCGCCGCGGCAGGATCATGGGCATCGAGGGGAGGGGCAAGCAGGAGTACGTGAAGGCGTCCATACCCCTGTCCGAGATGTTCAAATACGCCACGGAACTGCGCTCGATGACGGGCGGCCGCGGCTCATATTCGATGAAATTCGACCATTACGAGGAAGTCCCGGCCAAGATCACCCAGATCATAGTCGCCAACATGAAGAAGGCGGCTGAGGAAGCTGCCGGGGGCCACGCGGGGCACGGCCACGAGCATAAGTAAACTATTGCCAATACCCTCCTAAAAGTGGTATAATTCCCTATCAAAATCCACAAGACAATCCTAATCGGAGGTATTTTCTGAGATGTCCGGACATTCAAAATGGAAGACACAAAAGAACAAGAAGGCCGCTGCTGACGCGGTAAAGGGCAGGGCGTTCACGAAGGCGACAAAAGAGATCACCGTAGCCGCGAAAGACGGCGGCGGCGACCCCGATACGAACCCGAGGCTGCGTTTCGCGCTGGCAAAAGCCAGGGAAGTGAACATGCCTAAGGATAACATCGAAAAGGCGATAAAAAAGGGCACCGGCGAGCTTCCCGGCGTCGTTTACGAGACGATCTACTACGAAGTATACGGGCCCGGCGGCGTGGCTATCATAGTCGAGGCGCTTACCGACAACAAGAACAGGGCTTCGGCGGAAATAAAGAACATCCTTTCGCGCAAGGGCGGCAGCATGGCGGGGACGGGCTCGGTATCGCGCCTGTTCCACAAGAAAGGCCTTATCGTCGTCGAGAAGTCGAAGATAGACGAGGATAAGCTCATGGATATCGTCCTCAACGCCGGCGCCGAGGACATGGCGACCGAGGATACCGTTTACGAGATAACGACGGACCCGAAGGATTTCGAAAAGGTAAAGAAGGCGCTTGACGACAACAAGGTCGAATGCCAGAGCGCGGAAGTCACGACGCTGCCGACGATGACGGTGAAGGTGGCGGGAGCCGCCGCGAAACAGGTGCTCGCGCTCGTCGAGATGCTGGAAGATTACGAGGACGTCCAGAACGTCTACGCGAATTTCGATATTCCCGACGACATACTGGAGCAGCCCAAGGACTGATAATGAGGATACTGGGTATCGACCCAGGGTTATGCATAACGGGTTACGGGCTCATAGAAGCCGGCCCGCGCGGCCTCAGACTGATAGAGGCGGGCGTGGTAAGGACGTCCGCAAAAGACGATATAGAAGCAAGGCTCGCAAGGATATATGAGGGCCTCGAAGGGCTCGTAAAGGAGCACAGGCCCGAAGTCTTCGTGCTCGAGCAGCTCTATTCGCATTACAAGCACCCGATGACGGCGATACTTATGGGGCACGCGAGGGGCGTCATATGCCTGCTCGCGAAGCGGTCGGGCGCTAAGCTCGTAGGGTATCCCGCGACCCGCATCAAGAAGGCTTTGACGGGCGCAGGGCATGCAAGCAAGAACCAGATACAGCGCATGATACAGGGCGTCTTCGGCATGGCAGCGATGCCGGAACCGCCCGACATTTCGGACGCGCTGGCACTCGCGGTCGCCCATGCATACATGGCGCAGAAAGAGCCCGTCACTAAATTAACCCTGAAGGTCAACCGGGGGAACAGATGATATCCCATATCCGCGGAAAGATCGCCAAGCGCAAGCCGTCGTCTCTTATCCTCGACGTGGACGGCGGGTTCTCCTACGAAGTCCTTATACCGGGCTGCGTCATGAAGGCGATAGACGGCAGCACGGCTCCCGACGGAACGGTCAAGCTCATAACGTACCACTACCACCATACCGACCCCGCCCGCAGCATACCGGTCCTCATAGGTTTCCTCAACGAGATAGAGAAGGAATTCTTCGAGAAGTTCATAACGGTTTCCGGCATAGGGCCGAAGGCCGCCGTAAAGGCGCTCAACGCCTCCATACCGCAGGTGGTCAAGGCGATAGCCGACGGCGACCTGTCCACGCTGAAGTCCCTTCCGGGCATAGGCGAGCAGAGGGCAAAGGAGATAGTCGCGAAACTGCAGAACAAGGTCGGGAAGTTCGGCCTGATACGCGAATACGGCATAGAGGTCACGGTATCGAAGGGGCAGGATTTTGTCGAGGAGGCGGTCGATGTCCTGCTGCAGCTGCAGTATACGAAGCAGGAGGCGAAGGATATGGTGCAGAAGGCGCTGCAGCGTTCGCCGAAGATGGACACCGCCGAGGACCTCCTGAACGAAGTATACAAAAATAAGAAGGGCGCAAAGTGAGCTCCGATAAGGCCAGAGAGGAAGGGCCGCTGCGCGAGAAACTGGTCGTCGCGCAGGAGGCCGAAGAAGACGCGATACTGAACCTGTCGCTGCGGCCGGCGAAGGTCGGTGATTTCGTCGGGCAGAAGGACGTTGTCGATAACGTACTGATAGCTATCGCCGCCGCTAAAGGCCGCAAGGAGCCGCTCGAGCACGTGCTCTTCTCGGGCCCTCCCGGACTCGGCAAGACGACGCTCGCCCATATAATCGCGGCCGAGATGGGTACTAAGATAACGGCGACATCGGGGCCCGCCATAGAACGCGCGGGGGACCTTATAGGGATCCTGACGAACCTCGGGGAAGGCGATATACTTTTCATAGACGAGATACACCGGCTCTCTAAGGTCGTCGAGGAGTTCCTCTACCCTGCGATGGAGAATTACCAGATAGATTTCACCATAGATAAGGGGCCGTACGCGAAAACGATAAAGTTCAACCTTAAGCGTTTCACGCTGATAGGCGCGACGACCCGTTCCGGACTGCTGAGCGCGCCGATGCGCGGAAGGTTCGGGATGCATTATACGCTGGATTTCTATTCCCCGGAGGACCTTGTCCGGATAGTGAAGAGATCGGCCGATATACTCAAGATCGGCCTCGATAAGGAGAGCGCCGCGGAGATATCCCGCCGCGCGCGCGGAACCCCGCGTATCGCGAACAGGCTGCTGCGAAGGGTAAGGGATTACGCCGAAGTCAAGAACGGCGGCAAGGTCGACGCGAATACGGTCGACAGGGCGCTCGCTATGCTCGGCATCGATAACATTGGCCTCGATGCGCTCGACAGGAAAGTGCTCAAGGCGGTCATAGAGACATACAAGGGCGGGCCGGTCGGCATAGAATCCCTTGCCGCGACGCTGAACGAAGAGCCCGATACGATATCCGACGTCGTCGAACCGTTCCTGCTGAAGATTGGGTTCCTGAAACGGACCCCGAGAGGCAGGGAGGCGACGGACGCCGCCTGCGAACACATGAAAGTCCCCTCCAAAAAAGAGCCCCGGAAGGAGTTATTTTAGCCGGTCATGCGCAATCGCCTCCTGTTAACCATCCTGACCTTACTCGCAGTTAATCTTACCGACGCGGCAGCCGCGCCGGTGGTCCGCGTCGCCATAGCGAAGGATTTTGATTCGGTAAAGATATTCATAGCGGGCGATTACAGGGTAACAGACCTCATATCGAAAGCTGTGCTGCTCGAAGGCAAATATGCGGCCGAGACGGCTTTGGCCGCCGGCGGCGCGGGCGGTTTCAGAATGGGGGATTCCCGCTTATCCGCCGACGCGATAAGCATAGAGCCGCTCGGGGGCGCGAGGGCATATATAAACGACCGCATATTCAGGGGCGGCATAAGGGTATACAAGAACGCAGGGAAGATCACGGTGGTCAACGCGGTCGACCTCGAGGAATACCTTTACGGCGTCATACGCAACGAAGTGTCGACCTGGTGGCCGATGGAAGCGCTGAAGGCGCAGGCGATCGCGGCAAGGACATATGCGCTCAACCAGATGAAGGAATCGAAGGGCAAGGACTACGACGTGCAGGCGGACGTCAGCTCGCAGGTCTACGGCGGGATATTCTCGGAGAAATGGAGGACGAACAGGGCGGTCGACCAGACGAAGGGCCTCGTGCTGACATATAACGGCGCGATATTCCCGGCGTTCTTCCACGCGACATGCGGCGGAAGCACCTTCGACGCCGCGAACCTCTGGAACATAAGCCTGCCCCCGCTCAAGGGGGTCAAATGCGACTGGTGCCGCAAGTCCCCGCATTATTATTGGGAGCGCTGGACGCCCGTGAACGAGGCGGAGAAGAAGCTTGAGGACGCCGGATACCCCGTCGGAGATATCCTCGGCTTCGAAGTGCTCAGGAAGGACCCGTCCGGCAGGGTACTCGAATTGAGGGTAAAGGGCAGCAAGGGAGACGCGGTCATGCTCGCAAAGGATTTCAGGAGGATCATCGGTTCGGACATAGTCAGGAGCACGAACTTCAAGGTGACGGTCGTCGGGGAATACGCCGCTTTTGAGGGGCTCGGCTGGGGGCACGGGGTAGGGTTTTGCCAGTGGGGCGCGTATTACATGTCGCGCGCGGGGAAGAAGGCGGACGAGATACTGTATTTTTATTATCCGGGGGCGAAGATAATGGGGGATTACGGGGCCGGCGAGGCCAAGGGGAAGATATGAGGCTCAGCGAATTCGACTACAGGCTGCCGGAAGAGCTTATTGCGCAGTATCCCGCGCAGGCACGTGACGCCTCGCGGCTCATGGTGGTCCACAAGATATCCAGGAAGATCGAGCACAGGAACTTTTCCGACATCGCGGATTATATAGGCCCGGCGGACTGCGTCGTCGTCAACGATACGAAGGTCATAAAGGCGCGCATACCGGGCAAGCGCGCGGATACCGGCGGCAAGGCCGAGGTCATGCTGATAGAGAAGCTCAGCGATAAGCTCTACAAGTGCCTGATAGACACCTCGACGAAGATAAAAGTGGGCACGAAGTTCGTCTTCGGCAGCGGGGAACTTACGGGAGTGATACGCGGGGAGAGCGAGGGCATCAGGCTCATAGAGTTCAGCATAAACGGCGCGGACTTCAACTCGATACTCGAGAAGATAGGCATAGTGCCGCTGCCCCCGTATATCAAGAGGGCGCCCGAGAAGGCGGACGAGGAGAGGTACCAGACCGTCTACGCGAAATCACCCGGGGCGGTCGCGGCCCCGACGGCGGGCCTGCATTTCACCGGCGATGTCATAAATAAGATCAAGTCTACCGGCGCGTCCGTCGAATCCGTGACGCTGCACGTAGGGTACGGGACGTTCAAGCCGGTCACGTCCGATGACGTGACGAGGCATAAGGTGGAGCCCGAGCTCTTCGACCTGAAGCCCGAGACAGCCCAGAAGCTCAACGGCATCAAGGAGAACGGCGGCAAGATATTCGCCGTCGGTACGACCACATGCAGGGTCCTCGAGAGCCAGGCGCAGCTCGTCAAGGGCTCGAAAAACAGGGTAGGTCCCGGGAAGGGATGGACGAACCTGTTCATATATCCTCCTTATAACTTCAAGTTCGTTGACGCGCTCGTTACGAATTTCCACCTTCCGAAGACGACGCTGCTGATGCTCGTCGCCGCGTTCTGCGGCAGGGAGGTCATGCTGCAGGCGTATGAAGAGGCCGTGAAAGAGAAGTACAGGTTCTACAGCTACGGCGATTCGATGCTGATAATATGAAGATAGAGATAATAGCCAGGGATACGCATACGCGCGCAAGGGCCGGCAAGGCGGCCACTTCGCACGGGGAGTTCGAGACGCCGGCGTTCATGCCGGTCGGCACGCAGGCGACCGTAAAGACGCTTTCTAACGGCGATCTCACGGAATGCGGCGTGCAGATCCTGTTATCGAACGCGTACCATTTATACCTGCGGCCGGGCGAAGATATCATAAGGAACGCCGGGGGCCTGCATAAGTTCATGGGCTGGGACAGGCCCATATTGACCGACTCGGGGGGTTTCCAGGTCTTCAGCCTGGCGGTCCTGCGCAAGGTCACCGATGAGGGCGTCGAGTTCCAGTCGCACATAGACGGCTCGAAGCACTTCCTGACCCCGGAGAAGATGGTAGGGTTCCAAACCGCGCTCGGAAGTGATATAATGATGGTCCTTGACGAGTGCGTCCATTACCCGTGCGAACATGAGATGGCGAAGAGCGCGGTAAAGAGGACGCTCGACTGGGCGAAGCTATCGAAGAAGGCGTTCGACCCCGGAACAAGACAGCACCTCTTCGGCATAGTGCAGGGCGCTTCATACAAGGACCTGAGGCAGGAATGCGCCGAGGAGCTGGTTAAGATGGATTTTGACGGTTACGCGCTCGGGGGGCTTGCGGTGGGCGAGCCGAAGGAGATAACTGCGGAGATGACGGCTTTCACGGCCGCGCTGCTTCCCGAAGGGAAGCCCCGATACCTTATGGGCGTCGGCGAGCCGCAGGATATCCTCGAGGCGGTATCGTCGGGCATAGACATGTTCGACTGCGTCGTGCCCACGCGCAACGGGCGCAACGGGACCGCGTTCACGTCGAACGGGCGTTTTTCGGTCAGGAATGCCGCCAATTCGCGGGACCTCGGGCCCATCGAAGAGGGATGCGGCTGTTACGCGTGCAGGAACCATACGCGCAGTTATATAAGGCACCTCTTCAATACGGACGAGATACTCGGCTTAAAGCTCGTCTCGCTGCATAACGTTTATTTTTACCAGAAACTCATGCGCGAGATAAGGCAGGCGATAAAGGACGGGAAGTTCACGGAATACAAAAACGAAAGGACAGGAAGATGGAACAGCAGGCAGCAGGTTCAGTGATCAGTTTTTTGCCCCTGATACTTATATTTGTGGTATTCTATTTTTTACTTATCAAACCGCAGCAGAAGGAACGCAAACGCCACGAAGAGATGGTCAAGAACCTCGCGAAGAACGATGAGGTGGTCACCTCCGGAGGCATCCACGGCACGATAGTCAACGTCAAGGAGACGTCCGTGGTGCTGCGCGTCGACGAGAACGCGAAGATGGAAGTCGACAAATACGCGATAGCTTACACAGTGAAGAAGAGGTCAGGAGAAGAGAAATGAAAAAGGGTCTTATCTGGAAATTAGCGCTTGTCCTTTTGCTCGCGGGCGTCTCAGCATGGCTCATAAACCCTGTGCTCGACATCAAGGATAAGGACGGCAAGGTGGTCAGGGAAGGGAAGATAAACCTCGGCCTCGACCTGCAGGGCGGCATGCATCTCGTGCTGAAGGTCGATACCTCTAAGATACCCGAAGAAGCGAGGAAGGACGCGGCCGACCGCGCGCTTGAGGTCATCCGCAACAGGATAGACGAGTTCGGCGTGAAGGAACCGCAGATATCCCCGCAGGGCAAGGACGAGATAGTCGTCCAGCTGCCGGGCATAACCGACAGGGACAGGGCGCTCCAGCTCATAGGCAAGACGGCGCTCCTCGAGTTCAAGCTTGTTTCCGATGACGCCGAGGCGATCAAGAAAGCCCTCGGAGGGGAGACGCCGGCCGGTTATGAGCTCAAGGAAGATGAGAACGGCGATAAGATCCTGCTTGAAAAAGAGGCCGTCCTGACCGGTTCCGCGATCATCACGGCATATATGAGTTTTGACAATTCGCGTTTCAATGAACCGTACGTGGCGCTGGAGTTGAATTCGGAAGGCGCAAAGAAGTTCGCCGAGATAACGAAGAAATTCTGCAGGAGGGGCGGGATACCGGGCAGGCAGCTTGCCATCGTGCTTGACGGGAAAGTCAAGTCGGCGCCCGAACTGAAAGATCCCATTACCGACGGCAAGGCCGTGATAACGGGCAGGTTCTCGAAAGAGGACGCCAACGACCTCGCTATAGTGCTTAAGGTCGGCGCGCTTCCGGCCCCCGTATACATCGAGGAGGAGAGGACCGTCGGCCCGCTGCTCGGGCAGGACTCTATAAATGACGGCATCAGGGCCACGCTTCTCGGCGCGGCTTTCGTCGGGATTTTCATATTGGTCTATTACCTGTTCGCGGGTTTTGTGGCGGACATCGCGATGGCGCTGAACATACTTTTGCTGTTGGGTGCCATGGCATATTTCAAGGTAACGATGACGCTGCCCGGCATCGCGGGTATCGTGCTTACCCTCGGCATGGCGGTCGACGCGAACGTGCTTATACAGGAGAGGATGCGCGAAGAGATCGAGGCGGGCAAGACGCTCGCTCAGGCCATAAGGCTCGGTTACGACAGGGCCATGAGCGCGATCATCGATTCCAACCTGACGACGGTAGTAGCCGCCATATTCCTGTTCCAGTTCGGCACGGGCCCTATACGCGGGTTCGCGCTGACGCTCATAATCGGTCTTCTGATAAGCATGTTCACGTCCGTTTTTGTGACAAGGGTCATATTCGAGACGCTGTTAGGGCTTAAACTGCTGAAGGGCCTGCCGATGCTCAAGATCATCGGGACCCCGAAGTTCGACTATATAAAGATCCGCTGGATATGCTACGCGCTTTCTATCACGGTGCTCGCGGTAGGCATGGGCACTTATTTCATGAAAGGCCCGGATGTATACGGCGTGGACTTCAGGGGCGGCCAGGTCCAGGAATTCAAGTTCCGCGATACGGTGGATGCGAAGGACGTGCGCGCGGCGCTCGCGGAGATAAACCTCGGCAACGCCTCCGTCCAGCAGCTAAGGGACGACCCCAAGGTCTTCATAATCCGCACCCAGGAAGAGGTCACCGACGAGATATCGAAGAAATTCGCATCGACCTTCAAGGAGAACAAGGCCGAGATAATAAAGATAGACAAGGTCGGGCCTTCGGTAGGCGGCCAGCTGAGGATGAAAGCTTTATACGCGATCGTCTTTTCGATGCTCGGCATCATGGTATATGTCGCGTTCAGGTTCAAGCACTGGTATTTCGCGCTTGCGGGCGTCATCGCGCTGTTCCATGACGTATTCGTCGCGATGGGATTCATGGCGCTTTCCGGGCGCGAGATGACGCTTCTGATCGTCTCGGCACTGCTGACTATCGCCGGTTTTTCGATAAACGACACTATAGTTATCTATGACAGGATAAGGGAGAACGCGAAGCTGAACCATAAGATGTCCCTGAGAGACCTTATAAACCTCAGCGTGAACCAGACGATGTCGAGAACTCTGCTGACATCCTTCACGGTGCTCGTGGTCGTGGCCGTGCTTTATATGTACGGCGGCGAAGTCCTCAACGATTTCGCGTTCTGTCTTCTCGTAGGGTTCATATCGGGCATCTATTCGACGGTCTTCATCGCGAGCCCGCTGATATTGCTGTTCCACGGGAATAAAAAAAGGAACCTATGAGCAATAACAAGTTTGCCCAGATACGCAAACTGCTCCTGGTCATCCTCGCGCTGAACTGGGGCGTGGCCATCGCGAAGATCGTATACGGCCACCTGACGAACTCCGTTTCGATGTTCGCGGACGGCATCCATTCGCTCTCGGACGGCTCGTCGAACATAATAGGGCTGATAGGCATAGGTGTGGCCGCGCGCCCGAGGGACGTCGGGCATCCTTACGGCCACAGGAAGTACGAGACGCTCGCGTCGATGGCGATAGCCGTTGCGCTCTTTATGATAGCGTTCAGGCTGCTGAGCGATTCGGTCCATAAGTTGTGGCACCAGGAGCTGATAAATCCCGAGGCGAACCTGTTGAGCTTCATCGTTATGGGCGTCACGATCGCGGTCAACGTCAGCGTGATGAAGTATGAGCGCAGGAAGGGCAAGGAGCTTAACAGCGATTTCCTCATCGCGGATTCGCTGCATACGGGCTCCGACATTCTCGCCTCCGTCATGGTCGTCGTCAGCTTAATAAGCGTAAGGCTCGGCCTGCCCATAATCGACGTCATCGCGGGCATGGTCATATCGCTTCTGGTCGGCTATGTCGGCGTAAGCATACTCAGGGACAGTTCGAGGGTCCTGACCGATTATGCGGTCATAAATTCCCAGCAGATTACGGAGACCCTGTCAGACATGAAAGAGGTCATCGGCTGCCACCGCATACGCACGCGCGGCCGCACCGACGATGTCCATGTCGACCTGCACATCACTGTGGACAGGAACATGAGCGTGGGAAAGGCCCATGACCTCTCCACGGCGATAGAGAAGCGCATACGCGAGAAGTTTTCCGGCGTTACCGACGTGATGGTACACGTCGAGCCCGCGTAGCATGCAGAAGGCCTGGGAGGTAGATTCTCCGGATAAGAATTCCTGCGAAGCCCTCGCGAAAGAACTCAACGTTTCCCCGATTCTCGCCCACCTGCTGGCAAAAAGGGGAGTTAAGTCCGCCGAAGACGCTCGCGCTTTCCTCGAATGCGGCCTCGATTCACTGCACGACCCGTTCCTCTTCAAGGACATGCCGAAGGCCGTCTCCCGCATCAACTCCGCCATAGGCAAAAAGGAAAAGATAATAATCTTCGGCGACTACGATGTCGACGGGTTGACCGCCACGGCGCTACTTTATAATACGCTTAGGTCATACGGCGCCGACGTCCATAACTACATCCCCGACCGTGTTAAAGAGGGCTATGGCTTGAATCTTTCCGCACTCGAAAAGGCGTGCGACGGAAAGATGAAACTCGCGATAGCCGTCGATTGCGGCATCACCTCGGCGGAAGAGATAGATTTCCTAAATAAGCACGGCATAGATTCCATAATAATAGACCATCACGAACCGGTCGAAGGTAAAATTCCGCACGCGTACGGAATTTTAAACCCGCTGGTGCCGGGCTCAGGATATCCTTATAAGCACCTGGCCAGCGTGGGGCTGGTTTATAAGCTCTCACAGGCCATGTCCGGGGACTCAAAGCACGCAGGACGGCCCGTAGAAGAGGACCTCGACCTTGTCGCGCTCGGCACGATAGCCGATGTCGCTCCGCTGACCGGCGAGAACAGGATCCTCGTAAAGCACGGCCTGAAATACCTTGCTAAGACGAAGAGGCCGGGGCTGCGCGCGCTCATGGAAGTCGCGGGCATCGGCAGGAAGAAGGAGTTCTATTCCGAGACGGTCGGTTTCATCCTCGGCCCCCGGATAAATGCCTCGGGAAGGATGAACTCTTCCTCGCATTCGCTGAAACTACTGCTTACCGAAGACAAGGAAGAAGCGATGAAGCTCGCGGAAGAACTCGACAAAAGCAACCGCGAACGGCAGAAGATGGAGGAGGTAATACTTAAGGAAGCCGTCTCGAAGGTCGAGCGCGAAGTCAACTTCAAGGAACATAAGGTAATAGTCCTGCACGGCGACACATGGCACCCCGGCGTTATAGGGATAGTCGCATCGCGCATAGTCGAGAGGTTCTACCGTCCCACGATACTCGTCGCGTTCGACGGCGAAGGGGCCGGGCACGGCAAAGGTTCCGGGAGGTCGATAAAGAGGTTCCATCTTTTTGACGCCATATCTAAATGCAAGGAACACCTCGTGGAATTTGGCGGGCACGAGCATGCGGCCGGCATAACTATAACGAAGGGCAACATGGATAATTTCCGCAACGCCTTGAACCTTGTCGCGCATGAGACGCTGCAACCGCTGGACCTCGTGCCGACGCTCGATATAGACGCCTGGATATCCCTAAAGGACATAACGCCGAAATTGATGAAGGAGCTTGCGCTGCTCGAGCCGTACGGCGTCGGCAACAGGAAGCCGGTCTTTGCGGTAAAGGGGCTGACCCTGAAGGCCCCGCCGAAGGTCCTCGGCTCGAATACGCTGAAGATATGGGTAACGGACGGGCAGATGACTTATGAGGCGGTGGGTTTCAGGAAAGCCCTGGATTATAAACTCGATTCCGCCTCATTGAATTTCGATCTGGCTTTCACGCCATCGGTCAACGTATGGCAGGGGCAGGAGATGGTGCAGTTGCAGCTTAAGGACCTGAAAGTAAAGCTTTAGTCTATGCTTTTACTATCTTACCGGACCTGATGCAGGCGGTACAGACCTTGATCGTCTTTATAACGCCTTTCATGTTGACCTTGACCTTCTGCAGGTTGGGGGTAAAGCGCCTTATGCTCCTGCCGGTTATCTTGCGCCCGACACCGCCGTCCTTCTTGGCCATACCGCGGCGCTTGATCTTCATGCCGGCCATCTTGCCTTTTCCGCATATATCGCATACTTTTGACATTACTTCCTCCTTAATGTATTATTGAGTGTATAATGATAGCATATATGGATAAAAACATCAACAGTAAAAAGCAGCCCTTATGCGATATTCCCGTCCGTTTCGTCAAGGGCGTAGGCCCGGCGAGGGCCGAGATACTGAAAAAGCTCGATATCGTGACTGTCGAGGACCTGCTTTACCATTTCCCGCGAAGGTATGAGGACCGCAGCCGCTTCAATCCGATCAACAAGCTCAAGGAGGGCGAGTACGCCGCCATCAGGGGCGAGGTGCTGACGTCGGGCACGCGCAGCGGCAGGCCCCGTTTCGGCCGGGGCAAGGGCATGTCTTTATATAAGATGGCGTTCGGCGACGACACCGGCATTATCTATGCCGTCTGGTTCAACCAGCCCTATATGCAGGATGTCTTCAAGCAGGGGGATAAGGTCATATTGTACGGCAAAGTCGAGAGGTACAAGGACCTCCAGATGTCAAACCCCGAATTCGAGATAATTAACGACGAGGACAAAGAAACGATCCATACAGGTAGGATAGTCCCCATATACCCGCTGACCGAAGGGGTCAGCCAGAGGGGCATGCGCGGCATAATCAAAAATATGCTCGACAGGTATCTTGGAGACGCGGAGGAGTTCCTGCCAGAAGAGGTCAGGCAGAGGAATAACCTGCCAGCGCTGGAGCGGGCCCTTTCCAATATGCATTTCCCCGAGAGCGAGGAGCTGCGCAGGGCCGCGTACGAGAGGGTCGTCTTCGACGAATTCTTCGTGTTGCAGGTCGCGCTTGCGCAGAGGCGGCAGAAGATAAAAGGGCTCGGCACCGGCGTCGCGCATAAGACGGGCGGTGAGCTGATGGAGTCGTTCAGGGCCATGCTGCCATTCAAGCTTACCGGTGCGCAGGAGCGGGCCGTAGAAGATATCGAAAAGGACATGGCGAGCGATAAGCCGATGAACCGCCTGCTTGAGGGCGATGTCGGGTCGGGAAAGACCATAGTTGCCGCCCACGCGCTCGTGCTTACGGTATCGAACGGCTACCAGGGCGCGTTGATGGCGCCGACGCAGATACTCGCGCAGCAGCACTTTACCGGCCTTAACAGGCTCCTGAGCCCTCTAGGGATAAATGTGATGCTGCTTCGGGATGAGGCCCGGGAGGAGGCCCTGCGGATGATAGAGGAGGGCCGCGCGAATATTGTTGTCGGCACGCACGCGCTCATACAGGAAGGTGTCAGGTTCAAGCGCCTCGGGCTTGCCGTTGTGGACGAGCAGCATAAGTTCGGCGTCGACCAGAGGGCGCAGCTGAAGCAGAAGGGCATCAATCCCGACATGCTGTTCATGACCGCCACGCCTATACCGCGGACGCTTGCGATGACGCTCTACGGCGACCTCGACCTTTCGGTGCTGGATGAGCTGCCGAAAGGCAGGATACCGTCTAAGTCATTCCTTGTCGGGGAGGACAAGCGCGAAGGCGTATACAAGTTCATAGCGCAGGAGGCCGCCGCCGGCAGCCAGGTATTCATAATATGCCCGCTTATCAAGAAAAAGGATGGCGAGCTGAAAGCGGCTACCGAGATGTACGACAGGTTCAGGAAAGGGGTCTTCCCGGGGCTCAATGTCGGGCTCATCCACGGGAAGCTCGATAACGACGAGAAAGAGCGCGTGATGCGGGATTTCGGGGCAGGGAAGGTGCAGATACTCGTCTCGACCACGGTGGTCGAGGTCGGCATCGATAACCCGAACGTCTCTGTAATGCTTATAGAGAACCCCGAAAGGTTCGGGCTTAGCCAGCTGCACCAGCTGCGCGGCAGGATCGGAAGGGGCAACCAGCGCTCGTACTGCATAATGATCTCGGATACGGGTTCCGAAACGGCGCGCAAGCGCATAAAAGCCCTTGTCAGCAACACGAGCGGGTTCAGTATCGCCGAAGAGGACCTGCAGCTGCGCGGCCCGGGGCAGTTCTTCGGGACCAGGCAGCACGGCCTCCCGGAACTGCGCTACGCAAACCTGCTTGCCAACGTCAGGCAGCTCGAAGCGGCGCGCAGGGAAGCGTTCGGGCTGGTCGGCGCCGACGCGGAACTCGCGAAACCCCGGAACAGGCACCTAAAAGAGACCGTCAGGAGGAAGTTCCCCGATGAGGATAACAAGCGGGACTCATAAAAGCAGGATAATCAAGGCCCCGGACAGCATAAGGCCCACGCTCGATAACGTCCGGAAAGCCATATTTGACATACTCGGCGAGGGCGTAAAGGGCTCCAGGGTGCTAGACCTTTTCGCCGGCTCGGGCGCGCTGGGTATTGAAGCCCTCAGCAGGGGGGCGGCCTCATGCACGTTCGTCGACAACAGCCGCGCCTCCATAAAGGCCATAAAGGCGAACCTTGAGGGTTTGGGGCTCAGCGCCGCCGGGCGCGGGCCGTCGGAAAGCTCCGTCATATACGCCGATTCCGAGGCCGCCATTGGCAGGCTCGCGGAAGACGGAGCCGCATTCGACATAATACTGATGGACCCCCCCTATTATAAGGAATTAGCCAAAAAAACCTTGTCTTTGCTGGGCAATTGTGATATATTATCCGGGACTGGCGTAGCGGTTATAGAGCAGTCTAAGCACGATGGCCCACTACCGCCTGTATGCGGGGGCCTAAAGCTCTTGCGTACCGCCAGGTACGGTGATACGCTGGTTTCATTTTATCGCAAGGATTAACGCAAATCATGAAGAATAAGGCAGTCTATCCGGGGACTTTTGACCCTGTAACATTCGGCCATATCGACCTGATAAAAAGGGCCCTGAAGATCTTTGATACCGTCATAATAGCCGTTGCGCACAATGCGGACAAGGGGCCGCTATTCGGCGTTGAGGAGCGCATCGCGATGCTGAGACAGGCGACCGGGGGCATGAAGGGCGTCGTCATAGAGAGCTTTGACGGGCTCGCGGTGGATTACGTCAGGAAGAAGGGTTCCGTCGTCATGGTCCGCGGCCTAAGGATGCTCTCTGACTTCGAATACGAGTTCCAGATGGCGCTGACGAACAGGAAGCTCGGACAGGATATAGAGACGATATTCATGATGCCTTCGGAATCCTACTCATACCTTTCATCAAAACTCATCAAGGAGGCGTTCGCGCTCGGCGCAGACGTAAAGGACTTTGTCCCGCCGTTCGTCGCCAAGGCGCTCGCGAAAAAACTAAGATGAAGATAAAGATAAACGACATACCGAAGGACGGCATCACGCTGGAAGAGAGACAGGACGCCGCGGCGCTTGACCTCGCGCGCGACGACCTCAAGTTCGTGACCCCCGTGGCCCTCTCGGCGTTCCTGACGCGCGATAAGGACGACGTGTACGCGCACGTGAAGGCGAGCGGGCGCATAGAGGCGGTATGCGGCAGGTGCCTTGCGGCATATACGATAGATTTCGACAAGGAATTCGATTTCAGCTACGATGTGAAGGGCAAGAACATCCTCGACTTGACGGACGACATAAGGGCGGAGATAATATTGGAGTATCCGATCAAGCCGCTTTGCAGGGAGAACTGCAAGGGGTTGTGCCAGGTATGCGGCAAGAGCCTCAACGAGGGCGATTGCGGGCACACACCTGACGCGCAAAAATGGAACGAAGCGAAAAAGAACGGTAATTAAGGAAAGAAGGAGAAGAGATAAATGGCACTGCCAAAGAGAAAACATTCGAAAGCAAGGCGCGACAAATCCCGCACACACCAGGTACTGTCGGCACCCCAGGTGACGAAGTGCCCGCAATGTTTCGCGTTCGTAAAGACGCATTGCGCGTGCCCGAGCTGCGGATATTATAAGGGGCGCAAGGTCCTTGACGTCAAGGTCAAGGAAGAGAAGAAGAAATGAGGATAGCCGTAGATGGGATGGGGGGCGACTACGCGCCTAAGGTAGTCGTCGAAGGCGCCGTAATGGCCGCATCCGAATACGGACATGAGGTAATAATAGTCGGCGACAAGCCGAGGATAGACGCGGAACTCGGCAGGATCGGCCCGGTCCCGCAGAGCATCAGCGTCGTGCACGCCTCGGAAGTCATCGATATGCACGAGCCCGGCGCCACGAGCGCTCGCGCGAAGAAGGACTCCTCGATATGCGTCGCGACGGAGCTTGTGAAGGAAGGCAAGGCCGACGCGGTCGTATCGGCCGGCAATACGGCCGCTTTCGTAAGCGCGGCGATGCTGTCGCTGCGCAGGCTCCCGGGGGTCGAACGCCCCGGCATCGCGATACCGCTGCCCTCGATCAAGGGGCCGGTAGTGCTGATAGACGTCGGAGCGACGATAAACCCCGAGCCGGAGCACCTCCTGGGCTTCGCCGTAATGGGCGGCGTATATGCCCGCCATATATTGCGGATGGAAGATCCCTCGATAGGCCTGTTGAATATCGGCGAGGAGTCATCGAAGGGCCCAGATTACCTTAAGCAGGCGCACCAGTTGCTGGAATCGAGCAACCTGAATTTCAAAGGCAACGCAGAGGGCAAGGATATATTCGCCGGACATTTCGACGTCGTGGTATGCGACGGTTATACGGGCAACGTGGTGCTGAAGGTATCCGAATCCATTGCGACCACGATCTCCTCGTTCATAAAGGACCAGATAAAGAAAGATCCGCTGAGGATAATCGGCGGGCTGCTTACAAAGCCGGCGTTCGAGGCCGTCAAGAAGCAGATAGACTATGCCGAATACGGCGGCGCCCCGCTGCTCGGCGTCAACGGCATATGCATAATCAGCCACGGCCGCTCTTCGGCTAAGGCAGTCAAGAACGCGATCAGGGTCGCGGGCGAGTTCGTAGAGCACAAGGTGAACAACCATATCCTCGAAGCGGTAAAGACCCTCAAATGACGCCAAAACCCAAAACTATAAAGAAAAACCCGAAGAAGGCGAAAGCCGGCATAATAGGCCTCGGCGCGTACCTTCCGAGCAAGGTCATGACGAACCTCGACCTCGAGAAGCTCGTCGAGACCTCGGACGAATGGATACGCACAAGGACCGGCATCTCCGAACGCAGGATAGCCTGCAAGGAAGAGACCACCTCGGACCTTGCGGCATATGCAGCTACGGCGGCTATAAAAGACGCGAAGCTCGACCCGAAGGACATAGAGCTAATAATACTCGCTACGATAACCCCGGATATGCCTTTCCCGGCAACGAGCTGTTTTGTGCAGGCGAAGATCGGCGCGGTGAACGCGGCATGCTTCGATATCAACGCCGCATGTTCCGGTTTTATACATGAACTTACGATAGCGCAGCAGTTCATAGAGAGCGGGATGTATAAGAATATACTCGTGATAGGGGTGGAACTGCTCTCCCGTTTTGTCGACTGGAAAGACCGTTCGACCTGCGTGCTCTTCGGCGACGGCGCCGGCGCGGCCGTAATTGCGCCGGTCAAGAAGGGCGGGCTGCTGTCCTCATATATCGGCGCAGACGGGACGAAGAGCAACCTGCTGATGTTCCCGGCCGGCGGTTCCGTGAATCCCGCGTCGCACGAGACGGTGACGCAGGGGCTGCATTTCCTGAAGATGGAGGGCAATGAGGTCTTCAAGAACGCCGTACGCGTCATGACGACGGCGGCGGGCAAGGCAGTAGAGAAGGCGGGGCTTACGATAAAAGATATCGATTGCGTCATACCGCACCAGGCAAATATAAGGATAATCGAAGCGGTCATCGCCCGCGTCGGTATCCCGCTCGAGAAGGTATTTGTGAACGTTGAAAAATACGGCAACATGTCTGCCGCCTCGGCGATCGTCGCGCTGTTCGAAGCCGTTGAGGCGGGGCGCGTGAAGAAGGGCGACAAGGTCCTTCTCGTCGCGTTCGGGAGCGGTTTTGTCTGGGGGTCGTGCGTAATAGAATGGTAGATACCGCTATAATATTCCCCGGCCAGGGGGCCCAGTATGTAGGCATGGGCAAGGAGCTTTACGGGCAGTTTCCCGCCTCGAAGGTAATATTCGAAAAAGCCAACCAGATCCTCAGTTTCGATATCGCCAAACTCTGTTTCGAAGGGCCCAAGGAAGAACTTACGAGGACCGATATCTGCCAGCCGGCGATCCTTACCGTCTCGATAGCCGCGCTGAGGGCGCTTGAATCCGCGCTGCCGGTCCAGTTGGCGCCGAAAGCGGTTCTGGGCCTTAGCCTCGGAGAATATACCGCGCTTGTTGCGGCGGGATCGATCGCTTTCGACGACGCGGTCACGCTCGTAAGGAAACGCGGGCAGTTCATGGAGGAGGCCTCGCGCGAGAACCCCGGCACTATGGCATCGGTCATAGGTTTCCCGCTCGAAGAGACGAAGAAGGCCTGCGCCGAGACGGGCGCCCAGATAGCGAACCTGAACTCACCCGGTCAGATAGTGATATCCGGTACCAAGGAGAAAGTAGAAGCGGCCTCTAACCTGGCCAGGGAGAGGGGCGCGAGGAAAGTTATACCGCTCGATGTAAGCGGTGCTTTCCACTCGGACCTCATGGAGCCTGCCGCACGCAGGCTGAAGGCCGAGGTGGATAATATTGATATAAAGGAACCGAAGATAAAAGTGGTAACGAACGTCAACGCGGGCTATGAATCCTCTCCGGACGAGATCAAGGCGAACCTTGTGACGCAGGTGAAGTCGTCCGTGCTCTGGGAGGACTCGATAAAGCTCCTCGCGCATGAAGGGATAAAGAGGTATATTGAAGTGGGGCCGGGAAAGGTGCTCGCAGGGCTGTTACGCAGGATCGACCCGGGGCTCGAGTGCCTTAACGTGGAGACCGCCTCCGACGTTTCAGCCGTAAAAGAAGCGTTGGCGCAGGGGTAGAGAGGAGAAACGCATGATATTCAAGGACAGGGTGTGCCTCGTGACAGGTGGAGCAAGGGGAATAGGCAGGGAGATAGCGCTTGCGTTCGCAAAACAGGGCTCGGATATAGCGCTTTGCGACGTGAACCAGGAAGCTCTCGACGTCACGAGCAAGGAGATAGAGGCCCTCGGGCGCAAAGCGGCGACATTCGTCGTCGACGTGACGAACCTGTCGCAGGTCGAGGATATGGTCAATAAGACGCTTGACAAATTCCAGAAAATCGATATACTGATTAACAACGCAGGCATTACCAGAGACGCCTTGATAGTCCGTATGAGCGAGCAGGAGTTCGACTCCGTTATCGCCGTAAACCTAAAGGGGACATTCAATTGCACCAAGGCGTGCTCAAAGGTAATGATGAAGCAGAGATACGGGAAGATCGTGTCTATAGCTTCGATCATAGGGATAATGGGTAATGCCGGACAAGCCAATTACGCGGCTTCGAAGGCGGGCATAATAGGGATAACGAAGAGCGTCGCCAAGGAACTGGCGTCAAGGAACGTGAACGTGAACGCGATCGCTCCGGGCTTCATAGAGACCGATATGACGGCCAAACTTCCCGAGAACGTAAAGGCCCAAATGTTGTCGCTTATCCCTTTGAGCAGGTTCGGAAAAGCCAGCGACGTAGCTGAACTTGCGATGTTCCTGGCGTCGGAAGCGTCGTCATATATAACCGGACAGGTAATAAAGATCGACGGCGGGATGGTCATGTAGTCAACCCAACAAGGAGGAGTACATGTCAGCTGTAGCAGATAAAGTCAGGGAGATCATAGCAAAGCAGTTAGGCGTAAAACTCGAAGAAGTCACACCCCAGGCGACGTTCATAGACGACCTCGGCGCAGATTCGCTTGATACGGTCGAGATAGTCATGGCTTTGGAAGAGGAGTTCAAGGCCGAGATACCGGATGAAGATGCCGAAAAGATGAAGACGGTCGGCGAAGCCATCAAATACATCGAAGAAAAATCGGGCGGTAAGGCCTAGCCCAGGGGGCAGGCCTACCTAATCCACTAAAGGTAGGGCCTATATTTTTTATGGAAAGAAGAAGAGTCGTAGTTACCGGCCTTGGCGCCATCACCCCGGTAGGGAACAGCAAAGATGAACTCTGGGCTTCCCTCCTCGCGGGTAAAAGCGGCGCAGGCAGGATAACCCAATTCGATCCCACGGAATTCGACAGCCAGATAGCCTGCGAGGTCAAGGATTTTGACCCCTCCAAGTATATTGCGAACCAGAAGGACATAAGGAGGATGGACAGGTTTGTCCAGTTCGCGGTCAGTTCGACGAAAATGGCTATCGATGATTCCGGGCTGGACATATCGAAAGAGGACCCCTACAGGATCGGCGTGCTTGTCGGTTCCGGCATAGGCGGCCTCAAGGTCATCCAGGACCAGACCCTCGTCTGGAAGGAGAAAGGCCCCGGAAGGCTCGCCCCTCTTCTGATCCCCATGCTTATAGTCAATATGGCCCCCGGCCAGATATCCATACAGTTCGGGCTCAAAGGCCCGAACTCGTGCGTTGCGACGGCATGCGCGACGGGTAACCATTCGATAGGGGAAGCCCTGAGGCTTATCCAGCACGGGTATGCCGATGTAATGATCGCCGGAGGAACGGAGGCGGCGGTCGTACCTACGGGCGTTGGCGGTTTTTGCGCGCTGACCGCCCTTTCGAAGAGGAATAACGACCCGGAACACGCGAGCAGGCCGTTCGACAAGAACAGGGACGGTTTCGTCATCGGCGAGGGCTGCGGTATAGCGGTGCTCGAATCTCTAGAGCATGCGCAGAAGCGCGGCGCGAAGATATACGCCGAGGTCGCCGGATACGGGATGTCGGGCGATGCCTATCATATGACGGCCCCTGACCCGAACGGCGAAGGCGCGGCGATGTGCATGAAACTCGCGCTTAAGGACGGCGGGTTGGATCTTGGGGACGTCTCCTACATAAATGCCCACGGGACTTCCACGGAACTTAACGACAAGATAGAGACGCTCGCGATAAAGAAGGTCTTCGGCGAACTGGCATACAAGATACCGGTCAGCTCGACGAAATCAATGACGGGCCACTGCCTCGGCGCGGCCGGCGGCGTGGAATTCGCCGCCTGCGTCATGGCGATAAAGGAGGATATCGTGCCTCCGACCATAAATTACGAGACGCCCGACCCGGCCTGCGATCTCGATTATGTACCGAATAAGGCAAGGAAGGTCAAGGTCAACGTCGCGATATCCAACGCCTTCGGCTTTGGCGGGCACAATGCGTGCGTCGCCGTCAAGAAATTCCTGCCTTAACAATTATGGAGTAAAAAAATGGATTACCTTTTAACCGAACAGCAGATAATGGTGCGCGATCTCGCGCGCAAGATCGCGAAAGAGAAGATAGCTCCGGTAGCGGCCGAGCATGACGAGAAAGAGACGTTCCCGTGGGAGATAATGAAGGTCATGGCCGAATCCGACCTCTGCGGCGTATATATAGAGGAGAAGTACGGCGGCCTCGGCGGCGGCGCGATGGAACTCTGCCTCGTGACCGAGGAGCTCTCCCGCGCGTGCGGCGGCATAGCTATATGCTTCGCGGCGACTGCGCTCGGCACTTACCCTATAATACTGTTCGGCAATGACGCGCAGAAGCAGAAATACCTGCCGGAGATTGCGAGCGGCAGGAAGCTCGCGGCTTTTGCCCTGACCGAAGCGGGGGCGGGCTCGGACGCCGGCGCCATCGCCACGACAGCAAGGAAAGAGGGCGACTATTACGTGCTGAACGGCGTGAAGCAGTGGATAACCAACGGCGGGGAAGCGGAGATATATACGGTCATCGCGATGACCGACAGGGATAAGGGCGCTCGCGGGGCAAGCTTCTTTATAGTCGAGAAGGGGACTCCCGGTTTTGATTTCGGCAAGAAAGAGAAGAAACTCGGGATCCGCGCCTCGGCGACGCGCGAGCTCATATTCAACGAATGCAAGGTCCATAAGGATAACCTGCTCGGCCGCGAAGGCATGGGTTTTATAGTCGCCATGAAGACCTTCGACAAGTCGCGCCCGGGTGTCGCGGCGCAGGCCGTGGGCATTGCGCAGGGCGCATTGGACCACGCGGTCAAGTATTCGCGCGAACGCAAACAGTTCGGCAAGACGATATCGTCGTTCCAGGGCCTCCAGTTCATGCTCGCGGACATGGCCACGCAGGTAGAGGCGGCGCGCGCGTTGACTTACGCCACCGCGAGGATGGTCGATTCCGGCGCAAGGGATGTCTCGAAGGAATCGGCAATGGTGAAATTGTTCGCGTCCGATACGGCGATGAAGGTCACGACCGACGCGATACAGGTCCTCGGCGGTTACGGTTACATGCGCGATTACCCGGTAGAGAAGTATATGCGCGACGCGAAGATAACCCAGATATACGAAGGCACGAACCAGATACAGCGCAACATAATAGCGCTTGAAGTGCTGAAAGAGCAGCTGAAGAAATGAACATAATCGTCTGCATAAAACAGGTCCCCGATACGCAGGACATCAGGATAAACCCCGAGACGAACACGCTGATGCGCGAGGGCGTCCAGTCGATAGTCAACCCGTTCGACATGTACGCGATAGAAGAGGCGCTCAGGATAAAGGAAAAGGCCGGCGCCGCCACGACGAAGGTAACGGTGCTTTCGATGGGCCCGCAGCAGGCCGAGGAGGCGCTGCGCGAGGCGGTATCGATGGGCGTAGACGAGATGGTGCTGATGTGCGACCGCGCGTTCGCGGGTTCCGACACCTGGGCGACGAGCTATACCCTTGCCAAGGGCATACAGAAGCTCGGGAAGTTCGACCTTATAATATGCGGCAAACAGGCGATAGACGGCGATACGGCCCAGGTTGGCCCCGGCATCGCCGCCACGCTTGACATCCCGCAGGTGACTTATGTCAAGAAGACCGAAGAGATCAAGGAAGGTTCCGCGCGTTTCGAGAGGATGACCGAGGAGGGTTACGAGGTCATAGAGACGCCGCTGCCCTGCCTGATAACGGTCGTAAAAGAGATAAATATCCCGCGCCTCCCGTCCCTGAAAGGGAAGATAAAAGCGAAACAGTCGAAGGCAGCGGTCATATGCGCGAAGGACATAGACGCGGACCCGGATAGGCTCGGCCTTAAGGGATCGCCTACCGTGGTCAACAAGATATTTTCCCCGCCGAAGAGGACGGGCGGCCAGATGCTCCAGGGGGAGGTCCCGGAGATAGTCGGCAAGCTGGCGGATTCCATCAAGGATGTAGTCATATCAGTGAGCAAGACATAAAATGGCTGATAATAATTCAAGGGAATGTTCGATACAGATACTCGCGGATAAATGCACGGGCTGCACGCTCTGCGTGAAGGCGTGCCCGTTCGGCGCGATATCTATGAAGGATGACGCGCAGGCCAAGAAGGGCAAGCTCGCAGTAATAGATTTCGTTAAATGCACGCTCTGCGGCGCGTGCGTCGAGGCATGCAAGTTCAACGCGATCGAGAAGACCGTATGCAAAGTCCAGCCGAAGGTGCGGCTCGACGACTATAAGGGCGTATGGGTCTTTGCCGAACAGAAAAAAGGCAAAGTCCAGAGCGTAGCGTTCGAGCTCCTCGGGAAGGGCAGGGAACTAGCTAACGACCTCGGTGTGGAGCTTGCGGCGGTACTGGTCGGCGATAACGTAGCCAGCCAGGCGGACGAGCTTTTCTCCCGCGGCGCGGACAAGGTCTACCTTGTCGAAAGCCCGAAGCTCAAGGATTACCAGGACGAGCCCTACACGAACATAATTGTAGAGCTCGTGAAGGAGTTCAAGCCCGAGATACTGTTGTACGGGGCTACATCGATAGGAAGGTCCCTCGCGTCGCGCATCGCCGTGAAGATATACACGGGCCTCACGGCCGACTGCACAGGCCTCGCGATAGACAAACAGAAGAGATTATTATTGCAGACCCGTCCGGCGTTCGGAGGCAATATAATGGCCACGATCCTCTGCGAGAACTACCGGCCGCAGATGGCAACGGTGCGCCACAAGGTCTTTAAGGAAGCCGCCGTGGACAAGGCGAAAAAAGGCCAGGTTATCAAGAAGGATTACCCGGGCAACATTTACGACTCACGCACGAAGATAACGAACGTCGTGGAAGAGCTGTCGGCCACGGTCAACCTTACCGAGGCGGACATAATCGTCTCCGGAGGCAGGGGGCTCGGAAAGGCCGAAAACTTCAAGGTAATAGAGGAACTCGCGAAAGTGCTCGGGGGCGCCGTGGGCGCCTCGCGTTCGGCGGTAGACGCCGAGTGGATACCTTACTCGCACCAGGTGGGCCAAACGGGCAAGACCGTTTGTCCCAAGATATACATAGCGTGCGGCATCTCGGGGCAGATACAGCATCTTGCCGGGATGTCTTCCTCGGAGATCATAATCGCGGTCAATAAAGACCCCCAGGCGCCTATATTCTCCGTGGCGACCTACGGGATCGTCGGGGACCTGTTTGAGGTAGTCCCCGCGCTGACGCAGAAGTTCAAGGAGATCCTTAAAAAGTAGCTTCTCTTTAACAGGGGGATCCAATTGGCAGAAGTCCCGCTTAGCAGCACAAGAGAGAAGATCCCTTTTACCTCAAGCATAAACTTCAGGTTCATCCTCATATTCATCCTGCTCGTCACCGTTACGACATTCCTCAGCGGCATCATACTGATATACCAGGGCCAGAGGTCGCTCGAGGACGCGGTCCTCAAGAGGAACCTGACCGCGTGCGAGAATGTCCGCAGCAAGATAGAAAATTTTATACAGGGGGCCAAATCCTCCGTTGAACTGATGACCCTGATGCCCGGGATAAAAGACCTCGACCTTTTCCAGATAGACAAGATGATGTACGAGGTCATATCGGAGCATGAGCGCCTGGACCCCGTGGCGGTCCTCAACGACCAGGGCATAATGATATCCTCGCGCAATCCCGCAGACCAGAACAAGGACATGTCCGGCAGCGATCTTTTCCTGAAGACCAAGAGCAAGAGCTACATATCGGACATATATTTTTCCTCCGACGGACAGCCGCTGATAACCATAGCGGCGCCGATATTCGATTACGACAGCTTCGGCAGGAGGATAGGCGTGCTTGTGACTGCCGTCAAACTTCGCAGCCTCTGGCCGACCCTCGACGGGACCAAGGTCGGGGAGAAGGGCATGATAGTGGTGACGGACAGGAAGGGCGAACTGGTCTACAGGTCCGGAGAAGTGAAGACGGGCAACGTCGGCAATGACAGGACCGTAAAGCTCGCGCTTGAAGGCAGGACGGGCAGCGTAAATTACGGGAACATGCTAAGCTCATACATGCCGCTTACCGGGATGGTTACCGGGTCCGTGGTCGTTAAGCAGCCGGCAAGGGAGGCCCTTTACGGCGTGGCGAAGATGAGGAGCCAATCGATGATCCTGCTGGTCCTGAGCATAATGGTTGCCATCGCGATAGGCCTCGTGTTGTCGAACAGCATGCTCATCTCGGTCAGGAAACTTCTTGTAGGTACGAAGATAGTCGCCGAGGGCGACCTCGGATATAAGATAGACATAAAGACGGATGACGAGATCGGCGAGCTCGCGAGGTCGTTCAACGCGATGACGGTCGAGCTCAAAAAGCAAAGGGAGCGGGCGATAACCGACGAGCTTACGCATCTCTATACGCATTCGTATTTCCTTGAGACGCTTAAGGCGGAGGTCTACAGGTCGAAGAGGTACAGGGTCCGCCTGTCGCTGATGATGCTCGACATCGACCATTTTAAGTCGTTCAACGACAACTACGGGCACCAGGTCGGCGATGAGGTGCTTATCAAGATATCCGATATGCTGAAGTCGAGCCTCAGGGAATCCGATGTCGCGTCAAGGTACGGCGGCGAGGAGCTCGTCGTGCTCGCGGCCGAGACCGACAAGGAGGGAATATACATACTTGCCGAAAGGGTGCGCAAGAAGATCGCCGAGGACGTGATCGTCGAGTATGAGGACAAGAAGCTAAGGGTCACCGTAAGTATAGGCGTCACGACACTTACCGAGGACGACATAAAGAGGGACATATTCCCGGATGACTTCCTGAAGCGGGTCGATATGGCGCTCTATAAGGCAAAGGACAAAGGAAGAAATTGCGTCGTACAATTATAGCGTTAGCCGCATTCGTCGCCGTTGCGGCGTTCCTGCCCGCGGAAGTCCTGGTCCGCGAAAGGGTCCTCAAGAAACCCGAGACGATCCAGAACATCGGCTTCACAAAAGGCACTACGGTGTATTTCGACGAATCCGGCAGGCTGCAATTCGCGAGCCTCGGCGCCGACCAGCAGGTCGGGGGCATCAGGTTCGCTAAACGAACGTCCGTTTATTTCGACGGCTCCGGAAGGATCGATTATGTATACCTCGCCGCCGACCAGCAGGTGCTCGGGGTGGACGTAAGAAAGGGGACCTCGGTATATTTTACCAAGAACGGGAAGCTTGACTACATCATGGTCGCCGGTGACGAAGAGATCGGCGGCCTTCTCTGTGCGAATGGCTCAAAGGCGGGTTTCTATGAGTCGGGAAAACTCCGGTATGCCACGCTCGGCAAGGACCAGCAGGTGCAGGGGATACCGTGCGCTAAGGGCTCAATAGCGGGTTTTTATGAATCGGGGAAACTGCGGCACGGGATATTATCAGATGACTCATGCGTGCAGGGCATAATGTTCGCGAAAGGCACCTACCTTCTTTTTTATGAGACGGGCGGCATAAAGAGCGCATACCTCGTTGCGCCTACCGAAATAATGGGCATTACCTGCGCGAACGGTCCGAGCGCGAGTTTTTATGAGAACGGTAAACTTGACTGGGCTGTCCTTGCGAACGTAAGCGAGGTCCAGGGGATATCATGCGCGAAGGGTTCGACGATCGGGTTTTATAATACCGGAAAGCTCCAGTACGCTACGCTGTCTTACGAACAGGAAATCGACGGCATCGCATGCGCAAAAGGCGCGAAGGCCGGTTTTTACCAGTCGGGTAAACTCCAGTTCACGACTCTTGCGGCAGACCAGCAGGTCTTCGGCATTCCTTGCGCAAAGGGCACGGTCGCCGGCCTGTATGAGAACGGCAAGCTGCAGTATGCGACCCTCAGCTCCGACAGGGAGATAAACAGCATACCCTGCGCGAAGGGAACGAAAGTTGATTTTTATGAGTCCGGAAGCCTGCAGAATGCTACGCTGTCCAAAGACCACAGGATAGGCAATATCGACTGTCCTAAAGGAGCAGTTGTCGGTATACGCGAATCCGGCACGCTTAAATACCTGATATCCGAAGGGTCTAAGGCGAGTTTCGACGAGAACGGAAACCAGAGAGATATCGAAAAGACTGCAGATTGAGTTCCCGCCTATTTTTTAGTTTTTCCTTAAAAAATCCTTGACGACCTTCCGTACGCGTAATACAATTATATACGAAATATGGAGGAAGGAGAGTCTATATGGACATAGGCGCGAAATACATAACTATGGAAGAGGTCGTGAATTACTTAAGCCTTAGCGAGGGCAGTATCCGTAAACTTATACGGGAACAGAGTTTCCCGCACGTAAAGGTGCTCAGGAAATATCTGTTCAATAAGCAGGATGTCGACGCGTGGCTTAAGATGCATTCACAGGGCCTAAGGGCAAATAAGTAGCATTACCTAACTATTAAAGGGGTCATGCTAAGCCAAAATTGTAAGAAATATATTATATCATTATCCATCGCGCTCGCGATGTCGTTTCCGTCGATGTCGTGCCCCGGGGAATTAGATTACAATAAGCTTTCGCTTGAAGCCGCGCTGAACAGGATGTATGAAGTAGACCCCGAAATACAGATAAGCAGACTCGCATGCGATGCGTCCCTCCTCGAGATAAAAGCAAGGAAACTCGATACATTCATGCCGAAGCTCAGCGTCGGCGTCAGTATAGTCAAGCCGGTCGATATCTTCACGAAACTTGACCAGCAAAAAGAGATGTTCTTTGAACAGCAGGTTATCATAGAATTCGCCGTGACCTCAAACAGCTTCAACCATATCCTTAAGGACAGGAAAGGGTACGAAGCTAGCATGCTCGAATTGAAGCAGGCGGTTTCCGAAAGGAGCCGTGAGCTCATCACCGTATATTACGCCGTCGCAAGGGCCCAGGAGAATTACAGGTCCAGCTGCGATAACATCGAGACAGTCGAGAAGGTCCTGAAGATGGTCGAAAACAGCAATGAATATACGGACGTCGAAAAACTCGAGATAAGGAACTATCTTGCCGTGGTCACGGAAGAGAAGTTAGGCGCGCTGAATACGCTCATCAATACGAGAAGAGACCTCCGCGGGCTTCTCGGTCTGGAGAACAGGGAAGATATCGATATAACCGTCGAGGAACTGCCTGATAATATCAACAATGACATCGCCTTCTATGAAAACCCGTTGATAAGGCCGGCGGATTACACCCTCGACATATATAAGAAAAGGGGTGAGGCTGCGGACGTGGCCTCCCGGATCAGCGCGTCTCCCTTATTGAAATTTTCTTCCGCGACGATCCTCGGCATCGCCGAGGGCAGGTTCACGAAACTCCAGAAGAAAGTGATAACTGATACGGGAGTGGAGTTGCATATAACCGACTTTGGCTATACCGGAGGCCTCAATGATGTAAGCAAGATTAATTCGCAGATAGCGAGGTTGGAGGTATTGAAAGCAGAAGAGGACCTTGAGTATTCGGATTTAATAGCGAACGGCAAACTGGCCGAACTAAGCGGCCTAATAGATAATTACAGGGAATACATAACGAAGACGGAAGACATGTTGAGGATGTTCAGGGAACGCCTCTCCTTGCCGGTCATCGAGATAATAAGGATGAACGATAATCTCTATAAGGCCAAGTATGCGATGCAACAGGCGCTCGTCGATTATACGGTCATGCTCTCGAACCTTAAAGGTGTCGAGCTGAAACCCGAACAGACCAGCCCTCAATACCAGGATATGAGCTTGGAAGACCTGCTTGCGAGGGGCGAGAGGAGTGACATCCTGACCGTCAAACAGATATCCGAGAAGAAGATGAGGATGGAAAACGTCAGGATCAACGCGACAAAGGCCGGATATTTCCCGAAGATCACCGGTGCGGCCATACTTGAGAACGCGAACATAGACGGCGTGCCGTCGCAGGCTACGAGGGCTTACGTTGCGCTTGAAGGGCAGCTCTTTAACTTCAAGAACGGGCAGGCCATCAGGGCAGCGAAGGCCAGCATGGAAGAAATCAGGTACGAGGGCGCCGCGCTGCAGAACGTGGTCGCGGATGAGATAATAAAGAACTACCTGTTCATATTAAGGAGCAAGAATACCTTAAAATGGCTGAACGAGATCAAGGGGATAAAAGACGACATAATACGCGATATGCTGGAAAATATGGAAGGCAAGGGCCCCAAATATAGTAATTCGGATATACTGCCGCTGGTCCTGCAGCAGATGGAGCTGGACAGGATGATGGCGGATGCCGAGTTCTCGCTGGCGGTCGTCGAGTATAGCCTCAAGAAATGGACCGGCATACCGCTCAACGAGACGATAAGCGTAAAGGAGCTCCCGGCGTTCGGGGAGGACGAAGGGCTCTCAGGGTTCATGGCGCTGATCCGGTCCAAGGTGGCGCCGTATTTCGACGGTAAGGCGCCGGTAAAACAAGCCCTGAGCGCCGTCGAAAAGAACAGGGCGGAAGAGGCGCGGGCCGTCGCGTATGATGGGGCGCTGCTCCAGGTAAAATGCGAGACGAAGGGCATGGAATATAAGGGATGGCATGATCCCGACAGGCAGGTGTCTTTCAGCGTCTCCGTGCCGTGGGGCGACCGCAGGGAAAAGATAGCCAGGTCTGAGGCGGCGAGGACCCGCATCAAGTCGGAGATCGAGTATTTGAAGAGCATGGATGCTTATGAAAAAGAGAGGTTATCCGTCAAGACCTCCTACGATTCATCGAAAGCGCTCCTTGAAGACCTGCGCAGCAAGAAGGAGAATATGGAATCGCAGTACAGGATAACCGAGGAACTTTACCGGTTCGGCGGCCGGACAAAGAAGCAGATGGTTGATTCCAAGCTGGATTTCATAGTAGCGCAGATGAGCTATGAGGAAGCCGTCCTTGACAACTATTACCACAATGCGAGGGAGCTGCTGGTAGTGGAGAAAGATGCGGAACCCGAAGGCAGCGAAAGGATATTGCTGGCCGGATTGCAGGAAGCGATAGACCTTGCCATGCAGAACAGCCGCGAAATAAGGAAATACGAGGAGAGCCTCAAGCTCGAGAAGGAAACATTGGATTATTACAAGACGGTGAGGATAAAGGGCGATATCGGAGGGGATTCCTATATAATAGATAACAAGGGCTGGAATGAGACAAAGAGGGTCAAGACCGCGGGGATCGTCGCGACCGCCGACATTGACCTCGTGAACAAATATATGGTGAAAGTCCAGCAGCGCAGGATCGAGCTTGCCGAAAAGGACCTCGAGCAGGCGAAGTTCGACCTGACCCTGAAGGTCGCGGATGCCTACTCGGGCTACCTCGGTTCGCTCGCGGAGACCTCGGAAGTCCGCAAGGAATACGAGAGGCAGAAGACGGTCCTGGCGGAAATGGAAGAGCTTTTCAAGGCGAAAGCGATAGCGCATGTGGACCTGCTGAAGCAGAGGGAGTTCGTAGAGAGCCTTCTGCAGAAGTACATCGACACCAACAGGTATACCGAAGGGCACAGGAACAGCCTCGGCATTGCCGTCGGAGGCCTCGACCCGAGGTTTTCGGTCGTGAACACCGAGGTTTACGACAAGTCCGCCCGGCGCGTCGCGCTTACGGAAGATTTCGAGATCAAGCAGAGGCTGTTGGACGAGCTTACATCCGCGAGGCAGGCGCTCCAGGGACTGCTGCAGGATGATCTGCTCAAGCGCGCGGAGATCAAACTCGACATGGCCAGGCTTGATACCCAAGCTATATCAAAACAGGTAAAGACGCTCGCGGTCAACCTCGAGTACATATACCTTACGGATTTCATGGGACTAATAATGAGGGATGAAGCCGCCTTCTCGCGTTATGACAACATGTCGGAGTTTTTCTCGCTGAACTCCATAGACCAGATATTCAATCCCGCCACCGGGACTAAGGCGAGGATTGCGGCGATAAGCGAGAAGGTCGCGGCATTAAGGTCGAAGTCATATACGAAAAACGTTGTCCAGGACGCGTTGAGGAGGTTTACCGATTACCAGGTGGCCGTGGCCGATTACGCCAACTACGAGAAGAACGAAACGGTGCTGGAAAACGAGATGGCCGAGAAGATGCGTATGGAAGAGGCGGCAGGGAACACGGCCCTGATCAGGCAGAGGGAGCTAAAAGAGACGATACTTAACAACAAGATAAAGAAGATACAGGCATTCTACAGGATGATGAAATTTATGAACGAACTGGACCGTTATCTGATAAGATATACTTCAAAAGGCATAGAATCATACGTAACATTCGTCACAAAATGAGCGGGAATATGTCAAAGAGCGGCAAAAAAATAGCCATAGTGCTGGTAGCGGTCGCGGCCATCTTCATCACGGCGCGCTCGTGTATGCACCGTTCCGCGGATGTACGGGACGCGGCCGGCACACAGCAACCGATCGCAGCCGGTGCCGCGCGTACAGATAACCCGCTCGACCATGCGCGGCAGCGCGATTCGGCTTTAAATGCCGGAGAATTGATATCCTTCATATTGGAATGGACCAACCCGGAGACCGGGCTGGTGCCTACAATCATATCAAAGAGCGGGCAAAAGAACCCTTTTGCCGACCTGTCTTATACGTACGCGCAGGCGGTTGCGCACCAGAACCTCATAATTGCGGGATCAAACGACAGGTCGCAGGCCGCCGCGGAGATATTCAGGCAGAGGGGAGAGACGAGGGATATACCTAACTGCTTCAACGTCCGGACCGGGTTTAGCGAGGACCCTTTGGTAACTGCCGGGCCAAACGCGTACTGGGGCATAAGTTTCATAAGGGAATACAAGGCAACCGGCGACGAAAAGTGGCTTACGGCAGCAAAGAGGCGCGCAGATTTCCTGCTAAAACTGCAGACGGATGACGGCGGGATAAGAAAGAACCCCTTCCAGGGCAACGCGGAATATAAAGCCAAGTCGACAGAGGAGAACCTCGATTGCTATGCGCTGTTCGTGATGCTTTCCGATATCACAAAGGAGAATAAGTATGCGGTTGCCGCGTCCGATGTGCTCAAATGGCTTGCGGAAAGCGGTGTATATGACATAGAAGCGGGTTATTTTATCGCAGGCACATCGGATGATCAGATGAACCCGTTGTATGCAACAGACGCGAACGCGCTCGCTATCATAATACTCGGCCCTGAGCTGCTCGATTCAGAAGGCAAGGTCCGGTTCGGCGGGGCCGGCACAAGCCGCAGGATCCTGGACAGCCTTGATGCGGCCAAGGTCAAAGTAGATTATCTCCATCCGTCCGGCGTCACGATAAAAGACCTAGAAGGATTCGATTTTACCGACAAATTCGGCAGGCCAGGCAGGAAACCAGTCCTGAGCCCCGAGTTCACTTCCCAGGCGGTGCTGGCATATCTGGTAATGGCAAGGCACGCGAAAGAGAAAGGAGATGCCGAGTATTCGGCCAAGCTGATCGAAGACGCGCGGCGTTATCTCGATAACCTAGGGAGGATGGCAGCGCGCACAGGGAAGTCGGCGTCACTGCCTTATGCCTCGGAGAAAGGGATTAGGCGTTATCCGTTCGACAACTGGCTGACGCCGCAGGGAGATGCGGATATATCGGCGACATGGGCGTCATTCCCATTATCGGGATTCAAT
Organism: Candidatus Omnitrophota bacterium; assembly: GCA_041651455.1. GTDB lineage: Bacteria > Omnitrophota > Gorgyraeia > Pluralincolimonadales > Pluralincolimonadaceae > UBA6215. Next base: position 45,011 of record JBAZJG010000005.1, read on the forward strand.
CCGTTCGCGCTTGAAGGGTTAGGGCTGCGTGATGCGCTGAAGGACTCCGCGGAATGGATGTCCGATACGGGTGAGGTCATAAAGCCCGAAAAAGCTTTCGTTATCCCCGAACCGGAGAAGATCATATCCGAAGCAGAGCTCATTGCCCAGCAGGAAGCGGCAAGGGAAGAGGCGATGAGGAAGCCGATCGTGTATTATAAGGTCCTTTACGACCAGGTCAATAAGGATGCGACTATTGCGAGAAGGAGAGTGATAGCCGTCCTGATGACAAGCTACAATTGCTGGTTCGACGGCGTGCTGGATACGGCGTCGCGGGACTATGACGTGATCGGCGTTGACGGGAATTATAAGGTTTTCTACAAAAGATTCCAGGACCTTCCGGAAGCGACAAGGAAAGCCGTGCAATCGGAATATGCCTATTTTGACGAGCCAACCGGCATAAAATGGAGGATGGCCCCGAAATACAATTTGTATCTAGACGGGCAGTATAAGCCGTATTATGCCTTCGAGATAGACGGCGATTACAACATAATCAGGCAGTTTGCGTCCGAGAGCGACATCCCTGAAGAGAACAGGGCCGATCTCAAGAGCGCAAAAGCCCAATTCCAGTCCTCCCGCGGCCTTCCCGAGGGCCATCTTATAGCAAGGTATTTCACCGCGCTCGAAGTGGACGACGAGATGAATATAACGAACTATTACGAAGCGATAGATGACCTTCCCGGCCTTGTCTCTAAAGTCCCGATAAGCGAGGATGAGTTCAGGAGGTATATAAAGGCGAAGGACTGGGAGAGGCTGGACCTGGTCTCTGCTGGCATCATACCTGATGAAAAAGGGATGCTTGCCGTACAGGAGAGAGGTATGTATTACGCAAGGGTCCTCGGCCTCGATGAGACGAGGAGGCTGCGTGTCGGTGGTGTCTCCGTAGCCAGCGGACGCGAGATAATCATGGGAACGAGGTTCAGTCTTACTAACTGGCGCATAGGAGAGGCATCGAAAACTAACGCCGTCAAATACGAGATCGGGCTCATAAAAGGCATGGTCATAAAGCCGCGTGAACAGTTTACCGGAAGCGGCCCTTCACCGACGCAGCCGCTTTGGATATACCTCGGGGAAGATATGATCGCGTCCGAGACCGCGGAATTCAAGAGAAGGCTCATGAGCTTGTTGAAGCGCATCAAATCAGAGAAGGATGCGCAGACACGCCTCGAGCTCGTGGAACAATACGACCGGTTGGCCGGAGAGCTCGCCTGGTACGACGAGAACGGGTTCATACATGTTATCTATTATGGTGTAAAAGCTGCCGAAAAGAGGTTCGGGGATTTTGCGTCGGCAAAGGCAAGAGCGGAGAACAGCCTGAGGACCTACGAATCGATCCTGGGTAAGGACCAACTCGGGCGGGACCTGCGCGATTCATACGGCCGCGTATGGCTAAAGGTCATAAACGAGGCGACCGGACGCATATTATACGTCGAGGTCTATGATATGGCGGGAAATCTCGAGACGATATATTCCGGGAAAATCGATATCGACCCGCTAACTAAGGAGGTCAGGTCCGAAATAAGGACCGATCTCGAGTACGACAAGGAGACCCTGCAGGTAGTCGGCAGCCACACATACCGCACGGACGAGAACGGGGATTGGGTGTCCGATATATCCGAGAGCATATTCAAAGGGTATACGCCCGACAAGAAGTATTTCGTTTCGGAGGTGCATATATTCGATAGGGACGAGGACGGCAGGATAATATTCGAGGACGGGAAAGCCAGGTATACAAAGAAGATAGAATATTACACGCCTGAAGGCGATATATCGGCCCAGATGGTGAAGAATATAATTACTATAGTCAAGTACGGCGCCAACCATGAGGTCGTGAAAGAGGTATTTCTCGAGCGGCCCGGAAAGGTCCTGACAGGGGAGAACACGAACCTCGATAACCTGACGCAGGGCCTTGCGTGGGTCCGCAGGTACAAGACGACAGGCAAGATCTTGACTTTCAAGGATTCGCTCGTGAAGTCCCTGACATCGCTGCCGGAAGAAGAAAGGGAAACGGCCGCGCTGCTGATATTGAACAGGCTCGGCGCGGAGAAGGTGGGCAGGATCAGCGATATCCTTATGCTGGAAGAGAACGAGGTCACGAACAACCTGACCGGCGACCCTGCCGCGGCCGGGGAGGCGCCCTATTTTGTGTTCTATGAACCGGGCGACAGTTTAGGCCGGCAAAGGCTCATAGTGCGCGGCGGTACGATGGAGGTCCCCGTTGACTGGATAGCCGAGGCCGATATACCTTCGAAGACGCTCACCTTCAACCTTGCCGGTGAATTGGTCTCGATAAGCGATGTCGACAGCTCTGTCCGCGCGGATTCCGTACTGCCTCCCGGATATATAGAAAGGATGGCGCCGCTCGGTATCAACGCCGATACGCTGCTGCCCCAGATGAAGAAGAGGATATTCAGGATGGTGACCGGCGAGGACGGCCTGCCGCATTTCACGAATACGGTGGCCATAACGACGGTCAGCTACATGATACCCGACGACGTTCTCGGCAGGGAGCTCTTGAATGTCAAGTTTGTCATGCTCGGGGACGAGACGACGCTCCACAGCGGCAGCGCGCTGAAGCTCAAGCGAAATATATTCGGCAGGGACACGCTTATCGAGTCGTGGAAGGACGAAAGGGGCGAGGCCCGCACCCGTGCTATAGCCAAGAAAGAGGATACCGTAGTATATGAATGGTATAAGGAAGGCCTCGGCACCGGCGAGCTGCGAGAGCGCCTGAAGTCCGAATGCGGCAAGATCGTGAAACGCAAGATACTGGAAGAGGCGCTTGAGAACGTCGCGGAGGCGCCGTTCGGCACAATGCCCGGCTATCACGTCATAAAGCCGAACGGGCGTATAGGCGAGATCAAATATTTCTCCGGCACAGTCGAATATCCGCGCAGCGTCTTCAGTCATCCCGGGGTAAAGGTGCCTTATGAGACGGAAGCGCCGCCGTTCAAGCTTCCGGACGGTCCCCTGATAAGGGGAGTGAAATACGGCGTGTTGAATTCCGATTACGCGTTCTATGACGTGCATTCGCTCAGCGGCCAGCTGATAGTCCTCGAACGCCGTTTCATAATCCTGCGCCTCATGAACATACTGCCGGTGCAGGGCGGCAGGCAGACTGAATATTATGACCCGCTCGTCCCGTATTCATACCTGAGGCCGATAAAGATAGAAAGGGATTTCAGGCCCGGCACACAACCCGAGGGCACGCAGCCGGGCACCCAGATCGTTGCGGTCTTTATCGGCGATGCGAGCATCTACCACCGTAACGGATGGCAGACCCAGACTTTCCTCGAGAGGAGGCCGTTCGATATAGAGCACTGGATACGCTCTGATTACGAGTTCGACGATAACGGCGTATATAAGTTCAAGAAAGAGCATATCGAAAGCAGTTCGATATACCTGATGAGGTCTATAAAATGGCAGAAGCCGCTAGCTTTCTTCGCGTTTGTGGCAGGCCTCTTCTTCCTGGCCGGGTATGTCTCGCGCAGCAGGCTTAAGGCAGGTAAGAGGTCCAGGATGGCTGTCGCGCGTGCGGCATCGCGGCCGTTCAGCAGGGAAGTGCTTGCGCGGCTCTCGGTACCTGAAGAGCTGAAAGCCGCCTGTATAAGGGTTTATGAAGGACATGAGCCGGTATCGGAACTCTTCGCCGCATCCGAAAAGGTCTTCAGGCCCAGGATCGAGGAATGCCTTCGCGGTTTCGGGGCCGACCCTGCCGGACATACGGCAAGCGTAAATGTCCTGCTGGACAGGATCGCGTGCCGGATCGGAAGGGAGGATATAAATTTAAGCAACCTGTTCGCAGTTGAAGCGAAAGAGTTCGGGGAATGGTCTAAGAAGAACGGGCATTCCGTCAACATTGCCGCAGGCAGGCCCGGCAGGGACGACCTGTCGGTGATAGTCCTCTTCAGGCTGGTATTCGACGAATCGATGGAATTCAGGGCCGCCGTCACCGGGTTCAGGAATTACCTGCTCGATAAGTCGCTCGGGCTCCTTGACGAAGGCAGGAAAGGCGATATATTGCGCGAGATACGCGGCGATACTCTCGCTTTCCTCGAGGCCTTAAGGCCTGGTTATGACAGGAAGCTCGGGCTCACTAAGGAATATATATTCACGTATGATGACATGAGCGAGCTCTTTGAAGGAAAGAGGCCAGGTTTCATCGCCTCATTCTCCCAGCTGGCAGGAAAGACCGCCGAGCAAAAACTCTCCTGGCTCGCGTCAAGGGCGGGCAAGGATGCCGCCGCGGACGTGAAGTCATACAAGAGCTACATATGGCTCAAGACGTTCCCTGATAAGGCCGGCGTTCCGCAGTTCGTCTGGAACCTTAGGCGCTTCTGGGAATTTCTCGTGCCGATGTTCGCGGCAGTGACTCTGGGCGGCGTAGCGATAGCCCTGAAACGGATACCGTTCGCCCAACGCCTCTCCGGTGCGATGGGCCCGATAGGAGCCACCTTTGTCGAGGTAACGGCCCTGATATTTATCGGCCTCATCATAACTATGGCCTTCAAGAGGCGGACACTCGGCGATTACAGGCCCGCGCTGAGGGATGCGGCCGGGAGCAAGGAGCTCAGGCGCTCGATCAGGCTGTTCTGGATAATGTTCGGCTCGGCTTCTTATCTCTGGGGCCTCTTCAGCATATTCGTGATAATCTGGACCGTCAGGATCATAAGCAAACTCACGTTCGTGAGCGCCGGATGGGGCCTGTTCATCAACGTGAGCGCGCTGCTGCTCACCTTCACGTTCATACTGTCGAGCTTCTTCTCGCTCTTTTATATCATAATAGCGTTGATAGGGTTTTACCGCGGCAAGAGGGAAGGCATCGGCCAGGTCATATCATGGGCCCAGATGAGGAGGAAGTTCGAGGCATCCAGGCGGTGCTTCGGGCAGATCATCACTCCGTCCGAAGCGTTTTGGAAATCATATTGGAATTCCATGATAACGGAACTCTACGATTATTATGTCATCAGTGCCGCGGAGAGGGATGGGCTGGTTTATTCGGAAAAGAACGCGGTGCCGAAGCTATCCTCACAGCCGCGTGCCGAAGAGGCCTCCGAAAGGATGCGCCTGTACGTAAACAGCTGGCTTATGGAGATGCCGAAGGCATGCTCCTGGAACGACCTGCCGACCTTCACGGCAATGGTAACGGCTTTCAATGAGCCGGTAAGCTTCTCGTTCGACGAGCTGAACGGCTGCGACAGGGGGGCCGAGGTCACGAGGCTTAACCACCTGATCGGGTTCTATAGGCCGCAGTGGGAAGAATTTGTCGGCAGGCTAAATTCCGCCGACCTCGGGCATTATATCACGAGGGAACAGCTAAAGCTGCTCTTCGGCCTGAAGAAGCTGCCCGAAGGGCTCCCTGAACAACTGAAGGAAAAGATCAGGAAGTGGGCAAACCTGACGGTCCAGTGCGTCGAGAAGACGGCCGTGGAGGTATACAGGATACGCGACGCTTTCGCGGCATACGCACGGGCCTGCTATCCCGGAATCTCCGAGAAGGCGGTATCGGAGATGGTCTCTGATAAGGTCCAGATACTGCTGAATTACGAGGGCTACCACAGCGCCGCGACCCGCGATTCCGACAAGGAGGCCCTGAGGAGGATCATGAAGGAGCTCCCGTTCCTTGACGTATACTGGGCGGCGCCGGAAGGCGACGAGAAGGGAACGGACCGCGGGCTCCACCGCTATAACCCGTCGACAGACAGCATAGAGCTTATAGAGACCGCGCCGTTCACCTCCACGGTCAAGAAAGGCAAGCCGAGCGGGCTGAACCAGGCGCTGCCGTTCGTGAAGGGCGAGACGGTCCTTTTCTTCGACGCGAACTGCTCGGTCAGGATAGAGGACGCCCTGAAACTGCCCGTCGCGCTTTCCGAGTTCGCGGACGACCCGTCGCTCGGCGAAGTCCTGTTCGCGGAATACATATTCAACAAGAACTACTCCTGGATCTCCCAGGCGATAGGTTTCAACGAGGAGACCTTCGTTTCGGTGACCCAGAGGACGCTTAACATCTTCCAGGCCTGCGGTTTCTACGGCCACAGCGCGATAATAAAGACAGACATGATAACCGCGGCCTGCGGCCTGCCGCAGGATTACATATCGGAGGACATACTCCTTGCCACGGCATTATGGAAAAAGGGCCTGAGGACCTCGCACAAAGAATACCTGACCTTCGGGAAGGGCAGGGAGACCTCGTATTTCACGAGCCTCGTGCCGCTGACGAAGTGGGCGATGGGTTCTTCCGACGCCGCGATAGGCCGCGTCATGCGCGGCATACTCGATTCGAGGAATGTCCATGTCGCGCAGAAGTTCATGCTGATGTTCGGGTTCTCGTTCTTCTACCAGACCCCGCTGATGTTCGTGATAAACTTCCTTTACCTGTGGCTGATGATCTGCTGGGGCATAAACGGTTTCATGGCGGTCCCGTACCCGATAGTCTTCGGTATCCTCGGCCTGCTCTTCAACCAGGCGATAACCGCTACCGGCGTCGCGTACCTCGTGGAACATTACGGTTTCAGGAAGTCCTTCTCCGCATACATGAAGCTTGTCGCGAAGAACCATTTCTTTTACGCGTCGGTCATACCCGCGTACGCGTTCGGTTTCCTCGCAGGCCTGAAGGGAAAGGCAGTCTTTATCATAAGCCCGAAGGGATGGAACCTGGGCCACCTGCCCCTCAAGACGATATGGGGGGAGAAGAGGGCCATACTGAAGGCGGCGCTCTTCAGCACCATGGTAGGCCTTCCGCTCGCATACCTGTTCGTGTCGACCGAGACGGTCCCGTTATGGATAAGCCCGTTCATACCGTTCCTGCCGTTCGCCGTAGTTGCGGCTATGTACTTGGCCGGCCTCAGGTGGAAAGAGACGGGATTGGGTTTCCTGAAGGATTGGCGCGACGAGATAGTCCCCGACGGCGACATCCGCAAGATGTCCGTCATAAAGCTGCAGATGATATACGCGATGGTCTTGCTTGTCTTCACGGGAGTCGGCTTCGTCATGTGGGGCCTTATATTCTCATCCCTGGCGGTCAAGGCGCTGTTCATATTCTCGGTCCTTTACATAAGCACGACGCTGTCGTTCATAATAATGCCGCTCTTTGCGCATTCGCAGCCGGTCGCGCTGTTCAAGGAGATAACGATATCCAAGTTCTGGAATTACGCGGTGATACCGATGCTGCTGGCGAGCATTGTTCTCGGCGCGGTCTCTATAATGTCGAGCCCCGCGACGGCATCGCCCGAATCCGTCGTCTATACGCTTCTCGGCATATCGATGCTTGTCGGATGGGCGCTGCTTAAGTGGAAGCTCAGCGGGTATGCGAGGCTTGACAGGTGGCTCAGGCAGAACCTGGCCGGATACGCATCCTCTTCGCCGGTACGCAAAGCCGACCTCATGGATGACATATACTTCGCTCACCAGGAGTTGATCCAGAGCGACAGGCAGGAGGAGCTTAAATACAGCAGGAAGGCCGGGAAGGCCAAAGCCGTGTTCGTGTTCACGCTGTCGGCCGCGTTGCTGATGTATTTCACGTCGGAATTCTACCCGAGGTTCTTCAGCAACTGGATATGGATCGTTATCGCGATCGAGGCGGTCTACCTGCTGATATTGAACGTCGAGCATACTAAGGGCGACAGGATATACCTGGGCAAGTTATTCAGCGAAATAATGATTAATGATTTCAACAGGCTCAATGAGAATGTCAGGGCCATGGAAGACATCTGGAAGAAACTGGACAGGATATACAAGGCCAAGCTTATCAGGACCTATGAGGACGAAGTCAGGGCCAAGAGGGCGATGACCGTTTACATGTCCAGGTGCATAAGGTCGTGGGAGGCGGGACAGCAGCAGAAGCCTACTTAGTATTGTAGCTTTCTTTCAAAACCTCGTGGTAGTAGAGCCAATCGTCGCTAACCTTCTTCATCGCGCTGTAGAGGTTCCTGTAATCGTCGTAGATATCGCATTCGAACTCGATATTACGCCTTCCGCTCAGGAAATGCGCGAAGAGCTTGTAGTTCATCTCCTTGCGCAGGAAGTTCTTCTTCTTGAGGGCATAGAAGAGCGATCCGCTGCCTTCGAAGCAGTTCATTATCCTTACCCATTCGCAGGCGATGAATATGCAGTTCTTGTAGCTTCCGAACAGGTCGACCGTGTCGCAGTCGATGAATACGCATGATTCGAGCTTGCTCGACGGTTTTATCTTCTTGCTCCTGACGAAATAGTTGCCGTTCTCGTCCGGTTTGGATATCTGCGCGGTCAGCTTGCGCAGCAATTCGAGATATGTCATTATGTTTGACGCCCAGTCGATCCAGTAGCCCCTGGCGATGGCGCCGCCGACGCTTATCTCGTATTGCTGAAGGCATTCCCTCATTGCGAGCTGTATCTTCGATAGCGCCTTCTTCTCCAGGACGAGCGACTCGCAGACCAGCTTGTTGAAGCTCCATTCGGTCGCGTTCAGGTGCGCGATGAAGTCCTTGTTCTTCTCCTTGGAGCAGAAGAGGTCGACCGCGTTCTGCAGCTTATCCAGGCTGTCTTTTGTGGTGAATAGCTGGAACGTATTCGCGAGCGTCATACCCTTTGTATATTTAGGTATCAATTTTTCGTCGAAGGTCTTTTCGTAAAAAGAGGATATGCCGTTATTAGAGTCGAGCTTAGCCGTGCCGAGGCTCCCGAGGGCCCTGTTTATCTGTATCGGGGTCAGCAGCATGGAAGCCGTATGCGAGTTAAGCGATCTCAGCAGGCCGTTTATGTCCACATCGGCGTAATCGAAACACTGGTCGATCGGAAGTATGATAACCGTGTTCTTCAAAAGCGGGATGCTCTTGGCGATGCACGGAAGAAGCATGTCCGGCGCCCGGCCTTCGGGGAACCTTATGCTCGCCTTTGACGGCGTGCCGAATTCATAAGAGAGGGGGAATATCCTCGTGGCGAGGCCGGCGTCATGGATATATACAATAGTATCGAAGGAATCAAGCTTCTTCTTGGAAAGGAGCCTCTTTATACGCTCGTGGGTCTTGAGGTAACCGGTAAGGTTACCGCGGGTCTGGCCCATCTCGGCCATCCCGACAAGCTCGACGTCTATCGTCTTGTTATACCGCTCCCTGAGCTTCTTCTTGAAGAGCTGTTTGAGGTCGAGAGAGAACTCAAGCTTATCATAAGAGTTCAGTACGAGCAGTACCCTGTCCGCGACCTCATTTTTTACTTTTAGGTTCTCCAGTACGGTAGTCTTAGCCATTTACGAAAATATACCCTTTTTTATTAAAAAAGTCAAGCATTTTGGCCTGCCTTGACATTTCTAACCCTATGTGGTATACTTGCTTCCAAATATCAGGAGAATGATCTTGCCGGAAGCGGTCCAGCGTATAAATTGGGTTGATGTCTTAACCGTAATCCTTTTGCTAAGAACATGTTATATCGGCGCCAGGACCGGCCTATCGGAAGAGGTCTTCAGGATGATAGGCGTCATTTTCGCCCTGTATATTTCAATGAGTTTTTACTCTCCGCTCGGGAGCAGGATCAATGCGAGTTTTTCCCTGCCTCAGGAACTTGTCGACGGGGTTTCTTTTTTAATTCTAATTTTACTGTCTATGTTAAGTCTTAAGTTAGTCGCCCTCGGCGTGACGAAGGTGGTCAAGCTCGCGTTCGCCGACAAGATAAACCAGTGGGGCGGGTTCATATCGGGATTGCTGAGGGGCGCTTTACTCCTCAGCCTGCTCTTCACGCTGTTCGGGATATTGCAGGTGGATTACCTCGTGAAGTCGGTCGAAGAACGTTCCCTGACCGGCCCGTATATAAGCAAGATCGCGCCGTACGCATACCAGGTTGTCGTAAGGAACTCCCCCGAAGCAATAAAAATAGAAGAACAAAAATAACAGGAGGATGAGTTGAAATTATCGAAGATCTATGATCTCGTGGTAAGGGAAGGTATTGCCGCCGACCCGCGCGGAAAAGATGCGGTCGCGAAAGTCCTCTCGAAAGCCGGTAGGGATTACGAGGCGCTGAAGGAGAAGGATAAGCAGTATTTCGACAAGGAGAGGCTGCGGAACCCTTACGCGGACACGAGGATACTTTACGGCAGCGGCTCTACGGAGGTCAAGCGTATAATCGTAGGCGTCGATATGGAAGTGGGCGAGGTCGTCCTGGCCGACAGGCTCAGGGAGAAAGGGATGAAGATAGACCTCATACTGGCCCACCACCCGGAAGGCCGCGCATGGGCGAATTTTTATGAGGTGATGAATATGCAGCCGGACATATGGGCGAAGTTCGGCGTACCGATAAATGTCGCGGAAGGGATAATGAAGGACAGGGTAAAAGAGGTCGAGCGCAGGGTCATGCCGGCCAACCATACGCGCACGGTCGACGCCGCGAGATTGCTCGACATCCCCATGATGTGCGCGCATACGGTGGCGGACAACCATGTCGTCTCGTATTTGCAGAAGCTCATGGACTCGAAAGCGCCGGACACGGTTGCCGAGGTCATAGACATACTGAAAGAGATACCCGAATACCAGCAAGCGATGAAGGTCAACGCCGGGCCGCGCGTATTTTTCGGGGATCCGAAGAACAGGGCGGGCAAGGTCTTCGTGGACATGACCGGAGGCACCGAAGGCCCGACCAACATGTTCGAGAAGCTCGAAGACGCCGGGGTCGGCACGATCGTCGCGATGCACCTCGGAGAGGACCACCTGAAGAACGCGCAGAAAGGCCACCTGAACGTGGTCATCGCAGGGCACATATCGAGCGATAACCTCGGCCTGAACCTGCTCTTCGACAAGCTCGCGAAAGAGGAAAAGCTTGAGTTCATCGGTTGTTCGGGCTTCGAAAGGGTAAGCCGCGGCAAATAATGGCGTTTTCGGAACAGGTATTAGAAGAGATACAGAGCAAGTCCGATATCGTCGAGATCATCGGAAGCTACATACCGCTCAGGCGCGCCGGAAGGAATTACAAGGCGAACTGCCCGTTCCATAAGGAAAAGACCCCGTCATTCATGATTAGCCCCGCGAAACAGATCTTCCATTGTTTCGGGTGCGGCGCGGGCGGGAACGTCTTCGGGTTCGTGATGAAGATGGAGAACATAGATTTCCCGGAGGCGGTAAGGACCCTGGCGGAAAAAGCCGGCGTAAAACTCCCGAGCTTCACGCGCAGCCAGTTCGAGACGAGCAGTTACGCGGTGCAGATATACAAGACGAACGAGATGGCAGCGGCATATTACCGTTCTATGCTGTTGAGCACGGATGCCGGAAAGCGCGCGGCGGCATACCTGAAGAACCGCGGCATAAGCGAAGAGGCAGCTAAGAAGGCGGGCCTCGGGTTCGCGCCGGACGAATGGAGCGGGCTCATAAACTACGCGAAGGGCAAGGGCGTAGACATAGCGGTGCTCGAGCGTTCGGGCCTCGTCGTCCCGAAAGAGGGAGGCGGGCACTACGACAGGTTCAGGAACAAGGTCATCTTCCCGATATTTGACATAAAGGACAGGGTTGTCGCTTTCGGCGCAAGGGTGCTGGACAACTCGGTCCCGAAGTACATAAATTCTCCCGAGACTGAGGTCTATATAAAGAGCAGGCACCTCTACGGCCTTAACTTTTCGGTCAAGGAGGTAAAGGAGAAGGACCTCTGCATAATCGTGGAGGGCTATCTCGATTTCCTTGTGCCATACGATATGGGCGCCGGGAATATCGCGGCTTCCCTCGGGACGAGCCTCACGGACTCGCAGGCGAGGCTTATCAAAAGATATACGAAGAACGTGGTCATGCTCTATGACGGGGATTCCGCAGGCGAGGCAGCGTCGTTGCGCGGACTGGATGTTTTCCTCCAGGAGAACATCACCGTGAAGGTCGCGGTTCTGCCGAAGGGTTTCGACCCGGATTCCTTCATAAGGGGCAAAGGACTCGCGGCGTTCGAGGCGCTCATCTCGTCGGCTTCGGACCTGTTCGATTACAAGTTAGGGATATTGTCGTCGAGATACGACGGCCGCACTTCATCGGGCAAGGCGAAGATATGCTCCGAGATGCTGCCGACGATAGCGAAGGTCTCCGACGCGGTACTGAAGTTCGAGTTCATAAGGAGGCTGTCGGAGAAGCTCCAGATACGGGAAGAGGCGCTCCTTTCGGAGATAAAGAAGGTAAAGCCCCAGGACCGCGGCTATGAGCTCCCGGAGGAGTTCGCCTCAGAGAGCAGGCCGCAGGCCGCGATGGCCGAGAAGATAATTGTCGGGCTTATGCTCGAGGACCCGGACGTCATAGCCGAGGTAAAGGGAAAGCTGAAACCCTCGGATTTCGAGGACCAGGCGGCCAGGAAGGTCGTCGAGGAGATATTCGCGAATTACGGCGACGGGAAGTCGTTCAACCCTTCCCGGCTCATAAACAAATTGTCGGACCCGGAACTTACGAGGCTCATTGCGGAGTCGACAAGCCTGATCGAAGATATAAAGGACAAGCAGAAGAACCTCGAGGATTGCATCAGGTGGATGGCGGCCAAGCACGCGAAGGCGCGGCTCGCGGAATTACAGAACCTTATTAAGGCGGCCCAGGTCATGGGCGACGAAGGCAAGGTAAACCAGCTCGTCGCCGAATACAGCGGCCTGATAAAATACCAGAAAGAATTTGCCAGGAGATGACTGCAGTGAAGAAGACGGACATTAGGAAAAGGATAAAGGGCCTTGAGAAGCTCATAGCCCTCGGCAAGGAGAAGGGGCACCTCACTTTCGAGGAGGTAAACAACCTGCTTCCCGAGGAAGTGACGTCCTCCGAGGATATCGACGAGATATTCGCGGTCCTCGACAAGGAGAAGATCGAGATAATCGACTCCGAAGAGGAGAAGGAGCTCAAGGAAGAGGCGATGGAGGAGGAGAAGGAAGAGCACCATAAGCACGAGGCAGAGGCAGAAGAGCTCCCCCGCATGGCCGTCATGGAAGACCCTGTCCGCATGTACCTGAAGCAGATGGGGCAGATCTCGCTCTTGACGCGCGAGCAGGAGTTAGAGCTCGCGAAGAAGATAAAAGAAGCGGAGTTCAGGTTCCGCGAAGCGGTCTTCGAGTGCAAGTTCTGCAGGAGGGAGATCCTCCAGCTCGTAAACGATATCCTCGCGAGGCAGGTCAACATAGACGAGGTCGTCGATATAGACCCGACCGAGAAGATAGAGAAGGTCGTGAAGAAGATGCAGCGCCTGACCAAGAGGCTGCGCGGCGCAAAGAAGACGACGAACCTCGTGCCGCTTCTGATGGAATTCAGGTTCTCGACTTCCGTGGTCGAAGACCTTTCGAACATGATGAAATACCTTGTCGCCGACATAGAGAAGATAGACAGGGACGTCGTCAGGTTAAGGGGCAGGGCGCCGAGGGGGCATATCTCCGGGATCAAGGAGAGGAAGCGCAAGATACTCCGCGATTTCGGCGAGCCGCTGCTGAAGATAAAGGACAGGTTGGCTTACGTTAGGCGCCGCGAAAGGCAGTTCGAGAGCGCGCAGAAGAAACTCGTCGAGGCGAACCTCAGGCTCGTTGTGTCGATCGCTAAAAAATACACGAACAGGGGCTTATCGTTCCTCGACCTCATACAGGAAGGCAATATCGGCCTGATGCGCGCGGTCGACAAGTTCGAATACGAGCGCGGATACAAGTTCTCGACGTACGCGACGTGGTGGATAAGGCAGGCGATAACCCGCGCTATTGCGGACCAGGCGCGCACTATCAGGATCCCGGTCCATATGACCGAGACGATAAACAAGCTCATACGCGTATCGCGCAACCTCGTGCAGGAGACAGGCCGCGAGCCGCTTCCCGAGGAGATCGCGCACGAGATGAGGATGGCGACCGAGAAGGTGCGCGGTATCCTCAAGATAGCTCAGGAACCCATATCCCTGCAGACGCCGGTCGGCGACGAGGGAGATACGCATTTCGGCGATTTCATCGAGGACAAACGTGCCGTCTCCCCTGCAAATGCCACGGCATATTCGATGCTCAAGGAACAGCTCGAGGACGTGCTGACCACGCTGACCGAAAGGGAGAAGAAGGTACTGAAGCTCCGTTTCGGCATCGGCGACGGCTGCCCGAGGACGCTCGAAGAGGTCGGCTCGATATTCAATGTCACGAGGGAGAGGGTAAGACAGATAGAAGCTAAGGCCCTGCGCAAGCTGCGCCATCCGATACGCTCGAAGAAGCTCAAGACGTTCCTCGAGATGGGATTGGGCCTGGGAGAGGAGAGTGCTTCCTAAGGGTTTGAAGTTATCGCGTCGCAGGTTCATGAGGTATTCCTTTGCCGGACTGGCTTTCCTAGCAGCCGGCAGTTTTATTTCCGGGGCCCGCCCGCTTCTCGCGCAATCGGGCGCTTCTAGCGGACGTCCGAAAAAGAGAATAAAAGGCGAACACGATCTCGTGTGCGCCAGGAATTCGGACCCGTATTCGATGACCGTAAAAGCCATAGGCGCGATGGGCGGGATGGAGAGGTTCGTGAAGAAAGGCAGCACGGTCGTCGTGAAGCCGAACATCGGCTGGGACCGCACGCCGGAACAGGCGGCGAACACGAACCCGCTTGTTGTCGCCGCGGTCGTAGAGCTCTGCTTCAAGGCCGGCGCGAAGAAGGTGAACGTATTCGATAATACCTGCAACGACCCGCGCCGCTGTTATGATTCGAGCGGCATCCGGGAGGCGGCAAAGGGGAAGGGCGCGAACGTATTCTTCCCGGACCTTAAGGACACCGTCCCCGCGAAGTTCCCTTACGAGAGCCCTATGGAGGGCTGGCCGATACTGCGCGCGGCGCTCGAATGCGATACTTTCATAAACGTCCCCGTGTTGAAACACCACGGCGGACCGGGGCTCACGCTCTCTATGAAGAACCTCATGGGTGTCTGCTCGGGCAGCCGCGGGCTTATGCATGACGGCCTTGGCAGGAAGATAGTCGACCTGACGGACTTCATAAATCCCGAACTTACGGTGATCGACGGCATAAAATACCTCGAGAGGCACGGCCCGACCGGCGGCAGCCTTTCGGATGTGCGCGAGCTCAATACGGTGATCGTCTCGACGGACCCGACGCTCGCGGATGCCTACGCGTCGGACGCGGCAGGAAAGGGCCCGCTGTTCCTCGAAAGCGTCAGAATAGCCGCGCAACGCAAGCTTGGTAACGCTGATATCGGCAAGGCCGATATACTTGTAATGGACCCGCGGCTCGTATGAAAGCCAGAAAGTGGGTCGCCATCCGCAGGTCCTCCCAGATACTTTCCTTTTTGCTTTTCACGGCCATTCTCTGGTCGACGACTTACCCTCTTAAGGGCGGCCCCGTGCCCCCCGAAACATTATTCAGACTCGACCCGCTCGTGATCTTCATCACTTCGCTGAGCGAGAGGGTCCTGCTGCCGGGCATCGTACTATCCTCGATGATGATATTGCTGACCTTGATATTCGGCAGGTTCTTTTGCGGATGGGTATGCCCGCTCGGCGCGGCTTTCGACCTTGCAGGCCTGGCGGCAAGGAAGAGGGAAAAGGAGAACGGGAAAGCCAACGCGAGGAACAGGAAGCTCAAATATGTCATACTGGCCGCCGTCGTGTTGTCCGCCCTTTTCGGCATCCAGGCGGCATGGGTGCTCGACCCGCTCGGTATAATGTCGCGGTTCCTTTCGCTCTCGTTCATACCGTCAGTATCGTCGGCGCTGCGGGTGCAGTTCAACAATACGTTCATCAATACGCAGTCCATGTCCGTACTGTTCCTCGTCGCTGCCGCCACGGTCCTGGTAAAAAAGCGTTTCTGGTGCCGCAGCGTATGCCCGCTCGGCGCGATATATGCACTTACGGCAAAAGCCGCGTTACTGAACCGCAGGGTCCGCGGGTGCAGCGATTGCGGGGCGTGCGCGGCGAACTGCAGGATGGGTGCGATCAGGGATGACTTCAGCTATTCGAAAGGGGAGTGCATCCTCTGCATGGACTGCGTTTATGACTGCCCGGCCGCCGGGACGAAATTCGCGTTCGGCGGACAAGACGGGACGCGCGGTGCCGGTACTGACGCGTCGAGGAGGAATATCCTGATATTGATATCGTCCTCGGTGTTGTTGTCGGGGTTCGGGAGACTCAGGTTTCCCGCGCGCGCTCGCACGGTCATAAGGCCGCCTGCCGCGCTGCCGGAGGATGAGTTCGTCGACCGGTGTATCAGGTGCGGCAACTGCATGAGGGTATGTATAACGAACGGCCTGCAGCCCGCAATGGGAGAGTGCGGCGTTACAGGCATATGGACGCCGAAACTTGTTCCTGAGATAGGGTATTGCGAGTATAATTGTACGTTGTGCGGCAACACATGCCCGACCGGCGCGATACGCAGGATATCGCTCGCGCAGAAGCACGATACGGATCTCGGGCTCGCCGTTGTGGACCGCGAAAGGTGTATATCGTGGGCCGACGGGAAACAGTGCATGGTATGCGAGGAACACTGCCCCGTTCCGCGGAAAGCGATCAAGGCGGTAGAAGAGGCCGTCAACGGCAGGGTAATACGAAAGCCGGTAGTAGACGGCAACCTCTGCGTCGGCTGCGGCATCTGCCAGAACAAATGCCCGGTGGACCCCGTAAGGGCCATCAGGGTCAGGCCATTCTGAAAGGAGAGCGAAAAATGTTCGGAAGGAGAGCAGTGCCGAAGGTAAAATCATCCGATACGATCTACGCTTACCTTAAACGCGGGATAAGGGAAGGCGCATCCGATATCCACTGGGAGCCGTACAACGACGGAAACAGGGAGAGCATAGTGATACGCTTCAGGGTAGACGGGATCCTGAAGGATGCGGGTAAGCTCTCCAGCGAGACGTTCTCGAGCACCGTAATAAACGCGATAAAGATAATGTCCGCGATGGACCCTACGAAGAAGCGCACCAACCAGGACGGCCGCTTCAATTTTACGCAGGACGGCACCGGATACGACGTAAGGGTCGCTATCATGCCGACGATATCCGGCGAGAAGGTCGTCATGAGGATAACGAACAGGGGCACTTACTGCAAGAACATCTCCGAGCTCGGCATGGGCGGGGAAGCCCTGAAAAATTTCGAACAGATGATACACAGGCCGGAAGGCTTCGTGCTGATAACCGGCCCGTCCGGCGCCGGCAAGACGACGACGCTCTATTCGATACTGCAGAACGTCTACAGGCGCGAGATAAACATCTGCACGATCGAGGACCCGGTCGAGCTGCAGTTCGCCGGGATAAACCAGATACAGGTCAACTACGAATACGGCATGACGTTCGTCACGGGACTGCGCGCGATAATGAGGCAGGACCCCAATATAGTGGCGGTAGGCGAGATAAGGGACCTCGAGACAGTCCGGATAGCGTTCCAGGCGTCGCTCGCCGGCTCCATGGTGTTCTCGACGCTGCACGCGAGGGACGCGGTCAACACCGTGACGAGGCTCATGGACATGGGAGTCGAGCCGTTCTTCATTGCGACCGCGCTGACCGGCATAGTATCGCAGCGGCTCATCCGCCTCACATGCCGCGACTGCAGCGGCCAGGGCTGCAAACAGTGCAACTTTACCGGGTTCAGGAAGAGGATAGGCGTCTTCGAAGTGCTCCGCATGAACGATCCCCTGAGGCAGCTGATATTGAAACGGCCGAATTTCGAGGAACTGAAGGCCGCGGCGATAGGCCAGGGGATGGTGCCGTTCGCGTCGCTTATAGAGCCGATGATAAAGCAGGGCCTGACCACTGCCGAAGAGGTCAACAGGGTCCTCGCGCTGGAATAAGCCGCCCCGGCGCGCCGCGCGCCTTATTTTGGGCTTGCTAAATCCGACTTAAAATAGTATCATATCTATCACTTTGGGCCCATAGCTCAGTTGGTTAGAGCAGCTGACTCATAATCAGCGGGTCATAGGTTCAAGTCCTATTGGGCCCACCAAATTTTTCGGGCGATTGGCTCAGTTGGTTAGAGCGCCACATTCACATTGTGGAGGTCAAAGGTTCGAATCCTTTATCGCCCACCATCTCACACCCCGGGAGCGCCACATGCAAAAGATTAATGTTGAAGAGCAGATAGGCTACCTGAAAAAACTCCAGGCCGTCGACGGCGATATCTTCCGGCTGCGCAGGGATAGGGCGTCGAAGCCCAAGCTTATCGAGGACCTCGAAGCGCGCCGTAACGACGAGCAGGCCGCGGTCAGGGGCATCGAGGAGAAGATAAAGGCGAACCAGGTAAAGCGCAAACAGCGCGAGCTCGACCTGCAGGCGAAAGAGGACGGGGTCAAGAAGCTCCAGGCCCAGCTCTACCAGCTGAAGACGAATAAAGAATACCAGACGATGCAGCAGGAGATAGAGGGCCATAAGGCGGACAAGTCCCGCGTCGAGGACGACATACTCGTGCTTATGGAAGAGGCGGACACGCTGAATAGGGACCTCGCGAAGGAGAGGGCGCTTTTTGCCGACGCGGAGAAGCACCTGAACGAGGACAAGAAGGTCATAGAGGACGAGATCGCCGCGCTCGACAAACGGATCGCGGAACTCGAGGCGGAACGCGCCGCCGCGGCCGCTCAGGTCGATAAGAAGGTCCTCGCGCATTACGAGAAGGTATTGTCGGGCAGGGACGGTGTCGCGATAGTCGCCGTAAAAGACAACGCGTGCCAGGGTTGCTTCATGAACCTTCCGCCGCAGATGATAAACGAGATCAAGATGAACGACAAGGTCATCACCTGCGAGAGCTGCGCGCGCATATTGTACATTGAGAAAGAAGCCGATGCGTCATAAGCGCCTCGTCATATATACGGACGGCGGTTCCCACGGTAATCCAGGGCCGTCGGGCATAGGCGTCATCCTGTGCGCCGAAGGCGGAGAGACCGTAAAGAATATATCGAAGTATATCGGAGAGACGACGAACAACGTCGCGGAATACATGGCGCTGATATACGGCCTTCAGGAGGCCTTGATTTTAAGGGCCGATGAGGTTATAATCAATTCGGATTCGGAATTGCTTGTAAGGCAGCTGAAAAAGGAATATAAGGTAAAAGACAGGGACCTTAAGGTGCTCAACGGACAGGTAGAGCACCTGTTGTCGGGTTTCAGGAAATACGAGATAAACCATATCGACCGTTCCCTTAACAAGGGCGCGGACAGGCTGGCCGATAAGGCCGTAGGCCAGGAGTCGCTCTTTTAGATCACAGGATTTGGGCAGGCCGGATGGTCGCTTCCAGCGATGGAGGAGGAAAGTCCGAGCTCCAAAGGACAGCGTAGCGGGTAACGCCCGTCTGCCGTAAGGCAAGGATCAGAGCCACAGTGACGAACAATCCCATGCGGGAGGCCAGACGGCCTTAACGCCGGGACGAAGTGAAACGCGGCAATCTCTACGCGGAGCAAGGCCAAATAGGCGCATCTCCTGGGGCTGTCCGCCCCAAGCCCGCAAGGGCGGATGCGCGGGTTGGCTGCTTGAGCCCCGGAGCAATCCGGGGTCTAGATGGATGATCATCGAACACAAAACTCGGCTTATAGGCCTGCCCAAAATAATTTTCAGGAGAAGGAATTGGCTATAGAAAGCCGCGCCGGCATAAGGGTTAAGATAGACGCGACCATAATGGTCGAGATCGACACGGGCATGAAGGACAAGATCCGCATAATCCGCGAGCCCCAGAAGGCCGTCGTCGTAGATATAAGCATCATCGGGCTTGGCGTGATATCGCCGATATTCCTTCCGAAAGGCGCCATTCTCGTCATTCAGCTCGATGCCTCGATATTCAATATCGGCAAACCCGCGAGGGTCATAGGAGAGGTCCGGTATTGCAGGCCGTCGAAGAACAAGGATTACAGGACCGGCGTAAAGTTCCTGGACATAGACAATGTCCTTCTGGCGAAGATAAAGGAATACGTCGAGCAGTATAAGCATAACGCGGTATGAATCTACGGGAGACGCGGCACGGCATATGGACATAAAAACGATATTCAAATCAATGGTAGATACCGGGGCTTCCGACATCTTCTTCAA
Organism: Candidatus Omnitrophota bacterium; assembly: GCA_041651455.1. GTDB lineage: Bacteria > Omnitrophota > Gorgyraeia > Pluralincolimonadales > Pluralincolimonadaceae > UBA6215. The sequence continues at coordinate 64,971 of JBAZJG010000005.1, forward strand.
GGTGGGAAGCCCCGTTAATTTTCGCGTGGATGGGCTGCTGGTCCCGCAGGGTTCCGAAGCCCTTACCGAAAAAGACATCTCGAAAATGATCGACGATGTCCTGGGCGCGGAGCAGAAGAAGGCTTTTGAAAGGGACCGCGAGATAGATTTCGGCGTAAACTTCGAGGGGCTCGGAAGGTTCCGCGGAAGCATATTCCACCAGAACGGCCTGCCCGGCGCCGTCTTCAGGTTCATAAAGGGCAAGATAGAGGCGTTCGACCCGCTGAACCTGCCGTCGAAAGTGCTCAGCAAACTCGCGCTCGAGAAGAGGGGCCTGATACTTGTCACGGGCGCGACCGGAAGCGGCAAGTCCACGACTATCGCGAGCATAATTGAATATATCAACCAGAACCTCCCGTCCCATATAGTCACGATCGAGGACCCGATAGAGTTTGTCTTCGAGGACAAGAGGTCTCTTGTCGAACAGCGCGAACTCGGCCTCGATACGCCGTCTTACATCGACGCGCTGAAGCATGTCATGTACCAGAGCCCGGACGTAATATTCATCGGCAACATACGCGACATGGAGACGATGGCGGCCGCCATGACAGCCGCCGAGACAGGCCAGCTCGTCGTGAGCACGATCCATTCCGTTAACGCTATACAGACCGTCGAGAGGATAGTGAATTTCTACCCGCCCCACCAGCATGAGGAGATACGCATGCAGCTCTCGCTGTTGCTGAAAGGCGTCATCTCGCAGAGGCTGATCCCCGTAAAGGAAGGCAAGGGCAGGATGCCTGCCTGCGAGGTCATGCTTAATACCCCGACTATCTCCGCCCTCATCAGGGAAGGCAAGACGAACGAACTTCTGCATTATATAGAGGAAGGCGGAATATTCGGCATGCAGACATTCGACCAGTGCCTCGCCAAGCTTTGCCTCGACGGCCGCATCTCCGTCGAAGAGGCAAAGCGATTCTGCGATTCCGTCGCGATACTCGACCTCGCCCTCAAAGGCATCAAGCGCACAGAGCGCGGCACCCCGTTCACCCCCAACCGCTAATTTAGGAGCCACTAGTCTGGTCCAGAGGGACACCCTAAGATAATAAAGGACGGAGTCTGTCCAGCATGTCCCCTCGGAGGATGGCTCCTACTACTACTATTATTTCCCTTGACATGAGTGGGGGAGGGGTGTATACTTTGTAGCGTCAGGTGGAGTAAAGTGGTTTAAAGTGGAGAATATGGTTGTGGGTCCAAATTAGCCTTTGTCGGGGAGCCCTCGCAAGAGGGAAAGGCAAAGCAAAAAGGGTCCAGCCGGTCCTTATAAATTTTGGGCCCACAACCTTTTATTCTTGTCTTCGCTATTTGGGGGGATGATAGATGTTTTACGGAGAATACGAACATACTATCGACAGGAAGGGCAGGATCATAATACCCTCCAAGTTCCGCGAGGTCTTCAAGGAAAATTTCGTCGAAAAATTCTACGTGACGCGCGGCCTCGACAAGTGCCTCTTCGTTTTCACCGAGGAAGAATGGAAGCTCGCCGAGCAGAAGTTCAAAGGCATGTCTTTCACTAAAGCCGATTCGAGGAAGTTCAACCGCCTGTTCTTCTCGGGCGCCGTCGACGTCACATGCGACAAGCAGGGAAGGGTCCTGCTGCCGCAGTACCTGAAGGATTACGCGGGGATCAAGCGGGACGTGATGATAGTCGGCGTCTCGAACAGGATGGAGATCTGGTCGAAGGAGGAGTGGAACAGGTACTACGATAACGCGGCGCCTTCGTTCGAGAAGACCGCGGAGAATCTTTTGGAACTTGACAATACATAAGCCCGTTCTTTTGAAAGAGGTTCTTGAGGCGCTTGAGCCCGCGCCGGGAAAGACGATAGTCGACTGCACGGTCGGCCTCGGAGGACATGCCGAGGCGATTGTTGCGGCGATATCGCCCGGAGGGCGGCTGGTCGGAATTGACAGGGACGCGCAGGCGCTTGAGATAGCGAAGGAGAGATTAGGGAGGCCCGGGGAGAGGGTAGACCTGATCAAGGGAAGGTTTGACGAGCTCGACGCGATCTTTGAGAAGGCCGGGATAAAAGGGGCCGACGGTTTCCTGTTCGACCTCGGCGTATCCTCGATGCAGTTCGATGAGGCGGCCCGCGGGTTCAGTTTCCGCGCCGACGCCCCTCTCGATATGCGCATGGATACGGCTGCGGCAAAAGACGCCGCCGAGGTCGTCAATACCGCGAGCGAGGCGGAGCTGGACCGCATACTCGACGAATACGGAGAGGAGAGGTTCCACCGGAGGATCGCCGCGGCGATAGTAGAGGAGAGGAAGAAGGCCCGGATAGAGACGACCGGAAGGCTTGTCGATATAATCGTGCACGCGATGCCTTATAAGATGAGGCACGGCAGGGTGCATGCGGCGACAAGGAGCTTCCAGGCGTTCAGGATAGCGGTGAACGACGAGCTGGGGGCGCTCGAAAGGGCGCTGGACCAGGCTATAGGGCTGCTGAACACGGCGGGTGTCATATGCGTGATATCCTACCACTCGCTGGAAGACAGGATAGTGAAGAACAAGTTCAGGGAAGCCAAGGCCCGAAAGATATTGGAATTGAAGAGCAAGAAGCCGGTGACGCCGACGGAGCAGGAGATAGGCGATAATCCGCGGGCACGCAGCGCAAAGATGCGCGCCGCAGCCAAAATGGCGGCAAGCGGCTAGGACGCCGCAAAACGGCGTCCAGACAGGGGAGAGATGAGAGTTTATAAGTTCCTTATAATGACGGTATCGGTCACGGCGGTTGCGCTGGTCTATGTGACGCAGCAGACCTCGCTGATACGCCTAAGCTACGACATAAAAGCCAAGGAGCAGGCCTACTCGGAGCTCCTTGACCGCAATAAGATACTGCTGTATAATGTGAGGCAGCTGGAATCCCCGGCGCGTCTCGAGAAGACACTCCTGGCAAAGAACGTCAAGATGGAGGTCCCCTCAAAAGAACGCTTTATACTGTTGTCTTCGGCCCAGGGATACAGTGCCGCGGATAACGCCGTGGACGCCGGCGCAGTAGGGTTTTTCGGAAGGGTCCGGCAGACCGTCGCAGGCCTGTTCGCGCTGGGGCCCGAAGCGCAGGCTAAACCTTTAAAATAATCGTAACTACTTATATACCCTAATAGTTTTCCGCCGAAAACAAGGGTTGGTTATACGTGTACACTAGAGCCCACAAGAGACGCCTGAATCTTGTCTTTTCTTTATTCATTGTTTTATTAAGCCTCCTTCTTATCCGCGTAATATACATCCAACTCGCCAGGTCTTATGACTACGCTCTCCTGGCAAAGAAACAGCATACCGCAGTAATCGAACTCCAGCCAAAGCGCGGCACTATCTATGACAGGAACCTAACGCCTCTCGCGGTGTCGCTGAACCTTGATTCCGTATTCGCAAACCCGAGGGAGATGAAGGAGAAGAGGGCCGCGGCCAAGAAGCTTGCCTCAGCGATGGGATTGGGCGAGCAGTTCGTTTATGACCGCATATGCAGGGACAAGGGATTCGTCTGGCTTAAGCGGAAACTGAACCCCTCCGAATCCGACAGGGTGAAGGCGCTGAAGATAAAAGGCGTGGAGTTCATAAAAGAGCCGAAGAGGGTCTACCCGAACAGTTCGCTCGCGAGCCAGATAATCGGCTATGCCGGCACGGATGACAGGGGCCTCGAGGGGCTTGAGCTCAGGTATGACGAATACCTTAAAGGCTCGCCGGGCTACAGGGCGACATTGCGCGACGCGCGCAGGAGGGCCATAGCCTCTTTCGAGTACGAGTATTATCCTTCGGTCGACGGGCTCGACCTCGTGCTGACCATAGACGACGTGATACAATATATCGCGGAACGCGAGCTTGAGATCGCGGTCGAGAAGTACCATCCGATAGGCGCCTGCATAATAGTCATGGACCCGAGGACCGGCGATATCCTCGCGATGTCGAACAGGCCGACCTTCGACCTCAACTCTTTCCAGAAAGTGACGCCGGAGAAGAAGCGCAACCGCGCTGTCACCGACATGTACGAGCCCGGCTCCATATTCAAGATAGTCACGGCCGCCGCGGCGCTGCAGCAGGAAAAAGTCGGACTCAAAGACCGCTTCTATTGCGAGAACGGCGCATGGAAACATGCGGGCGGCAAAGTCCTGCATGACCACAAGCCGCACGGTTGGCTCACGTTCAGGCAGGTCATCGAGAAGTCATCGAACATCGGCACCGTCAAGGTCGCGATGAAGCTCGGTTCGAACAACCTCTATGATTACATAAAAAAGTTCGGCTTCGGGGACCTGACAGGCATAGACCTTCCGGGAGAGGTGCCCGGCTTCATCCGCCCGCCGTCGAAATGGTCCGGGACCTCTATCTACGCGATACCGATGGGGCAGGAGGTCGTCGTGTCCCCGCTGCAGATGGCATGCGCGATGTCGGTCATAGCCAACGGCGGGAAGCTGATGAAACCGCGCATAATACAGTCGGTCCAGGACAAGCACGGCGAACTTATCAAGGAGTTCCCGGTCACGGCCGTAAGGCAGGTGCTCTCAGAGCGCACGGCCGCGACCATGAGGGACATATTAAGCGGCGTCGTCGAGGACGGTACCGGCCAGCTCGCGAAGGTAGAAGGATATGACGTCGGCGGCAAGACGGGCACATCGCAGAAGATAGAGAACGGGACGTATTCGCATTCGAAGTTCATCGCGTCGTTCATCGGGTTCGCGCCGGTCAGGGACCCGAGGGTGGTCGTCGTGGTAATGCTCGACCAGCCGCATCCGTTTTATTACGGAGGCGTGGTCGCGGCCCCGGTCTTCAGCAAGGTGGTCAGGGACACGTTAAGGTATATGGACATAAGGCCGGGCAAGGTGACACAGGCCAGGAGGGAGATAGATTTTGAAGAGGTCGAGGATTAGATGAAGCTCAAGGACCTGCTTAGCGACACCGAATACAAGGACTCGTCCGTTTTCCCGTCGGGGACCGGCATTGAGATAAAGGGGATATCCTGCGATTCGAAAGGCGCCTCCGCAGGGTACCTTTTCATAGCGGTCACCGGCGCTTCCTCCGACGGTCACAAATACATAAACGAAGCGGTGGACAGGGGCGCCGTAGCCGTTGTGATGGAGAAGGACGTAGTCGTCCCCGACCATGTCGCGAGGATATACGTCAGGAATTCGAGGGAAGCGGCGCCGAGGATAGCGAACGCCTACTTCGGGAAGCCGGCCGGCGGCCTGAAGTGCGTAGGCATCACAGGGACCAACGGCAAGACGACGATATCATACCTCGTAGACAGCATCGTATCCGCCGCAGGGCATAAGGCGGGCATAATCGGCACGATAAGCTACAGGATAGGGAGCAGGGTGATCCCCGCGACGAATACGACCCCGGGGCCGGTTGAGCTCTTCGGGTTCATGGGCGAGATGGCGAAGAGCGGGAGCGATTACCTTGTCATGGAGGTCTCCTCGCACGCGCTCGACCAGAACAGGACCGGCGGGATATCCTTTGATTCCGCCGTTTTCACGAACCTTACCGGTGACCATCTCGATTACCACAAGACGATGGAGGAGTATTTCAAGGCGAAATCCCGCTTGTTTTCAAGTTTGCGCGGCGAAGCCCATGCGGTGATAAATATAGACGACGAGTGGGGAAGGAAACTTTTGAAGATCTCCGGCGGCAAGGTGCTGACTTACGGCACGAAGCTTGTCGCGGATTTCCTTGCGACGGACATAGCGCTCTCGCTCGACGGGACTACATTCACCGTTAACCATCCGGGCGGCACGTTTTCGGTGGATTCAAAACTGATAGGGATGCATAATGTATATAACATGACGGCGGCCGCGGCGTGCGGCATAAGCCTCGGGTTTCCCGCGGACCGCGTCAAGCGGGGCATAGAGGCCCTGCGATCGGTGCCCGGCAGGCTCGAGCCGGTCGAATGCGGGCAGCCGTTCAAGGTGTTCGTGGATTACGCGCACACGGACGACGCGCTCAGTAATGTCCTGTCGGCGCTGAAGCCGCTGATAAAGAAAAAGGTCATAGTCGTTTTCGGATGCGGCGGCGACAGGGACATGACAAAGCGCCCGCGCATGGGAAAGGTGGCGTCCGAGATGGCGGATTTCGTATACGTGACCTCCGACAACCCGCGAAGCGAAGAGCCTGCGGCGATAGCGGCGATGATAACCGGAGGCATAAAGGGCAGTAACTATAAGGTCATACTCGACAGGACGCAGGCGATAAATGAGGCCCTGTCCGGCGCGCAGGAGGGCGATTGCGTGCTGATAGCCGGGAAGGGACACGAGGCCTACCAGGTCCTCAGGAACACGACGATATCGTATGATGACAGGGAAGTCGCGAGGAAAATACTTGCTCAACGTTAAGGACATATTGGAAGCGACGGGCGCAGAGCTAGCGGGAGGGGACGCGGAGGCCGCGTTCAGCTCCGTTTCTACCGATACGAGGAAGATAACTCCCGGCTCGCTTTTCGTCGCGATCAAGGGGCCGAATTTCGACGGCCATGATTTTACCGGGGAAGCCCGGGCAAAAGGCGCGGCAGGTGCGGTAGTCAGCCGCGAAGTGCCTGCCCACGGCGGCTTTACGGTAATAAAGGCAGGCGATACGCTGGATGCGTTCGGCAGGATAGCGGCCTGGAACCGCCGGAGGTTCGACATCCCCGTCATCGCGCTTACAGGCTCCAACGGCAAGACGACGACGAAGGAGATGCTCTCCGCCGTACTCTCCTTAAAATACAAAGTGCTGAAGACCGAGGGCACCGAGAATAATTTCATAGGCGTGCCGCAGACGCTGCTGAGGATGGACGGCAGCCATGAGATCGCCGTCATAGAGCTCGGTACGAACCACCCGGGCGAGATAGCGCACCTCGCTGATATCGTCCAGCCGAACTGCGGCATCATAATCAACGCGGGGCCTTCGCACCTTGAATATTTCGGCACGGTCGACAACGTAAGGACGGAGAAGCTCGACCTGATCAAGAGGATAGGGGAAGAGGGCTCTGCCATAGTCAACGGAAACGACCCTAAACTTGTCGATGCGGCCCGCAGGATGTGCGAAGAGGTCGTGAGTTTCGGGTTCGGCGCGGATTGCGATTATTTCGCCGACAACATCCAGGAGAGCGCCTGCGGCATGAGCTTCATGATGAACGGCGTCCATATCGTAAGGCTCAGGGTGCTCGGGAGGCATAATATATATAACGCGCTTGCAGCGATAGCGGCGGGCTCTCTCTACGGCGTCGAGGCGCCCGAGGCGGCGAAAGCGCTCGAGGATTTCGCGCTTCCGAAGCTCAGGATGGAATTCGTGTCGTGCGGCGGTATAGATTTCATATTTGACTGCTATAATTCAAATCCGCTTTCAATGGTGAGCGCGATAGAGACCCTGTGCAACATGGGGCCGGGTAAGAGGAAGGTCCTCGTAGCCGGCGACATGCTCGAGCTCGGCGCGTCGGCCCCGGAGCTTCACAGGCAGACCGGCAGGCAGGCGGCGATGGCAGGCGTGGATATTTTAGCGGGTGTGGGCTCGCTCTCCGGGTATATCCTGGAGGGCGCTCGGGAGGAGGGAATCGGCGGTGAAACCCTCCTCCGTTTTGATGATTCCGTAGAGGCCGCAAAGGCCTTGAAGAAGATACTGCGGGAAGGGGATCTGGTCCTGGTTAAAGGTTCGCGCGGCATGAAGATGGAGGAGATAAAAAAGTGTTTTATCACCTGCTCTATCCGTTAAAGGACATATTCTTCGGGTTCAACGTTTTTAAGTACATAACTTTCCGCGCGGCCGGGGCGGCGATAACGTCCTTCCTTTTATGCATGCTTCTCGGCCCGTTCATCATCGAGAGGCTGCGCGAACTGAAGATAGGGCAGGTCGTCAGGAACTCGGACGACGCGAAGGGCATATACGAGATGCACAAGAACAAGGCCGGCACACCGACGATGGGCGGCCTGCTTATAGTCACGGCCATAGTTCTGTCGACCCTGCTCTGGGGCGACCTGACGAACAAGTACGTGCTGCTTTCGCTGATATCAATCATCTGGCTGTGCGCCGTAGGGTTCCTCGACGATTACATGAAGATGAAGCTGAAGGTGTCGAAGGGCCTTACCGCGCGCTCGAAGTTCATCGGGCAGGCGATGCTCGGCCTTATGCTTGGCCTCTATGTATATTTCGACCCGCAGATAGGCAAGGACCTCGACGTGCCGTTCTTGAAGGACCTCGTCATAAACCTCGGGATATTCTACGTGCTTTTCACGATGCTCGTGATAGTCGGCTCATCCAACGCGGTCAACCTTACGGACGGGCTCGACGGGCTGGCGATCGGCTGCACGATAATCGTCGTGCTGACCTATACCGCCCTGAGCTACATAACAGGCAACGCGAAGATGGCCGAGTACCTTAATATAATCCACATTCCCGGAGCCGGCGAGCTCGCGGTCTTCTGTGCTGCGATACTCGGCGCCGGCCTCGGGTTCCTGTGGTTCAACTCATTCCCGGCTAACGTATTCATGGGCGACACCGGCTCCCTCGCGCTCGGCGGCGCGATCGGTGTCGTAGCGACCTTCATAAAGAAGGAACTGCTGCTGCTGATCGTCGGAGGTATATTCGTCGCGGAGGCCCTTTCCGTGATCATGCAGGTGGCCTCCTTCAGGATCTTCAAGAAGAGGATATTCCTGATGGCGCCGATCCACCACCATTTCCAGATGAAAGGGTGGTCGGAGACGAAGGTCGTCATCAGGTTCTGGATAATCGGGATAATACTGGCCCTTATAAGCCTATCGACATTAAAACTGAGATGACGGAATTCAAGGGTAAAAAAATAACGGTTGCCGGCCTCGCGAAGAGCGGGATGGCCGCGGCCTTGCTTCTCAAGAAGCAGGGTGCCGGCGTGTGGGCGACCGACTCCGGCGATTCGCCGGCGCTCAGGGAGCATAAGCGGCTTCTCGAGAAGAAGGGTATCACCGTCGAGACGGGAAGGCACAGCCGCAGCTTCGTGAAGGGCAAGGACCTTATCGTTATAAGCCCCGGTGTGCCGGAGGGCTCGCCCGTGCTAAAATGGGCCGCGGAGTATAAAGTCCCGGTCATAGGGGAGATAGAGCTCGGGTACTTGTGCTGTCCGGCGCCGATAGTCGCCGTGACAGGCACCAACGGGAAATCGACGACCACGACGCTTATCGGAGAGATACTGAAGAAAGGCGGCAAACGCGCGGTCGTCTGCGGGAACATAGGCAACCCGTTCTGCGGCGAAATAGCAAAGATACGCAAGGGCTCCGTAGTGGTCCTTGAAGTCAGCTCGTTCCAGCTCGAGAGCGTAAAGGCGTTCCGGCCGTATGTGGCGGTAGTGCTGAACATATCACAGAACCATTTCGACAGGCACTCAGGGTTCGGAGAGTATATCAACGCGAAGGCGCGCGTATTCGCGAACCAGCGGAAGGGCGATCGGGCCGTACTGAACTTCGATGACCCGGCCGTCAAGGGTCTGAAGGCCCGGACAAAGGCGAAGGCAATTTTCTTTTCGCGGAAGAAGGGGATCCCGCGCCTGTTGTGCCGTCCCGAAGAGATGAAGATAAAAGGCGCCCATAATATCGAGAACGTCCTGGCATGCCAGCGGGTCGCGTCGATATTCGGCATAAAGCCCGCCAAAATAAAGCAGGCGCTTAAGGATTTCAGGGGGCTGGAGCACCGGTTCGAGCACGTTGCGCAGAAACGCGGGGTGGAGTTCATCAACGATTCCAAAGGGACGACGGTCCTCGCTACCGTCATGGCGCTCGAATCCTGCGTGAAGCCCGTCATACTGATAGCCGGAGGGCACGATAAGGGGAGCGATTTCGCCAAAGCGAGGAAGGCCGTCAGCTCGAAGGTAAAGAAGCTTGTCCTTATAGGAGAAGCGAAGGAGAAGATACGCCGCCAGCTTGCCGGGGCTGCGCCGCATATATTTGCCGGTACGATGCATGACGCGGTAAGGAAGGCCTTTGCCGCCGCGGAAGAAGGCGATTGCGTGCTGCTTTCGCCTATGTGCGCAAGTTTCGACATGTTCAGGAATTTTGAGGAGAGGGGAAGGGTGTTCAAGAAAGCGGTCCGCAGGTTATCCGCGGGAGCGAAGAAGAGGTGAGGAGGCTCAGGGCCCAGCTTTTCATGGTCACTGCGGCGCTGCTCGCGATAGGCGTCGTGATGGTCTACAGCGCGAGCGCGATAAACGCGCACGAATTCCTCGGCGACAGCGCGTATTACCTGAAACGCCAGCTGCTCTACCTTTTTATAGGCATCATTACCTCGCTGATGATAATGTCCGCGGATTATGATGTATTGAAGAAGTACGTCAAGCCGGTCCTCATAGTGACTTTCATACTGCTGATCCTCGTACTGATACCGGGCATAAGCCGCGAGATAGCCGGCGCGCGCAGGTGGTTCAGGTTCTCGTTCCTGAGTTTCCAGCCGTCGCAGGTCGCGAAGCTCGTGATGATACTATATTTCGCGGATTTCCTTTCGAGGAAGCACGGCGATATCCGCAGTTTCTGGGAAGGGTTCATGCCGCCGATGATAATGCTCGGCGTCAGCGTGGGGCTCATACTGCTCGAGCCCGACCTCGGCACGGCGGTCGCTATCAGCATCGTCTCGTTCATAATGCTTTTCGTGGCCGGCATGAAGCTCGCGCACCTCGTCCCGATGATAGTCGGTTCGATCCCGATATTGCTGGTCCTGATACTGCATAAGGCGTACAGGATGAGGAGGATCACGGCTTTTCTGGACCCGTGGAAGGACCCGCAGGGCGTCGGCTTCCAGATAATACAGTCGTTCATAGCCCTCGGCTCGGGAGGGTTGCTCGGGGTGGGCCTCGGCCAGTCGAGGCAGAAACTGCTCTACCTGCCGGGATGCCATACCGACTTCATATTCTCAATAATTGGTGAGGAGCTCGGCCTTTTGGGCGCGGGCGCGGTGATAATACTGTTCGTGCTGTTCATCTGGACGGGGTTCAGGATAGCATTGAGGGCGAGGGACCTCTTCGGCCACCTCGCGGCGCTCGGTATCGTATCGATGATAGCGCTCGAGGCGATAATAAATATTGCAGTAGCGACCGGCTCGATGCCGACGAAGGGCCTGCCGCTGCCTTTCATCAGTTACGGCGGTTCGTCGCTTGTCTTCGACATGATTGGTGTCGCGCTGCTGCTTAATATCGCAAAGTACAGCGAGACGCCTTACGAGAAAGAGCAATAATTGAAGATACTTATAGCATGCGGAGGGACCGGAGGGCACATATTCCCGGGATTGAGCCTCGCCCAGGAGCTCAATTCGCGCGGGATCAATGACGTGCTGCTCGTCGGCACCGACCATCCGCTCGAGGTTAAATTATTCGGGTCGTTCGGCCTGCCTTACCGGCTCCTGCCGGCCGCGAAACTGGCGAGGGACCCCGCGGGGTTCATCAGGTTCATGGGGAAGTTCGTCTCGGCGGCGGCGGGTTCGGCAAAACTGCTGTCGGAGTTCAAGCCGGACATAATCGTCGGCTTCGGCGGATACGCCTCGTTCCCGGTTTGCGTTCTCGGCGCGATGGCCGGAAAAAAATTATACCTGCACGAGCAGAACTGCGATGCGGGCCTCGCGAACAGGATGCTTGCGGCATTCGCGAAACGCGTCGGGGTAAGCTTCAGGGATACCGAGAAGGCGTTCGGGGGAAAGGCGGTCTTCACCGGCAACCCGATACGCGGCAAGCTCCTCTCCGCCGGGAGGGAGCAAGCCTTGAAATATTATAAGCTCGATCCAGGCAAGTTTACGGTCCTGATACTCGGAGGCAGCCAGGGATCGCAGAAGATCAATATGATCGCCGGCAATATGCTCGACCTGCTGAGCGCAGAAGAAGCGGGAATGCTCAACATCATCCATATCGCGGGGATCAAGAACTACAATGATGTTTACAATAAATACGAGGGCAAGGGGATAAGCGGATGCGTCTGCGACTTCGTGGACGATATCGGGAGCGCGTATGCCGCGGCGGACCTGATCGTTTCCAGGGCCGGGGCGACGGCGCTGTTTGAGATAGCCGCACTGGGGATCCCGTCCATAATGATACCTTACAGGTTTGCGGGCGGGCACCAGTACAAGAACGCGGCGGCGCTTGAGGGAGCGGGCGGCACGATTGTAACGGAAGAACTCGGGCTCACGCCGCAGATGCTTAAGGAAAGGATATTCGGGTTGAAGGGTGACAGGGCAAAGTTGAAGGCGATGTCGGATGCGGCGAAACGGTTCGCTGTCCCGGACGCGGCCAAAAAACTGGCGGACGCCATATTATGACATTAAAGGGAAAGAAACATATCCATTTCATCGGCATAGGCGGGATAGGGATGAGCGCCATCGCGTTCGTTCTGCTTAAGCAGGGGCATAAGGTGTCGGGTTCCGACGTCAGGCGCTCGCGCATCGTCGAGAAGCTCGAATCGCTCGGAGGGGTGTTCCACGAGGGCCACCACGAGAAGAACATAAAGGGCGCCGATATAGTCGTATTCTCGTCGTCGATAACCCCCGAGAACCCGGAGGTCAAGGCCGCGCGCAATAAAAAGATAAAGACGCTCCACCGCGCCGACATGCTCGCGCTGATAATGAACGGCAGGAAGGGCATCGCGGTAACCGGCGCGCACGGCAAGACGACCACGTCCTCGCTTATAGCGCATATCCTCTACAGGGCGGGGCTCGACCCGACCGCGATACTCGGCGGAGAGGTGAGGTCCATGGAAGGCAACGCGCGGGTCGGAGGCGGCGAGCACTTCGTCGTGGAAGCCGACGAGAGCGACGGCTCGTTCGTCCACCTGAAGCCGTTCTACAGCGTCGTGACGAACATTGACGCGGAGCATATGGATTACTACCGCAACATGGGAGAAATAATCTCGTGGTACCTGAAGTTCATAGAGAAGATCAAGGCGGGCGGAAAACTCTTCGCGTGCGGCGACTGCGAAAACCTCAGGAGGGCGCTGCGAGGATGCGGCAAGGAGGTGTTCCTGTTCGGCCTCTCGAAGGAGAACCACATATATCCCGAGAAAGTGGCGATGCATGATTCGCATTCGGAGTTCGAGGTCGTCTACCGCGGCAAGAACCTCGGGACTGCCGCGATAAATATACCGGGCATACACAACGTCTCGAACGCGCTCGCGGCCTTTGCCGTGGCGCTCGAGCTCGGGCTGGATTTCGGGACGGTGAAATCGGCGGTCGAGGATTTCACGGGCGCTGCCCGCAGGTTCCAGGTGAAATATTCGGGCAACGGCATAAAGGTCATAGACGATTACGCGCACCACCCGTCCGAGATTAGGGCGACGATAGCCGCGGCGAAGAACTGGGAGCCGAAACGGCTTATCGTAGCGTTCCAGCCCCACAGGTTTTCGCGGACCAAATACCTGAAGGACCAGTTCGGCAGGTGCTTTGACGCGGCCGACAAAGTCGTGCTTACCGACATATACGCGGCCTCCGAGGAGGAGCTTGATAACGTCTCGGGCAGGAGCATATACGAGGAGGTCAGCGCGCGCGGCCATAAGGACGTGTCGTATATCCATAAGAAGGAATTGAAAGACCTGCTGTTGAAAGAGATAAAGCGCGGCGACATGGTGCTCATGATGGGGGCGGGTGACATAACATGCATAGCGGACGATCTTGCCCGCGACCTGCCGCTCAGGATACGGAGAAAAGGATGCCGGTCAAAAAAGAAGACCTGAAGTTCATAAAAGGTGTCGTGAAATTCGAGGAACCGATGTCCCGCCACACGTCGTTCAGGATAGGCGGGCCCGCGGAGATCTTCGTCTATCCGTCGGATACTGACGACCTGCTGGCCGTCCTGCGTTACGCCGCGGACCATAAGATGGCCGTGTTCGTCATCGGAGGCGGGAGTAAATTGCTCGTCGGAGATAAGGGCCTGCGCGGGTTCGTGGTATCGCTGAACGCGCCGGCATTCAACGGGATGTCGTTCGACGGGGAATACGCGTCCGCCGGCTGCGGGATGAAGGTGAGCGCCTTCCTTAAAAAGGCCGCGGCCGAAGGCCTCGGAGGGCTCGAGTTCCTCGCCGGCATACCGGGCACCCTCGGTGGCGCCGTCATCATGAACGCGGGTTGGCCGACCAAGTCCATTGGAGACCGCGTCGAAGAGGTCACGCTTATAAAAGGGTTGTCGAAATCTACGCTCGCGAAAAGCGAGCTTAAATTCTCATACCGCGGATCGGATTTCGGGGACGCGATACTTATTTCCGTGAAACTCAAGCTTGACAGGAAGCCCGAGGCGGATATCGAGGCGGAGATCAACAGGAACTTCGAAAAAAAGAGGCAGACGCAGGACCTGAGCCGCCCGAGCGTCGGCAGCATATTCCTCAACCCGTCCGGAAGCGCGCCCGCCTGGCAGGTAATAGAGAAGAGCGGCCTCAGGGGGGCAAAGGCGGGGGATGCCGTGTTATCCGAAAAACACGCAAATTTCATAGTCAATAAGGGGAAGGCCTCGGCGGCGGATGTCCGGGCACTTATCGACGAAATACAAAAAAAGGTTTTTAAAGATCAGCAAATTATGTTAAAATTAGAAGTTAAAATAATAGGAGATTTTTAGTGGATAAGAAGTCCATGCGTATAGGTGTCCTGATGGGAGGGCCTTCCGCCGAAAGGGACGTCTCCCTGCGCTCGGGGAAAGCGATACTCCAGGCGCTGCTGAGCAAGGGATATAATGCGGTGCCGCTTGAGGTCTGGCTGCCGACAAGGCAGGAGCTCAAGTCTGCGGGCATGGACGTGGCTTTCCTCGCGCTGCACGGTACTTTCGGGGAGGACGGGCAGATACAGTCGATACTCGAGGATATGAGGATACCTTATACGGGCTCAAAGGTGAAAGCGAGCCGTTACGGCATGGATAAGATCGCTTCCAGGAAGCTCTTCAGGAAGGCAAGGCTCAGGATACCGGAATGCCATGTGATAAAGAACGGGACGCGCCCGGGCAAAAAGCTGAAGACCCCGCTCGTCGTAAAGCCGTCGGCGCAGGGTTCATCCGTGGGTGTATCCATAATTGACAGCCTTGAAGAGCTCGAAAGCGCGATAAACGGCGCGTTCATGTTCGGGGACAAGGTCCTGCTCGAGCAGTTCGTGCCGGGCAAGGAGCTTACCGTCGGCATCCTCGACGGGAAACCCCTGCCCGTAATACAGGTGGTGCCGAAGAGGCGTTATTACGACGAGGTCGCGAAATATACGGTCGGGATGACCGAATACCTGTGCCCGGCGCCGATATCGGAAAAGGAAGCGAAACTCGCACAGGAGGCGGGAGCCAGGGCCCACAGGGCGCTGGGCTGCGCCGGCTATTCGAGGGTCGATATGATACTCGGCGGGGACGGCAAGGTGACCGTCCTCGAGGTCAACACGATACCGGGGATGACGCAGCTTAGCCTTTTGCCGAAGGCGGCGAAGGCGGCCGGCATAGAATTCCCGGAATTATGCGAAAAGATGCTTGAATCGGCATTCATATAATATGGCAAGAAAAAGAAAAAGCACAAACGGCTCCGCGAAACAGCTGAACGAATTCATCAAGAAGAACAGGGTGTCTATCGCCGCGTTCGCTGTCATCGTGCTGGCTATCGCCGGCGCGGGATTCTGGCTGACAAACTTCTTCTGCACGTCGCCGTGCTTCTCGGTGGATAAGATAGAGGTCGTAAAGCCGGGCAGGGAAGGCGCGTACCGCCTGCAGAAGGAGTACTTCCGCCTTGAATACCCCGTCAACATATTCACCGCCGACCCGGCGGCGCTTTCGAGGAAGATAAAGGAGAAGCACCCGGAGTACCAGATAGTCGTAATAACGAAATTCCTCCCGGACAGGATCGCCGCGACGATAAAGGACAGGGCGGCGGCCGCGAAGATAAAGGTCGCTAAGGTCCTGCCGATAGATTTCGAAGGCGTTGTCGTATCCGACTCGGGCAGTATGGAATCCCTGCCCCTCATTACCGGCCTCGAGTCGCAGCTCGCGAACCCTAAAGCGGGCACGAAGGTCAAGTCGAAGAGGCTTACGGCCGCGCTGTATATCCTGAGGCAGGTATACTCAAGGGCAGAATTCAGGAAGTCGTTCGTCGAGACGGTGGATGTCACATATCCCGATAAGGCGTCGTTCATCATGGACGGCATGGATATCACCGTAGGCAGCGGCGATATCGAGGGGAAACTGGACCTGCTGGCAAGCCTTATCGCGGACCCGAAACTGGATAAGTCAAAGGTGGATTCCATCGACCTGAGGTTTACCGACCCGGTCGTGACTTTCAAGCCGGAGAAGAAATGAAGAAGAAGACCCTCGCGGGACTCGACATCAGCGAAGACCTCGTGACATGCTCCATCTGTTCCAGCGATGAAAAGTCGGGGGTCGCGATACTCGGGATAGGGACTTCCCCGGCCAGGGGCATCAACAACGGCACGATCACCGACTTAAGCGAGGCCTCGCAATCTGTCGCGGAGGCGGTAGAGAAGGCGGAATCCGCGGCCAAGGAAAAAGTCCTCGCGCTCGTGGCAAGCTGCGACGGGGCGAGCCTCCGGGCATACGATACTAAAGGCAGTATAACCGTCGCGGAGAAGGAGAACGAGATCGGCCGGCGCGAGATCGAGCGAGTCACCGAGGCGGCCAGGACGATAGCGCTGCCTTTCGACAGGGAGATAGTCCATTCGATAACGCGCGGTTTCATACTCGACGGCCAGGACGGCATAAAGGACCCGGCGGGAATGTTCGGCACGAGGCTCGAAGTGGACATGGAATACGTGACGGCCCTCATAACGAACCTGCATAACCTTAGGCGGACGATAAATACCGCAGGATTCGAGATTCAGGATATAGTCCTTTCAGGTGTCGCGTCCGGCAACGTACTGCTCGAGGACCTCGATAAGGACCTCGGCGCGATACTTATATATATCTCTTATTCGGCGACGCACATAGTCGTATATAATTCGGGCGAGATAAAGTCCATCGAGGTAGTGCCTTTCGGAGGCGGCGAGATCATCCGAGCCGTCGCGGACGCGTTCAAGGTGCCGCGGGACTATGCCGAGCAGGTCATCAGGAGGGAGGCCAGCCTCGATGAGGAGCCGCCCGCGGAGGATGACGGCATAACTCTGAGGATAGGCGGTTCGGCCAGGACGATATCGAGGAAGTCCCTGCGCGATGCCGTTAAACCGGCGGCGGAAGAGCTCATAAACAGGGCCGCGGAGGCGATCAAGGACATGCGCTCATCGAAAGAGGCGGCGACCGGATGCGTGGTCGCGGGAGTCCTCGCAGACACCGGCGGTTTCCTCGAGATGTTCGAGCTTTCGTTGAGTATGCCGGTAAAGATGGGCATGGTAAAGGGCGTCTCGGGAGAAGCGCTTAATATGATGGAGCCCGGCAAGATCGTCTCGCTCGGGCTTGTGAAATACTGGGCGGCGGAAGGCGCAAGGAAGAAGGGCCCCAAAAAGTTCCTCGCGAATACCCCGCTCGGCAGGGTCGCCGACCGCATCCAGCAGATATTCAGCGAGTATTTTTGATGATAGCAGATAACTTAAGCAGGGTCAGGGACCGCATACGCAAGGCCGCCGAGAAGATCGGCAGGAACGACAGGGATATCACCCTCGTATGCGTCACGAAGGCCGTAGGCGTCGCGCAGATAGAAGAGGCGCTCGCCGCCGGCGTCAAGGATATCGGCGAGAGCTATGTCCAGGCCGCGGAGATGAAATTCGGCGCCATCGATCACCGCGCGAAATGGCATCTCGTAGGCCACCTCCAGACGAACAAGGTCAAGGAGGCGGTCAAGATCTTCGACGTCATACAATCCGTCGACTCGTTCAGGCTCGCCGACGAGATATCGCGCAGGTCGGAGGCATTGAAGGTCCCGAAGAAGATCCTAATAGAGGTTAAGACCTCGGAGGAAGCCACAAAGTTCGGCGTAATGCCGGAGCAGGTGATGCAGCTGCTCGAGAAGATATCGTCACTGAAATATGTAAGCGTGATAGGCCTCATGACCATGGCGCCGTTCACCGAAGACCCCGAAGAGTCAAGGCCGTATTTCCGGAGGCTCAAGAAGCTGGCCATGATGGCGAACACTAAGTCGATACGAAATGTCAGGATCGACTATCTCTCGATGGGAATGACCCAGGATTTCGAAGTGGCTATAGAAGAAGGCGCGAATATACTCAGGATAGGCCATGCGATATTCGAAGCTTAGGAAGATAGGCATCATCGGCCTCGGCAATATGGGCAGCGCGGTCATGCGCGGATTGGGGGGCCCGCTTGCCGGCTACGATTGCGACCCGGCGAAGGCGCGCGCCGCAGGCAGGATCGCGCGGGTAAAGATATTGGTTACAGCCGCCGAACTCACGCGGCTCTCCGATATCGTTATCATAGCGGTCAAGCCGAAGGATTTCGCGCAGGTAGCCCGTGAGGTCTCGGTCCATGCAAAAGGCAAATTGTTCATAACGATAGCCGCCGGCATCAGGACGGACACCGCCGAAAAACTGATAGGAAACCGAGCGCGTGTAGTAAGGGTCATGCCGAACACGCCCGCCCTTATAGGCGAAGGCATATCCGCGATATGCGGCGGAAGATACGCGACGGCGTCCGACATCGGGGCCGCGCGCGGTATATTCTCAAGCGTCGGCGAGACGGTAGTGCTGGACGAGGGCCATTTCGACCTGGTCACAGCCATATCGGGAAGCGGACCTGCGTATTTCTTTTACCTCAAGGAAGCCCTGATGGAGACGGCGGTGCGCATGGGATTGGGCAGGGATATGGCGCGCAAACTGGTTTCCAAGACCGCGCTTGGGGCGGCAAAACTGCTTATCGAGACCGGGCATGAACCCGGCGTCTTGAGGGGGCATGTCACCTCGAAGGGCGGTACGACCGAACAGGCCATCAGGATACTCGAAAAAGCGGGATTCAAGAATACCGTGCACAAGGCCGTGGCCGCCGCCGTAAAACGTTCCAGGCAACTCTCAGGAGGATAAATGTTCGCCCTAAGCAACCTTTTGATCCTTGCCGCGCGGCTCATAGAGATATTCACGCAGATATGGTGCTTCATGATAATATTGCGCGCGTTCATAAGCTGGGTCAACCCGGACCCGTTCCATCCGCTCGTGCAGTTCCTCAACAGGATGACGGACCCGGTCCTCGCGCCTTTCAGGAAGTTCATGCCGCCGCTCGGTCCGGTAGATATATCGCCCGCTATAGCGGTCATACTTGTATATTCGGTTCAGAAGTATTTCCTGGTGCCGACCATCATGGAACTCGCGATGAGGCTGCGCTAAAACGGAGGGATAGATGCACGAACTCAAGAGCAAGATAAACGAGACGGTAAAATTCATAAAAGAAGAGATGGGCCGCATGCCGCAGCCCGATGTGGCTATAATACTCGGGACGGGGCTCGGCAACCTGTCCGAGAAGATAAACGACAAGAAAAGCCTCGGATACTGGAAGATACCCCATTTCCCGCTGTCGACCGTCAAGAGCCATAAGGGCGAGCTCGTTTTCGGCAAGATCGGGGATAAGAACGTCGTCGCGATGGAGGGAAGGTTCCACTATTATGAGGGCTATCACCTCGACGAGGTCACTTATCCGGTCAGGGTGGTAAAAGCGCTCGGCGCGAACACGCTTGTGGTTTCAAATGCCGCCGGCGGAATGAACCCGGAATACGGCTACGGCGACCTCATGGCGATAACCGACCAGATAAACCTGACCGGGATAAACCCCCTGATAGGGCCGAACGACGATTCCCTCGGCCCGAGGTTCCCGGATTTCTGCGATCTCTATGACCCGCAGCTCGTCGAGCTGGCCGGTAAGATAGCGGAAGAAGAGAAGATCAGCATGCGCAAGGGCGTGTATATAGGGGTTACCGGCCCGAACCTCGAGACGAGGGCCGAGTACAGGTTCTTCCGTATGATAGGCGCCGACGCGGTCGGGATGTCAACTGTCCCCGAGGTCATCGTAGCGAAACACGCTGGCCTGAGGGTATTCGGCATAAGCGTCATAACCGACATATGCATCCCCGAGACGCTGAAGCCCTGCAACATAGATGAGATAATAAAGACCGCGAACGAGGCGGAGCCGAAACTGACCAAGATAATATATAAACTGATAGAGAGACTATGAACTATAAAGACAGCTTGAACCTGCCGAAGACCGATTTCCCGATGAAGGCCGACCTGCCTAAACGCGAGCCCGAGATGCTGAAGGCATGGCAGGAGGCGGACATATACGCAGCGGTCCGCAAGGCGCGCGCGGGAAAGCCGAAGTATATCCTGCATGACGGGCCGCCTTACGCGAACGGCAATATCCATATAGGGCACGCGCTGAACAAGACGCTGAAGGACATAGTCGTCAAGTACAAGACGATGCGCGGCTTCGATGCGCCTTACGTGCCGGGATGGGACTGCCACGGCCTTCCGGTCGAGCACGCGCTCTTCAAGGAGCTGAAGATGTCGAAGGGCCAGATAGGCCAGCTCGAGTTCAGGAAGAAAGCAGCGGAATACGCGCTGAGGTTCGTCGCGACGCAGAAAGAGGAGTTCAAGCGTCTCGGCGTCTTCGGCGACTGGGACGATCCCTACCTGACGCTTAACAATAAATATGTCGCGGGCATAGTGCGCTCGTTCGCGAAGATGGCGGCCGCGGGTTATATCTACAAGGGCGTGAAGCCCGTCAACTGGTGCCTGCGCTGCGAGACGGCGCTCGCCGAGGCGGAAGTCGAATATGCCGACCACTCGTCGCCGTCGGTATTCGTGAAATTCCGTGTCGGCGCGTCGGGCAAAAAATTCCTCGTGATATGGACCACCACGCCGTGGACGCTCGTTGCGAATGTCGCGGTAGCGGTCCATCCTATGCTCGATTATGTTACGGTAGACGCGAACGGCGAGAGCTATATAATCGCGAAGGACCTTCTCGAATCCGTCGCCGCGAAGACCGGGTTGAAGGATTACAAGGTGATATCATCCGTAAAAGGAAAAGAGCTCGAGGGCCTAGCCTATACGCATCCGTTTATCGGCAGGGAAGGCAAGGTTGTCCTCGCGGATTATGTGTCGAACGAGGACGGCTCGGGCTGCGTCCATACCGCGCCGGGCCACGGCATGGAGGATTACCTGACTGGCCAGAGGTACGGCCTGCCGACGATCATGCCCGTTGACGAGAGGGGAATATTCGACAAGACCGCCGGGGAGTTCGCCGGCATGCATGTCTTCAAGGCGAACGCCGCCATAACCGAACGCTTGCAGAAAGACGGCGCGCTTCTCGGCAGCGGGACGGTATCGCATTCTTATCCGCATTGCTGGAGGTGCAAGGAGCCGGTCATATTCAGGGCGACGGTCCAGTGGTTCATAAACGTCGACCATAACAGGCTAAGGAAGAGGACGCTCGAGGATATAAAGGGAGTGAAGTGGGTCCCGCAGGTGGGAGAGAACAGGATATCGGCTATGATAGGCAGCCGCCCCGACTGGTGCCTTTCCAGGCAGAGGTACTGGGGCGTGCCGATACCGGCGTTCTATTGCGAATCCTGCAAGAAGCCCGTGCTCGACGTGAAGGTCATAGAAGGGATCGCGGACCTCATGGAAAAAGAGGGCTCGAACGCGTGGTTCGCTAAACCCGCGGAAGAATTATTGCCTGCCGGGTTTGCATGCCCGGAATGCAAAGGCAGGAAATTCAGGAAGGAAGAGGATATACTCGACGTATGGTTCGATTCCGGAGTAAGCCACCAGTCGGTGCTCAGGGCCAGGAGCCAGTTGGCTTTCCCTGCGGACCTTTATCTTGAAGGCAGCGACCAGCACCGCGGATGGTTCCAGGCGGCGGTGCTGACCTCGGAGCCGATAGAGGGCAAGCCGCCTTTCAAGAACGTGCTGACGCACGGGTTCGTCGTGGACGGCGAGGGCCGGAAGATGTCGAAGTCTCTCGGCAACGTCATCTCTCCCCAGGATGTCATAAAGACGCACGGCGCGGACGTCCTGAGGATGTGGGTCGCCTCCTGCGATTACTACGAGGACATCAGGATCTCGAAGGAGATACTGGAGCGCACGTCGGAAGCGTACCGGAAGATCAGGAATACCGCAAGGTTCATACTCGGCAACCTTTTCGATTTCGACCCTTCCGCGGACAGGCTCGCGCAGAAGGACCTGCTCGAGATAGACAAGTGGGCCGTCTCGAGGGCCTACTCGCTCGCGCAGGAGATGGCCGGCTACTACGACGCTTTCGAGTTCCACAAGGTCTTCCGCGCGCTGTATAATTTCTGCACGGTGGAACTGTCCAGTTTTTATCTTGACGTCTCCAAGGATAGACTGTATACTTATGCGCCGAACTCGAAAGAGAGAAGGTCTACGCAGACGGCGATCTATGAGGTCGTCATGATGCTCGCGAAGGCGCTCGCGCCGATAGCGCCTTTTACGGCGGACGAGATCTGGCAGAAACTGAAGCGCGATGACGCGTCGGAGAGCGTACATTCCGCGCTGTGGCCGGACGCGCGCGAGGGTTGCGTGGACAAGTCCCTCGAAGATAAGTGGGAGAGGCTTTTCGCGCTGCGCCCGCATATAATGAAGGCGATAGAAGAGAAGAGGGCAAAGGGGGCCTTCGGCGATTCGATGGAGGCCTCGGTCACGCTGTATATAAAGGATACGGGAAAGTACGGTTACCTGCATGAATTTGCGAAAGAGCTGGCAGGCGTATTCCTGTTATCCGGCTTCAAGCTGCAGGACGCTCCCGCAGGCCTGCCGGCGAAGGAAGGTTTGTCCGAGGTAGAAGGCCTCGGGATCCTTGTCGAGAAGGCGGACGGTTCGAAGTGCGAACGCTGCTGGTGCCGTTCAACGGAAGTCGGATCGGACGCGGAGCATCCGTCCCTGTGCAGGCGCTGCGCGGGGATCCTAAAAGGAGAAAAATGATGATCAAGTGGGATAAAGAGGAACTCGAGAAGTTCAAGAAGATGCTGCTTAAGAAGAAAGAAGAGATGCTCAAAGAGATTGGCGGCGTCGAGAAGGATTCCCTCAACAGGTCCCAGCGCGACGCATCCGGCGACCTGTCGGCATACACATTCCATATGGCCGATGTCGCGACGGACAGTTTTGACAGGGAGTTTTCGCTCGGCATCGCGACTAACGTGCAGCAGAAGATACTCTATGCGATAGAGGAAGCCCTGAAACGCATAGAAGACAAGACATACGGCATCTGCCTGCAGTGCGAAAAACCGATACCGAAACAGAGGCTTATGGCGATGCCCTATGCCGGCCTTTGCCTCGATTGCCAGGCCAAAGAGGACCCGCAAAAGAAGATAATCTGATGCTTCCCTTCATCGTAGCCGGATTGGTAGTCCTGCTGGATCAGGCCACGAAGGCGATAGCAGCAGCAAAGTTATCCTCAGGCGTCTCCGTTCCCGCGGTCGGAGACCTGGTCAGTTTTACCCTCATAGAGAACACCGGCGCGGGTTTCGGCCTTTTCAGGAACCAGGTCTTTATCCTTGTGCTAATATCCGCAGCGGCGATATCCTTCACGGTATTCTATATATTAAAGAAGAAACCCGTCTACTACATGCCGTTCGCGCTGATACTCGGCGGCGCGGTCGGGAACCTGATCGACAGGCTGCGCTTCGGGTATGTCATAGATTTCATAGACCTGCACTGGTGGCCCGTATTCAATCTCGCGGATTCGTGCATAACCATAGGTTCGTTAGCGCTGTTCTTCATAATATTGAAGGGGAAGGGCACAGATGTATCCCGTACTGTTTGAAATAGGCGCGTTCAAGGTATACTCCTACGGGGCCGCGCTCGCGATAGCGTTCCTTCTCGCGGCATCGCTCGCGAGGCGCAGGGCGGTCTCGGAAGGCATGGACGGCGATAAGATGCTCGACCTCTGTATCGTCCTGATAATATCCGGCATCGTCGGAGCGCGCCTGCTGTTCGTCCTGCTGAATATTGACGCATACATGGCAAATCCCGCGGATATGTTCAAGTTGTGGGAAGGCGGGCTTGTCTGGTACGGGGGTTTGATAGCCGCCGCGGCCGGCGCAACGGTATTCATGAAGGCGAACAGGATGCCGGCGCTCAAGACCGCCGATATCATGGTGCCTTATATCGCGCTCGGGCAGGCGATAGGGCGTATCGGTTGTTTCCTGAACGGATGCTGCTACGGCAAATATAAGATGATCCCGACGCAGCTGACCGAATCCGCGGCGATGTTCATAATATTCCTTATATTAAGGAGACGGAACCCTTCCAACGGCAGGACGCTGGTCTTATATCTGGCCCTCTATTCGGGCTTCAGGTTCTTCAACGAATTCCTTAGAGGCGACAACCCGGCCTTCTTCGCCGGGCTCACCGTATCGCAGGTCATATCCGTAGCCATATTCGCCCTTGCGGCCCTGTCATGGAAAATTATACCTTCAAAGTAAGCGCCGATGCCGGCCAGCCCCGGCTCGACCAGTACATGACCTCCGTATTCCCGAGGCCTATCACGCGCTCGCACCTGAAGAAGCTCATGGAGGAAGGGCGCGTGCTTGTCAACGGGAACCCCGCGAAACCGCACCATAAGGTAAAGCCCGGCGATACGATCGAGGTCTCTCTCGAGGAAGCCCGGCCGCCGGCGCTCGAGGCCGAAAAGATCGCGCTCGATATAATCTATGAGGATGACGATATCGTCGTCGTGAACAAACAGCCGGGCATAGCGGTGCATCCCGGGGCCGGGGTGAGTTCCGGGACGCTGGTCAACGCGCTGCTCAACCATTGCAGGGGCCTGTCCGACCTCAATGAAGGCAAGCCCGGGCTCGTGCACCGCCTCGACAAGGACACCTCGGGCGCCATTGTGATAGCGAAGAACAATGCGAGCCATGCGGAACTGGCAAGGCAGTTCAAGGCGAGGGAGGTCAAGAAGAATTACCTGGCCCTCGTCAAGGGTATAATAGAGATCGATAACGGCGTGATCGACCTTCCGATAGGAAGGCACCCTAGCAACAGGCAGAAGATGGCCGTAAGGCACGATTCCGAGAGGAACGCCGTCACGGAATACAAGGTATTGAAGAGGTTCACCGATTCCACGCTTGTTCTGCTGAACCTGAAGACCGGACGGACCCACCAGATAAGGGTCCACATGGCGTATATCGGGCATCCGGTCCTGGGCGACACAAAATACGGCTCGAAAGGGAAGTACCCAAGGCAGGTCCTGCACTCCTATTACCTCAGATTAAAGCACCCCGTTACCGGGAAAGAGATGGAGTTCCGCGCCGGCATCCCGGACGACATGAAAGGCATAATAGGACCGGAGTATAGCAATATTCTACCCTTGACAAAACCTTTGTAATAGTGTATATTTAGTCCTAGAAAATGCCCCAGTGGGCAATTTGGCGGCAGAAACAAGGAGGTGGCGGGATGATAAGTATGATTTTAAGCATAATAGCAGCCGTATTCGTATCGATGATCGGCCTGTATTCGATAGTCTTCAGGCATTCCGCGGCCGACTGGGCATTAAGCCTTGACAATAACATCGCGCGTCCGGACCTGCACGAAAGAGTGTATAGGGCCGGATTCGCGGTAGTGGGAGCTTCGTTCATAGCATTCGGCCTGCTGACGGTCCTGCTCATAGCATAAGGGACTGCCCATAAGTTTTGCGCGGGCAACGGATTCAAAATATCCTCCGACCTTTACGGGTCGGGGGATATTTTTTTCTTGCATTCACCGGTTATCTTTAATATAATACGCATGGGGGTAACAATCGAGCCATATAAAAGGAGGAACAAATGAAATCGTTCCGGCTTGTCATACTAATTTTGGTTTTACTGTGCCTGGGCCTCGGGATCTTTGCGGCCGTATCTTTCACGGGCCTGCAGAAGTCCAATACGGACCGTGTTGCCACCGAGAACTCCCTGAACAGCCTGAAGGAAGAGAAGGCTGCCGTCGACAAGGAATTAAGCGACCAGAAGAAGATGAGGCTCGACCTCGAAGCCCAGCTGGCGGACATGAAGGGCAAGGTCACGGCGCTTCAGGACAAGGCCGAGAAGCTTGCTGCAATGCTGGCCGATGAAAAGAAATCCAAGG
This sequence comes from Candidatus Omnitrophota bacterium, assembly GCA_041651455.1. GTDB lineage: Bacteria > Omnitrophota > Gorgyraeia > Pluralincolimonadales > Pluralincolimonadaceae > UBA6215. Next base: position 90,943 of record JBAZJG010000005.1, read on the forward strand.
AAGACGCTCTAGCGCAGCTCAACGACAGGGAACAGGAGATCAGCGAAATAAAGACGAACTGGGAAAACGAGAAGATGTCGCGCGCGTCGGTTCAGGAACAGTACGACAAGATATCGAAGGAATATAATTCGCTGCAGGACCAGCTCAAGTCGGTCAGCGCAGCCAACGATAACCTCAAGAAGCAGGTCGAGGAGCTCCAGGCCAGGAAAGACATAGAGCTTGATAAGATAGTCGTCAAGCCCGGCGTAGATGCCGAAGGCAAGGTGCTCGTAGTCAATAAGGAATTCAATTTCATAGTCGTAGCCGCGGGCAACAACAAGGGAATAAGCCCGGGCGTAGTGTTCGGCGTCTTCAGGGAAGGCAAGCTCATAGCCAAGGCACAGGTTGAGAAGGTATATGAGACGATGTCGGCGGCCAATATTACCGAAGGCTCGGACATCAGGGAAGGCGATATAGCGAAAGCTATGTAATTTGGGATTCTCGGTCAGGCCTGCAAAGAGGTTTACGGGTTCCCTTAAGTTACCGGGTGATAAGTCGATCTCACACAGGGCAGTAATGATCGGCTCGCTCGCAAGCGGTACGACTGTAGTAAATAATATCCTGGATTCGGACGACACGCATACGACAATAGAGGCATTGAAGGCACTCGGCGTAAGCGTAAAGAGTTCCGCGGGAGAGATAACGATAACAGGAAAAGGGCTGGAGGGTTTTACAAAACCTTCCAGCCCGCTTTTTATGCGCGATTCCGGGACCTCGATGCGGCTGATGATGGGCATACTCGCCGGACAGCATTTCGATACGGTGCTTACCGCGGGCAAGGGCCTCTCAAGGCGGCCGATGCGGAGGGTCACGGAGCCGTTGGGGCTGATGGGCGCGAAGTTCGAGGGCAAGGACGGCGCTAATTATGCCCCGATAACCGTGAGGGGAGGCGACCTGAGCCCGGTAAATTACGTCTCTCCGGTCGCAAGCGCACAGGTCAAGTCCGCCATACTGCTTGCCGGCCTGTATGCGGACGGCATAACATCCGTGAGCGAGCCGCACAGGTCCAGGGACCACACGGAGAGGATGCTCAAGGCGTTCGGCGCAAAGATATCGGTGGACGGCCCGGAGGTCTCGGTGGAAGGAAGGGCTTTCCTGAAAAGCCGGGGGAAGATAGACGTCCCGGGGGATATATCAAGCGCCGCGTTCTTCATGGTCGGCGCCGCGATAATAAAGGGTTCGTCCGTCAGGCTTGAATCCGTCGGGATTAACCCGACAAGGACCGGGATCATCGACATACTGGGAAGGATGGGCGCGATCATCAGGATAGAGAACGAAAAGGAATCCGCGTCGGAACCCGTCGGTGATATAATCGTGGAATACGGGACGCTGCGCGGGGTAACCATAGAAGGCGACCTTATACCAAGGACTATTGACGAGCTGCCGGCGGTCATGATCGCGGCCGCTTACGCTTCGGGGACTACCGTGATAAAGGGCGCGCAGGAGCTTAAGGTAAAAGAGACCGACCGGATCAGCTCAATGGCGGCGAACCTTAAGAACATGGGCGCTAAGTTCTCCATCAGGGGCGACGATATCGTGATCGAGGGTTCGGAGAACCTGAAAGGCATAACGGCGATGAGCTTCGGGGACCACAGGACCGCGATGTCGATACTGATAGCGGGGCTTGCCGCCAAAGGCGAGACGACGGTCGACGATATTGGATGCATCGCGAAATCTTACCCTGATTTCGTAAAACACCTTGGGCAATTGACATAGGTAAATGGGTAATAGACAAGAGGCTGGTTGCGCGGGGCAAGTAATTTGCCCCCCAGTTTGCCGTTGACTTTTATACGCGGGTTTGGTATCCTTTTAGATTATCAGGAGGGGCGTAATGAATAAGCCGTTCGATGTCGTAAAGAGAGGCTTTAACAATATTTCGGGCATGTTCTCTAACGACATGGGCATAGACCTTGGTACCGCGAGCACGCTTGTGTACGTAAAGGGCCAGGGTATAGTGCTTTGCGAACCTTCGGTCGTCGCGATAGAGAAAGGGACCAACCATGTCCTCGCGGTCGGTGAAGAGGCGAAGCGCATGCTCGGGCGCACTCCCGGTTCGATAGTCGCCATAAGACCCATGAAGGACGGCGTCATAGCGGATTTTGAGATCACCGAAGCCATGCTTCGGTATTTTATTAATAAGGTCCATAACAGGAGGGTGCTTGTGCGCCCGCGCATGGTGATTGCCATACCTTCAGGCATAACCGAGGTCGAGAAGCGCGCGGTGAAGGACTCCGCCGAGAGAGCCGGTGCGCGCGAGGTATACCTCGTTGAGGAACCTATAGCGGCTGCTATAGGCGTCGGGCTGCCGATACAGGAACCTGCCGGCAATATGATCATAGACATAGGCGGCGGCACCACGGAGATGGCGGTAGTATCGTTGTCGGACGTCGTCTTCTCGAAGTCGATACGCATAGGCGGCGACGAGATGGACGATGCGATAATACAGCACCTCAGGAAGACATATAATCTCATGATCGGCGAGCGGACGGCCGAGGAGATAAAGATAAAGATCGGTTCGGCGTACCCGATGGAGGAGGAAGCGACGATGGAAGTGCGCGGACGCGACCTCGTGGCGGGGCTGCCGAAGACAGTGACTATCTCATCCGAAGAGGTCAGGGAAGCGCTGGCGGAACCGACAGCGGCCATAGTCGAGGCCGTCAGGATAACGCTTGAACGCACGCCGCCCGAACTCTCCGCGGACCTTATCGAGCGCGGCATGGTGCTGGCCGGAGGCGGCGGGTTGCTCAGGGGTCTCGATAAGCTGCTCGCAGAGCAGACCGGCCTTCCGGTGCATATCGCCGAAGACCCGATAACCGCGGTTGCCCTCGGTACAGGGATGGTCCTGAGCGAGATAAAATATCTTAAAAAGGTCACCGTTACGACGGCCTCGAAGAGTCCCGAATCCCAGTAGAAGATGTGAGAAAATTCCATAACAAGCCTTTAATCGCGATAGTCGCAGTATCCCTTCTGATAGCCCTGCTTGTCGTATCAGAGCCCTTCACCAACGGCACCTCATTAGCCCTGAATTCAGTCCTGCAGTTGCCGACCATGATAGCTTCCGCGGTCTTCAAGACCGGATATGAACTGCTCCATTTCAAGAGCATCGCGAACGAGAACCTGAGGCTAAAGAGGGATATCGCCGCCCTGAGTTCCAGGGCCGCCGCGATGGATGAGGCGGTATCCGAGAACAAGCGGTTGAAAGAACTTCTTTCCATGAAAGACAGGATGTCCAAGAGGTCGGTGGCCGCAAAGGTGTCCGGCAGGGATTTCTCGAACTGGGGAGAGAGCATCGTTATTAACAAGGGCTCGAAGGGCGGGATAAAAGAAGATATGGCGGTGTTCGCCGACGGTGTGGTGATAGGCAAGGTCACCGCGGTCGGCATAGGGAGTTCGCGCGTATCCCTGATAACCGACCCGGAGATAAGGGTCTCGGTCGTATCCCAGAGGGGGCGCGCCGGCGGGCTGATGTACGGCATCGCGCACGGCCGCTGTATAATGAAATTCATATCGAAGGAAGCGGACATAAAAGAGGGAGACACCGTCGTGACATCAGGGGTTAGCGGGGTCTATCCGTCGGGTTTTCTCGTAGGGAAGGTGCTTGACGTCAAGACGGAATTCAACGGCATGTACCGTTTCGCGGTCATCGAGCCCGCGATGAACGCCATGTCTATAGAAGAGGTGCTCGCGGTAGAATGAGCTGGTTTGCGGCGGTCGCCGCGCTGACGGTGATGTCGGTCCTCGACGCGGCAAGCCATAATTATATCAAGCTGCTCGGCGTCAGCCCCGAGCTCGTGCTTACGGGAGTGCTCTTTTTCGCGCTGAATTCGGACAGGCGCAAGGGGGCGCTGCTCGGGTTCATGGCCGGCCTGTTGAAGATATCGTTCACAGGTATGCACCCGCTCATCATGCTGCTTTACGGTTCCGTGGGTTTTATCGCGGGGACGTATAAGGAAGCGCTCTACAGGCACCTGGCTTCGGCGCAGATGATCCTCGCGGCCATCGCGGTCATGGGCACCTCGATGGTCTATGACCTGGTCATATCGTCGAAGGGGTTCCCGTATTATAAGGCCGTCATCTTTCTTTCGGTCCCCGCCGCGGCTTATACCGCCGCGATAGCACCGCTCGTGTTCAAGGCGCTCGAGTTCATGATCCCCCCCGTGGAGCTTGATTACAGGGAGATCGTTTTCAAGAAGAAGACATACGAAGGCCGCCGGCCTCAATAAGGGATAAATGCGCAGCAGGATATATTCCACGATAATTAACATAGCGTTCCTCGTTATACTCTCGGGCATATTCTACCTGCAGGTATTGAGGTGGCCTCTTTACAATACGCTTGCGAAGAAGAACCATGTCCGGCTGATACCTTTCCCCGGCCTGCGCGGCACGATATACGACCGCAACGGGCTCGCGATAGTCGACAACAGGCTGTCGTTCGACGTCGTGATAATCCCGCAGGAGGTCGAGAACACCGACAAGACATACGGCACCCTAGCGCAGGTGCTCGGGATGCCGCGCTCGCGCATAGAATCCATAGTGAAGAAGGAATACACCGCGCCCTTTGCCCCCATCACCGTCTCGGGCGACGTGGACAAGGACCTCGCATTCTCCCTCGAGGAGCAGAAACAGCGCCTTCCGGGGGTCCTGGTCCTGCCGAGGACGATACGCTGGTATGTATACGGCGAAAGGGCGTCACATATAATCGGGTACCTAAGCCTGATAAACAAGAAAGAGCTGGAGGAATTGCAGGACTACGGTTATTCTGTCAGCGACCTCATCGGCCGTTCGGGTATCGAGAAGGCCTATGACAGGTACCTGAAAGGCGAGGACGGCGGCATGCAGCTTGAGGTGGACGCTTCCGGAAGGCTCGTGAAGATACTCGGGAGCAAGAACCAGAAAAAGGGGACGGACATAACCCTGACGGTCGACGCGAAACTGCAGGCCTATACGGCGGATTGCCTTGAGGGCAAAAGGGCCTCGGCGGTTTTCATGGACCCGCGCAACGGCGAGATCCTGGCCATGGCTTCCTCGCCGTCATTCGACCCTAATATCTTCATAGAACCCGGAAAGAATGATGCGGCCGTCAGGTACGTCAACTCCTCCGCGAGGCCTATGCTCAACCGCGCTATAAACGGGCAATACCCTCCGGGCTCGATATTCAAGGTCATATTGGCGCTTGCCGCGCTCGAAACGAAGAATGCCACGATACATACCACATATGTATGCCCGGGAAGGTATTACCTCGGCAGGTCCGAGTTCGATTGCTGGAAGCTCGAAGGCCACGGCCCGCAGGATATGAGGGACGCGATAACGCATTCATGCAACGTATATTTTTATAACCTCGGCCGGAAACTCGGGCCCGATACGATATCCGAATACGCGCAGAAGGTCGGGCTGAACAAGCCGACCGGCATAGATATCGGCGGTGAAAGCGGCGGCCTGATACCTAATCCCGCGTGGAAGAAAGCCAGGCGCGGACAGAACTGGTATGAGGGGGAGACGGTAAATTTCTCCATTGGGCAGGGCGACGTGCTCGTAACGCCGCTCCAGATGGCGCAGGTCGCGTCCGTATTCGCGATGGAAGGCGCCGCTCCCCGTCCGCACCTGATAAAGAAGATAGGCGATTCGGAAGTGGCTGTTCCGAAAAGCAGGATAATACCGATGTCAAAGGACGCGGTAAGGGCGGTCAAGTCCGCTATGGTCAACGTAGTGTCGTCGGATACGGGTACCGGGCAGAGGGCCAGGGTGGAAGGGCTCAAGATTGCCGCGAAGACCGGCACCGCGCAGGCGCCTAACGGCGAGCCGCACGCGTGGTTCATGGGTTTTGCCCCCGCCGACGACCCGAAAGCGGCCTTCATCGTGATGGTCGAGAACGGCGGGCACGGCGGCGTCGCCGCGGCAGATATCGCCGGCAAAGTGCTGAAATTCGCTAAAGAGAACACGGACATACTGAAATGAAATACGAGATGAGGACAAAAGGCGAGTTCGATTACGGCCTGGTGGCAATAGTGGGCGTCATAATACTCATGGGGCTTTTCGTGATATACAGCGCCTCGTACCAGAAGTATGTCCTTTCGGGGACCAACCTTTCGCTGCGCCAGCTGCAGTCGGGCATCATCGGTATTATCATCGCGGCGGCCGTCTTCAAGGTGGGATACCAGCGGATAATAGATTTCGGGTATTATATATTCGGCATAAACGTCGTTTTGCTTCTGCTTGTGCTTTTTGTCGGTGACATGCGTTACGGAGCGCGCAGGTGGATGGAGATCGGTTCGTTCGCGTTCCAACCGTCGGAGTTCGCTAAGATAACGTTCATATTCGCGCTCGCTAAATACCTCGGCGATGTAAAGGACGGGATAGAGAGGCCGAAAGCCCTGATAGCGCCTTTCGCGATGGCGCTTGTGCCGATGCTTCTTATATTCAAGGAGCCCGACCTCGGCACCGCGCTCGTCTTCGTGCCGGTGCTGTTCACGATGCTGCTTATAGCGGGCGCGCGCCTCAAGTACCTCATGATACTTATAGGTTCCGGCCTTGCGTGCGCGCCGTTCTTGTGGTTCTTCCTGAAAGAGTACCAGCGCAACAGGCTCATGGTCTTCATCAACCCGAACCTAGACCCCCTCGGAGCGGGGTATACCATCATCCAGTCGAAGATAGCGATAGGTTCCGGAGGGATAATAGGCAAGGGCTGGCTGGCCGGGACGCAGAACCAGCTGAATTTCCTGCCGGAACACCATACGGATTTCATATTCTCGGTCGTCGGGGAGGAATGGGGTTTCATAGGGAGCGCCGTCCTGCTCTTCCTTTTCTACAAGCTCGTCGAGAAGGGCCTCAGGATCGCCGAGACGACGAGCGACATCTACGGCAAGACGCTCGCCTACGGCATCGTGACGGTTTTCGCGATGCATATAATAGTGAACATCGGCATGGTATGCGGCCTTATGCCGGTGGTCGGCATCCCGCTTCCTTTCGTTTCCTACGGCGGGTCCTTCCTCATAATGTCCATGGTAAGCATAGGCATCCTCGAGAACATAAAGAACAAAAGGAAGGTCTTCTGATGCCAGCCGTCAGGCTTGATGACGGCATGCTGCTCGGCGTCGGCAAACCCGCCCGTTATACGGGCGGGGAGTGGAACAGCATCACAAAGCTTGGTTTGCCCGGCGTAGCATGCAGGGTCGCGCTCTGTTTTCCCGACACTTACGAGGTGGGCATGAGCCACCTCGGGCTCAAGATATTATACTCGCTGCTGAACGACCGCTCCGACGTCGCGTGCGAACGCGCGTTCGCGCCCTGGCATGACATGGAAAAAATGATGAGGGAGAACGGCCTGCCGCTCTTCTCGCTCGAGACGAGGTCGCCCCTGAAAGAATTTGATATCGTAGGTTTTTCCCTCCAGTACGAATTGTCATACACGAATATCCTGAATATGCTCGACCTTGCGGGCATCCCGCTATTCGGAAGGGACCGCGGCGCGGGCGACCCAATTATAATAGGCGGAGGGCCCTGCGCGTTCAACCCTGAGCCGATAGCGGATTTCTTCGATTGTTTCCTTGTCGGCGAGGGAGAGGAGGCCGTCCCTGAGATAGTCGACGCGGTCATCGCCGGGAAAAGGTCCGGGCTTGCGAGGCGGCAAATGCTGGAAAAGCTCGCTTCGATCGAAGGCGTATATGTGCCCGACATTCCGGGCAGGGTGAAGAAACGTATTGTTGCCGACCTCGACAACGCCTATTTTCCCGTCAGGCCCGTAGTGCCTTTTATTGAGACGGTCCATGACAGGATACAGGTGGAGGTGATGCGCGGGTGCAGGAGGGCGTGCAACTTCTGCCAGGCGTGCGCGATATACGGGCCGAACCGCATCCGTTCGAAGGAAAAGATAATCGCGCTCGCGGAGGAGACCTACAGGAACACGGGATATGACGAGGTATCGCTCGTATCGCTGTCGTCCGGCGACCATCCCGATATAATGGACATCATAACCTCGCTCTCCGCAGCGTTCAGGGACAGGGCTGTCAGCATATCGTTCCCGTCGCTCAGGGTCGAGGAGATGACAAGCCGTTTTCCGCTCGAACTGGCTTCGGGCCGGCACACCGGGCTTACGTTCGCTCCCGAAGTCGGCAGCGAGAAGCTAAGGAAGGTCATAAACAAGAACATACCGGTCGAAGCCCTTAAGGAGTGCGCTTACCAGGCCTTCAAAAATAAGTGGATGAGGGTGAAGCTCTACTTCATGATAGGCCTGCCGCAGGAGGATGATTCCGACCTCGATGCCATCGTGGATCTCGCAAGGTCGATATCCGAGGTAAGGAAGAAAGTGGACGGGAAGCTCGCGGATATCAACGCGTCGGTATCTATATTCGTCCCGAAACCCCACACGCGGTTTGAAAGGGAGCCTATGATACGTTTCGAAGAGGCGCTGAGGAAACAGCGGTATATCAGGGACAAGGCGAGGGGGACCCGCATTAAATTCAGCTTCCATGACGCCGAAATGAGCTATATAGAAGCGGTCTTCGCCAGGGGGGACAGGGCCCTTTCGAAAGCGGTATATTCCGCATGGCAAAAAGGAGCGAAATTCGACAGCTGGGGGGAGCATTTTGACTTCCGGAGATGGATGGACGCGTTCCGCGAAGCGTCAATAGACGCCGATGCTTATTCATTGAGGCAAAGGGGTTTAGAAGAAAACCTGCCCTGGCAATTCATCGGATTGCGATAAATATGTTTGACACTTAAATACGTTAAGAGTATACTTTTGAGTTAATCCTTTGGATTAACTCAAAAGTAGAAGGGAGATGAGAAAGATGGCAGGGTTTATAAAGAAACTATCTCTGGTTCCCGCAGGCCTCCGCTACAAACTTACCGTCGCGTTCGTGCTCATGTCGCTTATACCGCTCGCAATATGCGTGTATCTCTTCTTCAATTACATCCTGCCGTTCCTGAACCTGATCGGCGACCCTACCGTGCGCAATGTGCTCGGAAACCCTAACGCCGCCCTGAAAGATGTCTCGATGGTCCTTGTCATCACGATAATCATCGCGCTCCTCGGTTTCAAGATCATAAAGGATATAGTATCGCCGATCATCGATATGGCGATAAAGGCAAAGGACATAGCGAAGGGCGATTTCTCCTCGAATATAAACGTAAAGAGCGAGGACGAGATAGGCGAACTTGGTTCCACGCTCAATGTCCTTACGCGCCGCATACGCGAGAACATGGACGAGCTCAGGTCGTACGGTGAGAGGACGAAGGAGATAAACGTCGAGATAAGCAAGAAGGTCCTTGTGCTATCGAGCCTGCTGCAGGTCAGCAGCCTCATAACGCAGGGTTCCCCTCTCGACGATACGATAAAGATAATAATAGACAAGATAGCCCAGCTTTCCGACGATTCGTCGGTCTTCCTGATGCTCAGCGAAGGGAAGGACACGCTTGCCGTGAAAGCGAGCAACAACCTCAAGGAAGACCTCTCCTCATTCAAGCTCAAGAGGGGCGTCGGTTTCCTCGGAAAACTCATGGCGGAGAACAAGACCGCGGTGATAGACAGGCGCTCCAAGTCCTCTCCGGACATGGAAGAGTTCCTTAAGGTGTTCGGTTTCAGGAACTGCGTGCTGTTCCCGGTCTTCGCGCACGGCATAGGTTTCGGGCTCCTCGGTTACGGCAATCCCGCGACGGATTTTGAATATAAGGACGACGATATAGAGCTCATCAAGCTGTTCGCGAAACAGATAGCGATCGCGGTCGAGAACGAGCTGCTGACGAACAAGGCGAAGGAACTCGCGATAAAAGACGAGCTTACCGGACTCTATAACGAAAAGTTCATCGTCAACCGGCTCGAGGAGGAGATAAGGCGCGCGGTACTGTACCAGCGCCCGTGCTCGCTGCTGCTATTCAATATCGACGACCTGAACCTCTACAGGGACATAAACGGAGAGCTCGCGTCCGAAGAGACGATAAAGAAGATCGGAAAGGTCATAGAGTCCAATATCACGGAAGTCGACAGGGTCGGAAGGCTCTCCGGCGACACGTTCGCGGTGATACTCCCGGAGAAGAACAAGAAACAGGCCAACACGATAGCCGAGGCCCTGCGCCAGCGCGTGGAAGCGTTCGGCATAGCGGGCGGCTCCGGTTATCCGAGGAATTTTGTCACCGTCAGCGGCGGCGTAAGCGAGAATCCTATAGACGGCGTCACGGCAGAAGAGCTGTCCAAGAAGGCGCAGGCATCATTAGACGAGGCGAAATCGCGCGGCAAGAATCTGGTCATCTCATAATTTAAGGAGGCCCGATGGTTAACGTCCAGATAGAGACATTACTGAAACTGATGGTCCAGAAGGGAGCATCGGACCTTCATATATCCTATTCCTCGCCGCCCCAGTTAAGGATAGACGAGAAGCTCGTGCCCACGGAGTTCGCGGCCCTCGCCGCGGAGGACACGAAGAGGCTTGCCTACAGCATGTTGAAACCGCAGCAGATAGAGAAGTTTGAGCGCGAACTCGAGCTCGACGTCTCTTTCGGTATCGAGGGCCTCGGGCGCTTCAGGGTCAACGTCTTCGTGCAGAGGGGATATGTCGGGGCGGCGGTCAGGCTGCTGCCGCTGCATATAATGAGCTTCGAGGAGTGCGGCCTGCCGTTGAGCGTCGCGGAAGACCTCTGCAAGAGGCCGAAGGGCCTTGTGCTCGTGACGGGAGCCACCGGAAGCGGCAAGTCGACGACGCTCGCATCGATGGTCGACAAGATCAACTCCGAGAGGAACTGCCATATAGTCATCATCGAAGACCCCATCGAATATGTGCATAAGAACAAGAAGGCTCTCGTCGACCAGCGCGAGGTCGGCAGTGACACGCAATCCTTCGCGCAGTCATTGAAGCATGTCCTGAGGCAGGACCCGAACGTAATACTCATAGGTGAGATGCGCGACCTCGAGACGATTGAAGCCGCGCTTGATATAGCCGAGACCGGGCATCTCGTATTCTCGACGCTGCATACGTCGGATGCCGTACAGACGATAAACAGGGTCATCGATGTCTTCCCGGCCCACCAGCAGCAGCAGGTCAGGGTCCAGCTTTCGTTCGTGTTGCTCGGCATAATGGCGCAGCAGCTGATCCCGAAGGCGAGCGGCCACGGAAGGGTCCTCGCGACGGAGGTGCTCATAGCGACGCCGGCGGTAAGGAGCCTCGTACGCGAGGCGAAGACGCACCAGCTCTATTCCGTCATACAGACGAGCCAGAAGGAAGGCATGAGGACGATGAACCAGACGCTGTTCGAGCTCTACTCGAAGAAGATGATATCCTACGAGGACGCGATATTGCGCAGCACTGATCCGGACGACCTTGACAGGCTTTTCAGGAAATAGGGGAAAATGGCTTCAGCCAGACGTGTTATAACGAAGACTATAGGACAGTTGCTCCTGGAGAAGGGAGTCATAAAGCAAGCCCAGCTGGACGAGGCGCTTAAGGTCCAGAAGGAAAAGGGCGGGCTCCTGGGCCAGATCCTGGCCGGGCTCGGTTATGTAACAGAGGAGCAGATCGCGCAGGCGATAACGGTCCAGTACGGTTTCCCGTACCTGCCGTTGTCTAATTACGATATGGACGAAGCGGCGATAAAGATGGTGCCCGAGAACGTCGCGCGCCAGTATTGCCTTATACCGATAGACAAGATAGGCAATACCGTGACGATAGCGATGGCCGATCCGCTGAATACCCAGGCGATAGAGGACATAGAGCTCGTCACTAACTGCTCGATCCAGATATTCGTTTCCACCGCGACGGACATAAAGCAGTGCGTGGATAAGTTTTACAAAAAATAGGAGAGCCTGACAGCTTATGCCATCGGGAATAAAAGAACGGCTAAGCGAGATACTCATAAAGAAGGGCATCATTTCGGAGGAGAAGCTTAATCAGGCCCTACAGGTCCAGAAGGAAAAGGGCGGTTCGTTGGGTGACATCCTCGTCTCCAACGGGGTCATCGGCCAAAGGGACCTGCTTGCCATACTGAGCCAGGAACTCGGCATCCCGCCGATCTCACTTTCAAAATACAAGATAAATCCCGAGATATCGAAGTTCATCCCCAAGAAGATCGCGGTAAACTACCAGATAATGCCCGTCTCAAGGATGGGTAACGTCCTGACCGTCGCGATGTCCGATCCGTTGAATGTCTTTGCCCTCGACGACATAAAGAACGTGACCGGGATGGAGATAAGCCCCATAATTACCACGGCCGATGACGTTAAGGCCGCCATCGAGCAGAATTACGGCAGTGCCGCCAACACCGCGATAGAGGACCTCGTCAAAGAGACGAATATCGAGCTCATCTCGATGAAGAAGGATGACGACGGCTCGTCCTATGACCTTCAGGAAGCGGCCATCGATACGCCTGTGGTGAAGCTGACGGGCGCTATAGTCCTCGACGCGACAAAAGCCAGGGCGAGCGATATCCTCATAGAGCCGATGGAGGACAGGCTGCGCATCAGGTATAAGATAGACGGCATATTCAGCGAAGCGCAGTCCCTGCCGCGTACGATACAATCCGCCATGATATCCAGGATAAAGGTCATGTCGAACCTGAATATAGCCGAGAGGCGCCTGCCGCAGGACGGAAGGTTCAAGATAAGGGTGCAGGAGAGGGAGGTCGATTTCAGGGTATCGACGGTCCCGACGGCGTTCGGAGAGAAGGTCGCGCTTAGGATCCTCGATAAGTCGCAGGCGACGCTCGACGTCGACAAACTTGGTTTTGAGAAGGAGCCGCTTGACGAGCTCAAGAAAGCGTCAAAGCGCCCGCACGGGATGATCCTCGTATGCGGGCCGGCGGGTTCCGGGAAGACGACCACGCTGTATTCCGTGATCAAGCACATCGACGCGCCGGAGAAGAATTTCGTCACCGTTGAAGACCCGGTCGAATACCTGCTTCCGGGCATCAACCAGGTAAACATAAACACGAACATAGGCCTGACATACGCCGCGTGCCTGCGGTCGATACTGCGCCAGGACCCGAACGTCATAATGGTCGGCGAGATAAGGGACCTCGAGACAGTCGATATCGCAATAAAGGCCGCGCTGACGGGCCACCTCGTATTGAGCACCCTGCATACCAATACCGCCACCGGCGTCATCATGAGGCTGGTAAACATGGGTGTCGAGCCGTTCCTCATAAGCTCGTCGGTAGTCCTTGTCGCTGCGCAGAGGCTCGTCAGGAAAGTTTGCCCGCGCTGCAAGGAATCTTACGACATACCGAAGCCGATACTCGATAAGCTCAAGATAAAACCGCCCGGAGGGGATGCCAAGTTCTACAGGGGCAAAGGGTGCGATTACTGCTTCAGGACGGGTTTCAGGGGCAGGGTAGGGCTCATAGAGGCGGTGGGCATCAACGCCGAGCTCAGGGACCTTATCGCGAAGAAAGCCCATGAGACGCAGATATACGAGGCCGCGCGCCGCGCGGGGCTCGTCACATTGAGGGAATCGGGCCTCAGGAAGGTGTTCGAGGGGCTGACCACGCTCGAAGAGGTGGTCAGGGTCACGCTGGGCGAACAGGACTGACGATATGGCAAAGACCCTAAGGGAGAAGATCGCGGAAGTGCTGGTAAGCAAAGGCTTCATCTCGAAAGAGAAGCTTGAAGAAGCCATAAGGGCGCAGCACGACAAGGGAGGCAACTTAAGCAAGATCCTTGTCGAGAAGGGCCTCGTCAACGAGAACGAGCTCCTGTCGGTCTTCAGCCAGGAATTCGGGATCACCCCGATAAACCTTTCGAAATATAAGATAGACAAGGAGATCATCTCGCTTGTTCCCGAGAAGGTCGCCCGCCTCTACCACCTCATACCCGTGTCGAAGATCGGCAGCCGCATGACCGTAGCGATGTCCGACCCGCTCGATATATTCGCGCTCGACGACCTTAAGATACTGACGAAATACGAGGTCGACCCCGTGCTAGCCACCGACAAGGACATAAAAGAGGCGATAGCGGCGTATTACGGAGAAGAGACCCTCTCGATAAACAAGATAATGCAGGAAGCCGGTTCCGAGGATGTGGAGGTGATGTCCGCGAACGAGGACGAGGAGAGGTTCGACGTCTCCGAGCTGGCCATCGAGAGCCAGAAAGCGCCGATACTTAAGATGGTAGACGTGATCGTAAGCGAAGCGCTGAAACGCAGGGCGTCCGACATACATATAGAGCCGCTCGAGAAGGACATGCGCATACGCTACAGGATAGACGGCGCGCTCAACGAGTTCCTGCACCTTCCGAAATCAAACCAGGCCGCTGTCCTGACGAGGGTCAAGATCATGTCCGACATGGATATCACGGAATGGCGGCTCCCGCAGGACGGCAGGTTCAAGGTAAGGATGGACGAACGCGAGATAGATTTCAGGGTATCGACCCTGCCGCTTGTCCACGGCGAGAAGGTCGTTTGCCGAGTCCTCGACAAGCAGAGCATCAAGGTTTCGCCGGAGAAGCTCGGTTTCCTTCCTAAGACCCTGGAAGAGCTTAGGGAAGCCATCTCGAAGCCATACGGGATGTTCCTCGTGACAGGGCCTACCGGAAGCGGAAAGTCGACGACATTGTATTCGATATTGAACATACTCAATACGCCCGAGAAGAACATAGTCACCATAGAGGACCCTATAGAATACGAGCTTATGGGAATAACGCAGGTCCAGGTTAAGCCCGAGATAGGCCTGACCTTTGCCGGAGGCCTGCGCGCCTTCCTGCGCCAGGCGCCCGATATAGTCATGGTTGGCGAGATCCGCGACTTCGAGACCGCGGATATAGCCATTAAGGCGTCCTTGACCGGGCAGCTGCTGCTTTCCACGCTGCACACGAATGATGCGCCCAGCGCGGTTACGAGGCTCATAGATATGGGCGTCGAGCCGTTCCTGGTCGCTTCCAGCGTCGTGTTCATATGCGCGCAAAGGCTCATGAGGCGCGTATGCTCCGCATGCAAGGAGCCGGTAGAGATACCGAAGGAGATCCTGAACAAGATCGGATACACCGAGAAGCAGAAGGCGACGTTCTTTAGGGGCAAGGGTTGCTCAAAATGCAATAACACCGGCTATTTCGGGAGGTTCGCTATCCTCGAGAACCTTGTAGTCGACGACAAGATAAAAGAAATGATACTTGACAGGGTGCAGAGCGATAAGATAAAAGAATATGCTATAAAGGAGAAGGGCATGCTTACGCTGAGGGCGGCGGCATTGGAGAACCTCGCGCTCGGGAATACAACGGCCGAGGAGGTATTGAGGGTGACTTCGGAGGAATAGGTGCCAAATTTCAAGTATATAGCGAAAGACAAGGACGGCAAGACGGTCAACGGGGTCATGGATTCCGCGAACAGCGTCGCGCTTGTCGACGCGTTGAGGCAGAAGGAACTCACGATAATCTCGATAGAGGAGGCGAAGGAGAAGAGCAGGGCCTCGATGTCGATCGGCGGAGACAGGGCAAGCGCTGATGACCTCGTAATATTTTCGAGGCAGCTCGCTACGATGGTCGACGCCGGTATCCCTCTCGTAGGCGCTCTTGACGCGCTGCAGGACCAGATGGAGAAGGAGGGATTTAAGAACATCGTCAGGAAGGTCAGGGACCAGGTAGAGGGCGGGTTGAGCCTGTCGGAGGCGCTAAGCAAGCAGCCGAACGTATTCTCGCCTTTCTTTATCAACATGGTCAGGGCGGGCGAATCGAGCGGCGACCTCGATGAGATCCTCGACAGGGTCGCTATATACATGGAGAAGACGATAGCCCTGATCAGGAAAGTGAAATCGAGCCTCATATACCCGGCCGTCGTCATAATGATGGCCATCGCGATAACCACGTTCCTGATAGTCTTCGTGGTCCCGACGTTCAAGAGCATATTCGCCACGATAGGCGTGGAGCTGCCTTTGCCGACATTGATACTTATCGCGATATCCGACATCATGAGGAAATGGATATTGCTGGTGATCATAGCGCTTGCGGTCTTAATATTCGCTTTGTCTCGCATAATAAAGACCGATAGAGGCGCCCTCGTATGGGACAGCATGCTGCTGAAACTGCCGGTGCTGGGAGTGCTGCTGAGGAAGGTGGCGGTCGCGAGGTTCGCGAGGACGCTCTCGACTCTGCAGAAGAGCGGCGTATCCATCCTGACCGCGCTCGAGATAGTCGGCAAGACGTCGGGCAATAAGGTCATCGAGATGGCCGTCATACAGACCAAACTTAGCATCAAGGAAGGCGAGTCGATAGCGCAACCGCTCGGTGCAAGCAAGGTCTTCCCGCCGATGGTCACGAGGATGATATCGGTAGGCGAGCAGACCGGCAAGCTCGAGGAGATGCTCAGCAAGATAGCGGATTTCTACGAGAGCGAGGTCGACGCCGCCGTTTCGGGCCTGACGAGCCTCATAGAACCGCTTATAATAGCGTTCCTCGGGATCGTCGTAGGCGGGATCGTCATATCGATGTTCCTGCCGATAGTGAAGCTTATACAGGTCGTCGCGAAATAGATTGCTTGACACGAATAGCGGTTATGTTATACTCTAATTAGAAGATGATCTAAGTCCCAATCAAGGAAGAAAGGAGGGGAAAGAAGATGATCAAGCTCATGGGAAGGAAGGGTTTTACGCTCGTTGAGATTATGATAGTTGTAGCCATTATTGCACTTTTAGCCGCAATAGCGATACCCAACTTACTGCGTGCTAGACATAATGCCAACGAGGCGGCCGCTATAGCTTCTTTACGTACGATAAGTACGGCGATGGAAAGCTACAGGGCTGCGCAGACACCTCCGACTTACGTAGGTGGTTCATTAGCGAACTTGGCTGGTGCTAATCCGCCTTATATCGATGCCACATTAGGTGCCGGTACAAAGCAAGGATATACGTTCGCGCTCGTGATAGCGAGTGCCAACCAGTATACCTGCACGGCGACGCCTGTAACGGCGAACGTAACGGGTACAAGGGTATTCGTTGTGACCGAATCAGGTGTTATTACCAGTGGCGGTACACCTATCGAATAGTCGGTCTGCGTAAAACCGATAGAATGCGAAACGACGGTAATCTCAGATTACCGTCGTTTTCATATCTAGACACTTGACATTTTTCCCGCGAAAATGTAACCTATAAGTCGATGAAGACACCCGGGGCGGTAAGGCCTGGCTTTACTTTAGTCGAGATAATGATAATAGTGGCGATCATCGCCACGCTCGCGGCCGTCTCTATCCCCGCGTTCCTAAGGGCGCGGATCCAGGCGAATGAGACCGCGGCGATAGCGTCGTTGAGGCAGCTTAGTACCGCCTGCGTCAGCTTCCGCAGCATACAGAACCCTCTCTCATATCCGAACAATCTCAACGACCTTAGCAGCGCCAACCCGCCGTACATAGACTCCATACTGGGCACCGGGGCCAAACAGGGCTATAACTTCAATTACAGCCTTGTCGGCGCGGACCAGTATACCTGCACCGCTACGCCGATAACGGCGAACGTCACTGGTATCAGGACCTTCTTCCTGGATGAATCAGGGGTAATAAAAGAGGATGATGCTTCCGGCGCGCCGGTGGAATGATCAGTAAGCCACGATCCCCCGTTTCTGCATCTGCCTGAGGTCATCGGCGGACGGTGACCGCCTCGGGGGTTCTATAATACCCGGATTTATCGTATCATATCCGGGATCCTCTATTTCCGGCAACGCGGGTTTTGTTTTCCTGGCCGGCTTTGCCTGCGGGTCAGCTACCACGGTATATTCAGCCACTACGTCAATCGGCGATTCCGCGATACCGGGTCCGCCCGGCGTGAGCTCATAATTCCCGGCTTGCGTTATCTCCGGCTGGGCCTGCGTTACTGGATCCTTTGTGCCGGGGCCCTCAGGTGAAGGCAGCGATGTGACGAACATTATCACAAGCATAAGAAAGATGCCGGAAGCGACCGCTATCAGTACCCGGGTCCTGTTCATTGTTCCCTCCAAGATACCGCTACGAAATCCTTGGTAGTGGGGTAGAAAGGAGGAGGTGCGGTCCTGAGCCTTTCGTCGTAAATGTAATTTTTCGTGAACCCGCTGGCCTTGCTATCCGTGTTTAAATTGAAGGTCCCTACAGGCCCGCGATATCTCTGTATTATGCCTCCGAGCACATTAAGCGTGCCCTTCATCGTGCTCGTGTAATTATCGAGATAAAACGAGTTGGACATTGCCATCATGCTCGCCTGTATCGTCAGGTCGCCGTTGGTGGGACAGGAGGATTGTTGTATCACTATGTTTCTTTCCGCTATAAGGCCGAGCATGTCGCTTCCCGACGGATTATTATAGTTCACATTACCAGCAATGCTAATGTTGTTGTTCGCGCCTATCGAGAGCCTTCCACTGAGCGTGCCTTTTACCGTGACGTTGCCGTATTCAACGAGCTTCCTGTTGACAATCCTGTTCTCTACGAAAAGCGCTCCGTTAGCGGGTATCGCCATGTTCGTATTGTTGTAGCCGGCGTTTGCGTTCGTGACGTTCATCGTGCCGTTCGAGTTCAGTACCACCGAGGTTTCACCGTAGAGTCTCATGCCGCCGCTCGTTGAGGCCTCCCTGAGGTTCGTCGCCCTAACAGGCACGCCATCCGCATCGACATTGAAGCTTATGCCTTCGACGAACGTTGGGTTATCGTCAGGGGGGCCGCCATGCATGTAATTCAAAGAGGATCCTCCCTGGCTTGTCTCGCCGCCGAACCAGGGATCTCTGCATATATTGAAGCTGCCTCTTGTATGGGTAGGTCCGTTGAGCGAGTCGTTCGTTATGAACCATACGGTCGCGCCTTCGTAGGTCTCTGAGTCGGTGAACCACACATGTCTCGCGAAGTTATCTTGCATGGTCTCAAGTATGACCCTGCGCCTCGAGTCGTTGCACTGCCCGACGGCTATAATGCGATATCTTTTAGAGTACGAGATCGGGTTGCTGTCGTCAGGATCTATCAGTACCGTATAAGTGCCTGTTGCCAGCGTAGGGCCTCCCGCAATATTGAAGGGAGACGTGCCGGTCGGAGGCGTCAATTGGGACTTGAGCCAGTCGAACGCGAAGTCGATGCCTGCCTCCGCGGCATAGAGCGCAGATGCAGAATCCTTGTCGCGTATGGCGGCCCTCATCTCGCTAATGCTCCTGGCCACGTAAACGGACACGAGTATCACGATGACGCTTACAACGGCGTAAGCAAAGATCAGTATAAAGCCTTTCCTGTTCTTCATCTTCTCAGTTCCTTATTTTTATGCTGCATGTCAGGCTCGACCGCATCTGGCGTCCCTCGGTACTCGTCTTCCTCGTCTGCAGCGTGACGTTGAAAACTGAGGTTCCTTCCGTAGTATCAACATTCTTAATGAATTGGATTCCGGTGACGTTGTTTGCCAAAACGGTCACGATATTGTTGGAGGACCTCAACAGCTGGGTTCCGGACACATAATATGATATCGGCTGTGACCATTCGCGCGCGCCGTCCGCGTTGACCGTGTCTCCGTCGCCGTCGGTATCGGAGATAGTCACGAACATCACGTTGTTGTAGGCCACGTTATCAGCGTAAATGACCCCGGCGGTGGTTTTAATCTCGCCCTCCTGCGCCTGCCTGAGTTCCCTGACCATTTGCATCATGCCCTTCCTCGACTCCTGGTTTGCCTGTATCTCGGCGTCGCCCGCGCGCCAGGCAGCCGCACCGATAACAAGAAAGTATGCCAGGTATCCGCCGATGACCGTGACGATCGCTATCGAGATCATCACTTCGATCAGGCTCAATCCATGGCTGTTCCTTTCCGCACCGGTTTTCATGGCTCAGGTCCCCCGGTTTATCATTAGGGTGGATATCATGGCAGGGGAGTCCACTATTCCGTCGGCATCGATGTCCTCGGTGCCTTCCAAGTGGCCGCTTAACGCTATACCGCCCCCGCGCCCATTATCCTCCCCGAATATCCTGTTACCGCGCTGCCTCCAGCACACACTGACCGTGACCCTCAATAAATCCGTCGTTATCGACTCAACATAGATAGTGCCGGTTGCCTGATTGGCAGCGAAGCCGCTCACCGCAAAAGTCTTATTGTCAAAATCAGACGTTATATCGCCAAAGGTATGGTCACGTATCTCTTCAAGTTTGAACTGGATAGCGGTTGTCGCCAAGGTCGTATTCTTGGCGGTCTCGGCAAGGTTGAAGCAGAGGACATAAGACGCGAGAAGGCCCGTGATCGCGACAATAAGTATCGTCACTGCCAGCATCAGTTCGAGAAGAGTAAAACCCCTCAACCTCTTTGAGGCAAGCATCTTATCGCCCTCCCGATTAAAGTATACTACAATGCGGCGCCAATAGCAACGATTAGTGAAAATTCGCAATTTTCCTTGACTTTATTGCTTAAAAAATATAAACTGATTTCCAATGGCGAGAGAAATCAAGATCCCATTCCTAAACTTCGGTGCGTCTAAGAGCAAGGCCGCGCTGGATATCGGGACATCCTCCGTGAAATCCATTGTCATCTCTAAGCAGAAGACCGGCAAGATGCAGGTGGAGCATTTTTCCATAGAGCAGTTCGAGGGTGAACGCTCCAAAACGACGCTGGCTGCCGCGCTGAAACGCTCGATAGCAAAGTCCGATACCAAGATACAAAAAGCGGTCATATCGGTATCCGGGCAATCGGTAGTCGTAAGGCAGGTCCTCTTCCCCAAAATGAGCCCCGATGAGTTGAGGTCCGCACTCCAGTTTGAAGCAGAAAAATACATCCCGTTCGGCATAAATGAAGTATATATCGATGCCCAGATAATAAGCGAAAAAGCCGAGGGCGGCAAGGTCAAGGTCCTCATCGTTGCCGCGAAGAAGGAACTTGTCGACGAATACCTCGGGTATATGAACGAAGCCGGCGTCACGCCAGAAGCGGTGGATTGCGACTCGATAGCGGTGGCAAACTCTTTTTTATTCAGCAACGCCGGGGCGGGCAAGGACAAGACCGTCGCACTCTTGAATGTCGGCGCGAGCATGACGAACGTTTGCATCCTGAAGAACGAGATGCTGAATTTTGCCAGGGACATACCGGTCGAGATAAAGGGCATAGACGCGATAGAGACGCAGGTAAGGCTTTCCTTCGATTATTACGAGAACCAGTTCGGAAAGGGCATAGACGGGATATATATAAGCGGGGGCGGGGCGAGGGAGCCCATGGTCATTGACAGGCTCAAACAGGCGTTCGGGCTCGATATAATCGTATGGGACCCGACCGCGAACCTTTTGCTTTCGCCGAAATTGGATGCAAAGGCGCTCAAAGAAGCGTCGGGCCAGATGGCGGTATGCGTCGGGCTCGCGATAAGGCGGTAGCGGATGATCGAGATAAACCTTTTACCGGTCCAGATGAGGGTGCGGAAGAAAGAGCCGTCGGCAATTCCTTCCATACCGGTAGTGCCCGTCGCGATCGGCATTGTAGCGCTGCTCGTATTGCTGCAGGTATTATTGTTCCTGGCGGTCCAGTTCAAGGGAGCATCGCTCTCCTCGCTGAAGAATAAGAACGAAAAGATAAAGATAGCGAACGTCGAAGCGGTCAGGCTGGATGAAGCGGTCAGGCTCCTTTCCTCAAAGGCCGATGTCGTGGACAAGCTCCGGAGCTCGAGGTTCAGCCTTGCGAAGAAGCTCAAAGACCTTTCCGACGCTATGGTGACCGGGACCTGGCTTCGCAGCATAGATGTCAAGAAGGGCGATTCCCCTTCGGAGCCCGGTATCCTGAAAGAGGTGCTTGTCATAGACGGCTCAAGCGTAGTGTCCGACGGACGGGAGGACGGCTCGATCGGCAGGTTCGTGAATTCCCTGAAGGACAACGCGTCGTTCAGCGAGGATTTTGACGAGATAGAGCTTTCGAAGGTCGAGAGGAAAAAGATCAAGAATACCGAGGTGCTGGATTTCGTGATAATCTGCCATTTCAAGAAGGGCAGGGGGCTTTAACATGCCGGGCAAACAGGCCATGTCCAAGGAGGAGATGGAGAAGCTGGTGCTGATAGGCATCGGCGTTGCCGTCGCGTTCTTCGCGCTTATACAATTCTCGACACTCCCGATGATGAGAACGATAGGGAAGCTCAACAAGGATATCGTAAAGGAGCGCGAAGACCTGAAAAAGGCTGACGCGCTGATAAAGAGCAAGCCGCAGCTCGAGAAGCGGCTTGAGGCGTTAAAGGTCATGATGGGCAAATACGATAACGCTATACCCCCGAATTCCGAGATGCCGAATATCCTGCAGGAGATCGCGGGGTTCGCGTCAGAATCAAAGGTCAAGATAAGCAAGATAGAGCCGTTGCGTTCCGAAAAACCGGCGGAGCCCGCAAAGGCCCCTAAAGGCAAGCAGCCCGTAAAACAGGAGGCCGTCAAGAAACCGGCATCCATATATACGGAGATACCTATACAAGTCGAGGCGAAAGGCGGTTATCACGCTATCGGGGAATTTATAAACAGTATAGAGACAGCCGATAATGTCATGGCGATAGGCGATATCGAGATACGCGCGGATTCCGGCGATATTGCGAACCATAGCGCGAGGCTGCTGATAATGGCGTTCGTTCTGAACGAGGAGGAGCCGAGGAAATGAGGACGGTTTCCGCCCTGCTGCTTATTATGCTGATGACGATGCCGTTGCTGTTCGGGCAGGCGGCGTTCAAATATGACGCCGGCAATAACAGGGACCCTTTCAGGCCGCTCGTAGACAAGGACGGCAACATACTCCCTGAAGCGAGGCCGGTAAGCGCGGTAATGCAGCTCAACCTTGAAGGTATAGTATGGTCGAGCAGTAGGGACTCTTACGCTATCATCAGCGGTAACGTTGTAAAGATCGGGGACATACTCGGCGATTATAAGGTCGTGAAAATAAATAAAAATCAGGTGATCCTTAACAGAGACGGAGAAGATATTGTGCTTACGAGAGGCGAGGAGGAATAAGATGCCCAGGAATATGCCGTTATACTTGTCGGTTTGCTTCATTCTCATTACTGCGGTTTCGCCGGTTTTCGGGCAGGATACCCCGGTTGCTCCCGTCGATGAGGAGGTCGTCCCCGTCGTGACCGTGCCGGCGGAGGAAGAGGCCGTCACCGATGATAAATCGAATAACGTTACGCTTGATTTCAAGGATGCGGATATCCAGAACGTCCTGAGGGTCCTCGCCTACAAGAGCGGCGTGAACATAGTCGCGGGCAAAGAGGTCATCGGCACCGTGACGATACGCCTCGTGGATGTCCCGTGGGAACAGGCGCTGGCCGTCATCCTTAACACGTACGGTTTTGCGTATGAACGGGACGGGAATATAATCACGGTCTCAACCGTGGATGCCCTAAAGGAGAGAAGGGAGAAACAGAAGGAGCTTACAGAGATAGAAGGCGTCACGAGCCGGGTCTTCTCGCTGCAGTTCCTCGATGCGGTCGACGCGAAGAAGATGCTCGAGCCGCAGCTCTCCCCGCAGGGAAAGATATCGGTGCTCGAGATCACCGGGCAGAAGGGATGGAAGGTGGGCGTACCCGTTGCCGGAGGCCAGGACGCCGAACAGGGCAAGGAGCGCAGGGAGAGGGAGAACGCGAGGTCGCATTCGCTGATCATCACTGATACCCCGAGCTCGCTGGACAGGATAACGAAGATACTGGCTGAGATAGACCTGAAGCCTAACCAGGTGCTCATAGAGGCGAGGATAATGGAGGTCAACAGGAACGTCCTTAAGGACCTGGGTGTAGAGTTCAGCACCGGCAACAGGCTCCAGACGCATGCCGGCAGGACAGATGCCGCCGGCGACCTTACCGGGGCCGTGAATGTCGGAAGCGGGCACCATGCAGGTGTCATGACCGGGCGCAATTATTCGGAGACAGAGGTCGGCGACGTCAACGGTTTCAACCCGGCCAATTTCGTCCCGCTCGCGACAGGATTGACCGCGAACAACGCCGGCATCGAGATATTGTTCGAAAGGCTGATGGGCAGGAACATGGAACTGATGGTCCACGCGCTTGAAGAGGACGTCAGGACCAACACGCTCTCCGCTCCGAAGATACTCACACTCTCGGGCCAGGAAGCGCTGATACTTATCGGCCAGAAATACCCGATAATCGAGACGCAGATATCCGGAACGGCCGGAAACGCGACGATAAACCTCGCGTATTACCAGGATATAGGTATCCAGCTTTACGTCGTGCCGCAGATAAGCGGCGACGAGAAGTACATCAATATGATAGTCCATCCGGTCATATCGTCTTTCACTGAGACCGTCAGCGATAACGACTACCCGATACTCGTGACGAGGGAAGCCGAGACGCAGGTACTCATGATGGACGGCGAGACGATAGTCATCGGAGGCCTCCTGAAGGACGTGAAGTCGAAAGGCAAGATAGGTATCCCGCTCCTGAGCGACATCCCGGTGATCGGCGCGCTCTTTACGAGGACAACGGATGACATCGAGAAGATAGACCTTCTTATCTTCATCACGGCGCGCGTGATAAAGCCGGGCGAGCTTAACGAGCAGGAGATGGCCATGGTAAAGCAGGCGCTTGATGCGGGCCAGGCGAACGTGACGCCGCCGGCAAAGAAGGAGATAAAGAAACAGGAGAACAAGGACAAGAAGGATAACAAGGAAGAGAATATAAAGGTCGAAGGGTTCAGCAAACCCAAGAAGGGGAACAGCGGATATTTGAACTCGAGGTAAGGAGGAGAGAGTGAAAGCATTTAAGTATTTATTTCTGGCCGTTTGCGTGGCGGCGCCTTTTTATGCCGGAGCCGCAGACATAAATACGGCCGACTTTGACAGCGACTATTCGGATGCCGCGCAGGTAAGGGGTTCCGAAGCGGTCAAGGGGACGGATCTGCTGGTAAGGGACACGACGAGTGTCCTGCACAGGGAGCATATGGCGATACTCCAGGCGCTTGCCGAACTGCGCAAGGAGATCGCCGATATGAAGAAGGATGTCAAGGACACGAAGGACCAGGTAGAAAGTGGCCAATGATATCCGCAGGGCCTTTTGCATAGCGTTCGCGAAAAAAGGCCGCATGATATTCATATCCCATCTTGACCTGCAAAGGCTGTTCCATCGCGCCGCGCGCAGGGCGGACCTTCCGCTCGTAATGTCGCAGGGTTTCAGCCCCCGTCCGAAAATAAGCTTTAAAAGGGCATTAAAATTGGGAGTCGAGAGCGAGGCCGAAGAGGCGTCATTCCAGGTCGGCGGCGCCGCGATCTCGCCCGAAGATTTCGGGAAAAGGTTACAGGCACAATTGCCTGAAGGCATCACCATCAACAATATAGAGGAAATACATTGATGAACAAAGAGATATTGATCAACATCGAGCCGCAGGAGAAGAGGCTCGCGGTGCTCGAGAACAAGGTTCTCGAGGAGTTCTCCGTGGAAAGGTTCGGAGAGAAGAGGGTTGTCGGCAACGTATATAAGGGCAGGGTAAGCTCGGTTGTTCCCGCAGTGAAGGCCGCGTTCGTCAGCCTCGGCCTCGAGAAGAACGGCTATTTGTACCTGGCCGATGTGGTAGGCCTCGGGATGGATTTCGAGGCGCTTGACAAGGAAGAAGAGGAGAAGAAGCAGCAGCAGAGGGGCCGCCAGAACCACCAGTCGATCGACCAGCTGCTGAAGAAAGGCCAGGAAGTCCTGATACAGGTGACGAAGGAGCCGTTCGGGACAAAGGGCGCGCGCCTGACTACGCATATATCCCTGCCGGGCCGCTATATAGTGCTGCTGCCGTTCGACAGGCACCTCGGCATATCGCGCCGCATATCGGACGACAAGGAGCGCGTAAGGCTTAAGGAGATATTGCGCGGCCTCGAAGTGCCGGCCGAAATGGGTGTTATCATAAGGACAGCCGGCATAGGGCAGACGAAGCGCGAGCTTTCAAGGGACCTTAAA
The DNA here is from genome assembly GCA_041651455.1 of Candidatus Omnitrophota bacterium. Lineage (GTDB taxonomy): Bacteria > Omnitrophota > Gorgyraeia > Pluralincolimonadales > Pluralincolimonadaceae > UBA6215. The sequence goes on from JBAZJG010000005.1 coordinate 116,777, forward strand.
TACCTCCTCGGTCTCTGGAGGAAGATAAAGATAGGCGCGGCCCGCAAGTCGTCGCCGGCGCTGCTGCACGAGGAATACGACCTCACGCTGAGGGTCGCACGCGATTACCTTACCGAGGACGTCGAGAAGCTCGTCATAGACAACCGCGACGAATACAGGAAGGTCCAGCATTTCCTCAGCGCGGTCGCCCCGCACCTGAGGCAGAAGGTCGAGCTGTACGAGGGAGATATCCCGCTGTTCGACAGGAAGATGATAGAGAAGGACGTCGAGAAGCTGTTTGAGAGGAAGGTCCCGCTGAAATGCGGCGGCTATATAGTCATCGAGCCGACCGAGGGCCTCGTTGCAATAGACGTGAACAGCGGCAAGTTCACCGCTAAGAAGAGCCTCGAGGAGACAGCTTTCGCGGTAAACACCGAAGCCGCGATCGAAGTAGCGCGCCAGATAAGGCTGCGCGACCTCGGCGGGATCATCGTCATAGATTTCATCGATATGATGCAGGCGTCGCGCAGGCGCAAGGTATTCGAGACGATGGTCGAAGCGTTGAAGCGCGATAAGGCGAAGACCGACGTATCCCCGCTTTCGGAGCTCTGCCTCGTAGAGATGACGCGCCAGAGGATGCGCCGCAGCGTCGAGAGCATGTCGTTCCGCGAATGCCCGTACTGCCAGGGCCGCGGCCTCATAAAATCGGTATCGACCGTCTCGATACAGGCGCTGCGCAAGGTCAAGAAATACCTGAAGGAGACGAAGAAGAAGCAGGTCGAGCTCCATGCGCATCCCGAAGTCGCCTCGCGCCTCTTCAACGAAGACCGCCCGGCGATAGAGACGATCGAGCGGATATTCCGCGCGAAGATAATCGTGAAAGCCGACCCGCTGCTGCATGTCGAGGACATAAAGCTCATATAGGGCCTTATGGCGGAAACAAGGATAGAAATAGTGCAGGGTGACATCACGGCGCTCGCGGTCGATGCCATCGTAAACGCCGCAAATAAGTCGCTTCTCGGCGGCGGGGGAGTCGACGGCGCAATACACCGCGCGGCAGGGCCGAGACTGCTCGCAGAATGCGCGACGCTCGGCGGATGCGAGACCGGCGGCGCTAAGATAACCAAGGGCTATAACCTTCCCGCGAAATACGTTATCCATACCGTCGGACCCGTCTGGCGCGACGGCAAGCACGGCGAACCGGAACTGCTCGCCTCCTGCTACCGTAATTCCCTCGAACTCGCGAAGAAGTATGGCCTTAAGTCTATCGCGTTCCCGTCCATTTCGACCGGGGCGTACCGTTTCCCGAAAGAGCTCGCCGCGCCGATAGCGATGAAGGCCGCGCAGGAATTCATCGAGAAGAACCCGGGCGCCCTGGACAGGATAGTATTCGTGGAGTTTTCCAGGTAAGAATTCATTGACACCTGCCGGGTTTTAGGGTATAATCTCACGAAATTCACTCAAATAGACATATGGAAGGAGTTTCTCTATGTACGCCGTGATTCTGACAGGCGGGAAGCAGTATAAGGTCGAAAAAGGCGACGCTATCACAGTCGAGCGCCTGACCCTTCCCGAGAAGGAAAAAGAGATAATAATCAAGGAAGTGCTCATGGTCTGCGACGGTAAGGATGCCAAGTTCGGCAAGCCGTACCTGAAGGACGCAAAGGTGGTCTGCGAGGTCATATCGGACCTCAAGGGCAAGAAAGTCATCTCCTACAAGTACCGCAGGAGGAAGGACTCACGCTGGAAGAAGGGCCACCGCCAGCTGTTGACGAAGGTAAAGATAAAAGAGATAAAGGCTTAGGCCGAAGGCATATCAGGAGGAAGAAATGGCTCATCATAAAGGACAAGGTTCAACAAGGAACGGCCGCGACAGCAACTCCCAGCGTCTTGGGATAAAGGCTTACGGCGGAGAGAAAGTCACTGCCGGAAGCATCATAGTAAGGCAGCGCGGGACCCCGTGGAAACCGGGCCTGAACGTAGCGAAAGGCAAGGATGACACGCTTTTCGCCCTGAAGGACGGTATCGTAACTTTCAGCAAAACCAGATTAGTCAGCGTCCTGCCACAATAAAACAAGTAGCCGAAAGCCAAGGTGTTTGTAGATACTGCGAAGATCGAGGTCAAAGCAGGTAAAGGCGGCGACGGCTGCCAGAGCTTCTACAAGGATAAGTTCGCCCGCTACCCGGTCCAGAACGGAGGGCCGGGAGGCAAGGGCGGCGACGTCATAATCCTCGCGAACGAAAACATACACACGCTCCTGGACTTCCAATACCGCCAGCACTTCAAGGCCCACAAAGGCGAGAACGGCTCATCCAACAATAAGAACGGAAAAGGCGGCCAGGACTGCGTCATCGAGGTCCCCCCGGGAACGATAGTCAAGGATTTCGAGTCGGGCCTAGTCCTCAGGGATCTCAGGATCGCCGGAGACCGTTTTATCGTCGCCAAAGGCGGTATAGGCGGGCGCGGAAACGCTTCCAAGAAACCCGCCACTAAAGGAGAGCCCGGCGAGGAAAAATTCCTTAAGCTCGAACTGAAGCTGATCGCGGATTGCGGGCTTATCGGTTTCCCGAACGCGGGCAAATCGTCGCTGATATCGAAAATCTCCAAGGCGAAGCCGAAGATAGCGCCGTACCCGTTCACGACGAAGGAGCCGGTGCTGGGTATCGTAGAGTTTGATTCCGTCAAACAGGGCCGAGACCGTACCTTCAAGGTCGCTGACATCCCGGGGCTCATAGAGGGCGCGCACGCGGGAAAAGGCCTTGGCGACAAGTTCCTGCGCCATATAGAGCGCACTAAGATATTGATACATATAGTAGATATGGCCGGGGTTGACCAAAGAGACCCGTTGGATGATTTCCTGACGCTTAATAACGAGTTGGAGCAGTACGGCACGGTCCTCGGCAAGAAAGCCCAGCTGGTCGTCGCGAACAAGATGGATTTGCCTGCTGCGCAGTCAAATCTAAAAAAGTTTAAGTCGAAAGTAAAAAAGGATATAATAGCGATATCGGCGTTGACCGGGGAAGGCATTGAAGAGCTGAAGAAAGCCATAGTCAAAGAGCTGGAAGGGTACGATGAGGGATAGTTATTTAAAAAATCTTAAGCTTGTAGTTGTCAAGGTCGGGACGTCGGCGTTCACGTCGAAGTCGCACCCGATGGACAGGCGCGCCGTAAAGCAGATATCGGAGCAGGTCTGCGAACTGCTCGACAGGGGGATAAAGGTCGTGCTCGTGAGCTCGGGCGCAATAGGCGCCGGCATGCACCTGCTCGGGCTGAAGTCGCGTCCGAAGTCGCTCGACCACCTGCAGGCCTCCGCCGCCATAGGCCAGGCGCAGCTTATGAAGTCATACGACGAATATTTCAGGAGGCGCGGTCGCAAGGTCGCGCAGGTGCTGCTGACGCGGGACGATTTCAAGGAGCATAAGAGATACACGAGCGTAAAGAGCACGATAAATACGATACTCGAGTACGGCGCGGTGCCTATAGTCAACGAGAACGACACGGTCTCGGTCGACGAGATAAAATTCGGCGATAATGACACGCTCGCCGCGCTCGTGACGACGCTGCTTGCAGCGGACCTCCTGATAATACTGTCGGATGTCGACGGCTTATACAGCCATATCGGAAGGAAAGAGGTCGTGGACACCGTCGAGGAGATACACTCAGGCATAGAGAAGCTCGCGTGCGGCACGGATAAGGAAGTATGCGTGGGCGGCATGGCCACGAAGATAAAAGCCGCGAAGGCGGTCACGGATGCGGGGATACCGATGGTCATAGCTAACGCAAAGTCAAAAAATATACTCTTAAGGATAACAGGCAGGGAGAGGGTAGGCACCATATTCGCTCCCCGTTCGAAAAGGAGCCGTTAATAAATGGCAGACATGAAGGCGCAGGTCATAAGCATAGCTCAGGAAGCGAAGAAGGCGTCTTTCGAGATGGGCCAGCTCTCTTCGGCCGTGAAGGACAAGGCGCTTTGCGCCATGGCCGACGCGCTCGAGAAGGGCAGGTCCGCCATTTACGCGGCCAACAAGAAAGACGTGAAAGCGGCGCAGTCCGGCAAACTCGGAGCGGCATTCATAGACAGGCTCACGCTCAACGACAAGAGGATAAAGTCGATGGCCGAAGGCCTCAGGACCGTCGCTTTGCTGAAGGATCCTATCGGCGAGGTGATCAGGATGTGGACCAGGCCTAACGGGCTCTGGATAGGGAAGCTGCGCGTCCCGCTCGGGGTCATAGGCGTAATATATGAATCCCGGCCGAACGTGACCGCCGATTGTATCGGCTTGTGCCTGAAGGCCGGCAACAGCGTGATACTGCGCGGCGGGAGCGAATCCATCAATTCAAATATAGCGATATTCGACATACTCAACGAAGCGGCGAAGGACGCGGGCATTCCCGACGGGGCTATCAGCCTCATTAAGACGACAGACAGGAAGGCGGTCCATGCGCTGTTAGGGCTTAGCGATCTCGTCGACCTCGTGATCCCGAGAGGGGGCGAGAGCCTCATAAAGGAGGTCTCGCGCAGGTCGAAGATACCGGTGCTGAAGCATTATAAGGGTGTCTGCCACATCTATGTTGACGAGGACGCGGACCTCAACATGGCCGAGCGCATCTGTTTCAACGCCAAGGTGCAGAGGCCTTCGGTCTGCAACGCCATGGAGACCCTGCTGGTCAATGAAGACGTCGCCGTGCGTTTCCTCCCTTCGATGATAAAGAAATACAAGGAAGCGGGCGTCGAGATACGCGGATGCGCCATGACGCGCAGGATAGTCAAGGGCCTGAAGGCCGCCTCCGACAAGGACTGGTCGTCGGAATACCTCGACCTTATACTGTCGGTAAAGGTGGTCAAGAACCTCCATGAGGCCGTCGACCACATAAATACGTACAGCACGAAATTATCGGACGCCATCGTGACCGAGAATTACCATAACGCGGTCGAGTTCCTGAAGAAGGTGGACTCCGCCTCGGTATACGTGAACGCCTCGACGCGGTTTACCGACGGCGGCGAGTTCGGTTTCGGCGCGGAGATAGGCATATCGACCGACAAGTTCCACGCGCGCGGCCCCGTCGGAGTCGAAGAGCTGACGAGTTACAAATACATCATCTACGGCAACGGACAGATAAGGGAGTGACAACATGCGTATAGGCATACTCGGAGGGACGTTCAACCCGATACACACGGGGCATCTCGTGCTGGCGGAGGAGGCGAGGGAGAAGCTGAACCTCGACAAGGTCATACTCGTCCCGGCTTACGTGCCGCCCCACAAGAAGGAAGAGGAGCTTGCGGAGCCGAACGACAGGTTCAAGATGGTGGAGCTCGCTATAAGGGGTAACCCGGGTTTCGAAGTCTCGTCGGTCGAGATTGACGCGAAGACGACCTCGTATTCGGTCGAGACCCTGAAGGCCTTCAGGCAGAAATACGGCGAAGAGGCGAGGCTCTTTTTCCTCACGGGCGCAGATTCGCTCGGCGAGCTCTATACGTGGAAAGAGATAGACCAGATATTCAAGCTCTCGAATTTTATAGTCGCGAGCCGCCCGGGATACGATGTCTCGAAGGTCCCGAACGGCGTAGAGCATGTGACCATCACTTCGCTCGAGATATCCTCGTCGCTCATAAGGAAGAAGATCAAAGAGGGCAAGTCGATAAGGTACCTTGTTCCCGAACCGGTAAGGGAATATATCATAGCGAGAAGGCTCTATAAATAAAGAGGTGTCCGCATGAAGAACTATTACTTTAATCCCGAAGGCAAATTACTGAAGGACATACCGGTCGAGCAGTTCCGCGACGCCCTTGCCGCGGAGAACTCGCTTCTTTGGGTCGATATGGAGGAGCTCTCCGACAGCGACATAGAGGTACTCATGGACGTCTTCGGGCTGCATCCGCTGACGGTCGAGGACTGCATCATGCCGAACGCGCGCCCGAAGGTCGAGGATTTCAAGAATTACCTTTTCATAATCACGCAGGGCGTCAGGATAGACCCCGAGACCGGAAAGATCGGGACATTCGAGGTCGATTTCTGCATGGGCAGGAACTACCTCGTTACCGTGCATACGGAGAAGGTCGACGCCATAGACCTGAACCTCGAGAGGGTCGATAAGGGCTCGCCCATAGTCACGCGCGGCAGCGATTTCCTCGCGTACGCCATACTGGAGTCGCTGGCGGATACCTATTACCCTATAGTCGACAAGTTCGACAAGAGGGTCGACGACCTCGAGGCGGAGCTGTTCAAGGACCCCACAACCAAGACCTTCAACCAGATATACCGCCTGAAGAACGATACGATGCTCCTGCGCAGGACGATAGGCCCGCAGGTCGACATGTTCTCGGTACTCACGCGCGGCGACTTCGCGATCATAAGGCCGGCGAATTACGTTTACTACAGGAATGTCTATGACCACCTCGTCAGGATAAACGATATAGTCGGCACTTCGCGAGATATCGTGACCGGTGCGCTCGAGGCCTACGTCTCTATCGTCTCCAACCGGCTCAACGAGGTCATGAAGGTCCTCACGATAATCGCGACGGTCATGCTGCCGTTCGTCGTGATACCGAGCATCTACGGCATGAACATCAAGCTGCCGTTCGCGGAACATATGATGGCTTTCTGGATAGTCATGGGCCTTACCGCCTTATTTACCGTAACGATAGTGATGTATTTAAAAAGTAAAAGATGGTTCTGATGGAGAGCATGCACCAGTTCATACCGCTTATAATAGCGTTGTTCGTGCTCGTTTGTTTTTCGGCGTTCTTCTCGATGTCGGAGACCGCGCTTATATCGCTGAACAAGATAAAGCTGCGCCATATGATATCCAAGGGGGTCAAGAACTCGAAGCTCGTCCAGCAGCTCATATCTAAACCCGAGAAGCTTATCACTTCCATACTTGTCGGGAATAACCTCGTCAATACCGCCATATCCGTAATAGGCGCCATAATATTCGTATTCTTTCTCGGGGACAAAATAGGCATGGTTGCCGCGACAGTGGTCGTTACCATGATCCTGCTGGTGTTCGGCGAGATAATACCGAAGATGTTCGCGGTGCAGAGGTCGGAAAAGGTCTCGCTGGCGATAGCCAAGCCGATAAACCTGCTTGTCATAGTGCTTAACCCGGTCGCGAAGGTCTTTACGAGGCTAGGAAATGCCATGATAAAGATGTTCGGCGGGGAGGTCAAGCAGCGTTCACCGCTTATAAGCGAAGAAGAGATAAGGCTGATGATCGAGCTCGGCAAGGAAGAAGGCGTCGTGGGCGACGAAGAGCGCAAGATGCTGCACCGCATATTCGAATTCGGGGACACGAAAGCGGGCGAGGTCATGATCCCGCTCGGGAAGGTGGTATCCATAGATATCGATTCGGACGCGGAAGAGCTGCTGAACCTTTTCGTGGAGGAAGGCCATTCGAGGCTGCCGGTATACAAGGGTTCGCCGGACAACATCGTCGGCATCATATACGCGAGGGACCTGCTCTATATCTGGCAGAACAAGGGGCTGGTAATCATACCCGACCTCGTCCATGAGCCGTATTTCGTGCAGAAGGACAAGAGGGTCAACGACCTGTTGAAGGATTTCCAGAGGATGAAGGTCCAGATTGCGATAGTGACGGATATTCCGGCTGCTAACTCCCAGACGGGGGCAGCCTCGAGGAAAGCTATAGGCCTTGTGACGCTCGAAGACCTTACCGAGGAGATAGTAGGCGAGATAGAAGAGGACCCCGTCCTTGACAGCCATTAGGAGGTATGGTAGACTAAAACCGTTTCCAAACCTTAAGAGGAGGTGCTAGATGGAAGCATATTGCGTAAAATGCAAGAAGAAGCAGGAGATGAAGGACGCCCAGAAAGAGAAGATGAAGAACGGCCGCGACGCGATGAAGGGCAAGTGCCCGGCTTGCGGTACGGGAATGTACAGGATACTTGGAAAGTAATATAGATACATCCAGGGCAAAAGCTGAACTTATAGCTGAGGTTGCAAAGGAAAAGAAGGCCGAAGATATAGTCCTGATGAATATGGGCGGGGTGTCGGCGTTTTGTGATTATTTCGTTATAATGACCGCCACGAACCGCCGTCAGGTAAAGGCTATATCCGATGAGCTCGAAGATAAGCTCGAGGAAGAAGGCGTAATGCTCTGGCACCGCGAAGGCGGCAATGACGCGGGCTGGATGCTGCTGGATTTCGGCAATTGCGTAGTGCATGTCTTTGAACCGGAAGCCCGGAAGTTTTACGGCCTCGAGGGCTTATGGGGGGATGTCCCCGTAGAGAACCTAAGCTGATACAGGTATAGGCAGATGCCACCCGCAAGAGCGGGTGGCATTGTCTTTAAGGACCGGAAATATGATAGAGCAGGACATATCAGGATTCATAGACGGTGCGTTATCGGCAGAGCCGGCCTACGCGGGATGCTATTCGAAGGAACTCCTTGTGCTCGAGAACCCGAAGGACCCTTCGCACGGCGACATAGCCGCCAATATAGCTTTCAGGCTCGCAAAGCCCATGAGGAAGAACCCGGCGGAACTCGCGAAGGAGATATCGAAGATATTGAGCGGAAAGCTGGCTTCCTCGCCGTTGCGCCAGGAGATAGACGCGATAGAGCCCCTTAACGGGTTCGTGAACATCCGGTTGTCCGCGAAGGCGCTACGCGGGGTGTTAGGGCAGATCGCGCAGCAGAAAGAAAAATTCGGGAGTTCCGCTGCCGGCAAGGGCGGGAAGGTCCAGGTCGAGTTCGTCAGCGCTAACCCGACCGGAACGCTGAGCGTCGCTCATGCGCGCCAGGCCGCCTTCGGAGATTCGCTCGCGAGCATACTGGCCGCGGACGGGTTCGATGTGACGCGGGAATATTATATAAACGACGAAGGCGTGCAGATATCTATCCTCGGGCAGTCGATATACGCGAGGTACCGCGAATCCGTCGGCGAGGCGTACGAGTTCCCGGAGAACGGCTATAAGGGCGAATATATAAAGGAGATGGCCGAGGAGTTCCGCAAGGAGCACGGCGACAAGTACAAGGACGAGACGCCTGCCAACCTGAAGGTATTTTCGGAGTGGGGGTGCGCATACCTGCTTAACGAGATAAAACAGGAGCTGTCCGATTTCGGCGTCAAGTTCGATGTCTGGTTCAGCCAGAAAGCGCTCGGCGCCTCGGGCAAGATAGAGGAGACGCTTGAAACGTTCAGGGGCAAGGGCCTGTTGTACGAGTCCGAAGGAGCGCTGTGGTTCAGGTCGACGCAATTCGGCGACGACAAGGACAGGGTGGTCAAGAAGAGCGACGGGGCATACACATATGTCACCCCGGATATCGCCTACCATAAGGATAAGTTCGAGCGCGGGTTCGGGAAGGTCATCGATATACTCGGCCCCGACCACCACGGATATATAAACAGGATAAAGGCGGCCGTACAGGCGCTCGGATATCCCTCGGATGCGGTGAACATAATAATCATCCAGCTCGCGACATTATATAAGGACGGCCAGCCGGTAAAGATGTCGACGAGGGCCGGCGAATACATAACGCTCAGGGAAGTGCTCGACGAGGTAGGAAAGGACGCCGCGAGGTTCTTCTTCCTGATGAGAAAAGCGTCCGCGCACCTGGATTTCGACCTCGAACTCGCGAAGAAGCAGACGCAGGAGAACCCGGTTTTTTATGTCCAGTACGCGCACGCGAGGATCTGCAGCATAATCTCGGCGTCCGGGAAGACCGAGGCGGAGATAGGAAAGGCCGATACCGGCCTGTTATCCGCGGCGGAAGAGATCAACCTGCTGAAAGAACTGAGGCAATACCCCCTTGCGGTCAGGTTAAGCGCGCAGGAGCTCGACCCTTACAGGATAATTACCTACCTGCAGGGGCTCGCGGCCTGTTTCCATAAATTCTACGAGGCCAATAAGGTAATATCGGAGGACTCTGCGCTCACCGGATCGAGGCTGTACCTAATATCGTGCGTAAAGCGGGTCCTGGCCAACGGCCTGACGCTCCTCGGAGTCTCCTGTCCCGTAAAGATGTAATGTCCCTGAAGTTCAAACTTTCGCTTGGCCTTATTTATTACTCGCCCCGCCGGAAGCGGGGCTGCGTCATAAACCGGCTCTGCGCTCAAGTTTAAACTTCAGGGACAAGACGATCTTACGGATCAATGATATAACAATCTGTTAAAAGCCATGTTTGAAGCCCTCAAACTTTACAAGAACGAGGAATTGTCCCTCGACAGGGTCCACGCGCGGCTCACGGACCTGGGTTACAGGCGCCAGGCAAAGGTAGCCGAAGAGGGGGATTTTGCCCAGCGCGGGGGCATACTCGATATCTTCCCCGTCACATTCGATGAGCCGGTGCGCCTCGAATTCGACGCGGACAGGCTCATCCGCATAAGGTCCTTCGACATAGCGACAGGTTCCTCATTCCTCGACCACCAGATGGCCATAGTCCTGCCGGCCAAAGGCATAATACCGAAAAGGTTAAAAGCCAGGAGGGCATCCGAAGGAACGCCCGGAATGTCCGAGGACCTTCCGATAAGCAACTTTATCGATATATCCCCGGGTGATTTCGCAGTACATGTCAAGCACGGCATCGGAAGGTATAAGGGGATCGAACGGGTAAGGGAGCATAAGGGGACCGTCGATTATATAGTGCTCGAATATGCGGAAGGCGCGAAGCTCTTCGTGCCGATGGGCGACATGCACCTCGTCCAGAAGTATATCGGGTTCGAAGGGCGCCCGCCGAAACTTTACAAACTGGGTACAAAGGCATGGGCGCTCGCGAAAGCGCGCGCACAGAGAGGCATATATTCGCTCGCGCTCGAGTATGTCGAGATACAGGCGAAACGCGAAGCGCTGAAAGGCCACGCGTTCCCCGCCGACACCGAATGGCAGAGGCAGCTCGAGAGGTCGTTCCCGTTCGAGGATACCCCGGCCCAGGCGCGTGCGTCCGGGGAGATAAAACGCGATATGGAGAGCCCGAAACCGATGGACAGGCTCATATGCGGGGATGTCGGGTACGGCAAGACCGAGGTCGCCCTTCGCGCGGCATTCAAGGCGGTCATGGACAACAGGCAGGTCGCGATGCTCGTACCCACGACGATACTCGCCGAACAGCATTATTCGACATTCAGGGAGCGCCTGAAGAAATTCCCCGTCAAGGTAGAGATGCTCTCGCGTTTCCGGAGCGGCGCGGAACAGAGACAGATAGTAGAGGGCCTCAAGGACGGCTCCGTGGATATAATGATAGGCACGCACAGGCTTCTTTCGCACGATGTAAACTTTAAGGACCTCGGCCTCGTCATAATAGACGAGGAGCAGCGGTTCGGTGTGAAGCACAAGGAGCGACTCAAGAGGATGAGGCTGCTCGTGGACGTGCTTACGCTTACCGCGACGCCGATCCCGCGCACGCTCTATATGTCCCTGATGGGCATAAAGGACATGAGCGTCATTGACACGCCGCCGAAGGACAGGATACCTGTCGCAACTAAGGTCTCGGAGTTCAGCGAAGCGGCTATAAAGGCGGGGATCGAACGCGAGCTGAAACGAGGCGGCCAGGTCTTCTTCGTGAACAACAGGATACAGGGCCTGGGCAAACTGGCTGAGAGGCTCAAGTCGATCGTCCCGAAGGCGAAGATAGAGCAGGCGCACGGGCAGATGCCCGCCCATGAGCTCGAGAATATAATGGTCGGGTTCATCAGGGGAAAGATAGACGTGCTCGTCTCTACGGCGATCGTCCAGTCAGGCATCGATATCCCGAACGCGAACACGATATTCGTGAACCGCGCGGACATGTTCGGGCTCGCCGACCTCTACCAGTTAAGGGGGAGGGTCGGCAGGTATACGGTGCAGGCATACTCGTATTTCCTTTATCCGAAGGGCTGGCAGCTCCCGAAGGACGCCGAGGCCAGGCTTAGGGCCATAGAGGAACACACGGAACTCGGTTCGGGATTCAAGATAGCTATGGAGGACCTTGAGCTGCGGGGCGCCGGCAACCTCCTCGGGACGGAACAGCACGGCTTCATCCAGGCCATAGGGTTCGACCTCTATTGCAGGCTGCTCAGGAGCACGATAGCCGGGCTCAAGGAGTACAGGGCTTCCGCGCGGAAAGGGCTTGCTTAGCCGTATTTCGGTATGGTAGTATATTATTCGTAACAACTTACCAGGAACAACATTATGCCAAACAGAACTGTCAGGATAATATGTGTTTCCGCCGCAATATTCGCGGCCGCGGCAGTCCTCCCGGGATGTTCCGACACGAGGTCTAATAAGACCCTTGCGCGGGTCAACGGCAAGGCCATTACCGTCGGGGATTTCGAGACGAGGTTGTCGAAAATGCCCGCGTACTATAAAGCTATCGCCGCGCAGCGGAAAAAGGATTTCCTCGAAGACATGATCAGCGAGCAGCTTATGTACAAAGAGGCCCTGAAAAGGGGGCTTAACAGGGACAGGGAGGTCAAGGAGCTGATCGAAGAGGCCAGGAGGAAGATCCTTGTCGCTAAGCTGCTCGAGAACGAAGGCAGGAAGACGGCAGTGAGCGAGGAAAAGATAAAAGAATTTTACGATGCGCATAAGGACGATTTTGTCACGCCGCTTAAGATGCGCGCGAGCCATATAATGACGGACACGGAAGCCGAGGCGAAAGAGGTCCAACAGAAGCTTAACGACGGCGTGGATTTCGCGCAGCTTGCGAGGGAGTATTCGAAGGACCCCTCGAAGGACCGCGGCGGCGACATAGGATATTTCGTCAAGGGGCAGCTCATGCCGCAGATAGAGGAGGTCGCGCTCGGCCTCGACGTCGGCCAGACGAGCGACATAATCAGGACGAAGTTCGGGTACCATATAATAAGGATGACGGAGAAGATAGAGCCGCGGACGGTGGAGCTGTCCGAGGTGAGGGACGCTATAGAGAAGGAACTCAAGGACAAGGCGCAGCAGGCCACAATGGATGAAATGATAAAGAACCTCAGGGCTAAAGCCCGCGTAAAGATCAACGATAAGCTGCTGGAAGAGGAGGCCGAATGATACGCAAGGCGGTGTTCATGCTCGCGCTGACATTACTCTCCGCTCCTGCATTTTGCGGCGCCTCGCCCGCATCGGATGCTACCGCAGCCGCGGCGAACAAGATACTCGTTGTCGTAAATGATGAGGTGCTTACGCAGGCCGACCTGGATTTTGCGCTGAACCAGATATACGAGGAGCTCAAGAGCGAATATTCCGGCGCCGAACTGGCCGCAAAAATAGAAGAGGCCAGGAAGGATTACCTGAACCAGATGATCGAGGACAAGCTGATCCTCCAGCAGGCGAAGAAACTCGGTGTCATAGTGGACGATTCCGAGGTTGAGGAGCAGTTCAAACAGATAAAATCGAAATTCCCTTCGGAAGATGTCTTCTATTCGGAAGTGCAGAAGGCCGGAATCTCTACTGAGGTGCTTAAGAAGCGCTACAGGGAAAATATAATGATGGGCAAGCTCGTCTCGCATGAAGTTAAGGAGAAGGTCGTTGTGACCCCGTCGGAGATAGACGAATATTACAAGAAGCATTCGGAGGAGCTAAAGGCCCCCGAGGCTGTGCGGGTCAGGAGCATCATGCTGCGTTTTGAGGGCGAGAAGAGCGAAGAGGCGGTAAAGCAGAAGTCATACGACATATTGAAACTTATAAAGGAAGGAAGGGATTTCGGCGAGCTCGCAAAGCTGTATTCCCAGGGGCTGAAGTCCGATGAAGGAGGGGATTTCGGTTTTGTGGAGCGAGGCCAGATGCGCGAGGATTTCGACAAGGTTATATTCAGCATGAAGGAAGGCGAGGTCTCCGAACCGCTCAGGACGGATACGGGATATTTCATATTCAAGACCGAGCAGAAAAGGGACGCGAGGACGCTTACGCTTCAGGAAGCGCATGACGATATAGAGAACATAATCTACAGGGAGAAGGCCCAACAGCGCTATAAGGACTGGATAGCGAAATTAAAACGCGATGCCTTCATACAGATCAAGTAAAAAAGCGGCTCCGGGGCGCCCGAAGGTCGTCATAACGATAGGCGACCCGTGCGGAATAGGCCCGGAAGTAGTACTGAGGTCCATGGCAAGTCCTGCATTACGCGGGCTTGCCGATTTTATTATTGTAGGCGACCTTACGGTGCTTTCGGCGGCCTCAAAAGCGGCCGGGGTGCCGCTGTGCCGCGGCAGCGCCGGGATACGGCTGGTCGACACGGGAGCCGTGAAAGCCCGCGATGTGAGTTTCGGCAGGCAGTCGAAACTATCCGGAAGGGCTTCCCTGAAATACCTTGATATCGCGCTCGGTATTATAAGAGACGGCGAGGCGGACTGCATAGTGAACGCGCCGCTGAGCAAAGAAGCCGTATCGCTGTCCCGCAAGGGTTTTACCGGGCACACGGAATATATTGCCGCAAAATTCGGCGTAAGGAAATTCGCGATGATGCTGATCGGCGGCCCGTTGAGGGTCGCGCTGGTCACAAGGCACATACCGGTCAAGGATGTGCCTGCGGCGCTTACGCGCGCGAATATCACGGATTGCATAAAGATCAGCCATGGCGCGATGAAGGGATTGTTCGGTATCGCGGAGCCGAGGATAGGCGTCGCGAGCCTGAATCCCCACGGCGGAGAGGGCGGCAAGATCGGCACCGAGGAGGTAAGGGTGATCGGGCCCGCCGTGAAGCTCGCAAGTAAGGCGTGCCCGGGCGTGATAGGCCCGGTATCGTCCGAGGCCCTGTTCTATTCCGCATACCGCGGTAAATTGGATTGCATAGTCGCTATGTACCATGACCAGGGGCTCACGCCGCTGAAGATGATAGCGCGTGACGAAAGCATCAATGTCACGCTTGGGCTTCCGTTCCCGAGGACTTCGCCGGGCCACGGCACAGCGTTTGATATCGCGGGCAAAGGCATTGCCGGTTCCGGCCCGATGGAAGAATCAATAAAGCTCGCGGCCCGCATGGCCGTGAGGAACGGGAAACCGGTATGCTGACCCTTCCGGAACTTAAATCCACGCTTAGGAAATACCGGATAACCCCTAAGAAATATCTCGGCCAGAATTTCCTTGTGGATAGCGATATAATAGAGGATATCATGACTGCCTGCAGGTTCACGAACATAGACTGGGTCATGGAGATAGGCGCCGGGCTCGGCGCGCTTACGAACAGGCTTGCCCGGGATGCCAAAAGGGTCCTCGCGATAGAAAAGGACAGGAACGTCTGCCTTGCCCTCAACGACATGCTGAAGGGGTTCAGCAACGTGAGGATAATATGCGACGATTTCCTCGAGATCGACCTCGAGTCCGCGCTTGTTGAAGCACCGTTCAGGGTCAAGGCGATAGGTAACCTGCCCTATTATATTACGACCCCGATAATAGAGCGGATAATCGAGAACAGGAACAATTTCGAGTCGGTCTTTATCATGGTACAGAAAGAGGTCGCGGACAGGATATGCGCGAAGCCGGGAGGCAAGGATTACGGCTCGCTTTCGGTCTACGTCCAGTTCTACACGAGGCCCTCGGCCCTGCTGGACATAGGCAGGCACTCGTTCTACCCGCAGCCCGAAGTCGACTCGACCTTCCTTGAGCTTACGGTGCTTGCGAAGCCCTCAGTCCAGGTAAAGGACCAGTCGAAATTTTTTGCTGTCGTAAAGGCGGGTTTCGGGCAAAGGAGGAAGACGCTGCTGAATTCGCTGCTCTCCAGCGAGGCCATAACGCTGGATAAGGCCGGACTGGCTGCGCTGCTGGAACGCATAGGCATAGACCCCGGCATCCGCGCGGAACAGCTATCGCTACAGCAGTTTGCGCTGATAGCGGACGCGTTGCCCGCCGCCGCGTAGGGCCGGATTGACATAGCGCGTGACTTATGATAGTTTAAACGGATAACATGGGAATAAAAGACGATAAGGTAAAATATGTAGCGCGGCTTGCGAGGCTTAAGCTGACGGACGATGAAGTATCTCTCATTGCGAGGCAGTTGGACGGCATCCTGGGCTATGTCGACAAGCTGAACGAACGCCTCGATATATCGAAGGATACCCCTCCGATGAGCCATCCGCATGCGGCATCCAACCCGTTCAGGGAGGACAGGGCAAGGGCTTCGTCGCCCGTCGAGTCCGTGCTCTCCAATGCTCCCCAGAAGAAGGGGGATTTTTTCAAGGTCCCCAGGATAATAGAAGAGTAACCCTT
>JBAZJG010000006.1:0-109025 GCA_041651455.1 Candidatus Omnitrophota bacterium
ACCGATATAACGATACCTAAAGAAAATGATAATATCCACAAGAATAAATAACGATAGACCGCATTTTTATCTGGATCAAATGGACCTGAGTTTCCAACCTTGAAAAACGATATGATTGAAGCAATCGCGGCAAGAATCGTTATTATTAAGTATGCAGACAATTTAATTGATAGCTTTTTCATTTAATATTTCTCCTCGCCTAACGATTGAACTCAGCAGCCAAGCCCCTATAAATACCCTGGCGCGGTCCGCTGGAGTGAAATGTTAGATGTTTATGTATTTGGTGCGCCACATACAAATATGGGCGTAAAAAGCGCCCAAGCAAAATAGACAATAGAAATAACCAATATCGTCAATGCTGCCCAATTAGGAAATAGTGATCTTTTTCCAGATAGGTCTCTCAATAAAACCAGTGTTGCGATAACAAAGCATACTAGCAGCCATATAATTGATGGCGAGGATACGATCATACTCCTGGACAAAGGTAGGGAAATCTTCATTTCCCTCAATACCTCTGCAAATTTCGGTACCATAATATATAACAAGACGCCCCATAGCAAATAGACTATCGCGTAAATCCACGACGAGATTGCTATTTTAATGTTTTTTGTCATTTATTATTTCCCTTCTAACGTTTGAACTCACCGGCGGCGACCATATATCAGGATGCCAGCGCCGTCCGCTGGAGTGAAATGTTAGACGACATATTATTATTCAGTAATCTCTCTAATTTCAGTGGATTCTATTAAATAGATAATCCCAAATACGGAAAATATAACTGTTACTAATGCTAATGTAACTATCAGCCCAGTAACGATCGGTTGCCTCACTATCATTTTGTATTTTTTCATTGTTTTATTTTCTCCGTCTAACATTTGAGCTCAGGCAGAGGAGACCGGCCCGGTTTTTTTCGGGGCGGGTTCCGATTGCCCTGTAGCGAATTGTTATGTGTTTTTATTTAAAGATATTACTTGTTTGATTTTTATTATTTTTTGCTTTTCCATAGTTGTCCAGGACGCTCTATTTTACAATGATAACATCCGCTATTTTTATTGTCTATATTATACCAATGATGCCATCCCCCAACATTTTCGCAATCCTCACCCTTGTCCGCGACATTAAGATTAAGTATGAACCACGGCAAGTAAGTTCTGATCAAGGTTCTCCAGCGATAGGGGTGTCCTTTTTCCCACATTTTTTATTTCCTTTTTTTCACATAACGATTGAACTCAGCGGCCAAGCCCTGCTAAAAGATACCTGGCGCGGTCCGCTGGAGTGAAATGTTAGACATCTACTTTGCTTGTCCGCCTCTAATGATTACCCATTCATGCCCAGAATTATTAATTCTTCTCTCTTTTTCATTTGTAATGTTTTTTGGGTCTTGATAAATATATTCATATTTTCTCCCATAATATCCGCATTCAATTAATAATTTGATTTTTCCGCTATTATTGCTATATCTAATATCGTATATTTTGACACTTTTGTCAGACATAGGCTCCATTTCCCTCAAATATCCATCTATTGAAGCTGGAAACTCGTTATGCTTATCTTTATAATCGTATATTTTTTCGATAACCGGATCATACCTGCAGAGGATTATATCTTCCATGAAAAATGCTTTTATTGCCGTATTAAATACGTGCCATGACCATATACCGATTAGCAAGATGGCAATAATAAATATAATTAATTCAATCTTTGTCCGCTTTTTCATTGTATTATTTATCCCTGTCTAACGTTTGAACTCAGCGGCGGCGACCATAAAACAGGATGCCAGCGCCGTCCGCTGGAGTGAAATGTTAGATGTTTATATATTTGGCGCTCCGCATATAAATATGGGCGTAAATAGCGCCCAGATAAAATAAACCGTGGAAATAATCAATATCGTCAAAGCCGCCCAATTAGGAAATAATGATCTTTTTCCGGATATATCTCTCAATAAAACCAGCGCTGCGATAACGAAGCATACTAGTAGCCATATAATTGACGGCGTGGATACAACTATGCCTCTGTACAGAGGTAAAGTAATCTCCAGTTCCTTTAATATTTCTGTAAATTTTGGCACCATAATATACAACAAGACGCCCCATAGTAAATAGACCGCCGCGTAAATCCACGATGAGAGGGCTATTTTATTGTTTTTTGTCATTTATTATTCCCCCATCTAACGTTTGAACTCAGCGGCGGCGACACTAAAACAGGTTGCCAACGCCGTCCGCT
This sequence comes from Candidatus Omnitrophota bacterium, assembly GCA_041651455.1. Lineage (GTDB taxonomy): Bacteria > Omnitrophota > Gorgyraeia > Pluralincolimonadales > Pluralincolimonadaceae > UBA6215. Next base: position 2,224 of record JBAZJG010000006.1, read on the forward strand.
GGAGTGAGATGTTAGAAGTTTTTAATTGCTGTCCTTGCCTTATTAATCGCTTTGCTTTATTTCGTACTATTTCCAGCTCTAACATATATTAGTTTTTCGGTATTTTCAAGGTGATTTCCAAGAGCTCGATGTGGTTGCATTTGGGGCAGTATCCGCCCTGAACCTTGCCCATCAAATTCGTGATGTGCTGGCCAGCGCCGAAGAACTTCGCAAGCCCACTTTGCTCGTCGAAGAACCAATCTATGCTTCGTCCGTTGGCCTTTAGGTAACCTGTGTGCATTTCCGTCTGACATTTAGAACATTTCATATTATCTCCTTCTAACGTTTGAACTCAGCGGCGGCGACATTAAAACAGGTTGCCAACGCCGTCCGCTGGAGTGAAATGTTATAACTTTTTATTAGCTCCAACAGACATAAAAATCTACTTTGTTTTCCAGGTAGTTAATGGTAACTTCCGCCCAATTAGCTCCGCCGCCAGGGGTGATTATATATTTTTGTATTCCTTCGTCAATTTTTTCAATTTTTGCGTCTTTGAATCCGGGTGATTTCTGTATCCATGACTCTATGACATTTTTAGGAGCCGAAAAACTTCCTCTAAAACTTCTTGTGAACATGCTCCCTTCTGTCTTTATATTAAAATTCGTAGCTTCCTTGGGAAAAGGGGCTAACCGCGCCCATTCCAAGGTAGCTTGTTTCATTTCAGTCTGTTTGGCTGGATTTCTATTGTCTCTTTCATTTTGAGTAGTCCATAAATATAGAAATGCCCCTAATAATAAAATTACAGTGCAAATCAGTGCGCCGACTCCCCATAGCGTTATTTTTAGCCATTTTTTCATACTTTTATTTTCCTGTTATAACATATAATATACGAATTCGTAGTTTCTGGCACTTTCCACTACCTTGTAATCAAGTATAGCACTCTAGGCCGATTTTTCAACACAATTTCTGTTGACACAATTCGTAATTTGCCTATAATAGCAGGAAGTGCGAATTCGTAATTTGTGGGTTTTTGTACTTTTGGGGAGAGAATGCTCGAAGATATCCTGCCTGATTTCCAGAAATTCCTTGTTTCGCGCGGTTTTGCCGACAAGAAACATGCCCCTTTCTATGCGCGATGGGTCAGCAAGTTCATAACATTCTCAAATAACAGCCTTTACGATGATTTTTCCGAAAACCGGCGTCTCTTCCTGAAGCAGCTTGCCGATTCAGAAGGTACGGCTGGCTGGCAAGCAAACCAGGCCGAGACCGCCCTGAAACTTTACTTTGAGTCATTCGATAAGAACGCCGCGAAACTCAGCCCGGATCCCTCATTGCCACAGATAAACGGAAAATCTGAGCCGTCCTCAGTAATAAATGCGATGAGCAGGGCCATCAGGCTAAAGCACTATTCATACAAGACCGAACGCACATATATCAACTGGGCAAAGAGCTTTTATGAATATACGGCCGGCGTCAAAAAGAAGAATGTCTCCAAAACCGGCCTCTCAAGCGAGGATGTCCGCGACTACTTGAGCTATCTCGCCATTAAAAAGAAGGTCTCTTCCTCTTCACAAAACCAGGCATTCAACGCCCTCTTGTTCCTCTTCAGGGATGTCCTGATGATAGGGGTAGAGAATATCGCGGGCGCGGTCCGCGCAAAACGCGGCCCGAAACTTCCTGTCGTCCTGACGGAAAACGAGGTGCGTGAGATCTTCGTCCATGTTGAAGGCAGGGATAAACTCATTCTTCAGCTTCTTTACGGCACTGGAATGCGCATCGCGGAACTGGCATCCCTGCGGGTAAAGGATATTGATTTCGAGTCGGGAATGATCTTTATAAGGAGCGGAAAAGGCGACAAGGACAGGAGCACTGTATTGCCGGAATACCTGAAGGCGGAACTGCGGGCACATATTAAAACGGTTAAGAAGATCCACGAGAAAGACCTTGCCGCCGGATACGGGGAAGCGCAGATGCCTGACGCGCTCGCGCGCAAGTACCCGAAAGCCGCGAAGGAATTCGGGTGGCAGTACGCGTTCCCCTCGGCGAAACTCTCCCCCGACCGCCTGGACGGGAAGATAAGGCGCTATTACATGAGCCCGAAGACGATACAGGACGCGATGTCCGAGGCGGTCAAAAAAGCGGGCTTAGCCAAGCATGCCACTGTGCATACCTTAAGGCACAGTTTTGCCACCCACCTGTTGCTAAGCGGAGTGAATATCAGGGAGGTCCAGGAGCTTCTCGGGCATAACCACGTCGAGACGACGATGATATACACCCATGTGATACGCGACATCTCAAACGCGCCGAAGAGCCCGCTCGATAAACTCTACGCCTCTGCAGATAAATAACTACCGCAATTCATCCCTGAGAACCGAGTAAAATCTCTCCCTCGCCGCTTTCTCTATCCACGGCTTGTGGCCGCAGTGTTCGAGCAGGATGAAACGGAAATCCTTCAGGATAGCGGATAAGGGCCTGCGGACGCCCTCGGCGGGATGCGGGTCGTAGTCGCCGTGGATCGCGACGACGGGGCACCTGACATCCTTGACTATCTCTATGAGTTTGCCGCTCTTCCTTAGTTCTGCGGCTTCCTTCCAAACGCTTTTGAAGATGTCGGGCCGGAAATCCGTCTCCTCATCCGGGCCATCTATGGGATTATAGGCGTCCGGCACATAGTCCTTCTTCATGCGGTCGAGGCGCGTCCTGGAAGTGGCGTCGGCGTCTTTCGCCTCGAAAGGCCCGCTACCGACGAGGATAAGCTTCGCGGCCAGCGAGGGATATTTAGCGGCAAGGATGATGCTTAGCCATGCTCCCCATGAATACCCTATCAATATGACGGGAAGCCCGGCATTGTTCTCGAGGAGAAGCTTGAGTTCTTCGGCCTGCCCGCTGACGGACATCGCGGTCTGCAGGGGTTCAAGGATGCCGCGCTCCGCGGATAGTTCGCGTGCGACCGGCGCAACCTCTCCGGCCCCGCCCGGCCCGCCGTGTATGACGGCTACCCGGAACGGCGCGCTCCCGTATTTGCGCGGGTTATTTATATATTCTCGGGACACGCGCGGATATCCAGCAGACGACTTCGTATGGTATGGTGTCGAGCAGGTCGGCCGTCTCCTCGACGGTGATCCTCTGCTTTCCCTGCTTGCCGATAATGGTGACCACGTCCCCGACTTTCACGCCTTTTACGTGCGTGACATCTATCATCGTGTGGTCCATGCAGATGCGGCCTATTATCGAGGCGCGTTTGCCGCGGACTATCATATCGGCCCTGTTCGACAGGTGGCGGTTCAGCCCGTCCGCATAACCGACCGGAAGCGTGGCCACCATCGTCTCCTTCTGCGTCATGTGGGTCCTGCCGTAGCTGATGAACCTGCCCGGAGGTGTCTTTTTCAAATATATTATGGAGGTCTTCAGCGAAAGGGCGGGCTTGAGTTTCACTGACTTCGAGATCTTCTTGTTCGGGTAAAGCCCGTAGAGCATTAGCCCCGGCCGCACCATATTGAAATGCGAATCCCTGTAGAGCATCGCTCCCGCGGAATTCGCCGCGTGGACATACTGGATCTCGAGGCCCCTTATCTCCATCTCTGTCGCAAGGCGCTTGAAATTCTCTATCTGTGTCGCGGTGTAATGGACGTCTTCTTCGTCGGCACTCGCGAAATGCGTGAATATCCCCTCGATGGCGATGTTATCGAATCCCAGGAGGTCCTCGATGAGGTTGTCGGCCTCGTCGTGCCATACACCGAGCCGGCCCATCCCGGTGTCAACCTTGACATGCACGAGCGCCCTCTTCCTGTACTTGCGCGCGGCTTTGTCGATCGCCGCGGCGAGCGATGTGTCGCAGACCGTAAGCGTCAGGTCATAATAGACGGCTGCCTCGGCTTCCTTAGGCAGGACGGAGCTCAACACTAGTATAGGCGTCTTTATCTTCGCCTTGCGCAGGGTTATCCCCTCATCGACGCAGGCGACGCCGAGATACGCGGCCTTTTCTTTTTCGAGCCGGCGCGCTACCTCAACCATGCCGTAACCGTAGGCGTTCGCCTTCACGACGGCAAGGACACTCGTCTTTTTGGACAAACGCGATTTGATGGTGCGGTAATTAGAAGCTATCGCGTCCAGGTCTATCTCTGTCCATGTCGGGCGACTTATCATCTTACCTGCACATCCTTCGGGTAAACATACAGCGGCACGAACCTGTCCGGGTCCTCGAATCTCTTTTTCTTGATAAGCGCGAGCCCGAGCTTAAGGACGGTCCCGGCGCGGGGATACCAGTATTTTTCAGGTGCGAACTCCGCCCTGTATTCGAAGCTATCACTTATATATTGCGTATATGCCGCGAGCCCGTCGCCGGTAAATATTGTATCGCCTTTGATGCTCTTAAGCAATTCCGCGACCGGAATGACCGAATATTTCATTTTCCGGGTTAATCTTCCGCCCTTGCGTGAATATACGGAGCAATATACGTTCCCGCGCCGCGCGTCGACGATAGGCACCACCAAAGATCCGGAACACCCTTCCGCGATCACATCCAGCGTCGGGACGCCGACGATCTTTATCTTACGCGTGAACGCGAGGCCTTTGACGGCCGCGGCGCCGATGCGCAGTGATGTCAGCGAGCCGGGGCCTTTCGAGAAGATGATGATATTTATATCGCCTATTTTAAGCTTCGCCCTTTTCAGCAGCTTATCTATCTCGGGCAAGAGCCGCTCGCACTGCATCTGGTCCGCCCCTTTATGCACGGAGGCGATGATCTTCCCGCCAATGCCGTCAGCTATGGCGGCGGAGATATATTTCGATGACGTATCAAGCGCGAGGATCTTCATCATTTATGGATATCGCTTATCTTTATGACCTGTCCCTTGGAATCTACCTTCAGCACTTCGCCGTCTTTATACTGTTTCCCCTGTATCGTGCAGTCCTCCAGCATATAAGCCCTGTATATCCTTCCGTTCTGCGCGAATTTTATCGAGCATGGGCCGGGCCAGTCGACTCCCTCCACCTTTACCGTCTCGCGGAACGAAGCCCATCTTAATTTTCCCGCCTCATCGAACTCGAGTTGGGTATCCTTCGGCCATAATACCCCCTGCACCTCGAACGGCTCGGAGAGCTTGGCGGATTTCACCTTTCCCGAATAGGATAGGGTGACTGCCGATCCGGAAGGGAACTCAAGCTTCTTGCTCTGCGGCTTTACCTGCGTCTTCCTTGCGTCTTCAATAAGGCCCGCGCAGGACGTTGATGAAAAAGACAGAAGCAACGCGGCCGCCAATAGAATAAAATACCTATTTTGCACGCCTTCCTCCCTTGATATTCAGCGATCTCCTCGACTGCCCCGATATTTTAAGCGATATGTCGAGGTGCTTTTTCGGTAAAATGCGCGTCATCTTATTAGACCATTCGATAACGACGACGCCGTCGCGGGCGAGATAATCCTCATATCCTATGTCCTCTATATCCTTCAGGTTATTAAGGCGGTATACGTCGAAATGGAAGAGCGGCACCTTGCCTTTGTACTCCTTCACTATCGTAAACGACGGGCTGTTCACGTAACGGTAATTTTTTACGCCGAGCCCCTTGGCTATGCCCTTTACTAGCGTGGTCTTCCCCGCACCCAGGTCGCCCGATAAGGCGACCATGTCGCCGGGCTTAAGGTGCCTGGCTATCTCCTCGCCGACCATTATCGTCTCTTTTTCGCTTTTTGTAACGATGACCATCAGAAATGCGAGAATCCCTTCGCTTTCAGCTCCGTCGCCCTTCCGTCCCTGCCTATTATCTTCACGCCCACCTTCTTATCGAGTATCTCGCCAATCTGCGTTATCTTCACGCCGCTGACCTCGAACGTGTGTTTCGCGAGGCGGCGCGCTTCCTTGAGCGGCATGGTAAAGAGCAGTTCGAAATCTTCTCCCTCGTTTAGCGCGGCCTTAACTCCCTTCGCGTCCTTCGATACGGGAATTAGGTCTTCATATATGCACGCGCCTACGCCGCTCGCTTTAGCGATATGGCCGAGGTCAGTCGATAAGCCGTCGGAGATGTCTATCATGGAGTTCACCTTGAACCCCGTGACGAGGCAGCGCGACTCCCTTAGGCGCGGGACGAATAACATATGCCGCCCGCTCTTATACGAGCCGCCGAGGGCGCCGGTCACGCAGATTATGTCGCCCGGCTTCGCGCCGCTCCGGAGCTTGAGGTTCTCCGGCTCGACATAACCGAGCACCGCGACATCCACTATAAGTTTCGCGGAAGAGTTCGTGTCTCCGCCGACGATATCTACGTGGAATTTCCTGGCAAGGGTCTTTATGCCGCTGTAGAGCTCGTCGACGAATTCGACCGGCAATTTCTTCGGAAGCCCGAGGGATATGACGGCATATTTCGCCTTTCCGCCCATCGCGGCTATGTCGCTGAGGCCGCAGGCGAGGGATTTCCACCCTATCTGGTACGGCTCCGTGCCCTTTATCCTGAAATCCACGTCCTCGAGCAGCATATCTATGGTGGCCAGCAGGTACTTCTTCCTCGATACGCGCATTACCGCGCAGTCGTCACCGATGCCCTTCACGACGTCTTTCGTACTGCCTGCGGGCGTAAAGTTCTTCGCGAGCCGTTCGATAAGCCCCGTCTCACCTAATTTTTTTAATATCATCGGGCTTGAACACCCCCTTCTCGGTCACTATCGCGGTTATCAGGGCCGCCGGCGTCACGTCGAACGCCGGGCAATACGTCTTTACCCCCTTCGGGGCGAGCATCCTTCCCTGTATCGTCGTGATCTCCTCACCGCGCCTCTGCTCTATAGGGATGTGCCTCCCGTGCGGCATATTGAAATCTATCGTAGATACCGGGGCCACGACGTAAAAAGGTATCTTATGGTACTTCGCGAGGACCGCGACGCCGTATGTGCCTATCTTGTTCGCCGCGTCGCCGTTGCGCGTTATCCTGTCGGCGCCGACGATGACTTTCGTGACCTTCCCGAGCCCCATTACATGCGCTGCCATGTTATCGCATATGAGCGTGACGTCTATGCCCTCATGCATCAGTTCCCAAGTCGTCAGCCTCGCGCCCTGCAGCAACGGCCGCGTCTCATCGGCATAGACCCTGAATTTTTTCCCGTTCTCTTTCGCGCGGTAAAGGACACCGAGCGCGGTGCCGTAATCCGCCGTCGCCAAAGCCCCGGCGTTGCAGTGAGTCAACACCACATCGCCGTTCTTGATGAGCTTCGCGCCGTGGCCGGCCATCTTCCTGCATATCGCCCTGTCCTCTTCGTATATCTTATGGGCTTCGGCCAGCAGGGCTTTTTTTATCAGGGTGATGGGCTTATTCCTGTTTTTTACGGCCGCGGCCTTCATCCTCTCGAGCCCCCAAAAAAGGTTGACGGCCGTGGGCCGCGCCGACCCGACGAACTTTATCGCCTTATCGAGGTCGCGCGTGAATCCCGCATAATCCTTCGCGCGCGAATCCCTGGTGCCGAGATAAGCTCCGTATGCCGCCGCGACCCCGAGCGCCGGGGCGCCGCGCACCTGCAGTCTCTTTATCGCGTGCCAGAAGCTCTTCACGTCGCGGAATTTCAGGTATACGAGTTTGCCTGGCAGAAGCGTCTGGTCAATTATCTTTACCGAATCCTTGTCCCATTTGATCGTCTGTATGGCCATTTGTCTACCTTAGTATTTTAGCCAGTAAACTGCGCTTTACCGATATTGCGTCGTACGGGCACAGCTCGTGGCAACAAAAACACTTGATGCATCTCCGGTAATCTATCCTCGAACCCTCATCTTCTATCGTTATGCATTTCGCCGGGCAGCTCTTCTCGCATATCCGGCATTTCTTGCATATTCTATCATTTATCTGCGGCAAAAACCTTATCGCTCTTGTCAGGAGCTTCAACAGCGGTTCCGGCACCTTCATTACGACTGATGTGCGCGGCAATTTGAAATCGCGCATCCTTACGTCCTCGATGCTCGCGCCGAGGACCTCGATATTTGAAAGGTCCGCCTCCCCGAGTTTCCTCCTGTACGCTTCCGCTATGATGGGCAGCTTCAGCGGGTCGAGCCCCGCTATTCGCGCGAAAACCGCGTCGCACGCGACGCAATCATGCCCCGCGATGACGAGTCCCGCGTTGCGCAGCGTTCCCGCGGCAGGGCCGTCGCCTTCCATCGCGACTATCCCGTCCATGACCGCGAGCCTCGGCATTACCGTCTCGAAGACGTCGACCGCCCGCACCGCGAAATCCGCAGGCAAAGGCGCTTTGAGATGGCAATCGGCCTTGAAATGCCCGACGGCGATACCGTATGAATTCTTTACGGCGCCCGTAAGCGTCATGAGGTCGTGGGTCTTCATCTTCGGGATGGTGATCATCCCGTCGACGTCCTTCGCCCAGGCCGATATCGGCATGCCGTTGATATTGCGCGCGGCGTCGAAATCGACGAGCTTGATGCCTTCCTCAGCGCAGACCTTAGTCATCCCGGAGGCCTCGTAAGTGGAGCCGGCGTTCTTGTAACCGAGCCCGCCGGGGGAATCGCCGAGATATAGCTCAGCGCCTTCTTCCCTGGCAAGCCGCGCCACGGCCCGCACCACTTCAGGATGCGTGCATACGCCCGATTCGGGCGGCCTCGCGGAAAGGAGGTTCGGCTTAAGCAGTATCTTCTCGCCTTTCCTGACGAAAGCCGACATGCCTCCGAGCAGCGCTATGGCTTCCCTGACCGCGGCATGGACCTCGGCGCTGTCATAGGAAGAAGCCCTTGTTATAGAAACCTTTGACGGCATGCCGGACTACCTCGGGAGCGCGATGAGCTTATAAAGGAACACAAAAAACACAACGGCCGTATTATGCACCACATGCACAGCGATGCACGGGATTATCGAGCCCGTCCTCTCGTAAAGGTACGCGAGCAGTATGCCGAGCGCCAATATCGGGAAGAAAGACACGACATTAAGGTGTAACAGCGAAAAGACCAGCGAGACGGCTATGATGGCGTTCCGAGCGCCTATCCTCCTCTTCACCGCCGGATAAGCGAATCCCCTGAAGAACAGTTCTTCCATGACCGGCCCGAGGACCGTCACGAGCCCGGTCAGCACGAAGAGCAATTTCGGGCGGTTCGTCTCGTATAATATCTCCAGCGCCCTCGTCTCCGGCGGCTCGTAATTCATTATCCTGAGCGCGAGCAGCACGAACACCATTATGACCACAAGGACGGGAATAAGCATCAGGTAGCCGCCGAGCCCTATCTTGATGTCCCTTATTATATACTTTGCCCCGAGGCCGAGGTCCGCGGCGGCGCCGTTGTATTTGCGGAAGACAAAATATAATACTATCAGTACCCCTATGATATCCATCAGCGTCGCGTTCAGTACCGTAAACAGCTTTTCGTCCAGGTCTTTTATCCCGGCCAGCGAGGCGGCGCCCATCTCCGTCCCCTGGAGGATATACCCGAGGAAATAAAAGACGACGGCTATCCTGAATATGTCTATGACGCCCCATTTCACGTCGGGCGTCGAGCCGATCGCCGGCATTATGGCGAAACCGTTCAGCTTTCGCGTAAGGCGCTTGACCAGCAGCACGAGCCCGAACATCAGTGCGGCGGAGCACGCGAACGTGCTTGCCGAAAGCGCGAATGCGAGCGGCTTGTTCGTCGAGAGGAGCTCCTTTATCCTTGTCTCCTGCGCGGATATCTCCTCGGCAGTGAGCATACGGTAGGCCTTCCGGCCTTCCCCGGGCTCCTTCTCTTCTTTATGCGGGCTGAGGGCGAAGAGCACCTCGAATGCCACTATCACGACAAGCATAAGAAGGTATATCCTGTTCTGCCTGACGAATCCTTTGACCGCTTCAGCCGACGACATTATGCCTCCTTGGCCTGAACTTTACCTTCAGTTCCCCGACCGCGACCTTTTCGCATGCCTGCATATCGACGCCCGCGTAATCCACGCACGTGACTTCAACCTCTGGAAGCTTCTCCCTGCACGCGGCTATAAACTTCTTCACCTCGGCATATGTGCCGGGCCCGAATGCCGGCTTGCATATCCTGTCATAGGTATCCGCGTCCGGCGCGTTCAAGCTCACGCTGACGCGGTCTATAAGCCCCACAAGGTCGCCCGTGATATCCCTCTTGTTTATCAGGTTGCCGTGGCCGTTCGTCGTGAGCCTCAATACGGCGCCTTTCTTTTTCAATTCTTTTGCGACTTCCACGATACAATCGAACCGCAGAGTCGGTTCGCCGTAACCGCAGAAGACTATCTCGTCGTACTTTTTCGGGTCGCCGACCGCCCTGATGACCTCAGCGGCTGTCGGTTCGCCTTTCAGGCGCAGGTTATGACCCATAACAAAGTCAGATGACTTTGTTATGCAGAATTCGCAGCTGCTCGAGCACCTGTTCGTGAGGTTTATATATAAGGAATTCCGTATCGGATATGCTATCACAGGCGCGGGCGCACCCTCTTTCCCCGCTCCGCAGCCGAAAAGATTCGCGCAGTTCAATGTCGTTACGCGCGCGACATCCTCCGGCGTTATCTTCTTGAGCTTCGCTATCTCCTCGACGGCCTTCAGCATGAATGCGGGCTCGTTGCGCTTCCCGCGCATGCCTTCCGGCGCGAGGTAGGGCGCGTCGGTCTCGACGAGCATCCTGTCCATCGGGACGAGGTCGCGGACGAGGTCGCGGAGTTTTGAGGCATTCCTGAAAGTTATATTGCAGGTGAACGATACGTGCATGCCCAGGTCGAGCGCTCCGTCGAGGAGCGCCGCGTCGGCAGGGAAACAATGCACAACCCCTTTTATCCGCGAAGAACCCATCTCCTGCTTCAGTATCCTGAGCATATCATCGCGCGCTTCACGGCAATGGATTATGAGCGGCAGGCCCGTCTCCTTCGCGAGCGACAGGAATCCCCTGAAGGCCTTCTGCTGGATATCCGCCGGCGAGAGGTTCCTGTAATAATCGAGCCCGACCTCGCCGATAGCGACGACCTTGTCGCACGAAGCGAGCGTTTTTATCTCTGAAAATGTTTCGGGGGATAGTTCTTTCGCGTCGTGGGGATGTATGCCTACCGAGGCGTAGACGCAGCCGTACTTTTCCGCGAGCTCAACGGACCTCCTGGAACCCTCGAGGCTGCTCGCGACGTTTATGATAGTCTCTATACCCGCCTCCCCGGCCCTTTTTATCACGTCGTCCCTGTCGGCGTCGAACTCGGGAAAATCCAGGTGGCAGTGCGTATCTACAAGCTTCGTCATTTTGCCTTGGTGTCTATGCGCGGGAATAACGGGGCGCCCTTCTTTACCTGCGTACCCGGCGCCATTAGTCCCCACTTTTCGATATCCGCTATGCGCGCATTGGAAAGAGATCCGGTCATCCCCGCCTGTTCCCACATCTTCTGCGCGGACTCCGGTATGAACGGAGAAACGGCGACCGCGACGATGCGCAGGACCTCCGCGAGGTTATACATCACGTCGGACAGCCTGTCCTTTTTTCCCTGTTTGTCCAGCGACCACGGCGCCTGCACCTCGATATATTTATTCGCCTTGTTTATCAGCTCCCATATGGCCGCCAGGGCGCTCGGGAAATCCAGGTCCGCCATCGCCGCGTCCATTTTTGCGGGGAGCGCTGCCGCGAGAGATTTCAGCTCGTCATCGGCGGCGTCTGCCGTTTTTGCCGGAGACGGCACTTTGCCTTCGTAATACTTCTCTATCATCGTCAGCGTCCTGTTCAGCAGGTTGCCGATATCGTTGGCGAGGTCCGTGTTCAGCCGGCTTACGAGCGCCTGTTCGGAGAAGAGCCCGTCATGCCCGTAGGGTATCTCGCTGAGCAGGAAATACCTGAGCGGGTCCGGGCCGTATTTGTTTATCATGTCGACGGGATCGACGACGTTACCGAGCGACTTCGACATCTTCCTTCCTTTCGCGTCGAGCCAGTGGCCGTGCGCGAAGACCGTCCTGGGCGGCTCTATGCCTAGCGTATGTAGTATTATCGGCCAGAAGACCGTATGAAAACGTATTATGTCCTTGCCTATTATCTGCACGTCGGCGGGCCAGTATTTCCTGAACTTCGCCTCGTCGCCCGCGTATCCGAGCGCTGAGATGTAGTTCAGCAGCGCGTCGAACCAGACGTACGAGACGTGGTCCTTCGAAAACGGTATCTCGACGCCCCACTCGAGCCTGTTCTTCGGGCGCGATATGCAGAGGTCCTGCAGCGGCTGCTCGAGGAAGCTCAATATCTCGTTCTTCCTCGACTCAGGCCTTATGAAATCCTTGTGCTCCCTGATATACCCGACAAGCCAGTCGCGGTATTTCGACATCCTGAAGAACCAGTTCGTCTCCGTTATCTGCTCGACGGGGCGTTTGCAGTCGGGGCAGTTGCCCTCTTCGAGCTGGCTCTCGGGCCAGAACGCCTCGCAGGCCGAGCAATACCATCCCTTATATTCGGATTCGAATAGCTCTCCCTTCTCCTGCAGCTTAGAGAAGACGGCCTGCACGACCTTTATATGGCGTTCCTGCGTCGTCCGGATGAAATCGTCATAGGATATCGATATCGTCTTCCAGAGCTCTATGGACGGCTGCACGACGGAATCGACGAACTGCTGGGTCGAGACGCCTGCTTCAGCGGCCGCCTTCGCGACCTTCTGGCCGTGCTCGTCGGTGCCGGTCAGGAAATAGACGTCCTCGCCTTTCAGGCGGTGGTAGCGCGCGAGCGCGTCCGCGACGGTGGACTCATAGCAATGGCCCACGTGCGGCTTCGCATTCACGTAATATATGGATGTCGTCAGGTAGAATTTGTTCATTTTTTCCGTAGGTGCAGCTTGCATGCCTGCGGGCAGCCGCACGGTATCTCGACGAACTTGCCTTCCCCGCAGTCGAGCGTCACGGCGCGCTTCAATGCGTTGACCGATACGACCTTCCCCGAGGCGCCCTCGGCGTTTATCCTGTCGCCTTCCTTCGGCAGGCCCCTAAGCAGTTCGACGTAGAGCTTATGCTCGTAGCCGAGGCAGCACATGAGCCTTCCGCAGACGCCCGATATCTTTGCCGGGTTCAGCGGCAGGTTCTGCTCCTTCGCCATCTTTATCGTGACCGGCTCGAAATCCTTCAGGAACGTCGCGCAGCAGAGCGCCTTGCCGCACGGGCCGAACCCGCCCAGCAGGCGCGCCTCGTCGCGGACGCCTATCTGCTTCAGCTCTATCCTCGCCTTGAATATCCGCGCGAGGTCCTTTACGAGCTCCCTGAAATCCACGCGGCCGTCGGCGGTGAAATAAAAGAGCAGCTTAGACCTGTCGAACGAATATTCCGCTTCTATGAGCTTCATCTTGAGGCCGTGCTCGAGGATCTTCTTCTGGCAGGTCGTGAACGCTTCCCTTGTCTTCTCGCGGTTCTTCTTTATCTGGTCGAGGTCCGCGGCGGTGGCGATCCTGAGTATCTTGCGCAGCGGCTCGTCTTCTGTCACGTGGGAGATGGATTCTATCCCGGAGAGCGCTTCGCCGTAGTCGAGCCCCCTGTCCGCCTCGACTATGACCGTATCGCCTATCTTCGGCTTCGTGTTCCCCAGCTCGAAATACTGGGTCTTGCCGCCTTCCCTTAATCTTATCTGTATGACTTCAAACAATTCTATCCCCCTTAGGTTATGTTAAGCCGCATGCAGGAGAGCGAGATCTTTACGTTCGCGTTCCTCTTTATCTCGTCCTGCGCCGCGGCGATCGTATCGAGTATGCCCTCGAGCTTATCCGCAGTGAACCTTTCCGCGTCGCGCGCGATGTCGGCTGCCCTGTCGAGGTTTACCAGCAGCCCCTGGTCCTTCGAAAGCTTGAAGACCAGCAGGTCCCTGTAATATACCGCTAAGGCGTTGAGCGCCCCGTTGACCTTCTCCCTCGGTTCGCCGTAGAGCCACGTGTCTTCGTAACCGGGCTGCTTCGGCGACAGGAAATCATCTACTATCCTGTCCCTTCCCGCGAGCAGTTCGCCCTCGAGGACTTCCACCGCCCTACCGAGCCGGCCTTCCGAGAACCTCGAGACGCATAACGCCCTCTTCTCGTCGAGCCCGTAGCGTTCGATGAGCTCCTTCATTATCGAGCGCTCGCCGAGCGGGTGGAACAAGACCTTCTGGCAGCGCGACACTATCGTCGGCTGCAATTTGAACATGTTCGACGCCAGCAGGACCATCACGGTGTCCTTCGGCGGCTCCTCGAGCGTCTTGAGCAGCGAGTTCGCCGACTCTTCGGTCATCCTGTCTGCGCCGTCGATGATAAATAACTTAGTCCTTCCCTCGTACGGCTTCAACGACATCGAGGCCTCCATCTTGCGGATCGGCTCGATGCCTATCTGGACGGACTTGCCCTCCGGCACTACCGTCACGACGTCGGGATGTATCCCGCCTTCTATCTTCCTGCACGATACGCATTCTCCGCACGGGTCGGCGCCCTCTTTTTCGCAGTTCAGCGCCTGCGCGAATATCCGGGCAAGCAACGATTTGCCGGTGCCTTCGGGGCCGATGAAAAGGTAGGCATGCGCAAGGCGGCCGTCGCTTATGGACCTCTTGAGCAGGTCTACGGCGATTTCCTGTCCTATCACGCTGTTAAACGGCATCCTCCACCGCTTTCCTAACTCCCCGCTGTATTTCACTTATAGCGGAGTATGTAGTATTTATGACTTTAATCCTGCGGGGTTCCTTCTTCGCGAGCTTCAGGTAGCCGTCCCTGACCTTCTTATGGAAACTCAGGGACTTTACCTCCATCCTGTCGCTCACACCGCCGCGCCTGAGCCCGGCGCGGCTCTCGACGTCGAGCAGCACGGTCAGGTCAGGCTTGAGGCCGCCTGTCGCGAGCTTGCGCAGGGATTCTATCACCTTGAGGTCCATACCAGCGCCGTAACCCTGGTAGGCGACGGTCGCGTCGTGGAACCTGTCGCAGACGACGATATATCCTTTTTTGAGCGCGGGCCTAATGACCTCGTTCACTATCTGCGCGCGCGCCGCCATGAACAGCAGCAGCTCGCATGCGTCGGCCATGCCCTTGTTCTTCCTGCTGAGCAGTACGTTGCGTATCGATTCGGATATCCTCGTGCCTCCGGGCTCGCGCGTATGCACGATGCGGAAGCCCTTCCTGCGCAGGTAAGCGCAGAGCAGGCGCGAGTGCGTCGACTTCCCCGAACCCTCGGGTCCTTCGATTGTGATGAATTTCCCGTGCTGCATCTGTTATCCCTTTACGCCGGTAAGCTTGATGGATTCCACGAAGTAACGCTGAGTGAAGATGAATATAATGACGATCGGGAGCATCGCCATCACCGAGCCGGCCATAAGGTAATGCCAGTCGGTGGAGTATTGCGTCTTGAACGATTCGAGCCCTATCGGAAGGGTCCTCATATTCATCGAGTTCGTTACGAGCAGGGGCCACATGAAGTTTCCCCAGTTGCCCATGAACGTGAATACCGTGAGCGTCGCGAGGGCCGGTTTCGAGAGCGGCAGGATTATCGTCGTATAGATACGGAAGAACCCGCATCCGTCTATCTTCGCGGCGTCTTCGAGGTCCTTCGGCAGCGTCATGAAGAACTGCCTCAGCATGAAGGTCCCGTACGCCGAGAATATCGCGGGAATTATGAGCGCTTTGAACGTGTCCACCCACCCGAAAAGCCTCATGAGGACATATACGGGTATCATCGTGACCGAACCGGGTATCATCATCGTCGCGAGGTAAGCGAAGAAGAGTTTGTCCCTGCCCCTGAACTCGAGGCGCGAGAAAGCGTAGGCCGCGAGCGAGCTCGTGAAGACCTGCCCTATCGTGACCGCGACGCCGACTATTATCGAGTTCATGTAGAATTTCGCGAACGGCACTACCTTGAAGGCCGACACGTAATTGTCCCAGATGAACATCGTCGGGATAAACATCTGGATCCAGTTCTTCGGGCGTATATATATCGCGTCGAGCGTCTTCAGCGAGGTCGTTATCATCCAGAGGAACGGCATTATCATAGAGAGCGCGCCGATGGCAAGCACCGTATACGCGAAGACCTGCAGCGCTTTCTCCTTCTGCGCCGCTTCGCTCAAATGGGCTTTGTTGCCGGGTTGCCGTATATTATCCATCTGCCGTCCTTTAATAGTGGACCAGTTTTCCGCCGAATCTCCAGTTTACAAGCGAGACGACGAATATTACCATGAAAAGGAACCACGCGATCGCGGCCGCGTAACCGACGTTCTGCCATGTATATAGGTTATTGAAGATATAATATTCTATGGTCGTGGTGGCGCCGCCGGGGCCGCCGCCGGTCATTATATACGCCTGCATGAAACCGCCCTGGAAACCGCCGATGATGCTCATGATGGCTATGAAGAACGTCGTCGGGCTTATCTGCGGCCACGTGATCGCCCAGAACTTTTGCCACCCGTTGGCGCCGTCTATCTCGGCCGCCTCGTAGAAATCCCTCGGTATGCCCTGCAGCGCGGCGAGGTAGAGTATCATGTTCATGCCGCCGATCGCTATCCAGAAATTCATGAGCATCAGGGCCGGCTTCGCCCATCCCGGCGAATTAAGCCATAACGGGCCCTGCAGGCTGAACCCGAGGAGCTTCCCTCCCCAGTATATTATGTTGTTCAGCATGCCGTATTCGGGATTGAATATCCAAAGCCAAAGGATCGATATCGCGACGCCGGGGCATATCGAGGGCAGGAAGAATATCGTCCTGAACATCGATTCGCCGCGTACCTTGCGGTTCAGCGCAATCGCGAGGCCAAGAGAGGCCATCATGCATACCGGTATCGAGAACATCAGGAAGACCGTATTCCAGAGGTATTGCCAGAACTTCGGGTCGTTCGCGACGACATGGTTCGTCGCGGCGTCCCTGTGGAAACCCAGCAATTGCGAGAAATTTTCAAATCCGATGAATTGCGGGGTGGTCAGGATGTCCCATTTGAAAAAACTCAATATAAGGGAGATAAAGACCGGGAAAAAAGTAAATATCATGAAACCTATCAGGTTAGGCGCGAGGAACCCGTACGCCGCTATGGTTTCTTTTGTCCTGGCTTTTATGCGCATTTAAACTTTCCGTCTCCAGTAGGTCTTGTCTTTATCGTCTTCGAGTATGACGCCTTTTTCACCGAGCTCTTTCCTTATCCTGTCCGCCTCGGCGAAATCTTTCCTCTTCTTCGCCTCTATACGCGCGTCGACGAGCCCCTGTATCCCGGAATCCGAAAAGCCCGCCGCGGGCGCCGTGAAACTGAGCCCGAGTAAGCCGCCCAGTTCCAGCAGGGTATTTTCGATATATTTTAGCACAGAAATATCGCCATTTCTATCAACAATTTTGTTCGCGGCGTTGACGAGGTCGAAGAGCGCTCCGAGCGCTGAAGGCGTATTGAAGTCCCCGTCCATTGCCTCGATGAACCGCTGCGAGGCGGCCTCTATATCCTTGTCCCTCGCGGGCCGTACGCCGGGCGTCACGTCCGTTTTCCTACGTATCTTGTCCAGGAGCACTACGAACCTTTCATACCCGCTCTTCGCGGCTTCCATCTTCTCCCATGTGAAATCTATAGGATGCGAATAATGGGCCCCGAGGAAGAATACTTTCAGCACATCGGCCGGGTAACGCTCGAGGACGCCCTTGATGGACACGTAATTTCCGAGCGATTTGGACATCTTCTCGCCGTTTATCGTGAGCAGGCCGTTATGTATCCAGTAATTAGCGAACGGCTTGCCCGTCGCGCATTCCGACTGTGCCACCTCGTTCTCGTGGTGCGGGAATATCAGGTCGCGCCCGCCGCCGTGGATATCGAAATTCTCGCCGAGGTACTTCGTTGACATCGCGGAGCACTCTATATGCCAGCCCGGCCGGCCCTTGCCCCACGGTGAGTCCCACTCGGGCTCGTTCTCCTTCGCGGATTTCCATAACGCGAAATCCAGCGAGTCCCGCTTCTTTTCAAGATTGTCATGGCGAGCACCCTCGAGCATCTGGTCCTTATCCTGGTGTGAAAGTTTGCCGTATCCCGCAAACTTCCTGACATCGAAATAGACGTCGCCGCCCGACGCGTAGGCATAGCCCTTTTCGATAAGCCCGCTTATGATCCCTATTATGTCCTTTATATGCTCGGTCGCCTTCGGCTCAATATCGGCGCGCGCAATACCGAGGGAATCCATATCGCCGTAGAAGCTCTTTGTATAGCGCTCGGCGATCTCCCTCGAGGCGGCATTAAGGTCCTTTCCGAAGAGCGGGGACTTCTTGTCGGCGACTTCATCGCGGGCCTTGTTGATTATCTTGTCGTCTACGTCGGTTATGTTCTTAACGAACGTGACCTTATACCCGCGGTAGGAGAGGTATCTCCTTATGAAATCGAAGATGAACGCGCTGCGCGCGTGCCCCAGGTGGCACTCGTCGTAAACGGTCACGCCGCAGACATACATGCGGGCTTCGCCTTCTTTTATGGGCCTGAACTCTTCGGCCTTCCTCGTGAGGGTATTATAAATGGAGATTGGCATGCTATTTTCGAAGATTCTGGTGGTGCTTCTTCAGTTCTCCCTCTATATGGTTGATCTCGTCCTGGAGGTGGTCGAGCGACTGCGTCAACGGGTCCGGCAGGTTCGAGTGGTCGAGCCTTATCCCCGGGATATCCTTGCCTTCCTTCTTCACGACCCTTCCGGGTACGCCGACTACCGTAGAATCCATCGGGACATCCTTGATGACTACCGCGTTCGCACCTACCATCACGCCGTCGCCGATCTTTATGTTCCCGAGAACCTTGGCTCCCGCGCCGACGACCACGTTATTACCGAGCGTCGGGTGGCGCTTCCCTTTTTCCTTCCCGGTCCCTCCGAGCGTTACTCCCTGGAAGAGCGTGACGTTATCGCCGATGACCGACGTCTCGCCTATCACGACACCCATCCCGTGGTCGATGAAAAGGCCCTTGCCTATCGTCGCCCCGGGATGTATCTCGATGCCGGTGGCGAACCTCGCGAACTGCGAGAGCATCCTCGGCAGCATCGGCACCTTCGCGGAATAGAGCGCGTGCGCTATCCGGTAATATATGATCGCGTGAAGGCCCGAATACAGCAATATGACCTCAAAACCGCTTTTCGCTGCCGGGTCGCGTTCGAATATCGCGTTTATCTCGGACCTGAAGACCAGCGAGATCACGAGCATCTTGATGAGCGCAATTATGACAAGCGCGAGCGCTATTATTATGAATATCTGCATTTTATCCTGTCTCCTCGACGGAAGCTATCGCGTAAGCCGCTATCGCCTCTCCGCGGCCGATGGCACCCACGCCTTCCTGTGTGGTTGCCTTGACGTTCACCCGGCCCTCTTCTATGCCGAGGACAGAAGCGATCGTCTTCCTCATCTTCGCCTTGAAAGGCACGATCTTCGGCTCTTCCATTATAAGCGTTGAATCGACATTGACTATCCTGAACTTCTCCTTGCCGGCGAGTTCGGCGACCTTGTGCAGCAGCTCCAAACTGCTTATACCCTTGAACTGCGGGTCATTGTTCGGGAAATGGATGCCTATATCGTCCTTCCCCATCGCCCCGAGTATCGCATCGCAGATAGCGTGCAGCAGCACGTCCGCGTCGGAGTAACCATCGAGGCCCTTTATATACGGTATCTCGACTCCGCCGAGGAAGAGTTTCCTTCCCTCTACGAGCCTGTGTATGTCGTAACCTAGCCCGGCCCTCATTTCACACCTGCCAGTATCTTCGCGTGCTTCAGGTCTTCCGGAGTGGTTATCTTTATATTGTCCTGTGACCCGTCGACGACCTTGACCTTGATGCCCATTCTCTCGACAAGCGCCGCGTCGTCCGTGGCCTCCGAAGCTTCGACGCCGGGCGCGAACGCGCTGTCGTAAGCCCTGAGCAGTATGTCCTTGCGGAACGCCTGCGGGGTCTGGACCTCGATGAGCGTCGCCCTGTCGAGCGTCGCCGACACGAAATTCCCCTTCTCAACCTGTTTGATAGTCGGCTTCACCGGCAACCCGGGTATCGCCGCGCCGAACGTATCGGCCGCGTCTACGACAGACGATATAAGCTTGTTGCTTACGAAAGGCCTGCAGCCGTCGTGGACTATCACGCACTCCGAGTCCTCGCTGACCGAGGCAAGGCCGCTCTTTACCGAATCCATGCGGCGTTTCCCGCCGGCGATTATATCCTTTATCTTTTTGAACTTGCCTTTCTTGGCAAGCAGGCGCGCTTTGGGCAGGTCCGCCTGGTGGACCACGATAACTATCTCGCTGACGACGCTTGACGCTTCGAGCGCCTTCAGCGTATGCGCGAGAATGGGCTCCTTGCCTAACGCAACAAAAGCTTTGTGCGTTTTCGCCTTCATCCGCTCGCCTTTTCCGGCGGCGGCAACTATCGCGGCCACCTTCATATTCTATCTCCTATCGCTGTGCTTCCACCTTCGCGAAAATCATCCTGCCTGCGGCTGTCTGCAGCACCGACGTCACAAGCACCTTTGCCGTATGCCCTATGAGCTGCTTCGCGTTATCTATCACGACCATCGTGCCGTCATCGAGGTATGCGACGGCCTGGTTATATTCCTTGCCTTCCTTGACGATCTTTACCTCCATGAGCTCGCCCGGTATCACGACCGGCTTAAGCGCGTTGGCCAGCTCGTTGATGTTCAGGACCGCGACCCCCTGGAGTTCGGCTATCTTGTTCAGGTTGTAGTCGTTCGTGAAGACCTTCGCCGTCAGCAACTTCGCGAGCTTTATGAGTTTCGCGTCTACCTCATTGATGTCCGGGAAATCGTCCTCGTGTATTTTCACCTCGACCGCGCCCGACTTGCGTATCTTGTTGAGCATATCGAGGCCGCGCCTGCCGCGGTTGCGCTTTATCGGGTCCGCCGAATCGGCTATCTGCTGCAGTTCCTTAAGCACGAACCGCGGTATGATAAGTATGCCCTGTATGAACTTCGTGTTGCAGATATCGGCGATCCTGCCGTCAATTATTACCGACGTGTCGAGCAGCGCAATCTCCTCGCGCTGGCCTTCCCTCTTCAGCTTGACATAGGGTATTATGATGTTGAACTCGTCCTTGCCCCTTACCGCCATCACCATGCCGAGGTACGCGAATATCAGTATCAGCAGGCCGTTGAACTCAGCCCTGATGTCGTCTTCCATCGGTATCAGCTTGAATACCCCTATGATGAGCCAGGCGAACAAAATGCCGAAGACGATACCGAAGACCGCGGACGAGAGCCCTTTGACCGATATCCTCTTGGTCGAGTATTCAAGCAGGATGATTATCCCCGCTATCACGACCCCGACGCCTACGCCTATCGTCTCCGAAAGAGCGCCTATCCTGAGGGTATCGCCGAGCTGATAGCCCATCAACCCGCAAAGTAATACGAAAAATGACCTTATTATGGTAAATGTCATTTCTGGCCCCTGGGTTTCTGGAGAAGTTTCCACGGATGCGCCTTGAGGTCTTTCACGAACGCATCCAATTCGTTATAAAGGCCGTCATCCATGAACAATTTCCCGACGGTGCCTTCTCCCGATTTTACCTTGTCCATGACGACGTTCGCGGAAGCCATGAATTTCCTTATGTCTAGCATCGTCGCCTTGAATGCTGCCTGCGTTTCCGGGTCCCCGACCAGGGTGTTAAGGTGCTTTATAGTATCGCCGAGGCCGTTGGCTATCTCGTAACCCTTCTGCGTTAGCTTTTCCATAGGGACCGACTCTCTTCCGGCAAGCATCCCGCCGGGCCTGATCACTTCGCTTCCGGGGGTCCCGGGTATGATCTCGACGTATTTCTCGCCTATGAGCCCCAATGTATTGATGAAGGCCTCCGCGTCCTTTTCGACCTTCGCCTTCTTGTCGAGGCATACGTAAAGGTCTACCGCGGTCTTCTTGGCCTGCTCGTCCCTGACTATCTCAATGTTCTTCACCTCGCCGAGTTGCACGCCCGCGACCCTTACCGGCGCGGAGATCTCGATGCCGTTGGCGAAATCGAAACGGACCTTTATCGTGTATCTCTGCTGGGAGTATTTTATCTCCTGGGCCATGAATATCATGGATATCCCGATGGCTATGCCTATCGCCACGAAAATACCGACCTTGAACTCGAGGTCCATCCTCCTCTTCATGCTCTCCTCCTGAAATATATTATCATGAGTCCTCTGTTATCGGGCCCTTGGCGGCCCCGGTTATGAACTGTTTCACTATCGGGTTGGACGTGTTCTTTATCTGTTCGGGCGTGCCCGACTCCACTATCTTGCCCTTATAAAGCATCGCGATCCTGTCGGCTATCTTGTATGCCGACGTCATGTCATGCGTCACCGCGATAGCCGTCGTCTTCAGCTTCGACTGCAGGCCCTTGATCAGGTCGTTGACCGCATCCGCCATTATCGGGTCGACGCCTGTCGTCGGCTCATCGTAGAGAATTATCTTAGGGTCCATGCATATCGCGCGCGCGAGCCCGACACGTTTCCTCATGCCTCCGGAAAGTTCCGATGGTTTGAGGCCTTCTATGCCCTTGAGCCCCACGAGTTCGAGGCATTCCGCGACGCGCCTGTCTATCGAATCATCGTCCATCTTCCTGTGCTCGAGCAGGTTGAACGCCACATTATCCCTTACGCTCAACGAGTCGAAGAGCGCGGCGCCCTGGAAGAGCATGCCGAACTTAAGCCTAAGCTCGTTGAGCTCCTTGCCGCCGAGGCGCGTGACATCCTGCCCGTCGATCATGACCTGGCCGGAATCGGGTTTCATGAGGCCGATTATATGCTTGAGCATGACGCTCTTGCCCGTCCCTGAGCGCCCGATTATGACGACAGTCTCGCCGTCCTTGATCGTGAGGTTCACGTTATCGAGGACGACGTTATCGTCAAATGCCTTGCAAAGGTTTATAAGCTCTATCATATCAGAATGAGAACCCGAAATAGAACAACGCCGTGAACAGGCAATCGGCCGCGATTATAAGTATGAATGATATTACGACCGCCTTGGTGGTGGCCGCGCCGACACCCTCGGCTCCGCCCTCCACCCTCATGCCTTCATAACACGCGACTATGCATATGACGACCGCAAAAGCGAATGACTTAACGAGGCCCGTCACTATATCCTTGACCTTCAGCGGGTTCCAGGTCATGTCCCAGTATAGGTTGCTCAGGATGTTTAGCCTCCATACGCCTATCATATACCCGCCCAGTATGCCTACGATATCGCCGTATATCGTAAGCAGCGGCAGCATGAAAAAGAGCGCTATGAACCTTGGCACCACGAGGTATTTGATCGGGTTTGTCGCGAGCGTCTCGAGCGCGTCTATCTGCTCGGTAACTTTCATCGTCCCGAGCTCGGCGGCTATCGACGCGCCGACCCTTCCCGCGACGACAAGCGCGGTAAGCACGGGCCCGAGTTCCCTCGTCAATGAAAGCGCGACGAGGCTCGCTATATAGAGTTTCGCCTCCATCTTCTGCATCTGGTACGCGCTCTGCAGCGCGAGCACCATGCCGGTAAAGAGGCATGTCAGGAACACTATCGGCAGGCTGTCTATGCCCACCTTTACCATCTGCTCCAATATTGGCTTGCGCTTGAACGGCGGCATGAACGTCCAGAAGACCGTCCTGACCGCAAGGACCGTGATGCCCCCGGCGTAATGCAGGAAACTCATGAACCGCTCGCCAAGATGTGTGATCCATCCGCTCATTTCGTCAGAACCTCACTTTGTGCTCAACACCGACAAACTCGTCGTCTTCCTTCATCCTGACCTTCAGGTTAGCCGGCGCACCGAGCTTATACTCGAGTTCCATCTCATCGGTGCCGGGCCTGTACTGCTCTCCGTTCTGCGCTTCGTACGTCTTGAAATTGACCCTGAACTGCTCATTAAGGTTAGCGCCCGTGACGTATTCATCCCCGACCGGCGTCTTCGTCACTGCGGCACCCTCCCAGACCACCGACTGGCCCGACCTTATCTCTATATTGTTGAACACGCGCGGAGTGCCTATATCCGCCGTATTTATGCTCCCTTCCAGCGTCAGTGCCTCCCCATCAGTATAAACTTTTGAATCGATAAATTCAAGTCTAGATCCTCTTCCCTTTACGTTGACCTCCGCCGAGTTATAACCGATCACGCTAATGTTCCCGTTAAAGAATTCGAGTTGGGCGTTGATGTCCATCTGCTTGCCGAGTTCTCCGCGGATATACAGGTCGCCGATGACCGTCCCCGAAAGCAGGCCCCTGTCTGTAATGAGGTCCATGAGCCCGCCGAGCTGCGCGCCCTTGAACTTCATGTGGACATCGAGGTCATTCCTGCCTGCCAGGGAGACCGAGGCGTTCATTATCATCACATCGCCGTAATTTACGCCTGTCAGCTTCAGGCGGCCGTCCCTGATCTCGAACGCGCCCCTGACTTCCCTGATAGGATCGTAGTTTATTATCGACCCGGACGTGCAAAAATCCCCGTTTATCGATACGAGGCCGCCGTCCGCCCCGTAATTCAGCCTGCCGTTTATCTTATAATTGGACATCAGGTCAATGCCGAACGCCTTGAGGTGGTTCGCGTTGACCTCGAGCGTGAAATCCGGGAGTTTCGAGAAGTCGCCCGATATCCCGAGCCTGCTGACCTCCCCCATGGCGGTCGCGTTTCCCTTGTCATCCTCGGGGAAAAGGTCGAAATTGAATCCCTTTCCGGCAGTTTGCAACAGGCCGTTAAGCATGGTATTCTGCCCGAACCTGAAATTGTTGAAAACGACCGCCCCTTCGGACGTCTCGATATTCCCGGCGAAATTAGTGTTCATGCGGTCGAGCGCGTCGAATGACCCGTGGACGAATATCTTGTCCATCATGCCTTCGAGCTTTGCCCTTAACGTATATCCGCGGCCCCTGATCGTGCCCTCGAGCATTACGGCCGAACGGTCTACCGGGAACTTTATCATGCCTCGGCCGGAAAATTCCTGTCCGAAAATATCCGCGCTTATGCTGCCCGACTCGATACCGCTTTCGCTGATCTTAAAATTCCCTGTGACCGCGTCTATTACCCGCATCTTCCGGGGATTGTAGAACGTCCCGTCCCTGACCGATATCACGGCCCCTTCCCAGGACTGCTCGAAGATCTTCGGTATGAGGTACTTAATGTCCTTTTCCGGAAAATACACCCCGGGGGAGACAACGGTGATCCTGTCAAGTGAACCATACCTGCCGAGCGCGGCGTCCCAGAGCCGGTAATCGAGCTCTATCGCCTCGGCGCAGAAGAAGAGCTCCCTGCGGGATTGCGGCTCCGCGGAAGCCGGCAGGAATACCTTCACGTCCTTCAGGACTATCCCGCGGAAGACCCCGCCTTCGAGCCCGCCTATCTCGCCTTCGAGCCCGATCTTGTCCCTGATCATCTCGAGCGCGGCCGTCTTGAACCCCGAAAAAAACACCCTGCCGTGCAGGTCCAGGAACAAAAGGGCCGCAAGGATGAGCAATCCCGAGATGACGACGGCCGGGTTAGGCCTGTGCCTCCTCAAATCCTCTCCGTTCCTACTTTATTCGAAGATCAGATGGTCGACTTTTGCGCCGATCTTAACGGTGCCGCCCCTCTTTATCCTCCCCGAGATTATCTCCTCGGCGAGCGGGTCCTCGAGGAAGCGCTGTATCGTCCTCTTGATAGGCCGGGCGCCGTATACCGGGTCAAAACCTTTTTCTATAAGGAAATCCGTCGCTTCCTTGTTCAGGTCGATGATTATCTCGTGCTGTTCCTTCAGGCGGTTCTTCACTTCGGCGACCTCAAGGTCCACGATCTTGTAGAGGTCCTCTTTCGTGAGCGGCCTGAAGACGATTATATCGTCGACCCTGTTAATGAACTCGGGCTTGAACGTCTTTTTGACTTCGTCGAGAAGCTTCGTCTTCATCGTCTGGTACGTCATCTCTTCCTTGTCCGACTTGAAGCCGAGAGACCCCTGTTTCTTGAACGTCTCCGCGCCAATGTTCGAGGTCATGATCAGTACCGTGTTCTTGAAATCGACCCTGCGCCCGAACGAGTCGGTCAGCCGGCCTTCCTCGAGAACCTGCAGCAGCACGTTGAATACGTCGGGATGCGCCTTCTCAATCTCATCGAGAAGCACTACCGAATACGGGCGGCGGCGGACCTTCTCGGTCAACTGCCCGCCTTCTTCGTATCCGACGTAACCCGGCGGCGCGCCTACGAGGCGCGAGACGTTGAACTTTTCCATATATTCCGACATGTCGATCTGTATTATCGCGTCCTCGTCGCCGAAGATCAGCTCCGCGAGCGCTTTCGCGAGCAGCGTCTTGCCGACGCCCGTCGGGCCGAGAAATATGAACGAGCCCGTCGGCCTCTTCGGGTCCTTCAGGCCGGCGCGCGAGCGCCTGACCGCGTTCGCGATGGCGCCTATCGCCTCGTCCTGGCCCACGACGCGCTGGTGCAGCTGCTCTTCCATCTTCAGCAGTTTCTCGCTCTCCTTCTCTTCGAGTTTCACTATCGGTATGCCGGTCCATTTCGCGACGATCTCGGCGATATCCTCATCCGTCACGCGCGGGTACGCCTCCGCCTTCTGCTTCGACCATTCCTTGCGGACCTTCTCGAGCTGGCCCTTCAATTCCCTCTCCTGATCGCGCAGCCCGGCGGCCTTCTCGAAATCCTGGCCCTTGACCGCGGCTTCCTTCTCTTTCCTGACGTTATCCATCTGCTTCTCGACTTCCTTTATGTCGGGAGGCGTGGTCATCACGTTAAGGCGAGCGCGCGAACCGGCTTCGTCGATAAGGTCTATCGCCTTGTCCGGCAGGTACCTTCCCGATATGTACTGGTCGGAAAGCTTCGCCGCCGCGATAAGCGATTCGTCGGTGAACTTGACCTTATGGTGCGCCTCATACTTGTCGCGCAGGCCCTTCAATATCTCTATCGTCTCGTCGACGCTCGGAGGCTCGACCATTATCGTCTGGAACCTGCGTTCGAGCGCGGCGTCTTTCTCGATATGCTTTCTGAACTCGTCGAGCGTCGTTGCGCCAATGCACTGTATCTCGCCGCGCGAGAGGGCGGGCTTTAGTATGTTCGACGCGTCGATAGCGCCTTCCGCGCCACCCGCGCCGACTAGCGTATGCAGCTCGTCTATGAAGATTATTATGTTCTCGGAACGCTTTATCTCGTCCATCACGGCCTTGATGCGCTCCTCGAACTGCCCCCTGTATTTCGTGCCGGCGACCATCAGCGCGAGGTCGAGTATCACGACCCTCTTGTCGCGCAGTATCTCAGGGATGTCGCCCTTGATGACTTTTTGCGCGAGCCCTTCGACTATAGCGGTCTTGCCTACGCCCGCCTCGCCGAGAAGCACGGGATTGTTCTTCGTCCTGCGGGATAATATCTGTATAACGCGCTCTATCTCGTCCTTCCGGCCGATGACCGGGTCTAGCTTTCCTTCGCGCGCGAGCGAGGTAAGGTCGCGGCCGAACGCGTCCAGGGACGGCGTCTTCGTCTTCGCCTGTGCCTGCTGCTGCGTGAAGCCCGGCGTCGCCGAACCGAGAAGCGACATGACCTCCTGCCTGACCTTGTTCAGGTCGAGGCCGAGGTTCGTGAGCACCTGGCTCGCGACACCCTCGCCTTCGCGTATGAGGCCGAGCAGTAGGTGCTCGGTGCCGATATAATTGTGGCCAAGGTTGCGCGCCTCGTCCGTGGCGAGCTCGATGACCTTCTTCGCCTTAGGAGTAAAAGGGATGTCCCCGGATACGACGGTCGGCGGGCCGGGCTGGACTATCTTCTCGACTTCGAGGCGTATCGCTTCGAGGCTCAGGCCGAGGTTCTGCAGGACTGCTGCCGCAACTCCCTCGCCTTCTTTTATGAGGCCGAGCAGTATATGCTCGGTGCCTATGTAATCGTGGTTGAACCTCTTGGCTTCTTCCTTCGCGAGTATTATTACTTTCCTCGCCCTTTCGGTGAACCTAGAGAACATGTTCATCGGACCCTGTCTCCTTAAGATTGATCTTTTAGATTGAACTTCTCGGAAATAAATTCCGCCCTGACGGCGTCCCTCTCCTCCGCGGACAACTGCTTGCCTTCCTTCTTCTGCAGGTGCGCGGGCTGTATCCGTATGAAAAGCCCGTTAAGCATATCGCGGTCGACGCCTTTTATTATGCCGAGGTCGGCGCCGAGCCTTATCGTCGAGAGGAAGTTCAGGGCCTCCTCGGTGCTGATGAGCTTCGCGCTCTTTAGCTCCTCGAGCGAGCGCGTTATCCTGTCCTCGAGCAGTAACCGCTGGTTCGCGTAAATCGCGCTGCGGGCCGCGTTCTCCTGCTCTATTATCTGCCTTATTATCCTGCCGAGGTTATCGACCATCTCTTCCTCGGAATTCCCAAGCGTCACCTGGTTCGATATCTGGAAAAAATTCCCGTATGACTCGGTCCCCTCGCCGAATAGCCCGCGCGTGGTCATGCCGAGCTTGCCTATCGCTTGTATTATCCTGCCGGCCTGCTTCGTCATCACGAGCGCGGGAAGGTGCACCATGCAGGACGCGCGCAGCCCGGTGCCGATGTTCGTCGGACAGCAGGTCAGGTAACCGACCTCCGGGGAATACGCGAAATCAAGGAACTGCTCGAGCTCGCCGTCTATCCTTCCGGCGAGCTTCCATGTGTCCTGCAGGTTGAAGCCTGACTGCAGGACCTGCACGCGCAGGTGGTCTTCCTCGTTGACCATGATGCTTATGACTTCGCGGTCGCTTATGAGGACCGCCTTATGTTCCGGCCGGAGCGCGTGCTCCCTGCTGACAAGGTGCCTCTCTATGAGCATCTGTTTTTCGAGGCTGTCGAGCTCGCCCATCCTCAGGAACAGCGCGTCCCTGAAAAAATCGATGCGCCCGTAGGCGGACTTAAAATCGGATATGACCGCTTCTAGCTGTTCCGCGTCCGCCCAGTGCGGGAACGGGTATTTTTTCAGGTTGCGCGCGAGGCGTATGCGCGAGGACATCACGATATCGGAGTTCGGGCCGGAGCCCTTAAGCCACTCCCCCGTGCCCGTCCAGAGATCGCCTAAGGTCATTTCTTCTCTCCGGGCTTATTCTCGAGATCACGTATCAGGTCGCGCAATTTCGCGGCTTCCTCAAACTCTTCCCTGTCTATGGCGAGCTTAAGCTTAAGCTGCAGCGTATGCCGGAGATCGGATGATTCCGACTTTTTCGCCTTACCCGTATGCCTGGTCGAGCCGTGGATGCGCTTCAGCAACGGCAGCAGGTTCTCCCTGAAAGCCGTGTAGCAGTCGGCGCACCCGAACCTGCCTATCTTCTGGAAATCGTTGAACGTCATCCCGCAATTTCCGCACTTAAGCACCGGCCCGCCGCCTGGGCCTTTGGCATCCGGCTCACTCAATCCGGCCAGGAAATCGGCTATGCTGAAATGCTGCTCCATCTCGATGCCCTTCTTCTTGGCGCAGGCATCGCAGAGCTGGAGCTGCTTGACCTCGTCGTTCACGATCTCGGTGAACTCGACCGTCGCATCGTTCTTGCCGCAAACCTGGCAAAGCATCAGAACCTCACGCCGTCGACCTTCGTAAGTTTGTGGAATTCGCTTATCAGTTTCAGCGTCATCTTGCCGACCTTGCCGTCGCCGATCTTGCGCCTGTCCATCCTGACGACGGGGATTATCTCGGCCGCGGTCCCGGTCAGGAACATCTCGTCCGCGTTGAAGAGGTCGTACCTTGTAAGGACCTCCTCATGGATCGGGATCTCCTTCAGGTGCGCGATATCGATGACCGCACCGCGCGTGATACCGCGCAGGACGCCGCTGTGTATCGGCGGCGTGAACAGGGATCCGTTCTTGACGATGAATATGTTGTCTCCGGTGCATTCCGCGACATAACCCTCGGAATTGAGCATGACGGCCTCTTCGACGCCCGCGTTTATCGCCTCGACCTTGGCGAGTATATTGTTAAGGTAGTTCAGCGACTTTATCTGCGGGTTGACCGATTCATGTATGTTCCTCTGCGTCGATATCGTCACGATCTCGAGGCCCTTGTCGTAAAGCTCCTGCGGATACAGCTTGATCTTGTCGGTTATGATGATGACCGTAGGTTTCGAGCATTTTCTCGGGTCGAGCCCGAGGTCGCCGATGCCGCGCGTGACGATCAGGCGTATATACGAATCCCTCATCTCGTTCTCTTTAAGCGTCTTCTTGACCGCCTCGACCATCTCCTCCTTGGACATAGGGATATCGAGCATTATCGCGTGGGCGGACTGGTAGAGCCTGTCGATATGCTCCTTGCATTTGAATATAAGCCCGTCGTATGTGCGGATGCCCTCGAAGACGCCGTCGCCGTAAAGCAGGCCGTGGTCGAAGACCGAGACCTTCGCGTCCTCCTTATTGTAAAACTTCCCGTCGATGTAGATCTTAAGTGCCATGATTATCTTCTCCTTGATTATACTATTACTCCGTCCTTTATGTGCACGACCCGGCGGGCCTCTTCGGCTATGCCGGCGTCGTGGGTCACTATTACCAACGTCATTTTACGCTTTTTATTCAATTCCCACAACAACTCAATTATATTCCTGCCCGTATCGGAATCGAGGTTTCCGGTCGGCTCATCGCAGAGCAAAAGCTCCGGCTCGTTGGCCAGCGCCCGCGCGATCGCGACCCTCTGCTGTTCGCCCCCGGAAAGTTGGCCGGGCTTGTGGCGCATACGGTCGGCGAGCCCTACCGCGGCGATAAGCTCCTCCGCCGCGCCGCGCGCCCTGCCGCGGGCTTTGCCCGCTATGAGCGCCGGCAGCATCACGTTCTCGACCGCGTCAAATTCCGGCAGCAAATGGTAAAACTGGAAGACGAAACCTATCTTTTCGTTCCTTATCTTCGCGCGCTCGCCGTCGGAGAGCGAGAATATCTCCCTGCCGCCGAACCTGACCTCTCCCGCCGTCGGCGTATCGAGGCCGCCGAGCAGGTGCAGCAGCGTGCTCTTGCCCGCGCCCGAAGGCCCGAGCAACGCGAGTACCTCGCCTTTGCCGGCTTTCAGGTCGACGCCCTTCAGGACTTCCAGCATCCTCGTCCCGTTGCGGTATACTTTGCGAAGGCCTTTTGCCTCTATCATATCATTCATACCTTAAAGCGTCCACGGTATTGAGCCTCGAGGCCTGCCACGCCGGGTAAACACAGGCCAGGAGGCTTACTACCAATGCCGCGATGACTATCGCGGCCACATCTCCTGCCTGTATGTCCACCGGGAACCTGTCGATATAATACGTGTCCTTCGGCAATTTTATGAACTGGTATTTCTCGAGCAAGTAGCCGAGGCCGAGGCCTCCGGCCACGCCGAGCGCGGTGCCTACCGACCCTATTATGAAACCCTGCAGCGTAAATATCGCCATCACGGACCTGCGCGTAGCGCCTATTGATTTCAATATGCCGATATCCCTCGTCTTCTCCATGACCACCATTATGAGCGTGCTCGCTATGTTCAGGCACGCTACCGCGACTATAAGCGCGAGTATCCAGAACATCGTGACCTTCTCGAGCTTCAGCGCCGCGAACAGGCTCTTATTAAGGTCTATCCAGCTCTTGACGTAATAGGGGAATTTCAGTTGCTTCTGCAATTCCGCGCGAAGCGACTGCGCCCTGTAGGCGTCGCCTATGCGTATCCCGAGCCCGCCGACCTTCCCTCCCGCGCCGAACAACGCCTGCGCGTCCTTCAGGCCGACGAACGTGAGCCCCGAATCATATTCATAATAGCCGGAGTTGAAGATCCCCGCGACCCTGAAATCCTTATCGGTCCCCTCAGCCGGAGAAATGACCGATACGGTGTCGCCTATCCTGAGGCCGAACCTCGAGGCGAATTCGGAACCTACCAGCATCCCGCCGTTGGCGGCGCCGAGGATCGAGCCGGACCTCATGTAATCCTTGACCTTCGAGACCTTCGATTCCTCTTCGGGAACGATGCCCCTGACGACCACGCCCTGCATGCTGCCGCCCACCTTCGCGAACGCCTGCCCGTCCAGGAAAGGCGCCACCGAGATTATCTCTGGGCTCGCGGCCTTTACCTTAGCGATGGCCCCGGCCGGGTCATCGATGCCTCCCTCCTGCTCGACGACAAGGTGCGAGTTCGCGCCGATGACCTTTTCGCGCAGCTCGTTATCGAAACCGGACATTACGCCGATGACGACTATAAGCGCGCAGACCCCGACCCCGACCCCAAGGACGGATATGAGGCTAATGATGGATATGAATTTCTCTTTTCGCTTCGCGGAAAAATACCTCGAGGCGATCAACAGTTCATAACGCATATTTTTAAGATATCTTGGTTACTGTTGTTCCGGTTTCAGCTGCGGGAAGAGTATTACGTCCTTGATCGAATCGCAGCCCGCCAGGAGCATCGCGAGCCTGTCTATTCCTATGCCGAGGCCGCCCGCCGGGGGCATGCCGTATTCGAGAGCGCGAACGAAATCATCGTCTATCGCCTTCGAGCCTGCCGCTGCGGCCTGTTCCTCGAACCTGGCCTTCTGTTCTATAGGATCGTTCAGCTCCGAATAGGCGTTGGCGAGTTCCTGCCCGTTGATGAAAAGCTCGAACCTCTCGGTCAGCTCCGGCTCGCCGGGTTTCTTCTTCGACAGCGGGCAGAGCGCGGCCGGGTAATCGATTATGAAGGTCGGCTTCATGAGCTTAGGCTCGACCGTCTTTTCGAATATCTTGTTCGCGAACTCCTCGTCGATCTTCGCCTCCCTGATGTCGAGGCCCATATCCTTGGCGACCTTCTTGAGGTCTTTCTCTTTCTTATAGTCAATGCCCGAATATTTCAATATCGCCTCACGGAACGGTATCCTGTCCCACGGAGGCGTAAGGTCGACCGTCTCGCCCGCATCCCCGCGTTTGACGACATAGCCGCCGAATAGGTGCTTCGCCGCGTCGGTTATCAGCTCTTCGGTCAGGTTTATCATGTCATCGCAGTTGCCGTATGCCTGGTAGACCTCTATCATCGTGAACTCGGGATTATGCCTCGGCGATATGCCCTCGTTCCTGAAGTTCCTGTTTATCTCATAGACCCTCTCGAAACCTCCGACGAGCAGCCGTTTCAGGTAGAGCTCGGGCGCTATCCTCATGTAGAGGTCGATGCCGAGCGCTTCGTGGTGCGTCTTGAACGGTTTCGCGGTCGCGCCGCCGGGCATCGCCTGCATCATAGGCGTCTCGACTTCCATAAATCCCTTCGCGTCGAGGAAAGACCTTATGCGCGCGATCATCTTTATGCGCAGCTCGAAGACCTTTTTGACGTCGTCGTTGACGATAAGGTCGACATACCTCTGGCGGTACCTAATCTCGATATCCTTGAGGCCGTGCCATTTCTCGGGCAGCGGCTTTATCGATTTCGAGAGCATCGTGAAATCTTCCGCGTGGACGGTCGGCTCGCCGGTCCTCGTCCTGAAGGCCTTGCCGTGTATCCCGGCTATATCGCCTATATCGATATTCTCGAACGCTATCCTGGCTTTTTCCGGAAGTTCGGCGGCCTTTATGTAATTCTGGATCTTGCCCGTGGAATCCTTGACATCGATAAAGCATGACTTGCCGTGGGAACGGACGGCCATGACCCTGCCGGCGATGGCGACCTTCAGCTCTTTTGCCGCGGCGTCATCGAAATTTTGCAATAACTCATTGATATTTATGGACTTGGCGAATTTCTCCCCGTAGGGGTTGATCCCGGCAGCCCGTAAATTATCGAGTTTAATTAATCTTTGTTTGATAAGATCGTTTATTTCTTCCAATTTTTCCGCCTCAAATTGATATAATTATAGATTGAATAAAGGGTTAAGTCAAACAAAAAAACCCCGGCACATACCAAGGCGAAGAGGTCGCCGTATCTAATGTACGGCGTACGGCTCCTCGCCGGTACTATATTGGCTGTCGCGAAACCGTCCGTGAATATCTTCTTGCCTGAGGCGTCCTGGACGCTCTGAGTTATCCTTCCGTTCCGGTCTATGAAACACGACTGCCCGGTATTCGCGGCCCTAACGACATTGAGACGGTTCTCCACCGCGCGGAACACCGACGACTGCGTATGCTGGAAAGGCGCGCCGGTATCCATATACCACGCGTCGTTCGTTATGACCACGAGGAACTCCGCGCCCCGCCTCGCAAAACTCCTCGAAAGTTCCGGGAAGACGTCCTCGAAACAGATAAGCACGCCGAATTTAACGCGGCCCCTCTTCTGTGTCGGTATCTCGAATACCGTGTAATCCTTGCCCGGCGAATAATCTTCGCCCATGTCGTAACGCTTCTTTATGAACGAAAGGTAAGAGTTGCCGAACGGCACGTATTCCCCGAACGGCACGAGGTGGACCTTGTCGTAGCGCTGTACCAGCTCTCCCGTATTCGATATCAGCACCGCGCTGTTGTAATAGCGCACGCCCTCAGGCACCTTCTCCGTCTGGGTCCCGACGAGGATATAGGAATCCACCTCTTTCGCGAGCGCCGTTATCCTGTCGCGCAGCCCTTTCTCAGTCTCGAGGAACCCCGGCACTGATGTCTCGGGCCAGACGATGAGGTCGGGACCATCCTTCGCCGCCTCTTTGGTCAGCGCGATATATTTGTCGAGTATGCTTCCGGCGAATTTCTCGTCCCATTTCTGCGACTGCGGGATATTTCCCTGTATGACCGACACCTTTACCGGCTCGCCCGCGTTCCGGATATCCTGGACATGATAACCGTATATCATGACCGCTATCATTATTATGACCAGGAGCGCCAAATACCTCGCTTCGGGCTTTTGCCCTTTTATCTTTTTCTTTATCTTCGACGATATGATGACGTTCGTGAATATGGCCAGGAACGAGACGCCGTACGCGCCGAAAGTGTCGGCGATCTGTATCATCGGCAGCGTCTCCCACTGCGTATGGCCCAGGAGCGCCCATCCGAAACCCGTGAAGATGTTGCTCCTGAGGAACTCGATCGCGACCCAGAGGCAGCTGACCAGCAGGGCGAACCTCAGGCGCGGCTTCGGGAACTGCATCGAAAGCATCTCCGTGCCCAGCGCGAAGAGCCCGAAGAAGACCGCGAGGTAAAGCGTCAGTATTATGATGCCTATTATCGCGACATACCCGAGCCAGTAGAGCGTGGCGGCGAAGAACAGAAGGCCCGTTATGTAGCCGGTGAAAAACGCCTGCAACGGGCGTTCGCCGCGGATCGCTATCAGCATCGGCACGAGCGCGAACCACGCGATATACGACACGTTGAACGCCGGATAAGAGAGCGTCAGCAGTAATGCCGACAATACCGGAAGATATACTAAGCGCCGCAGCATTTTTTATATTTCTTTCCGCTTCCGCACGGGCAGGGGTCGTTCCTGCCGACCTTCGGAGCATCTCTTTCAATAGGCACCTGCCTGGCATCCTGGGGCGATGCCTCGGGAAGCTGCCCGCCATGTTCGGCCTCGGGCCGTTGCCCAGCCGCAGTCTGGGCAATTCTCGACGCGAGCGAGCCCATGTCGCGGTGTATCATCTGCTGCGGCACGGAATCGAAGACGCCCTTCGGTTTCTCCTGGCTTACGACCTGCACCCTGAAGATCAGCTCGAGCGCGTCATCCTGTATGCTGTTCATCATCTGCTCGAACATCGCGAAACCCTCGTTCTTGTATTCTATAAGCGGGTCCACCTGCCCGTACGCGCGCAGGCCTATGCCTTCCTTGAGGCCGTCCATCGCGTAGAGGTGTTCCTTCCATTTCGAATCTATCATATCGAGCAATATCGTCTTTTCTATGCGGCGCGCGACGTCCGCGCCGAGCACGAACTCCCTCTTCTCGTAATGCTTATTGATTATCCCGAGAAGCGCCTCCCTTGCCTGTTCGCGCGAACCCTTGAACAGCTCATCACGCCCGGCCGTGCCTGCGGCTAAAGCTATGCCGAGTTTCCCGCGGAACCATTCGTCGAGGCCTTTGAAGTCCCATTCGTCGGCGTGGAGCTTCTCTTCCATGAAGCGGCCCATCGCGCCGTCGAGGCCGTTCTCGACCGCCGCGGCGACGTATTCGCGAAGGTCCTTGCCCTCGAGAACTGAGCGCCTTTCGGCGTAGATGACCTCCCTCTGCTTGTTCATGACGTTATCGTACTCGAGAAGCTGCTTCCTGATCTCGAAGTTGTGCGCTTCGACGCGCTTCTGCGCGGTCTCGATAGATCTCGACACTATCGGGTGCTCTATCGGCTGGCCTTCTTCCATGCCGAGCTTTTCCATGATGAACTTTATCCTGTCGGAGCCGAATATCCTCATGAGGTCGTCCTCGAGCGAGAGGTAGAACCTCGACGAGCCGGGGTCTCCCTGGCGCCCGCAGCGGCCGCGCAGCTGGTTGTCTATGCGGCGCGCCTCGTGGCGCTCGGTCCCGAGCACGTGCAGGCCGCCCGCCTTTACCACCTCGTTATGCTCGGCCTCGACCTTCGACTTGAACTTCGAGAGCATCTCGACTTTTTCTTTCGGATCTATGTCCTTCGGCTCGATGCCCTTCTGCTTGAAATAATCCAGCGCCATATATTCGGGGTTTCCGCCGAGCAGGATATCGGTCCCGCGGCCGGCCATGTTCGTGGCTATCGTCACGGCCTTGTAGCGGCCTGCCTGCGCGATGATGCTCGCTTCCATCTCGTGGTATTTCGCGTTCAGGACCTGGTGCGGTATGCCGCGGCGCTGGAGCATATGGCTAAGGCGCTCGGACTTCTCTATCGATATCGTGCCGACCAGCACCGGCTGGCCCTTCTCGTATAATTGCGCTATCTCGTTGGCCGCGGCCTCGAACTTCTCCTTCTCGGTCTTGTATATCGAATCGGGGTAGCTCTTCCTGACGAGCGGCTTGTTCGTCGGGACGACGACCACGTCGAGCTTGTATATCTGGCTGAACTCGTTCGCCTCGGTCGCGGCGGTGCCGGTCATGCCGGCGAGCTTGTCGAACATCCTGAAATAGTTCTGGAACGTGATGGTCGCGAGCGTCTGGTTCTCGCGCTCTATCTTCACGCCTTCCTTCGCCTCGACCGCCTGGTGGAGTCCGTCGGACCACCTGCGTCCCGGCATCAGGCGACCGGTGAACTCGTCGACTATTATGACCTCGCCGTCCTTGATGACGTATTCGACGTCGAGCTTGTAAAGTTCCTTCGCGAGCAACGCCTTCTCGACGCAGTGCCTCTCCTCGGCGAACTCCATCGAGTGCATGTCCTTGATGCCCCACGCCTTGACGACCTTCGCCTCGCCCTGCTCGGTCAGATAGACCGCGTGGCTCTTCTCGTCGACTATGTAATCGCCGGTCTCCTCTTTCGTCTCCTGGTCCTTTTCGCCCTTCTGCAGGCCCCTGACGATATCGGCGGCCCTGTAATATTTTTCGGTGGATTCCTCGGCCGGGCCGGATATGATAAGCGGCGTCCTCGCCTCATCGACGAGTATCGAGTCGACCTCATCGACGATGGAATAATGCAGGTTGCGCTGGACCATGTCCTCGAGCCGGTACTTCATGTTATCGCGCAGGTAATCGAAACCGAATTCGTTGTTCGTGCCGTACGTTATGTCGCTGCGGTAAGCGGCCTGGCGGTCCCTGTCGTTCATGTCGTGCTGTATCATGCCGACGGTCAGCCCGAGGAACTCGAATATCGGGCCCATCCAGTACCTGTCGCGTTTCGCGAGGTAATCGTTGACCGTGACTATGTGCACGCCGAGGCCCGTGAGCGCGTTCAGGTAAGCCGGCAGCGTCGCGACGAGCGTCTTTCCTTCGCCGGTCGTCATCTCCGCGATCTTGCCCTCGTGCAGCACCATGCCGCCCAGGAGCTGGACGTCGAAATGGCGCATGCCCGTCGTCCTCCTGCTCGCCTCGCGCACGACGGCGAACGCCTCGGGCAGTATCTCCTCGAGGGCATCCATCTCGAGCTTGCGCCTTTCGTCCTTGCCCATCGAGGCGAGGTCCTGGCCCTTGAACTTATCCTTGAGCCGCGCGCGGTATTCGTCCGTCTTCGCGCGCAGCTGGTCGTCCGATAATTTTGAGACCTTCTCCTCGAAGGAATTGACCAGCGCGACCTTCGGCCTCAGCCGCTTGATCTCCCTGTCGTTATGCGTGCCTATTACCGCCGAAAAAATATTACCGATCATTACGGAGCCATCCTCTAGGGGGACACCCTGTTATTTTTACCTGCCGACCATTTTACGTATGCTTCTATCAATTCGTCGAGTTCGCCGTCAAGCACCTGGTTCGCTTTTCCCGTCTCGAATTCCGTCCTGTGGTCCTTGACCATCATATACGGGTGCAGCACGTAAGAGCGTATCTGGCTGCCCCACTCTATCTTCTGCTTCTCCGAATACATCGACTTGAGTTTCTCTTCCTGCTCCTGCTGCCTCTTCTCGAAGAGCCGCGCCTTTAGGACCTTCATCGCCGAATGCTTGTTCTTCAGCTGGGAGCGCTCGTTCTGGCACTGCACGACGAGCCCCGTCGGTATATGCGTTATCCTGACGGCGGAGTCGGTCGTGTTGACGCCCTGGCCTCCCGGCCCCGACGCGCGGTAGACGTCTATCCGCAGCTCTTTCTCGTCGACCTGTATGTCTATGTCGTCCTCGACCTCGGGGATCACATCCACCGACGCAAAAGACGTGTGGCGCCTCTTGTTCGAATCGAACGGCGATATCCTGACGAGCCGGTGGACGCCGCGCTCGGACTTGAGATAACCGAACGCGTAATCTCCCTTCACGAGCATCGTGACGTTCTTCACGCCCGCTTCTTCGCCCGCGAGATAGTCGAGAACTTCCACCTTATAGCCCCTGTTCTGCGCGTAGCGGACATACATGCGGAAGAGCATCGCGGCCCAGTCGCACGACTCGGTGCCTCCGGCGCCCGCGTTTATCGACAGTATCGCCGCGGACTTGTCGTGCTCGCCCGAGAATAAAGCGGTAAATTCTATGCCAGCTATCTTCTTCGCGAGGTTTTCGAGGTCGCTCAAAAGCTGGGATACCGAGGCGCTGTCGGACGGCTCCGTTATGCCCGCGAGCCCGGCGAGGTCATCAAGCTCCCTGGCGGATGCCTCCCACGGCTCAAGCTTCGCCTTAAGGGATTTCATCTCCTGGATGGTCTTGTTGGCCTTCTGCTGGTCGTCCCAGAAACCCGGGGCGGCCATCCGCTCTTCGTATTCCTTTATCTTCTTCCCGGCGGTATCGAGGTCAAAGATACCTCCGCAGGTTGGCGAGCGTGGTTTTGGCTTCTTCTATCTTCTTTTTCAGATCTTCTAACATGGGAAAATTATACCAATTCGGGGGGCTTAAAACAAGGACAATAAATCGCTTTTTCCGGCTTTGACCGTCGCGCCGGGGGCTATGCCGTTCTTCGCGAACCATCCGCGGTTGGCCTCGAGCGCGAAGCGGATTTGGCGGGATGCCGAGATGACGGGCGTTTCGTCCATCGGCTCCATATCGCGGATCTCGAGGATGACACCCGCGCTGTCTATGAACGCGACCGACAACGGAATGCGCGTGTCTTTCATGTACATCATCATCTGCTGCGGCTCCCTGTAAAGGAAGAGCATCCCCTCGTCTTCCCCGAGTTCCCGGCGGTACATAAGGCCCGTCTCCTTCTGCGCCTGTGTCCTGGCGAGCTCGGCTTTAAGGGCCTTTGGGCCTATCTGCAGGATGGCTATCGGGAGCCCGGCAGAGAATACTTTGCACGGCAGGAGCATTGCGGAAGCGAGCACAAACAGGGCAAGCCAGCGCTGGAGTGAAATGTTCGGCGTTCTAATATAATATCTTCTAATAGGTAATCCTAAAATGAAACGCTTTTTGTTTTGGTTTTAAGCTTATTGGCTTCTTGCTCGTATTTCTTTGCTTCTTCGATTTTTCCCATTTTCTTGTACATTATAGATAAATGTTCAAAAAGGAACCTTAAATATTGACGTCGATCAATTTTACTATTTTCTAATATTTTCTGTGCCCTCAAGTACGACTCCTCTGCTTCCTTAAATCTTCCTCTTACCGAATAAAATCCCCCTAATGATTCTAGAGAATCGGCCAATTCCGTTTCGGCTTCTATAGTTGCATCTTCGCTGATTTTTAATATCTTTTTTCTATATATTTCTACCTGTTCATAGTTTCCTTTAAAATAATTAATTTCTGCCATTTTCTCCAGATATTTATTAGTCTTAATGTTATCCCTCCCATATATTTCTTCGCTTAATTGTAACGCTTCTTCGCAAACAGGTTTTGCTTGGTCATATTTGCTTCGCATTAAATAAAATACTGACAACTCGTAAATCATCTGAAGCGTTTCCGGGTTTTTCGGGCCGCGTAATTTCTCAGATAATTCAATTCTTTTCTTAAAAAGATTCTCACCTCGATTATAGTCGCCCTTATAATCGTAAATCTTTCCTAAACCTTCTAATATCTCTCTAATCTCCCCGTAGTTATCCTGAATATATTCATCTTTGCTCTCATAAATTTTAAGAGCTTTTTCATATAATGGCAATGCTTCGTCGTATTTCTTTTCATTATGATAATTCCTTGCCATATAATACAAAATACTGGCTAGCTTAGGGTCACTTGAATCATAGGTATTTTCATATATTACCAGAGCTTTTCTGTATAGAGATTCGGCTTCTGCGTTTCTTCCCTGGTGATGGTATAGCAATGCGAGGGAATATAAAGCTCCTGCTATTTCCAAGTCTTTGGGTTTAAATTTCCCTTCTGCATATTTTAATGCGTTTTCAGCTAATTCAATCCCTTTGGTATAATCTCCTTTCCAATAAGTATTATTTGCTTTAGCAAGCATTTCATCTAATTCTGTTGCATCTGAAGTTCTATCTGCATAAGCATAAGATACAAAGAACATTGTAAGCAAAGTGACGATTACTATTTTCATATACTTCATACCGTTCTCCTTTTTTCGACGAACGATTGAACTCAGCGGCCGAGCCTCCTATAGACATGCTGGCGCGGTCCGCTGGAGTGAAAGGTTATCTATATTTATATTTCTTATGCGCCTCATCAATAACTTTATCGATTTTTTTGTCGGCCTCTTCTGAACTAATTCCGTCGAGCTTCATAATCATCTTCCTAGTTTTTACCATGGGTATTTCTAATGCAAAAGTATAAAATACTACGAGCAAAATAAACATACATGTTATTATGACGTAGGCTTTTGCAAGAATATTCTTATTCTTCATTATAAAGGGTAGCGCAATAGCCGCCGCTGAGCTTAAAACAATAATTGGTAGCAATAATAAAATATATTCTCTAATAAAATGGCTCAAAGAAATGCACATTGTAGTTGGTAGGGGCAACAGAACGCCAATCACTGTGTAACGAAATGTGTAATCAGGCACTACCTTTAATAGAATATATAATCCTATTATTGCCGAGATGAGCATGGCGATCAGGGATATGGGGATGATTATTTGAGATTTCTTTTCTTTATCCATTTTTTATCCTATTTTTACTAGATAACATATAATATACGAATTCGTAGTTTACGGGTTTTTGTACTGCCCTAATGTCATTATAAGGCCTAAAATAGAAAGCTCACTCCAATTCCTGCCCCAGGTATATCGACGAGCGCGGGGCATGATACGCCAGCATCGCGAGCGAAAACCCGGCGAAATAAAGCATGTCCTTGATAAAATACCCGTTGAAACGCAGGACGAGCCCGAATATCGCTATGGCCTCCGACAGCGCCCATACGGCAACAAAAACGGTCAGGGTCCTCTTTATCTCCTCCGGGCTGCCGGGCTTCAGCTTCCCTTTCCTGAGCAGGTCCGTCAGGGCAAATTTCCTCATGGCAACCGATACAACGGCCATCGCGGCGGATTCGGCGGCGAAGATGGCCATCAGCGGCTTTGGCGCCACCCCTACCTCAGGCATATAGTTGACGGTGACTGTGCATGCTATAAGAAGATATAAAAATATGGCCATGACAAACGACGCCCATATTACCCAGAGCATAATGCCGCGGTTCATTCCTTCTCCTTGAACGACAGCACCTTGCGTATCTCCTGTTTGACCTGCTCGAGGTCGAACGGCTTGGTGAGATAGCCGACTACGCCGAGGTTGTAAGCTTTCTTTATATCGGTATACCCGCCGAGCGCGGAGATGATGACTATCGGTATGGCCTGCGTTACGGGGTCCCTGTTCAGCATCTGGCAGACCTCGAACCCGCCGACATCCGGCATCATCAAATCGAGCAGTATCAGGTCGGGCCCGAAGAGCCGGACTTTCTCGACCACATTCTTCGCGTCATTGAACGCCTCGACCTGGAACTCGCCGCCGGCTTCCAAACTCTTCTTCAGGAAGAACGCGAAATCCGCCTCGTCGTCGATTATGAGGATCTTATTCATATGCTCCCTTCCTTTTCAAGTGATAATAACAGCCTCTTCAGGGGGATGCCGTAAGCGTAACCGCCTATATCGCCGTCGGAGGCGACGATGCGGTGGCAGGGTATTATAAGAGGCCATGGGTTGCGGTGGAGCGCCTGCGCTACGGCGCGTGTTGCCTTTGGATTGCCGATCTTTCCGGCGACCCACGCGTATGTGCGCGTTTCGCCGGATGGTATCTTCATTATGCATTCGTAGACGCTTATCTCGAACGCGGTGCACCCGTCAAACAGGGCGGACTTTTTTGCGGACTGTGCCTTTCCTTTTTCTTGTTTCACCTACCAGCGCCTTTCGCCTTAATATATGGTGGTACCTTATCGCGAACCTGTGCGATTCATCGCGGACCCGCTGGATAAGCTGCAGCGCTTTCGATGAAGGCGGCAGCGCTATCGGCAAAGTCCTATCCAAAGTATATATGTGCTCAAACACTTTTGCAAGCCCTATCATCGGGATATTCCCCAAACCGAGCGCTTTCGTCTCGATCGCGGCGGAAGAGAGGTGCCCGCGCCCGCCGTCTATCAGTATGAGGTCCGGCAGCGCGTCGCCGCGTTTCAGTACCCCGCTGTAACGGCGGCGGACTATCTCGCGCATCATCGCGTAGTCGTCCTGCCCTTCCACCTCTTTTATCCTGAACATCCTGTAATTCGGCTTGTCCGGGCGGCCGTCCCTGAACGAGACCATCGAGCCGCAGGCGCTCTCACCCTTGATGTTCGAGATGTCGAACGCCTCTATCCGCCACGGCAGCGACTTCATCCCGAGGACCTCTGCCAGTTCGGAGAGCCCCTGCGCGCCCGACGCGGCCCCCGGCCTCTTATGGACCGCCGTGCTAAGCGCCTCTATCTGGTTGCGGGCCTCCGCCGCTTCCTCGAACCGCTTATCGGCGGAATATTCCTTCATCCTGGCGGTCAGCCGCTTGATAAGCTCGCCCTTCTTCCCCTCGATGAAGAGTATCACGTCCTTGATCCTGCCGGCGTAATCCTCTTTCGATATCTTCCCCTCGCACGGCGCGGAACAAAGCCCGAGGTCGTCGTAGACGCACGCCCTCTTGGGTAATTTAATACACGTCCGGAACATGAATATGCGGCGTATTGCCTTGACCGCCTCATGCAAAAGCGCCGCGTCGGTATACGGCCCGAAATATATCGAGCCGTCGCTCTTTTTGCCGCGCGCTACCATCACGCGCGGGAAGTCGTCGGACATGGTTATCTTGATGAGCGGGTATGTCTTGCTGTCACGGAGTTCGACGTTGTATTTCGGCTGGTATTCCTTGATGAGGTTGGATTCGTAGAGCAGCGCCTCGGCTTCCGTAGCGGTCGTAACAATACTTATGTCGCGTATCTTCCCTACAAGCGCTTCTATCCTCGGGCCGTGGTCTTTCGAGCGCTGGAAATACGAGCGGACCCTGTTGCGCAGCGAGGATGCCTTGCCGACGTACAGGACCTTCCCGTCGCCGTCCTTGAATATATAGACGCCCGGCTGCAGCGGGAGGCCGCTTACCTTCTCCTTGAGATCCATTTTACCGCACCCTTGAATTCTTCTACCTTCAGGACGACGCAGGCGGCAAGGAATACCGCGATGCCGGCGGTAACCATTACCGCGACCTTCGCGACGGGGCGCATCATCATATTCGCGTCGAGCAGCAGCAATACGGCCGCCATGGCGGCGGAGGCCGCCAATACACGCATGAACGAATCTATCACCGGCCCGGCGCCGAGATACCCTATCTTCTTACCGAGCATCGAGAAGAGCATGAAAAAGTTCGCGATGCTCGCGAGCGATGTGGCCAACGCGAGACCGCCGACCTTCAGCGGGAACATCAACGCGACATTCAATATGATATTTATTACGAGCGCGGCGGCCGCGGCCTTTACCGGCGTCTTCGTGTCCTTAAGCGAATAGAACGCCGAGACGAGTATCTTGACCCCGGCATAAGCGAAAAGCCCTATGGAATAAAAGAGCAGCGCGTTCGCGGTTATCTGCGTCGAATAGCTGTCGAACGAGCCCCTTTCGAAGAGCGCGCGGACTATCGGCCGGGCAAGCACGATCAACCCGACGGACGAAGGCACCGTTATGAAGAATACCGAGCGCAGCGAGAAAGAGAGCGTCTGCTTGAACTTTTCGATGTCCTCCTTTGCCGCATGCTCCGACATCGTAGGAAGCATCGCCTGCGAGAAGGCCGTCCCGAATATCGCGAGCGGCAGCATCCACAACCTGTTCGAGTAATATATAGCGGCGATGGCCCCTTCGCCGACTATAGAGGAAAGCGAAGCGAGTATAGTATTGACGAAGACGTTCACCTGGTAGATGCTGGCACCCAGCACGCGCGGGACGAGCAGGCGGCCGACCTCCGCGGCACCCGGATGCCTGAACCTGTCGAGACGCGGGAACGCGAGGCCCCTTGAAGCAAGCTGCGGCACCTGGACCAGCAGCTGCAGCACCCCTCCGGCGAGCACGCCTAACGCGAGGCCCATGATGGGCACCTGCATCACCGGGCAGAGCCATAACGCAGCCGCAATGAAGACGATGTTCCAGAGCGGCTGGCTGAACGCCGACGCCCCGAAGAGCTTCAGCGAGTTCAGGATGCCGGTCGTATAGGCGGTCAGCCCGACGAGGAATATATAGGGGAACATCCAGCGGGTAAGCTCCACTGTAATGCGGAACTTTTCGGGGTCCTTTAC
The DNA here is from genome assembly GCA_041651455.1 of Candidatus Omnitrophota bacterium. Taxonomy (GTDB): domain Bacteria; phylum Omnitrophota; class Gorgyraeia; order Pluralincolimonadales; family Pluralincolimonadaceae; genus UBA6215. Next base: position 47,062 of record JBAZJG010000006.1, read on the forward strand.
GAAACCAGGCGCTATCAGCGCGACTATCGCCGGGGTGAAGACCATGCCGAGCGCCGTTATCGCCGCAAGGACGACTATCATTACGTTGAGCAGTGCCTGCGCGAGCCCCCAGAACTCCTCTTTGGTCTTCTTTACGGCATAGGAGCTCAAGACCGGCACGAAAGCGGCATTGGCGGCACCCTCACCGACGAGGTCGCGGAGCATGTTCGGTATCCTGAAAGCGACGACGAACGCCTGCAGGGGCACCGAGGTGCCGAACACCGCGGCTATAATTATGTCTCGGACGAAGCCGAGGATACGGCTCGCCGATATGCCCAGGCCGATGATCCCGGCCGATTTTGCCAGCGATTTATGAGTTGACATTTTATGCCTTATATGGTATTTTTACATAACCGTAACTTGAAAGGAGAAACACAGTTGCCAAATCTACCAAATGCCGCAAAAAGAATACGCCAGGACAAGAAAAGGCGCGAAAGAAACGATAAAGTCGAGTCCGAAATAAAGAGCCTCGCGAAGAAGTTCGTAATGGCGCTTGCCGCCAAGAAGAACGACGAAGCAAAAAAGCTCGGACTTTCTCTCGTATCGAAGCTCGACAGGGCCCGTTCCAAGGGCATCATCCACAGGAACACCGTGTCGCGCAAGAGAGCCCGCATCCTATCCAAGATCGCTAAGATCAGATAGCCTTATCACAAGAGATTCCAGGATAACTTTCTTATCGAGGTCCCTTGTCTTCACGTCGCGGTCTGCCTTCGAAAGGAAGGCGAAGCACTCTTTCAGCCATGCCGTCGCGCGCTGGGACCGGCCCATCAACCTGGCTTTCCGCTTCAGCGCCGCGCCGATAGCCCCGATTATGCTCTCCGGCTTGGTGGAATCCCTTAACAGGCCCGACAACAGCAACAATGCGCGGGCCTTATTGCCTGCGCACATCGCGTCGGTCATCTCGAAGACGCTCTCTTCTAGCGACCTTCCGACGAGGTTCTCGACGTCCTTCTTCTCTATTACTTTCCTGTCTCCGGTATAATTAGCGAGTTTCTCCACGGCCATCCGGACGTATCCGATGTCGTTCCCTATCTTGCCGGTCAACAGGTCTATCGAATCCCCGCCTATCTGCTTGCCGTAAAGCGACGCCCTCTCGCTTATATAGCGCTTGAGGTCCGCGCCTTCGGGGCTTGAGAAATTCTTCACTTTCGCATATTGGGACAGCCCCGACAGGAAAGGATCGTCCGCGGCTTCCTTCGGGCTCATATCCGCGGTTATCACGAGTACCGTGCTCTCGAACCCGTCTTTCGCGTATTCCGCTACGGGCCCTTTGGCTTCCTTCGGCAGTTTTTCGGCATTTTTTATGACAACGAAACGTTTGGGGCTCAGGAACGGCTGGGTATTGACCGCGTCCTGGAATCCCTGGGGATCGAACTGGTCGGAGTAGAATACGGAAAAATTTAGGTCGGCGTCGCCGCCGGAGAGGGTCTGTTTCTTGAGTTCTTCGAGGGCTTCCCCTTTAAGGGCGTTCTCTCTTCCTAGAAAAAGGTATACTAAACCGGGCATCTGAAGGCCCTACCAATCCTCAACGGTCCTTTCAACGATCCTGTCCGCCAGGTCTTCTACCGCCTCGTTTATCGCAGTGTCTTCCGACTTGGCCTTCGGCCCGGTCAGCGCGTATTCCTGGAAACCGACGAAACCGTTCTCGGTCCAGGCCGTCTTGGCATTTACAACATCCTCAAGCGATATATTCACTATGATATTCGCCCTGTATTCCTCGACGTTCTCGCTGCGCTGGTCGTACCTCAAGGGCTGCTTGTCATAATTTATCAATGCGCCCGTCAATATGAGGTCCGCCTGGTCCTCGTCCGAGACCACCTTGAGGTAGCCGTCTACCATGAACCTGTTGATCACCGCGTTCGTGACCTTGACTTCCATGCCCGGACGGTAGAGCCGGTAGGGGTTCTTGTCGGAAAGGTCGGAACTGATGTTCAGGTCTACCTTGTTCTCGAACGGCTTGATGAATATCCTTGTCGCTTTACTGTACGCGAGCGAGCGCGTCGAATAGCCGCAGCCCGCTACCGATGCCGCCAGGATAAACGCCGTTAACGCGAGGGATATCTTCTTCATTTTTTCTTCTTCTTTTCTATTATGTCGAGCCGTTCCTGCGCCTTCTTCGCGGTCTCCGTATCGGGCAGGGTATCGACGATGCTCCTATAATATACCTCGGCCGACTTGTACTGCCCCTGCCTCCAGTAGAAATCCGCGATGTTATAATCGCTCTGCGCCTTCTTCTCCCTCAGCGACTGGCGCATCTTGTCGGCTTCGCCGGTCAGGTTCGATTCGGGGTGGCGTTTTGAAAAATCCTCTATCTCCTGCAGCGCCGAATCCGTCTCGGACTGGTCGTAGCTCGGTTTCAGCGACGCCTGCGAGGCGCAAAGCCCCACCTGGAAGTTCGCTTCCTCCGCAAGCTTGCTCTCGGGATGCTCGTCGACGAGTTTCTGGAAAGTCAGGCGCGCCTGCTGGAAATCTCCGGCCTTCTTGTAGCATTCGCCCATCTTATACAGCGCCTGGTCCGCGAACTTCCCGTAAGGCGCGTTATCGATGACCTTCTGGTACATCTCTATCGCCCTGTACACCGACGGGAAAGTCGGTATGCCCCAGAGCCGGACCTTCTCGCCGAGGTAAAATTTGTTCGCTATCCCATACTGCAGCTCTATCATCTCGTCGAGCCTCTTCGAGAAAGGGTATGTCTCCACGGCCTTCTGGTAGGCGTTGAAGGCCTGCTCATACTCCTCGAGGCCCTCGTAGGACTTGCCGGCAAAATACTGCCCTTCCGCCGAAAGTTCCGCCTGCGGGTAATAGCGCACGAGCTTCTGGAACTCTTCAGCGGCCTTCTTGTAATCCTTCGATTCGTAAAATTTCATGGCCCAGTCGAACTGTTCCTGCGGCGTGTCCTTGACGGCCCACTTCGGATTTATCCAGGTTCCCGTCTGCGGGGTCCATATCCAGTAGGCACAGGCGTACTGCAGCGGCAACAGTACAGCAACCGCAGTTAATATAATAAAAAAATATCTTCTCATAGACGTTTCGCCTTCCGGGTTATAGCGGGTTTACTGCTTGAGGACGGACCTTTCGACAAAATCACATATGCTGCGCCTGTCTTCGTCGGGCATGTCGACAAACTCGACCCCGACTTCATACTGTTCTCCGTAAGGGCGCTTGCGGACCCATGCCACCTTCGAGACCACCCTGACGGGTTTCGGGGTGGAGGGCACCGCAATATCCAGGACGAGCCTCGTAAATACGGATATGAACTCATTTACGAGCATCCTTATGCCGCCCGTGGAAATATCCCTGGAGATGGCGCTTATGACGGAACCGTTGGCCTGGCGTATTCCCCTGTACTGGACCGACATGGCCGTGTTGATCCGCTCATACTGCCTTCTTTCAGGGAAATCTGACTTAGATTGCATAGAGCGCCCCCTAATCATAGATGATTTTATACCCCGGAAGCACCTTTTGTCAACGTGAAATTTTACGGCTACTTTTGAAATTGCCCACAATAAGTCCTTTACCGTCCGTAGACGCGAATACCGCGCCGTCCTCGTTCGTCCTGTATACCTTTATGCCTTTGGAGACCATCAGGCCCTGCATCTTTACCGAGGCCTCCTCTTCCCTTTGGGCCCTGCCCTGCGATATGACGGCGTATCCGGGCTTTGCGGCCTCTATGGACGCTTCCGCCTCTTCGCTAAGCTTCTGTCCGTGGTGCGGAAGCATCAGAAGGCCTGACCTTGCGGCATCCGGATATCCGATGAATACCTCCGATATCAACCCGCTGCCGATATCCCCGCAAAACAGGAACTTCCCTTCGCCAAACTTGATGCCAAGAGCGACCGACTTATCGTTGGCGGATACCGATCTATCGGACGCGCGGCCTTCGCAAGGGTTGAGGCAGGTAATATCCACGCCCGCCACGCCGGTTATCGAATCCCCCCGCTTTAATATATGGCGCGGGATACGACGCGCTGTAACTGCCTTTTCAAATGACCTGTATAACCCGGTGCCCGACCCGGCGCCGCTTTCGAATATGTTCCTTACTGCGACGCCTTCGAGCACGGCGGACAGTCCTCCGACATGATCGGCATCGGGATGAGTCAGCACGACGGCGTCGAGCACCTGCACGCCTCTGCTCCTGAGGAACGGCAGCACGACACTCCTGCCGGCATCCCAATCTTCCCCTCCGCCCGAACCGCCGTCTATAAGCATATTGCCTCCGCCGGGAAATTCCAGGAAGACGGAATCTCCGTGGCCCACGTCGAGGAATGTGGCGCGCAGTTGCTTATTGACGGGAGCCAGCGCGTTTGTCCATATGATGATATCCGCCGTTATGAGCGCCGCGGCAATGATCTTGGCTCCCCTTATCTTAAGCCGCTCCCTTTGCGTATAGGCGATTATAAATATATAGTATGCGACGACGGCGTATACCGGAGGCTCCGGAAGGTAAAAATGGCCGAACGGGACCTTCGCGAGCAGGCCGTTCGCGCGGAAGAGAACTTCGCAGAGGAACCATACGGATGCCGCGAATACATTCCCGACGGAAGGCAGTATGAGGCCGAATAATATGAACGGCGCGGCGGCCGCGGTTATCGCGAACGAAAGCGGCACCGCTATAAGGTTCGCGGCGATCGCGACCGGCGTCACTATATTGAAATACGCCAGTATAAGCGGAGCGACTCCCGCCCATGCGGCCAGCGAGACCATACATCCCTGCACCGCGTAGTTGCGAAGCTTTGCCTTGGGGACAAGTTCCTGCATCAGCGGGACAAAATACAAAAGCGACGCCACTGACAGGAACGACAGCTGGAACCCGATATCGAATAATGCGGCGGGGTCGAAACCGAGTATTATTATCGCCGCAAGCCCCAGGGAGTTCCAGAGCGAAGCGTCCCTGCCGATGAGCAGGCCGGCGAGTATCGCGACGGACATGACCGTAGCCCTGCCCACGGAAGGCGTCCCGCCCGTAAGCACCGCGTAAAACATGAGCAGCGCTATAGCGGCGCAGTAACCGGCTTTCCTCGGTATCCTGAGCATCCCGAATACCAACAGCATAAGGAAAGCGATGAGCCCGACATTAAGCCCGCTTATCGCGAGCAGGTGTACGGTCCCGGTCTTCATGAAATCATCGTTGAGGCCGTCGCTGACCCCCTGCCTCTGCCCAAGAAGGATGGCAATAAGAAAATTACCGGCGTCCCCGTCGGGGAAATTCGCGGATATAAGCCCGCTTATCCTCGCCCTTGTCTTGTAGGCATAGTTTACTAACGGGTTCATTTTGCCCGCCCCGTCGATGAATTCCATATCCTTCGCGTTCGCCGACAGCGATGAAAATATGCGGTGCCTCTCGAGGTATTTTGCGTAATCGAACTCTCCGGGATTCCCGGGCCCGCGGGGCTTCGACAGTTTTCCGTACAGGGCAATACTGTCCCCGTAAGATACCTTCTTCTTAGGGCTGCCGACGACGGAGATCTTCACTTTACCCGAGACGCGGGCTTTTATATCGCCGCGCCGCAATTCATGCGCTTCGAGGATGAAATTTGTCCTGGGTTCGCCGTAAAAGGTCTTCGTTACCGAAGGGTCGTCCGCCACGTTCCCTTCGAGGAGGACCTCTTCGGGATGCGAGGGGGTAAAATCCCTTATGTGGCCGGCAGGCAGGGCCTGGTTTACGCCCAGAAGCATGCATCCGATGAAAAAGAATGCCGCGGAAAGCGCTAAAAACGAAGCGCCCGCCCTTTTAATGAGGGCGGCTGATATCGCGAGGAAAAGGACGGTGAGCCCCGCAGAAAACAATACGGGGATCCGGATAATGCTTGCTATCCAGATCCCCGCAGATAGGTAAACCGCTATCCAGGTTAAAGGCATTCCGGCTTACTTTGCCGGGGCTGCCTCGGCCTTAGGCGCAGGCGGCATCAAAAGGTCCTTGTGTATGATAACCTTGTTCTTGTCCTTCAGGTCTTTAAGTATCTGCTCGAAACGCTCTTTCTGCTTGTCGGCCAGCAGCATCTGCTTGAGCTGGTCCTTGACATCGTCGAAGGAGAGCAGTTTCTCCGGCTGCTTTTCCGTGACCTTGATTATATGGTATCCGAACTGTGACTTGACGACCCCGCTTACCTGTCCTGCCTGCAGCGCGAAAGCGGCGTTCTCGAACTCGGGGACCGTCTGTCCCTTGCCGATAAGGCCCAACTCCCCGCCCTTCTCCTTGCTCGGGCACGTCGACTTCTCCTTGGCCAGCGCGGCAAAATCGGCGCCGCCGTTGAGCTTCGCGAGTACGTCGTTCGCTTCGGCTTCGGTCTCGACCAATATATGGGAGACCTTTATCTTCTCGGATTCCTTGAACTTATCCTTGTTCGCCTCGTAATATTTCTTGGCGTCCTCATCGCTGACGACGACCTTATCCTCTATCTCCCTGCGCAGGAACTCCTTGATTATTATCTCTTTCCTGGCTTCCTCTATCTGTTTCTGCACCGCGGCGTCCTTATCGAGGTTGAGCTTCGCGGCCTCGTTATATAACAGTTTCTGGTTTATGACACTTTCCGCGAACATGTCCTTGTGCTCTTCCGCCATCGGCTGGTACTGTTCGGGTATCTCCTTTATCATCCCGTTTATCTCTTCGAGAGTGATCTTCTCGCTGCCTATCTCTACGACTACCGTCCCGGTTTTCGCCCCGGAAGGTGCGCATGCGGAAGTTCCCGCCGGCTGCGGCTTTGCGGCCTCGGTTGTGGCCGTCTCCGGCTTCGGCGAAGCGCAGCACCCGGCTAATACGACTGCGGCAAAAACCGCCAAAATCACGGCAAAATACCTTGTCCTATGCATCTTGCTGCTCCTTTCGTGTTGTTTACTTTAGGTATCAAAAACAAGGATTAAGTTTACCACAGAATCCTACGCTATTCAAGGACGATAAGGTCCTTTATCTTCCCGTATGTCTTGGGCCCGATGCCCTCTACCTTCATTATATCTTCCTTAAGCAGGTACAGCCCCTTTGCGCCCCGGTAATTGACTATCCTTTCCGCCGTCTTTGGCCCGATATACGGCAATGAAGCTATTTTTGCCGCATCGGCGGTATTGATATTCACGGGCCCGGTCCCCGAGGAAGCGGCGCGGGCAGCGGCCTCGCCCGGGACTACTTTCAGTTCCGGACGGGCGACGTAGGTCCTGAACGCGATGACCGCGAGGCCCAATACGGCGAACACCCCAAGGGCAATAAGGACTTTCCTCTCCTGCGCGGTCAGGTCAAGCAACTATGCTAACGAGCCTCTTCGGTACGACGACGATGTTCTTGACGGGCTTGCCCTCGAGCCATTGCTTCACTTTTTCGTCCGACAGGGCCAGCTCCTTAAGTTTCTCGTCGCTGATGTCGTTGGGGACTTCCACTTTCGAACGGACCTTGCCGTTCACCTGGATGACTATAGTGATATTCTCGTCGACGAGCATCTTCGGGTCGAACTTCGGCCAGCCGGCCTTTAGGACGCTCTCCTTATTGCCGAGCGACTGCCATATCTCCTCGCAGAAATGCGGGGCGATCGGGGACAGTATCAGCACAAGCGACGAATATACTTCCTTGTCCGCGCCGGACTGGTAGATCGCGTTGACGAGCTCCATCATCGAGGCGATAGCCGTATTGAACTTGAACTCGCCTATATCATCCGTGACCTTTTTTATCGTCCTGTGCGTGAGGCGCACCAGCGCAGGGTCGGCTTTCTCCTTGAGGTTCTCCTGTATACGCCATACGCGCGTGAGGAACCTGAACGCGCCCTCGGTGCCCCGTTCTTCCCACTCGAGTTCGGTCTCGGGCGGCGCCGCGAAAAGTATGAAGAGGCGCATCGTATCCGCGCCGTATTTCGCGATTATCTCGTCGGGATCGACGATATTCCCGCGCGACTTCGACATGACCTCGCCGTCCTTCAATACCATTCCCTGGGTGAGGAGCTTCCTGAATGGCTCCTCGAAATCCAGCATGCCGATGTCTTTCAGGAATTTCGTGAAGAACCTCGAGTACAGAAGATGCAAAACGGCATGTTCGATGCCGCCGATATACTGGTCGACCGGCATCCAGTATTCTACATCGGCTTTTGAGAAAGCCGATGTGACATCACGGGGCGAGCAGAACCTGAGGAAATACCACGACGAGTCTATGAACGTCGCCATCGTGTCCGTCTCGCGTTTCGCCGCGCCGCCGCACTTCGGGCACCTCGTATCAGTAAATTCCTTTACCTGAGAGAGCGGGCTCCCGCCCTTTCCCGTGAATTCCACGTTCTTCGGCAGGACGACCGGCAGGTCCTTTTCGGGGACCGGGACGACACCGCATTTCGCGCAATATATGACGGGTATGGGGGTCCCCCAATAGCGCTGGCGCGATATGAGCCAGTCGCGCAGGCGCCAGTTGACGGTGCGCTTGCCGATGCCCGTCTTATCCATCCACTCCGCTATCTTCTTCTTGCCTTCCGCGTTCGTAAGGCCGTCGAACTGCGCCGAATTCACCTGGATGCCGTCTTCTTCGTAGGCCTCGGCCATCTTATCCGCCGTGAGGTCCCCGCCTTGCCCCTCCCGAGAGGCAGGCCGGATGACGACGCGCATAGGCAGCCCGTGTTCCTTCGCGAACAGGAAATCCCTTTGGTCATGCGTAGGCACGGCCATTATCGCCCCCGTGCCGTATTCCATCAGGACGTAATCGGCGACCCATATCTGCACGGCCTCGTTATTGACGGGATTCACCGCGTAGGCGCCGGTAAAGAAGCCCTCTTTCTTGACGTCGGCCGCGACGCGGACGACCTTGCTCTCCTTAGATACCTTATCTATGAACTGCAGGACCTGCTTCTCCTGCGGTTTTCCTTTTATGAGCCCCTTGACGAGAGGATGCTCGGGCGCGAGCACCACATAGGTACAGCCGAATATCGTGTCCTGGCGTGTCGTGAATACGGGTATCGTCTCGCCTGAAGCTTTTTCCTTGAAGAAGATCTCAACGCCCTCGCTCTTGCCTATCCAGTTCTTCTGCATCGTGATGACGCGCTCCGGCCAGTCCTTTAACCCGGCAAGATCGTCGAGCAATCTTTCTTTATAATCGGTTATCTTTATGAACCATTGGTCCAGCTCTTTTTGTTGGACCATGGACTTACAGCGCCAGCATTTCCCGTCGATGACCTCCTCGTTAGCGAGGGTCGTCTCGCAATCGGGGCACCAGTTGACCACGGACGCCTTCTTGTACGCGAGCCCCTTCTCCATCATCTTCAGGAAAATCCACTGGTTCCAGCGGTAATAGTCCGGCAGGCAGGTCGAGACCTCGCGGTCCCAGTCGTAGGATAGGCCCATCTTCTTAAGCTGTTTCCTCATATTATCGATGCAGCTTAATGTCCAGGCCTCGGGATGGCTCTTGTTCTTGATGGCCGCGTTCTCCGCCGGCTGGCCGAACGCGTCGTATCCCATCGGGTGCAGGACGTTGTATCCCTGCATGATCTTCACGCGCGCGGCGACATCGCCTATCGTGTAATTGCGGACATGGCCCATATGGATGCGGCCCGAAGGGTACGGGAACATCTCGAGCAGGTAATACTTCTTCTTCGACGGGTCGGTCTTGACCCTGAATATCCCGCTATCCTGCCAATACCTCTGCCACTTCTCTTCTATCTGCCTGAAATCGTAGTTCAATACTTCCTCATCTTCCTGACGGCCGCTAGGTTCGCCTTGTCGGACTTCTCGGTCTCCTTCGGCGTCTCGAGTATGAACGCGCAATCCCTGAACTCCGGGCGGTTTACGATGCGCTTCATGCCTTCGGCGCCGATCTTGCCCTTGCCGATGTGCCAATGCCTGTCGTTATGGGAACCGATCTCGCTCATCGAATCGTTGAAATGTATGACCTTTATCCTATCAAGCCCTACGGTAGAATCAATATATTTAAGCAGTTTTTCAAGCCCGGGTTTCGATCTCAGATCGAAACCCGCCTCGAACGTATGCGCGGTGTCGAGGCAAACGCCGACCTTGCCTTTGGGTTTCGCGTTATTTATTATCTCCTCGATATCCTCGAACCTCGAGCCGATGGAATCCCCCCCGCCGGCGGTGTTCTCGAGCAGTATCATCAGCTTCGGCTTCGCCTTCTCTATTGCCTCGTTTAGGCCCTTCGAGAACCGGGCTATGCCGTAATCACGGCCCTTTTCCTTAGGACTGCCCAGGTGCGTCACGAAATAATCCGCCCCTATCATGTCGGCGCGCTTTATGTCCTCTATGTATGCGTCGACCGACTTGCGCCACAGGTGATCATCGGGCGAGCACATGTTTATCAGGTACGGGATATGGACGACTACCGGCGAGATGCCCTTTGCCTTTCGGCGCCTCTTAAATTCTTCGGCGTCTGCCGGGTCGAGCTCGAGCGCTTCCCACCCGCGCGGGTTGCGGCTGAAGATCTGGAACGTATTGCAGCCGAGCGCCGCGGCCCTGTCGACCGCCTCATAGATATGCCCGGCTATGGATACATGAACGCCGAGTTTCATAGGCCTCCCGGAAAGAAATGGTGGAGCTGAGGGGGATCGAACCCCTTACCTCCTGCATGCCATGCAGGCGCTCTCCCAGGTGAGCTACAGCCCCACAATTTTGGCGATATTTTTCCTTAGCCAAAATTGTGGGGCGTCGGCCCATTGCTTTTTCTATCATAAGGGGCCAGCCCCTGCTTAGTTGGCTAAGTAAGGATTAAAATAATACCACTTCTTTGCCCCGCCGTCAACCGTCCAGTTGTCATTGACAATGCCCCCTCCGGATGGTATATTTTACCAGAGTCGTCTCTGGAGAGTAAAAACGAAGGAGGTTCTCATGCTTGAAGGATTATTGGCCGGGTTAAAGGACCCGAATATCGTCTACCTGCTTCTCGTGATCGGCTTTTACGGGATACTGTTCGAGATCGCGACACCCGGCGTGTCCGTTGGCGGGGTCATAGGCGTTGCGGGGCTTGTCCTTGCCTTCGTAGGCATGAACTCGCTGCCGGTCAACTATACGGGCCTGATCCTGATGCTGTTGAGCTTCGTCTTCTTCGTCCTGGACGTGAAGACGCCGACGCACGGGATACTGACCGTATGCGGCATACTCGCGCTGACCATCGGCTCGCTTATACTGTTCAAGGCGGACCCGCAGTTCACGAGCTTATCAAAGGCGCTGATAGCGGCGATAGTCATCAGCACGACAGCCCTGATGGTATTTGTCCTGCCGCTTATAATCAAGGCCCAGAAACGCAGGGCATCGTCCGGGATCGAAAGCCTGGCCGACGCGACTGGGGAGGCAAAAACCGACCTCTCGCCGAAGGGCGTCGTCCACGTAAAGGGCGAGGAATGGTACGCCGAATCGCTCGAGGGAACGATCAAGGCGGGGGAAAAAATAAAGATAAGATCGGTTGACGGACTGGTAGTTAAAGTAGAGAAAGTGAGGTAAGATATGGCTATTACGGGTTTTGTGCTTTTCTTTATCCTTATAGTAGGCCTGATAATCCTGTCGAACTCGATAAAGATCGTCAGGGAATACAAGCGCCTCGTCGTTTTCCGCCTCGGCCGTTCAATAGGGCAGCGCGGACCCGGCATCGTCTTCCTGATACCGATAATAGACCAGGCGATAAGCGTCGACCTGCGCGAGCTCTTCCTCGAGATACCGCAGCAGACCTGCATCACGAAGGATAACGCGCCGATATCGATCGACTTCCTTATATACTGGAAGGTCATAGACCCCGACCTCAGCGTCATAAAGGTCGGTAATTTTGCCGCGGCGTCGCAGGGTATCGCGACAACGACATTAAGGGCCGTCGTAGGCGATATCGCGCTCGACGAAGTCCTTTCGAAACGCGAACAGATAAACCAGATACTGCGCCAGAAACTCGATGAAGTGACCGAGCGCTGGGGCGTGAAGGTAACTACGGTCGAGATCCGAGAGATCATGCCGCCCAAGGACGTATCCGACGCTATGATCAAGCAGATGTCCGCCGAGAGGACCCGCCGCGCCGTGATAATCGAGGCGGAAGGCACGAAGGCCGCTGCGATAACCGTGGCCGAAGGCCAGAAACAGTCGGAGATACTCAAGGCCGAGGGCGACAGGCAGGCGGCTATACTAAGGGCGGAAGGTTTCGCGCTCGCCTTGGACAAGATATTCTCGGTCGCGAAAGGCGTCGACTCGAAGACATTATCCCTTCAGTACCTCGAAACATTGAAGGCGCTGGGCCAGAGCCCCGCTACGAAGTATATCTTCCCGATGGAGTTCATGAACCTTCTTGAGCCGTTCGTGAAGAATACTAAAGAGGCGATGAAATAAGCTATTGCCGGGGTGTTGGAACTGGCATACAAGTCAGTCTCAAAAACTGATGTCCGTAAGGGCATGAGGGTTCAACTCCCTCCCCCGGCACCATTTAACCCGCCTGATATTTTATTAGGCGGGTTTTGGCCTTTATCATCCGTGCCGCCGCTGTCCTTCCTGATCTTCTCCTCCATCTTCGCAATCTTCTCTTTTAATTCGACCATCCTTAATTCCCTGTTGATCGCGACCTTATTCATTATCTCGAACTCGGCGACCTTCCTCTTCAGTTCATCCTCCATCTTCATGCGTTCGGTTATATCGTGGACGATGAATTGCAGCAGCCTCTTTTTCCCGAACAGTATAGAGCTGCTGAAGATCTCCACATCGCGGACCTGCCCGCCTGCGATCTGGTGGCGGGCTTTTATATATTTCATGGCCCCGGAGTCGACGAAAGGCTTCACCTTCAGGGCCTCCTTTCCCGGGACGGGATCCAGCTGCATCGCGTGCATATCGCACAGTTTTTCGCGTGGATAACCGTAAAATTCCGCCGCGGAGTGGTTGGCGTCTATTATGCGGTCGTCCTCGGGATCTATAAGCAGCATTACGGAAGAATTATCCGTGAATTGTTTCCTGTAGGATTCTTCGCTTGCCCTGAGTTCTTCCGTGCGCTGCAACACCTGCTCTTCCAGCGCGGCACGGCGGCCCGACAAAAAGATTATGAACAACACCGACAACGCGGTAAACGCAATACCGGTTGCGCTTGTCAGCCACCCTGCCCATTCCGGATAAAGCATCCTGAATCCGGCTCCCTCACGGGCCAGCACGGCATACGTCTTGCCGAAAGCAAAAACAGGCATTACGATCGCTGCCTTGGGATCGGGGTTCGCGTGTCCATGGGACATGGACGCAAGAAGCATATCCGGCGAACCCTCCTTCATCTCGTACAGGTCGATGAGCACAGAAGAATGTTCCGCAAACGGTTCATCGGATATATATTTTTTAAGCAGCGTTTCGATGACCACGGAAGCCGAGGAAAATCCGCGAAGGTTCTTGCTACCGTTACCATCGTAGACCGGACGAAACACGACAATCCCCCTCTTGCCGTCCTTTGTATTTACCAGGGTAACGGCGTCCGTGCCCGTTACCAGCCCTGTCCGTGCCGCGCTCTCGAACGCTTTCCTGCGGAACGGATCTGAGCCGACATCAAACCCCAAAGCGCGATCGTTCCCGGAAAGGGGTTCTACATAACATATCGGGTAATATTCGCTCTTGTTCTCAGCAGGAACGGGCTCGCCTGCGGCATCATGCTGCCACAATGCAAAACCTGCCTGCCCTCCGGACCTGATCTGCCGGACAAAAACCTCCCGGTCCTTCTCGGGCACCCTGGGTATCCATGCCCATGCCTGCACGACATAATTCCTTCTCAGGAAACCGGCATATTCGTTAAATTCTTTAAGGTCAAGCACCGGACGGCTCTCTATGAATCGGGAGAAACCCTCAAGATAATCATCGCGAATGTCTGTTATTGCCTGCGTAAAACCGAAGGCTTTTGATGCCGCCAACTGGCTGAACGCATCCTTGTGATCATATGTTTCATTGATGTGCGCTACATATGCCGCGGTCAATGTAATGGCCAGGCCGAACGCAGCGGCAATGATCGCATCCGCATTACGCAGTATGCTTCCGCGTCCTTCCGGAGCGGTCCGGGAACGCTTAAAGACCAAGATGGAAGAGCCCGCCAGCACCAGTAATAATAGTAGGGTAATAATGACCGGGAATATCGAAGCGCGCGCGATATCCGCTTTCCAGCCCTTCGCCTCGAAATCTATGCCTATAATGATCGCGGTCTTTCCCGTTTGCGGGTCAAGGACAGGCGCGAACGCGCTGATAAACGTGCCGAACTCGTCCGTGTATGGCCCCAAAACCAGCGGTGAACCGGAAGCAAAAACACGCAGCAGTTCGGACGGAGGCCTTTCGTAGGTTTCTCCCGGCACAGAAGACCGCGGGTCTTTCACGTCGATATTTTCAGGGCCGAAAAAGATCTTTCCTTCCCGCATCATCATGCTGTATATTCCGAGGAAACGGTCTTCCGTTCCGAATGAGGATTTAACCGCGGGGCTGTAAGCGATCATCTGGGAACGCAATCTCTGGAAAACGTGGCTATCTTTATCAGCGAGGGAAAATGTCAGGGCGTTCGCCTGTTCAATGCTGACCTGCCGGCCTATCGCCACTGCCTGCAACATCAACCGGTTACGCATATACCTATCGGTATGTGCCGCCGTCCATTGCGTGAGGGCGGTTCCTGCAATGATAATGACAGCCGAACAGGCTGCGATAAATAACCAGGCAGGCTTCTTCTTCATGGACAACCTCCTAAACCCTTATAGGAAGTATGACTACCGGTATCCCCTCGTGGTAGAACTTGCGCTGCATTGAAAAGACGGTGTAGTTATGGAGCAGCCTGGTTAGGAACGTCTCTTTCGGGAAGACGATCTGGCCGCCAAAGAAAACGGCCTGGGGGTACTTCTCTGTCAGCTTAAGCGCGAGGACCGAGGCCTCCTGCACCACGTCGGTGCCAAGGGCGAATATTCCTTCGGCATGATAACCGTGTTCCCCGACGAATTTCACATACCTGTCTATCTCGCTTTTCGCATGGGCTTCCAGCTTATCAAGCTCTTCCGCCCCTTTAAAATTGCCGGCGTCTATTACGCCTATCTGCAGGAAAACAAAATTCTTGAATGAATCCCCGAACAACCTGAATATATTGAACAGGGTGTGTAATCCCGTCCCGTTGAAACCGTTGACGAGCAGGACCGCCGTCTTCGCCTCAGGGTCGAACTCGCCCTTCTCCTTCTTTGTTATGCCCGGGATATTCTCCGCACTTGAAAAACCGGCCGCCATGACAAGGCTGTCAAGGCGCTTCAGCAGTTTCGCGGTGTTATCGTAATGCCTCTTTATCCCGATGACAAAGAGGACCAGCGTGCCGGTGACGAAAAGCGTTATCCACCCGCCTTCGTTGAATTTTATTATAGTTACCGACAACAATATGAATACCGTCAGCGCCAGGCCGATACCGTTGACCGCAAGCTTCCTGCGCCAGTGGTCCAGCCTTTTGCGGTTGCTCCACCAGTACCGCACCATGCCCATCTGCGAGAGAAGGAACGTTATGAAAACGTTAATACTATAAAGGACGACGAGCAGCGCCACAGAACCGTGTGTCGCGAGCATCATTATCAGGGCGGCGACTCCCATTATCATCACGCCGTTCTGCGTGACAAAACGGTCGCTCAACGTAGCGAACCTCGACGGGACCCACCTGTCGAGCGCCATGTTCGCGAGTATCCTCGGGCCGCCGACAAAACCCGTCTGCGCGGCGACGAACAACAACAGCGCTTCGGAGACCAGCGTTATCAGGATGAACGGCACTCCCCAGGCCTTGCTCCACGGGGCGGTCATGCTCTCCAGCAATACGGCATTTATCGTCTTGCCTTCCTGAAACTGTACCCTGTAGAGGATGTACGCCAGCATTAGGCCAAGGACCGTTACGGCAAGTGATATCGCCATATAATTCATCGTGCGCTTGGCCGTCTGGACCCTCGGCTCGCGCAGCATAGGCAGCGAATTGCTCACGGCCTCGATACCGGTATAGGTACCGGCACCCATGCTGTATGCCCTCATCACGAGCAGCACCATGCCCATCATCCCCAATTCCGCCGACGTCGTATAAAGGTCCGCCTTCGTCGCCGACACGACCTCCGGGAAATTCATCATATGGGTCACGAGCGCATAGAGGATAAGGAACGCGTGGGTTACCACGAAGGTCAGGAATATGGGCATGAGGACCGAGACCGACTCCTTTATGCCCCTGAGGTTCAGGACTATAAGGAAAAACACCACCGCGGAAGCGAAGACTAGCTTATACGGAAGATAGCCGGCCGGAAGGAAGCTGAACAGCGCGTCCGCGCCGCTCGCGACGGAAACGGTGATAGTAAGGACATAATCTATAAGGAGCGCGCATCCCGATACCATACCGGTTCGCGGCGAAAGGAGCTTGCTTGCTACAAGGTATCCGCCGCCGCCCGACGGGAATACCTCTATAAGCTGCGAATAGCTCGCGCTTATCACGAAGATCGTTATAGCGGTCGCCAGCGCGACGAAGATCCCGAGGTACATATGGCCCTGCAAGGCGACAAAGGCCTCCTGCGGGCCGTAGCATGAGGAAGAAAGCCCGTCCGCGCCGATCCCTATCCACGCGAAAAAAGCTATAAGCGATATCTTGTGGAAGAGCTGGGTATCATGCGGGTCGTGCGCGCCGCCGATCACTATATCCTTCAGCCTCTTTCCAATGCTTGATTTAGGTGCCATGCATTAGCTCCTCACTGACCTGATATCATACCACATATAGGCAAATATAGGAACGGCAAGGAGCTCTATGCCTATAGTTATCCCGATCAAAAGCGGGAGGGAGATATCATACAGTATGCCCATGAGCGAGGCGCCGATGAACATCGCCACCCCGTAGACCGTATTAAAGATGCCGTATCCGGTCCCCCTCTTTTTTATCGGGGTGAGGTCCGCGATCGCCGACTTCATTATCGTCTCGTGTATGCCCATCACGACGCCCCATAGCAGGATGCTTACCGCGACGAGGGCTATATTAGCCGAGAACGCGAACAGCGGTATCACTGCCGAAAGGACCGGGATAGTGATCAGTGTCAGCAGGCCCGCCCTCTCGTTCCCGCTCCTGTGCTTCATGACATCATAGGCCTTGCCTATGGCAAGGGCGGCTATGCCGTCGACCGCCATCGCTATCGAGTAGAAGAGCGGTATCTGCGCGTCGCTGAGTATTCCTTTAGCCTTAAAATGGTACCCGAGCAGCGCGAAATTCACGAAACCTACCGTGGCGACCAGCGTGAACGCCGTATATATCCAGAATACCTTCGATAATTTATCCGGCTCGGGCGGCCTGTTGAGCGCGACTTCCAGCTTCTCGGGGTCCGGCACGCGCAGGTATGCGAAAAATACGCATGCCATTACCAGAAGGAACGGGATCCAGAAGAGCCTGTAGCCCGCCTGGTATTTCTCGATATCGGTCTGGGTATTCCCGACCATCATGAAAAGCGCCATGAATATCAACGGGCCGGTCAACGCGCCGAGCTGGTCCATGAATTCCGAAAGGCCGAAACCGAAACCCGTCCCTACCTGTTTTGACGCCTGGGATACGATCGTATCGCGCGCGGGAGCCCTGAGGGCCTTACCGAAACGCTCGAGGACGATAAAGAGCGCGGCGACCTGCCAAACCCCGGTCAGCGACAGCATGGGGACGGTAGCGAGCATTCCGTACCCTATGAACGTGAAGAGCCAGTATGCCCTTGTCTTGTCGGCAAAATATCCCGACAGCAGGCGAATAGCATAACCGATGAATTCCCCGAGTCCTGCGATGAAACCGACCGTCGCTGCGCTGACGCCGAGCGTCTTCAGGTACGGGCCGTTCACGCTGCGGGCGCCTTCGTAAACCACGTCTCCGAAAAGGCTCACGAGCCCGAAAAGGATGATAAGGTTCATTGCGGCTTTTTTATTGCTATCCGTCATTGCCTCTCCGCTTTCTCAAGAACATCGGCCCTTCCGCCTTCAAGGGCGGCCGAATAAAACTCCTTATCGCCCGGCAAAAAGGCCGAAAAACGCGGCGTATGATCGATCTCGACCGTCGCGCGCCCTGCCGTCCGGAAGTCCAGCAGGTGCCCTCCCGTATTCCTTCCCTCCGTGATAAAATGCATATGGTATCCCGGAAGGTTGAATCCACCGGCATAACCGGGGCACCTGAAACCCACGACGGTTCCTTTTATATCCTTTAACTCAAATACCGTCTGTCCTTTTACCGCCTCAGATAACGGGACATACGGCTTCTTCTGCGGCGGGACGCTTCTCATTTTCACATAATCGAAACGGCCTTCGATCTTTACGGCATAGAATATATTCTTCGTAGGCAGGAGCGTATCGATGTATTCCTGGAGCTGCTTCATATCCATCGGCTTGTCGAGGGAAACGAGCTTGTCTATCTCGAAGAATGTCACCACTGAGAACGGGGTCTTCGCGGTATCGGGAACGGGATAAGCGAGCCCGTCGGACTTCACCTGGAAGAATTCGCCGTCTATCGCCACCATCTCCCCGTCGAGGGCGTTGAACGTCCCTATGCCGAAATCCCCGTGTTTCTTCAGCTCACTAAAAGTCGTTTCGCCGTCGTAGATGCCTCCGGAGAGTGCGTTGAGAGTGGAGACCTGGAAGAGGACGTCCTTCTCTCCGCCTGAGCCCGAACAACCCGCCGCCGCGACGCAAACGGCGGCTATCGCCGATAACAGGAACGGTATTTTATTCATGCGATCAGTTCGAACGCCTTCGTGACTTCCATGCCGGCGGTTATCCCGAGTTCCGCGGCCTTCTTATTCACTTTCGATATCCTGCGGTTAGGGAAACGTTCGAGCGTGCCTATAGGGTTGTCCGGCGTGCTCTCGACCATCGCCGCGGCCGCGTTGAACCTGTCTATCGCCTCGAGGTCGAAGACGCCGCAGACGAGGAAACCCTTCTTCCCGGTCACCATCAATATGCTGAACCCCGGCCATTTGACCTGGACCCCTTCCACAAGGCCGTTCTTCGTCTCGTATGACCTGGTTACCGTTTCCATCTTGACGATACCTCCTTCTCATGCTCGTGGCGGTGTTTCGCGTCCATCGAGATTATCAAGGTCCGTATACCCTCGCTCTCCGATACCCATTTGAGCCCGAGTATAAGCGCCGCTACCAGGAACTGCGCGAAATATTTCGGCGCGGTGAACGACAGCGTGAACGCCATTATCGTGGCGGCAAGCCAGATATAACTCTGCATCCTCTTCTTCCCCGTATCCATCTTCGCAAGGCCTTTCGCTTTTTCCCTTAATTTTACCGGCGTATCCGCGAGCCCGCCTCCCGCGAGCATGCTTTCGGCCGTATGCGCCGCCCTGATATTCTCAAGGCATGCCGCGCAGGACGAAGCGTGCTCTTCAAGGCGGTCCTTCTCCCACGGGGCCATTGCGCCGGCTATATACCTGGCCAGCACCGCCTCATCTGGGCATGTTTCCTTTGCTTCGCGAAGGCTGCCTATGCTCTTTTCCATATTATAGTAGACGCTTCTTTTCGAGTTTTTCTTTCAGGTTCTTTTTCGCCCGCGCGACCGTCGTGGAGACCGTGTTTACCGGGAGCTCCAGGGCTGCGGCTATCTCCGCATGCTTCATCCCGTGCAGCAGGCTCATCCCGGCAACCATCCTCTCCTTCGGATTGAGCCCTTCTATCGCCGAAGCCAGTTCCGCCCGGGCCTCGTTCAGCTGCGCCTGCCTGTCCGGGCCGTCCGCGCCGGAAGGCAGGACCTCCTCGAGCGTCCTCCCGTCATCGTCTTTGCATATCTGTTCATATAAAGACACGGAAGACGGAGGGCTCTGCCTCCTCGCCCTCCTGAAATATTCTATGGCCGCGTTGCCCGCAACCATCGCGAGCCATCCCGCGACCTTACCGGGGTCCCTGAGCTGGCTTAACTTGCCGCCTGCCCATAAAGCGACAAAGACATCCTGGTGGATGTCGTTGATGTCTTCCTCGCTATGATCATATCCGTAACGCCTGAGCCGGTCGCGTATGGCCCAGTAGACCACCTTCGAATACCTTTCGACGAACGCATCCCACGACTTCCTGTCCTTGTTTATGCAACCGAGCACAAGCTCTTCGGGATGATCGTTACGGTCCATCACTCTTTCGGCATTATCTTTTCTTCGAAGGCCTTGGCCGTCACCGGCATCGTATCCCTGAATATCTTGAGCAGGGCCTTCGCATATTCGCGTATCTCCGGCTGTGCCCCCTTATCGAGGCGCAGCTTCAGGAAGTTCATCAGGGAACGCGCATTGACGGTCCAGTAATAAAGGGTGTATATGGAAAGCGGCAGTACGCCGCGCGCCTGTTCGCGTTTTATCCCTGACGATACCATCGATTCATAGGCGTCGAAAGCGTCGTTTATCGACTTCTTGTATTTCAGGAGCGCTTCTCCCGACAGGCTCCCGGGCGTGTAGAAATCCCTTTTCGCGAGGCAATAGCGCAGCGACATCTCGTTATACGTGCCGATGCGGTGGCGTATCCACTGGCGCGCGACGAAAATCGGGCATTTGACGTCGAAACGAAAATAGGCATGCTCGAAAGGCGTGCCGTGGTCTTTTATTATCAGGTGCCTTATCAGCTTAGCATCCGCATCTGCACCTTGCGGCTCGCTCATGTAGCAGCGGCGCGCGCTTTCTATGACGGCCTTGTCCCCGCCCATCGAATCGACGAGCGCGACGTAACCGTTATCGAGGACTTTTATCTGCTGCATCTTTCTTGGCTTTTTCTTTCTTCTCGTAGCATTCGGGGCAGTTATACATCGGCTTCGCCAGCGTCCTGTCGTAGCCGGCAGCCACGACGACCCTCTTTACTTCAGGGACTTCACGTCCGCAGGTATCGCATTTCATCTGTTCTCCTCCGGTTTGATGATTCTATCAATATGCGGCGCCTTTTTCAACCGCTATTTAGGCCGGCGCGCGACAAAAGCCAGGAATACCGCTATTACTATTAACCCTATTATGACCATCATGACCGACGAGAAAGACAGCGCCAAGGCCGGGGCGGGTGCAGCGAAGACCGCTATGCCCCATTCGCTCGGGTCGGCGTAAACATTCTTCGTCCCGTACCAGGTAAACTGCAGTTCCCTCTTGTGCGTATCGGCGTCGTCCACCGAGATATCGAAATCTATCTTCCTGCCTACTTCGGGTTTGAACCCGCCGAGGGCCTTGAAGGGTATCTTCGACTCGATTATGTAGCCCTTGTCCCACCTTACCGAGGCGACCTCTATGCCGCCGACATAATCATCCCGGCGCCATACCCATTCTCCCGCCTTGATATCCTTTTCGTTGCCGGGGCTTATGCCGATCTGGTAGTCCTTCTTCCCGAAGAACATCCTCTTCGGGTCGGCCTTATCGTCGAGCCCGAGCATTATCTCTAACGCGTCGCCGTCCCAGATGTCCGGGCCCTCCTTGCTGTTGTCGAAAGGCACGTCATCGGTGACCTTAGCCGCCACATACAGAGCGTCGTCATCCCATAGCATGTAGATATCGGCGCTGAGGTCTTCCTTGCCGGACCATACGTTATACATGAGTATTTCGTAGGATTGTTTGTCCATCCTTATGGTATAACCGGGGTATTTGCTAAGGTCGCAGTCGACCTTTACCGGTTTTGAGGCCTTATGGATGCGGACTTCGGGTTTCGGTAACGGCTTATCCTGCGCCTGGCACTGCTGGGGGGGAACGGAAAATAAAAAAAGGGCTGCTGCCGCGAGCGGTAATAGCTTTTTCATCTGGACCTCCGGGATTTTCTATATTCTACCAGAAATCCTCTGGGGAATCCAGTGGGGATGTGCCTCGTCAAGCGGCTCACCGTTCACGAGGACCTTACCTTTCGAGACCCTGATATCATATTCCTTCCCGCGGAAGGAACGCTTCATCGCGAACCCGTCCCATGAAGAAGGGAGCCGCGGGTCCACCGTCAGGCCGTCGAGCGTCGCCCGGACACCGAGTATCCAGTCGGTAAAAGCACGGAACATCCACGCGGACGTCCCGGTAAGCCACGAATGGCTCCCGCGCCCGAATTGCGGGTGGTCGGGCCCGAAGAGGAACTGGCTGTAGACATACGGCTCGACCCTGTAGGTCTCCGCGCCCGCCCTTTTCGCGGCGACCGCAGGTAGCAGCTTGTGGTAATAGTCGAACGCCCTGTCCGCGCGGCCGAGCATCGCCTCGGCGATCACCGCCCAGGTATTAGCATGGCAGAATATCGCGCCGTTCTCCTTTATGCCCGCCGGATAGTTTATCAGGGAGCCGATATCGTCCGGGCCGCTCGTATAGGAGGGCCAGCATATCCTGATGCCGAGGTCCGTATCGAGGTACTTCTTGACGGCATCCATGCATCTGATGCCGCGCGCGCGGTCCGCAACACCGCTTAGCACCGCCCAGCTCTGCGTATTTATATGTATCTTCCCCTCCTCGCATTCCTTCGAGCCGACGGGCCGCCCGTCGTCGGTAAAAGCCCGTATATACCATTCGCCGTCCCAGGAGGTCTCGTTTATCCGTTTCTTCATGCCGTTGTATATCTTCGTGAAGTTTTTCGCGTCCCCGGTCTTCTCCATCTCTCCGGCAAGTTCGGCCATCTGCTTCGCGACATAGCAAAGGAACATCGCGACCCATACCGATTCGCCCCTGCCTTTCCTGTCTATGTCGTTAAGGCAGTCGTTCCAGTCCGCGTAGAACATCCTCGGCAGGCCGTGCGGCCCGCAATTCGCGAGCGTATAATTCACCGCGCGGACCATATGTTCGTATATCGTCCCGTCCGTCCCCTCGATATATGGCGACTTGTCCTCGAGTATGGAGTAATCGCCGGTCTCGCAGATATACGAGTATACGGCCGGGATGATCCAGAGATGGTCGTCGGAATATTTCTTCGGTTCGCCGGTCCCGACCGTCGGGTAGAAGAGATGGTACGCGTGCCCGTCCGCGTACATGTTCTTCGCGAGCAGTTTTATCTTCTCCTTCACCTGCGGCGCTATCGCGTGGACGACGCCGAGAGTGTCCTGGCTCGTGTCCCTGAAGCCGATGCCGCGGCCGGTGCCGGTGTTGTACATGAGCGACGCGTAACGCGACCAGTCGAACGTGGTCCTCGACTGGTACTGGTTCCATATATTTATGTTCGCGTTGACCACGGGGTCCGGCGTCTCGACCCTCAGTTTCGACGTATATTCTTCCCAGTACCCTTTGACGCGCTCCAGCTCATGCGCGACATGGCTCTCGTCCGAGTATTTCCGCAATATCCTGTCCGGGGTCAGCTTGTTCTCATACGCGTCGACGCCGAGGACGACCGTTACCGCCTTCCGCTCCCCGGGCTTGAGCTCAAGGCGCGCCGAGAGCGCGCCGATAACATTCCCGCCGGTGACCTTTGAACCTTTGTGCCTGCCGGACTTCATCGCTTCCGGGTTCGTCTCGCTGCGGTACCTGCCGATGAATGCCTCCCTCTCGCAGTCGTAGCCGCGTATCTCGAGGTTCGTGACCGCGAAGTACGCGCGCGAGAAGTTGCGCTTGAAGTACCCCTTCTTCTTATTGTAGAAGGAATAGTATATCGCCTTGTCGCGGCTGTCGTATTCGGCGACCGAGAAATAGTGGAGGTTCGGGTGGAACATGAACTCTTCCGACGCGTCGAAGAGCGCAAACTCCACGTAAGGCGTAACCGTTATAGACCGCGCCCGCTTGCCGGCGTTCGTTACCTCCACGGACCATACTTCGAGGTTGTCGTCCAGCGGCACGAAATACGTGACCTCGCTGGTTATCTTTTCGTTCTCGGAGGATATCTTAGTATACCCGAGCCCGTGCCTGCACTCCCATGCGTCCGGAGCCCTGCAGACGGGCTGCCACCCGGAGGACCAGTATTCTCCCGTATCATCGTCCCTAAGGTATACGTACCTGCCGGGCCTGTCGAGGGGCACGTTGTTGTACCTGTACCTGGTTATGCGCTGGTACTTCGGGTCTTCGAAAAAACTGTATCCGCCGCCTGTCTGCGATATAAGCGCCGCATACCTGCCGTTGCAGAGGTAATTTATCCACGGCGTAGGGGTATCGAACCTGTTTATTATGAACTCCTTCCTGTCCCTCGAAAAACCGCCGTAATCCATATCGATGCCTTTCATATATACTGGTTGTATACCATAGTTATCAAAAAAAATAACCTTTATTTCGGTTTCGCGCTCGATCCCCTTACAACGAGGTCGACGGGTATAACTTCTTTCGTCGCGATATTTATCCGCCCCTCGATCCTGTCTATTAGCTTCTTCAGCGCTATCGAGCCCATCTCCTCCTTCGGCACGTTAACGGTGGTCAGCGGGGGCGTAGAGAGCGCGGCCCATTCTATATTGTCGAAACCGACGATAGATATGTCGCGCGGTATCGAAAGGCCGCTCTTTTCGCGTATGGCTTTCATCGCGCCCATGGCCGCCTCGTCGTTGATCGCGAAGACCGCGGTAGGGAGAGGGTTCTTCTTCAATATCTTCTCCATCGCCTTATACCCTTCCTCGACCATGTAATAGCCTTCTATGACGAGGTTGTCGTCGTATTTGATCCCGGCCTCCTGGAGGGCCGCCTTATAACCCTCGAGCCTGCCTATCGACGCGGGCTGGTCCTGCAGCGGGGCGCGTATCATCGCGATACGTTTGTGGCCGAGGTCGGTAAGGTGCTTCACGGCCAGGTATCCGCCGTTCCTGTTGTCGGGTATGACCGAATCTATCGCGGGCTTCGAGATCTCGTTATCTACGAGGACGAGCGGGAATTTCTTGTCGTAGAGGCTCAGGACCGTCGTGCGGTCGAGCCCCCCTATGACGATGATGCCGTCTACGTTGTTCTCCATCGCCCATCTCGCGATATCGCGCTCATCCTTGACCGAGGTCACGAAATTGAACGAGAGCGTGCATCCCATCCTCAGGGCTTCCTTCTGCATCATCGAGAATATGCCGACGTAGTAAGGGCTCAATATGGGAGATTGCGAGGTCGGGTTGAGGCGCCTCAGGATACACGCGACGTTCTTGCGCCTCGACTGGCGCTTCATCGATGAAAAGGCATGGGCTTTCTGCAGTCCTTCCGCGTCCGAGACGAACGTCCCGGTGCCGGGTACGGAATACAGAAAGCCCTCCCTTATCAATTGCGCGATGCCGCGCCTTAATGTGATGCGGTTGATCCCGTGCTCCTTGCTCAGGATGCGTTCCGAAGGTATCGGTTCCCCGGGCTTGAACTGGCCGGCCTGGACCTGCTTGCGCAGTATATCGGCGAATTGCTGGTAGAAGAACTTTCCGCTCGACTTGTCCACCTTCGGGCTCACGGGACCCTCCTGTTATTTGATATCGACGACCTTAAGCTCGTCGATATGTATCGTGACGGATTTCTTGCCCTTGTTATATGCCGGGCCGACCGCGAACTTGATCTCTTTAAGCTCGGCCGGGTTGAAATCTATGCCGGTAACCATCTTGCTGTTGTTCGCGTCCCAGTACTGCCCCTTCTTGGGATAGGCGGTGAACGGTATGACCACCTTCTGCCACTCCTTGGTAGTCCTGACGAAGTTCGGGGTAGCCATGACACCTATCTCCGTCTTGTTGCCGTCGCTGTCGTCCGCGTCTATGAGTATGACCTCGAAGTTCTCCCCGCCTTCCGCACCTTTCACCCAGAACTCTATGCCGGGTTTCTTATACTGTGTAAGGTCCGCGAGCGGATAATGCCCCACCGCCGCGCCGGACCACTGCGTGCAGTCAAGCGTCGCCGTAAGGCAGGCGTCTCCCGACTTTGCGCCGGACTTGTTGATCTCGAACTCCGTGCCTCCTCCGTATACGTATTTATACTGGCCGTTCGATTCGTCTATCACGTCGATGTAATAATCTACCGTCTCGGCCTGCGCAAGCCTCGCTGCGCCTACAAGCGCCAAACCGCACAAGAACATTACCGCAAACACCCTCTTTCCCATCTTTACTGCCCCCTTTCTTTGAATACGACAAAGCCCCACTGGCAAGGTTCCTCATAAAATCTCTCGTCCCCCGAGAGGACCATCTGAGTGTGCCTGTCCTTCGTGTCCGAATCGTTCAATGCCGCGTTGAAGCTGACCTTCATGCCGGGCGACGGTACAAAGTCCTGCGAGAATGACTTCCACGGCACCACCGCCTCGACAATATACCCGCCGGCTGCGCCCTCCGGCTTATATACCGCCGACTGCACTCCTTCGACCCTGTTCTTCAACTGCCATGACCATCTCTGCGGGATCACTTCTTTCCTGTTGCCGGTACTGAAACCGATCTGGTAATCCGCCGCGTCGAAAGCCATCCTGTTCGGGTCGGCCTCAGGGTCGAGGCTGAACGCGATCTCGAAACTGTCGCCGTTCCATATCGCGTCGCCGCGCTTATCGTTGATGAAGGGCTTGTCGTCCTTTACTTTTGCCGCGACATAAAGGTTCGCCTCGTCCCACATCAGGTATACTTCCGCGCTTATATCGTCGGGGCCTTTCCAGATATCCTGGCCCATGATCACGTTCCTCTTGTCGCTTATCACGACCGGCACAACATCCGCCCATTCGGAGAGGTCGCCGTCCGCCGTGACGGGTGCGGCCGCCTTTATAATCTCGATCACCGGCCTTGCGTATTCCGCCTGCGGGGCCGGCCTGAGTTCCGCCGTGACGCCCTCCGGAAGGCTGAACCCTTTCAGCAGTTTGGAAAAATACACGGGGTCGCTCTTGAAATACGGGTCGGATACCGCTTCCGAGAACGCCTTGAGTATATCATTTTTCCCGTGAAGCCGCCAGTCGCATTCCTTCTTTATATTAAACCACACAATTGCTTTTACGCGCGGGAATTTTTGCCTGAGCGCAACAAAGGCGTCTTTTATCCATTGTATCTTGTCGCCGCCGGCATCGCCCGAGGCGAACTCGCCTATCATTATCGGTTTACCGGGATATTTTTCCGTCAGCTGCTTATAGCGCTTCGCGAAAATCTTCTCGAACGGGTTCCAGCGGCTCCACTTCTCGGCCGTGCCCCAGTTATAACCGTCTATAGATACCCAGTCGACGTAGTTGTCCCCCGGGTAGTAATTGCTGTAGGTGTTCCACTGGGTCCACGGCACCTCGGTATCCATGACGCACCAGACCCATATCGCGTTATCGGCGCCGACCTCTTTAAAGAGGTCGTATACGTGGCGCCACGCCTTAATGTACTTCTTCGGGTCCTTATCGTTCTGGGCGCCGGACCACGGGTACCAGTTGCCGTCCATCTCGTGGCCCATACGAAGGAAATACGAGGTCCCGAGTCTCTTTCCGCGCTTAGCGAATGTCCTTATATATTCGTCGTATTGCCCGTTGATTATGTTATCAAGGTAGATTATGTCCTTGCCGTCCTTCTTTATCCAGGGTTCCCATGTGACGTGGGGTATCGCGCCGTAATCGACGATAGCCTTGCAGTCCTCCAGCGGAAAGATCTTCTGCCAATCGATGTAGAACATCACGGAGCCGGACTTCTTGTTTGTGGCGGCGTCGAAACGGTTTATCGGCGCGATGCGTATGGGGGTGTTCTCCATGAATATGCCCCACAGGCAGCCTTCGGGGATGTCCTGCGCCGCGGGGTCCGCTGCCGCGCAATCCGCCCTTCCGCAGGAGGCGAAAAGCGCGATGGACAGGAATAACGGTATCATGGCCGGTATCAATCTCATTGGTTTACCTTTCTATACAGGTAGTATACCACATCATTCGTAAATTGCAAATATTTTACATCGCCCTGCCGGCGCGCAGGGAAGCGGTATATGCTCCGCATCTCTTATATCCGGCCCAGGCCTTGCCGCTTACCTTCGGGTCGGGGTCTATCTCCGAGACTATAAGATAGCACATCATGGCCGCCTGCCCGTATTCCGCACGGTCGGGCCCGTCGCAGGCCTTCGAAAGGCCCTCGTAGTACTTCGCCGCCTCGAGATAATTCCTTGATGCCTGTTTCTTCTCGTCGCCTGTCTTCGAACGCAGGCCCGCAATTATACCTTCCGCGCTGCCGCCCGGCTCGATGCCCGGCAGCCTCAGCTGGCCCGCCAGGCCGCCGTTGCACAGCGCAATGCCCTTTTCTGCCAGCGTCTCCATGCCTTCCGGAGGGCTGTATCCCTCCGCTTCCGCGCCTGCCCGCGCCCGGCAGGCGATGCCTTCACTGGCGCACCCTTTTACGACCTCAAAACATCCCCTTGCGAGGATGAAGTACCTGCTCTTCTTCAACGGTATATCATGCTCTTTTGCGCGCTTCATGAGCTTCTCCGCAAGATCCAGGTATGCCCTGCAGCATGACTCGCGCTCCTGCCTGTCCTCGATACGGCTTATCCTGCCTACCGCGATCTTCACGTCGGGATCGCAGTTCGGCATGAATATGCCGTCATCGGCCGCGCAGGCCCCGAAACTTAACATTGCCGCAAACGCTAATACGAAGCTCTTCATCCGGCACCTCCTCATTGCCAGTAGACGATCTGCGCCCTTGGCATGAACGATACGGTAACATCCTCAAGGACCGCGGTCTCGCTATACCAGGGTTTTGTCGCCGCCAGCGCGTTATCGTTGGAAATGAAATTCGCCCTGTACTGTATCGAGGACGCCGCCGGCGAGGTGATCCCGCCGCCGGCCCCCGGCGCCTGCCACGTATTGCCGCCGTCAACGCTTGTGAGCAGGTCAACCCTTTCCGAGGCCGCATTTGCCGTGGACGGGACGGTTACGGTTCCCGCGATCGAACCCCAGGCCGCGACGGCGCCGGTGCCGTTCGGGGCCGACACATAATAGCCGTCCTGCGGTATTATCCTGACATTGTCGAAAGCCGGCAGGTGGTATTCCCCGTATAACCTCATGAGCCCGGCCGCGTTCGTCCCGCTGCCGTTTATATTCGAGAAAGTGTAATTGCCTTCCTGCATCCTGCCCGAGGAAGCATTGCAATAAGCCCAATATATCCTGTTCTGGCATACCACGCGCAGCGTCTTGCGCAGGACATAGGGCTCCGAATAATTGGCCCATGAAGGGCTAGCCCATATATGCAGCATCCCGGTATGGGGCAGGGGCCCCGGGTCCACGCCGTACGCAACGCCCTGCTGCATGTCCTCAAGGTAATAGCTCGCGTCCCCGGCGCTCGTCCTCTTGAAGACGATCCTGCCTACGTCGTTCTGGAACCTGAAAGCGTATAATGCGGGGTTTGTTATGGGGTACTCGTAATCGATCGGCTCCATAGCGTCCCACCAGAACCTCATGCGCATGTCATAGGTCCTTATCTTGTCGTCTATATACACCTGCGCGCTGTGGTTAGTCCACATCCATCTCGGGGAAGCCTCTAAGCCGAGGTCGCAGGTCGGCCATAATTTCGTATTATCGGAGGTCTCCGTGTCGTACTGCCCAATGACCGTCGTGTTCCATATCCCGTCCCTCGGGTTCCATTCGTTATTCGTCCAGTCGGTCTGCTGGCCGACATTGCCGTCTATATTCTCGGTGAAATTGTCCCAGAACCCCGCCTTTATCGAGTTCTTTATTACGTCGTAATCCGTTACAGCGGCACCGTTCCAGTCCTGGTCGGACCTTACCGGGCAGCTGTCCATGAAATTCACCCGGACCATCTCCCCGTTCGACATATCCCCCTCCCCCGCGCCGGAGGCCCAGTTGTCGTTGCGCCATACCCGGGCGAACTGGCCCTTTGTCGTCTCGTTCCATATATCGAAAATTTTTATTACCGCATGGGCCTGCCTTGACGCAACGGCGATCCCCGCGATATTCCTCACGGTCCCCGACGACGTCATTTCATAATAACCGCCGGAATTGAAGCAGAACTCCGTCGAATAGGCCGCCGGCTTCGTCCTGTTCGGGTTCGCGCCGTCCTTTACTTCCCTTCTCTCCGCAGGGTTCAGCCCGATATAATTGTCAATGAACGCGTCGAACTGCTGCCAGCCGGTGAACGGCCGCGCGGCGATGATCGCCTGCGCAAGGCCCTGCGACTTCGCGTCGCTGTTTACGAGGCTGCGGAGCACCGCCCGCAGGACGGGTTCCGAAGACGTGTTGATATTGACCGGCGCCCTTTCCTCCGTCGTGGTATCGTCAGGCAGGAAAGTATTCCGGTCCTTATAACCGTATAATGTGACATATTCCTTTATCGAGTCGTATTTGGCGGCGCTTATGCCCGCCCTGATCTTTATCTCTTCCTTTGTGGTATACGGGGCGTTATCCACGACAGCCTGGCACTCTATGGAAGTCAGCGGGTTGCCCAGGGCTGTGTTAAGGTTTTGCATCATCTGGCCGATCCTGCTGTTTTCGGTATTGTTCACGTTTATCTGCCTCGCGCAATCTATCACCGTGACCGTATAGCCGCCTTCAGAATAACCGGAATACCATGCTTCCGAAGACGTATCGAAAGCGGTATTCGCGGCCCCTTCCGGGCCGTTTTTGAGCTCGGCTATGGCCTTGGCGATCCCGGCTTCCGCGAGGTACCTCGCCTTTAAGCCCCTTGAGTAGTTCACGGCCTCCTTGCCGGCCAAAAGCATGTTCACGGCAAAGGTCGTGCCTATGAGCGCCATCAGCGATAACACGCCCACCACGAGTATCAGCGCCACGCCTTTCTTACCGCGCATCTTATCCCCGCCTGTAAATAGTTTAGGGAGGCCTGAGAGTTGGGGGACTGCATTACTATCAGACCTCCCCAAACGAACTGGGTTGTCTATACTTAGAAGCGGATCACTTCTTCCTTCTGGAGGCCGCTAACATCCCGACTAAACCCGAGCCGAGAAGCAGCAGGCTTGCCGGTTCCGGTACCGCCTGGATGTCATCGACGCCGAAGTCTACGCTGCCTCCGGGTGCGGTGCCGCCGCATGCCACGACCAGGTTGATCTGCTTGAGGTCGCCGGTCCATACGTCATCGCCGGTCCCCGCGTTCTGGTCGACAAAGTTCGCGAAAGGCAGCGATATCGTCTTCCAGCCCGTCCAATCGACGGGCGTGTAGGTCGGAGAGCCGTAATAGCCGCCCGCGAATACATCGCCGTCGTTCTCGTACAGCTCATACTTGATCGTGCCGTAGCTGCCGTCTCCCTTCACGCTGACGACCAAGTCTGACAGGCCCGACCAGTTCTGCGGTTTGTAATTTCCCCATCCGCCCAAATACCAGTTGCCGTTCACATCGGTGCCGTTAAGCCTTAGGTAATTACCGCTGGGCCCTCCCGCAACCGTGGCCTCCGAAAGCTCTCCCGTATCCTGGAATCCGTAAGAACCGGAAGGCAGGGCCGGAGGAGTCGAGGTCTCAAAATCCTCCCAGGTTGCAGCCGAAACGCCTGATGCGAACAGGAGGGACACAGCCAAAACGACTAAAATAGAGAATCTCTTCATTATTCTTTTTCACCCCCTTCCCGTCACCATCTCCCCATATATATACTGGACGTATACCAGTATAATATATATCGGGCATAAGTCAAGGGTAAATATTTGTTAATTTTGGGTGCGTATTACGGCAGGAACTTTACCACTTGTTATCGAGCGGCTTGTTGATCCATTCCCTGAAGGTGGTCCTTCCCTCTATCGCGCTCTCTATCTTGCCCATCCTCTCGCCTACGTAAGGGTGGGTCTTGAAGTAGGAATATGGCCTTATATCGTTCTTCTTCTCCCTCTTCATCGTCTCCATGAAGGTCATCACGCCGTGCGGGTCATACCCCGCTTCCTTCGTATAAAGGACTGCGCGCTTGTCCGCCTCGAACTCATCCTCGCGGGAATACGAGGCCATAAGGGAGGTTATTGCGAGGTCGGTCGCCCGTGCGGCATTGCCCCCCTGCGTCGCAGCGACAAGTATCATCGCTATGCTGGCCACGGAGCTCTGCTGTAGCTTCTTCATGTGGTGGCGCGCGGCAATATGCCCGATCTCATGCGCTATTACGCCGGCGAGTTCGTCGTCGTTCTTGCAGACATCGATGAGGCCCGAGAAGACATAGACCCATCCGCCCGGCAGGGATACGGCGTTGATATCGTCGACGGCCAGCACCTTGAAATGGTATATGAGCTCCTTGCGGTCGCAGTACTTGGCGAGCCTTTGGCCTATAAGCTCGACCCTCTCCTGGGCGTGTTTGTCGGGATCCAGCCTATATACGGCCTCGACCTTCTTTGCGATAGAATCGCCCATCTCCATCTCCTTTTCAGGGGAGACGATGATGTTCTCGTCCTTCCCGGTAACCATGTTGTATTCTGCCGGGCAGTCCGCCGCAACGGATAAGAAACATATAATCGCCGCAAAACACGCTATCCTCGCCATGCGGATAAATTATCATATTGAAAAATGGAAGTAAAGCACTTATAATACCCCTATGAACAAGACGATCTGCCTCGTGCTCGCTGCGGCCGCATCGGCCTTTTGCCTCCAGGGCTGTTCGCAACAGCAACACAAGAAAGAGGCCATAGCGACGATCGGCAGCTACTCCCTATACAGGGACGATTTCATGTCCGAGCTTGCGTTATACCCTCCGGAATACCTCCAAAAGGTCACGAAAGAACAGGTCCTCGACGGGATAATACAGAAGAAGGTGCTGCTTCTGGAGGCCCAGCGCCGCGGGCTTGACAAGGAGCCTCAGTTCATGAAGATGGTCGAACGCTTCTGGGAACAGAGCCTGCTTCGCTCGCTGCTGGACGAAAGGTCCGAAGAGATACTCTCGGAGATACCGGAAGCGGACAAGGACCGGAACATAAAGGCCGGCGAAGCGCTGAGGTCATGGATCGAGGAGCTGGAGAAAAAGACCCCCGTTGAGATCAACGCCGATGCCCTGGAGAAGATAACCATAAAATGAAGACGACCGGCAGCCAGAACCGCAGACGCAACTACTTCATTAAAAAAGGTTTCCAGGCAAGCTTCATCGTGAAATTCTGCCTTCTGCTCATACTGGCATGCCTTATAATGTCGTTCGTATCCTACCTTTTCATGGGAAATACGTCCACGGCGAGCTTCGAGAACCTCCGCTTTACCGTCAAGAGTACATCCGATTTCATGATGCCGATACTTATATCTAGCGGAATAACGGCCGTGGTCCTCGTCAGCATAGCCACGATAGTCATAGTCCTCTTCATATCCCACAGGATAGCGGGGCCGCTCTTCCGTCTCGAGAAATCACTGGAAGAGCTGGGAGAGGGCGACCTGACCGTGGATGTCCACCTGAGGCAGGCGGACGAGATCAAGGCGCTCGCCGACACCCTAAACAAGACGATGAAGAACCTGAAGGAGCCGATAGCGGCGTCTAAAGCGAAGGCGGAAGAGCTCGAGGCCGAGGTCGCCTCCCTGAGGGAGATGCTCAGGAAAAAGGGCCTTTCCGACAACGATATAGAAAAGGCTGTCGGGCCGGCGGAAAACAAGGTCCGGCAGATAAAACGCGGCCTCTCTTTCTTTAAGATATGCTCGATATTGGCGTTCGCCGTTATGTTGGCATGCGCTTCGGTCAGCGCCGCGCATGCGAGCATCACTGCCGAAGGGACATTCACGGACGGCAGCGACTGGACGGCGATCGACAGTATCTTTTGCACGATCTTTTTCAAGCATGACGTGGACATAAGGAAAGTCAACAACAGGATCGACACATATAAGATAGATTTCGGCCTTACCGAAAAACCCTCCCGCGCCTCGAATGATACCGAAGGGGAGATCGCCTATAAGTTCGACCTTATATTCTTCAAGGTCCAGGAGATCCTCGACATGAGGCCAAAGGGCCTGCACCTGAACGTCCGGATTTATAAGGGGCAGGACGACCTCGACAGGATATATATGGAGATCTTCGACCAGAATAATAATTTTATCGCATATTACATCTTCAAGCTTAATTCGCTCTTCATGAGCGAGGAGAAGATATCGGCCAACGTGATGGCCCACGAGATAGCCCACTGCATCGTCGACCATTATTTCTCGGTGATCCCTCCCACAAAGGTCGCCGAGATGATCGCGCAATACGCCGACGCACATCTAAGAGAATAAGGATTGACGGAGCCATGCACAAAGGGGACACCCTGCTTTATGCAGGATGTCCCCTTTTTTATCATCTTCGAGGGTGTCCCCCCGGAGGATGGCTCCAGTTACTAGTTGGGTTTCTTGCCTACCCTCGGAGGCTCTACTACATCGCAGCCCTTCGCCCATAATTCCTTGAGGGCGTAGTATGCCTTCTTCGGGATCCTCTTATTGACACCGTTCTCCTTCTCGAGGCTCATGCCGACTATGCCGTACCATTCCTCGTTCATGTTCATGTGGCCTTCGACCTCGATGTCGAAATAATAGGCGCCGTTCGTCCAGCCGGCTGTCTCATCCTGGACATACCAGCTCGCGGGGTTCGCGGCATCATGCTTCCACCACTCGTCGTTCCATTCGAATATGCACCCGCCGAGCACTGTGCCCTTGCCGGTCTTGCCGCAGGTGTTCCTGAGAATCTCCTTCCACTGCGATATAAGGAACTTAACCTGTATATCCTCATCCTCTTTTTTGGTCAGCGCGTTATACCTGTCGCAGCCGAACTCAGTCAGGACTATCGGCTTGCCGAACCTCTTGTTCGCCTGCTCCCATGTGTTGCCGAAGCTCATGCCCCTGTAGGATATGAGCCCGAGTATGTCTATATCGGGAGTCACCGTGCTGGCAACATCGAGGAAAAAGACCTCGCCGTTGCCCATCGCAACCGGATGGTTCGGGTCAATCTTTTTGATCTCCTTCGCAATGTCGTTAACGAAGCTGTAATACAGTTTCGCTTTCGCGTTCGCTCTCTCCTTCGGGTCTTCTATGCTGTCGAGCTCGTCGGAACCCCACGGAGCGATCTGGTCGTCGAAACTGTAATTATTCTCGTTGCCGAGGAGCCAGAAGAGTATCCCGGGCTCGTCCTTATAGGCCTTAACGATACTGAGGACCTCTTCCTTCACCTGCTGCCTGTAGCCCTCATCGGCGTAGTTAGGCGGCGGTATATCATAGATGCCGAGGTTATGGCCCATTATAGTGCGGATGCCGAACCTGCTGTAGAGGTCGGAAAGGACCTGTTTCGTTTCCTGCTGGCTCTCTCCCGGCTGGTAGAAACGCACCGTATTTATCGAGGCGTCCTTCATCAGCTGCCCGTCCACAAGCCACGGCTTGGTCGGGTCGCCCCACCAGTTATAGGTATAATCCTGCCCCGGAGGGACCGGCTGGTAGCAGACGCCCATTACCACATAGGTCTCGCCGTTTACGACAAGACGGAAATGGCCGTTGGGCATCTTCTCGACGAACGTCTTCTTGCCCTTTGCCGCGGGTTTTGAGGACATCTTGCTGAAGAGGAAACATCCGCCTATCATGAATGACATCAACAACGCCAGCAACAATAACAGGTAAAACCCTTTCTTGCCATCCTTGCGCTTGTGGTGATGCGCATGCGCGGTGTGGTGGCCATGGTGATGCGCCCCCTGCCCCGCGTGGTGCTCGTGATGCTCGTAGCGTAAGTTATGTTGATCCATTTTTTATTCTTTACTCGTAATAGATATCGTCAAAATAAATCGTGAAACCGTCCGGGTTATCCGCAGCGCTCGCTGCCCAACAGAACCCGCCCGAAATATAGGTCAGGTCTTTGCCCGTAAGGTCGATGACATATTCCTTCCACTCCGGCGTGAGCGTCAGCGGCCCGATAGAAGCGGTATCGGTATCCGCGTACTCACCGGTAATGCCTCCTGTCTTTACCTCGGCAAGCACTTCGCCGCCCTTGCCGCCCCTGGCCCAGAAGACCAGTTTCTTGGCACCTGTCAGGTCGAAACCGCCCGATTTCATGCCCCAGTTGTTCGCGGGATTCTGCCAGTAGATGCCGCACCAGCCGGCTCCCTGTTTCTGTTCGCCGGTGCAGGTTATCTTGATGCAGGTCGTACCTTCGTGCGGGTTCTCCTTCCATCCGGTGTCAAGCTTGATATCGCCATAATCGCCCATCCAGCCGGAGGGGATATAATGGTTATCGCGCGATGACCTGTCGGCATAAACATTGAACTTCTTGAACTCGGCATACGAAACGCCTGCCGCGCTCACTAACAGGACTAACGCGGCAATAATTAATACTGACTTTCTCATTACATTACCCTCCTTGTTCTCCACTTTACTCGTAGATTATATCGTCAAGATATATCGTAAAGCCGTCCGGGTTAGAGGCGGCATTTGCCACCCAGCAGAAACCTCCCGCTATCGAGGAAAGGTCCTTGCCCGTCAGGTCTATCGAGTATTCCTTCCAATCGGACGTAAGCGTGATCTCGGACGTGCCGGCGCAATCGCTATCCGCATATTCGCCCGTGATGCCGCCGGTCTTGAACTCGGCTATCTTCTCTCCGCCCTTCGCGCCCTTCGCCCAGAAGACGAGCTTTGTGGCCCCCTTCAGGTCGAAACCGCCCGGCTGCGTGCCCCAGTTGTTCGGGGGATTCTGCCAGTATACGCCCGCCCAGCCGGCGCCCTGCTTCTGATCGGCGGTGTATGTCACTTTGATGCAGGTCGTGCCGGAATGCGGCGCATCCTTGCTTCCGGTATCGATCTTGATATCGCCGTAGTCGCCCATCCATCCCGAAGGAGTGTAATGGTTGTCCCTGGCGGTCTTTTCCGTATATACGTTGAACTTCTTGAATTCGCCGTAAGCCAGTGAAGCGGCGCCGGTAAAAACAGCCAGCGCAAGCAACAATGCCCCTGCCTTTTTCATCTGCGATCCCCCTTTTTTTCGCGAAGCTGATACGGTTTATTGCGCTTTTTCGAAATATATGTCGTCCAGGTATATCGTGAACCCGTCCGGGTTGTCCGCGGCGCTCGCGGCCCAACAGAACCCGCCCGAAATATGCGAGAGGTTCCTGCCCGAAAGGTCAATCGAATACTGGTTCCAGTCCTTGGTAAGTACTATATTCTCTATCGTGGCCGTGTCCGAATCGGCGAATTCCCCGGTGATGCCGCCGGTCTTGAACTCGGCTATTTTTTCCCCGCCCTTCGCGCCCTTCGCCCAGAAGACGAGCCTCGACGCGCCCGTCAGGTCGAAACCGCCCCGCTCATTTCCCCAGTTATTCGGGGGATTCTGCCAGTACATCCCGGCCCAACCCGCACCCTGGCTCTGCTCGGCGCTGTAGGTTATCTTGATGCAATTCGCGCCCGAATGGGGCCCGTCCTTGCATCCGGCATCCAGTTTTATATCCCCGAAATCCCCCATCCATCCGGAAGGAAAGAAATGATTGTCCCTGGCCGTCTTTTCGGTATAGACGTTGAACGACTTTGTGTCGGCGCCCGGAGAAGCCGTGCCCGACGGCGCGCACGAAACAATGAACGCGGCCAATATCATGACTGCCGAAAACCTCATCTCAAATCCCCCTTCTACCTTATTAGATGCTCATGGCCCGGGAAAGGTTTACACCTAACACTTTTAAAGAGCCGGCGCTTCTTTTTCAAGAAGCGCCGGGATCCCTGCTTCTTCGTTTACCTATTATACCCCTTAATTACCCTACGGTCTACTCGTAATATATGTCGTCAAAGTAGATCGTGAACCCTTCCGGGTTGTCGGCCGCGCTCGCCGCGAAGCAGAAACCGCCCGATATATACGAGAGGTCCTTGCCCGTAAGGTCTATCGAATACTCTTTCCATTCCGGCGTCAGCGTCAGAGGGCCTATAGACGCGGAATCGGTATCGGCATACTCGCCCGTGATACCGCCCATCTTGACTTCCGCCAATGTGCCTACCTGGGTCTTGGAGATCATCTCTCCGCCCTTCTCGCCCCTCGCCCAGAAGACAAGCTTCTTGGCGCCGGTCAGGTCGAAACCGCCCGGTTTGCTGCCCCAGTTATTCGCGGGATTCTGCCAGAAGATACCGCACCAGCCGGCTCCCTGCTTCTGTTCGCCCGTGTAGGTGATCTTTATACAGGTCGTACCCGAATGCGGGTTATCCTTCCATCCCGTATCCAGCTTTATGTCACCCCAGTCGCCCATCCAACCCGAGGGGATATAATGGTTATCCCTCGCGCTCCTCTCGGAGTAAACGTTGAACTTCTTGAACTCGGCGTACGTGAGGCCGACCGCGCCGGCAAGTACCGCCAAGGTCACTACCGCCACCACTAACTTCTTCATTGCTCAACCCCCTTTCGTTATTTTGTCCAATTCTCTTTGTACCAGAAGTACGCTTTCTTCAGATGCCTCAAGAACGGACTGTCCGCACCGTCTCCCTGGCTTGCGACGCCAAGGTACTCCTCGTGGAGCCATCCATCCGGGAACGGCCCCCTGAAATTGCCGGGTATCCTTGTCTTTGCCTTGTAATCCCAGCCTTCCCAATCCTGTTTTGCCGGGTCAAGCTGCGGCGGAGGACCGGCCTTCCACCATTCATCCACCCACTCGAAGCAGACTCCTCCCAGAGCGTTGCCGTATCCGGAGCCCGCCATATTGTATTCGATATCCTCCCAGTTCCCTTTATGGTATTCCGCCTGCAGTTCCTCGCCCTTCTGCGGGTCATCCTTTATATAAGAAGGGCAGCCGTATTCGGTTATTATCGACGGCCTGTCCGTCATGTCCTTGACGTCTTCCCAGTAGGTCCTTCCGAACCCGTTCGGCCCGCGGTATACGTTCGCGCCGAAGACGTCCACATCCGGGCAGTGTTTCGCGAAATAGTTCAGGTAGACCGTTTCGCCGTTGCAGATAGCGACCGGGTGGTTGGGGTCTATCGACTTTATCATCTTCGCGACCTCGTTCACGAACGAATAATACGCGTCCGGCTGCAGCTTCGCACGGCAGCCCATTCCGGGCTCGACTTCCGGCGTCCCGGGAAAACCGTAATTGTTCTCGTTGCCGAGGACCCACATCAGTATGTAGGGCTCGTCCTTATACTCCGTGACGATCTGGCGGACGCTCTCCATCATCTTTTTCTGGTGCTCCGGATTCGAATAATCCGTACCGCTGTACCAGTCGGCCCCCGAGCCCGCCGCGTACATGCCGAGGAAATCCCCCATCAGGTACATGAAACCGTACTTCTCGTACCCTTCTTTCAGCAGGTCCCTGTTCGTGGAATGGTGGTAGAGGCGTATCGTATTCACGCCCATATCTTTCATCAGCTGGAAATCTCCGATAACGGCCTCATCCGCGTCCTTCTTGTTGTTCTTGTTGGCGTCGATATATGCGTCGAACGGCCCGTCCGCCTTCCCGCTGTTGTTGAAATCCGCGGTCATCCAGTCGGTCTGCACGTTGAGCGTACCGTTGTCGGGCGAGAGCCCAACCTTGTTCGGCGAATACGCCATGGCTTTCATCGGGAACGGTTTGCCGTCCACGAGGAGCTGCCAGTGCCCGTTCTCGTACTTGACGAGCTTTACGTGCTCTCCGCCCGCTTTCTTCACTACCTTGAGCTTGGAAACGTCGACCTTAGCCGGGACCACTTCCCCGGGGCTGACCTTAACCAGCCTGCCCGGGTTTATCATGAACTTGTCGTTGGATATTTCGTTATCGTAGGAATTCTCTATCGTTATCTTCGCGTCAACAAGTTTTATGCCGAGCTCGGGATGCGTCCTTATGAGGTATTCGAGGTCGTTCAGCGACATCTTCGATATGTACAGCGGGGTATGCCAGAACGTCCAGCCGACGGACTTCGGGAAATTCACGAGGACCGCATAATGCGCCTTTATGGCCTGCAGCGTGTAACCGGCTTTCGCGAGCGCTACGGCGGTATAATGCTGTTTCACCCCGGGTTCTTCGCTCGTCGTGGCCCACTTATAGAAGGTGAGGACCTGGTCGTCGTTGTTGACGAACTCCCACTGGTTGCCGGTAAGCTTGCCGGTGGCCTGGGCTTCCCTGTAACCAGGGTCCTTATATACGCTCGTGCTGGGATATATCCCTTCGCCGACGGCGGCGGAGAGGCCCTTCCTGTCCTTGATGGTATACTTATATTGCTCGGTGCCGACTTTAGTGAATTCACCGTATTTCGCGTAGTCGACTATCTCCTCGGTCCCGGGGTCGAACAGGGGTTTGATCTCAGCCGCAACCGCACCCTTTGATAAAGGACAGGTTAAAAACGTGATTATCAAAACGCATAAAAAACACCTTCTAACCCCCATGTAACCCTCCTCAGGATATCGTGAATATGTTAACAGTAACATGCCTTTTGCGCCTATACAATTATACCTTTTAAGCGCATAAAATCAATACAAGACGCTATTGGCCCGGCCTAAGGACCGCCCTTCCCCAGTACCTCGAATTCCTGTCGTTGTCCTCGGCTCCGTTCCATATCAGCTGGCATTCCCTGGCGCCCGTACCGTCGGCATCATCAAGAGCCACGTCAAGCGCGAGTTCCCTGCCCGCGGTAAAATCGTCGTACCCGAAGTTTCCGGTCGAGATCCTCGCTTCGATGATATAGCCAGTCTCGGTCTTCCTGACGGCTATATCGGAATCCTCCGGAGCGGCATTCCTCGTCCCCCTGCCCGACTGTCCGTATATCCACATCGTCTCATTGGCCCCTAACACCGCCTGGAAATCCCTCGAGGAATAACCTTCCTTCGGGAGGTTGTCCGGGTCCGAGCTCAGGAAGAGCTCCAGCGCGTCGCCGTTCCGGATATTATGGCGTGACCTGCTGTTGACCATCGGCATGTCGTCCTTGATCTCCGCGAGGATGTAAATGTTATCCTCGTCCCAAAGCAGCTTCACCCTGCCCGACAGGTCCCTGTCGCCCGCGCAATCCCCAGACTTCAATACCGGTTTACCGGCACGTGAGCTGTCCATATATATGACGGAGGCTCCCGACCATTCGTCCCCGGCCAGGCCGTCGACCTGCACCCGCTGTGCGGTATGCTTTATTTCATAAGGAGGCCTTTCGTAGACCTTCACTTCCGCCCTGAACTTCTCCTTGAGCG
The DNA here is from genome assembly GCA_041651455.1 of Candidatus Omnitrophota bacterium. Lineage (GTDB taxonomy): Bacteria > Omnitrophota > Gorgyraeia > Pluralincolimonadales > Pluralincolimonadaceae > UBA6215. The sequence goes on from JBAZJG010000006.1 coordinate 87,818, forward strand.
ACTTGTCCTCGGAGACATTTATGTGCTTCAGGCCTACAGCCCTCTTTCCTCCGGCAGTCACGGCAACGGCAAACACCGAAAATATATTGTCATCCGTATTATAAGGAAGCGTGAAAGAGGACTTATATGCCCCCCACGCGTTCATCTTTGCGGCAAACCTGTTGGATATGCCGTTCCTCATGTCGTTAATGGAGTAATATATCGCGGCATTGGATGCGGGAGTCAGGGCAAAGGAGACCCCTGGTTTCTGTCCCGCTTTATACGACTGCTTGTCTGTCTTTATATCCAGCGCTGATGAAGGGTCATACATATCATTGCGCGAGGCCTTCGAATAGTGCGGCCAGAAATCCAGGAATACCCTGCTCAGGGCCGCGGTGCGCTCCGTCACGCATATTCCGGTGGCACCCGCGGCTATCATCCCGTCCAAAAGCTCTAAAGCCTGCGCGCCCCCTATCCCGCTGACGACCATGGGCCTGTCCTTAGCGTAAACATCCTTATACCACCTGGCGTAATCGTACGGCATCAGCCCGCCGGTACCGGATTCCGGCGATACGACACCCGCTATGCCGAACACGGGAAGCTGCGGATAATCGCAGCGTTCGCCGTAGGATACGGATACCTCCCTGTCCGGGTCCATCGACTTTGCTTCGTGCGCCGCCGCGACCAGCATGTCCCTTGTTTCCGTAAGCCCGGAGGCCAGTACCGCGGCCGGATCTATGCCCGCCGATATCGTATAATAGAGTATATTCCCGTGCCGGCGCGACCAGCCGGTTATCTGCTGGATCCGCGCGATATCAAGGCCCTGTATGACCATAAGGCCGTTCTTTTCCGCGATTATGATGTCCCTCTCGGAAAGGGGGGATACGGCGGCTATCGTATTGAATCCCGCCTGCCTGATGCGCGCCATGCCATCCTCCACCGACTTCAAAGAAGGCGTATCGAAACGCGGGTCCTGGCCGGGCCTGTAAGGGTCGTACACCACGCCCTTAACGAAGAACTTCTTCCCGCCGACATATATCCAGTTCCCGTTTACCGCGACCTCTTCCTTGCGCGACAGGCGCCCGGAAGACTTCGTCATGACCTTGACCTGCGCCGGCGCGCTTTCATATCCGTCGCTGTATACCGCCGCCACCCCGTACTCGTGAAATCTTTCCGCCGCGGGCGCGCCTTCCGAATAGAACTGGCCGTCCGTGGCCGCGATCCTCGAACCGTCCCTGTATATTTTATAGTTCAACAGGAACGGATTATCGGAGGAATCCCAATAGAGGAATACCTTCCCGCCCGAAGAAAAGCCCTTCAGGCCTTCGACTGCGGAATGGCGGACCTCTTTATGGCATGACAATGCCAGATTATCCAGGTAAACTGCCGATGCCTTCTTGCCCTTCACTATGACAGACAGCGATTTAATCCTTTTCTGCCCGAAGACACCGTCCCCTTCCGCGCCTTCCCCGCATGATTCGCGGACAAACAGGTCGAAATCATAATAGAAATCTTTCCGCCCGTTCCAGACGTTTTTTATCCACGGCGTCCTGTAGCATTCATTATCGCTGTCCGCCGCCATTATTGCGAACTCGTTTCCGGACATATCCCCTTTTGCCCTGAAGGAGATGCCGCTTGCCTCAGACCAGTCCTTCGGTGCCGCGTATTTCACAGCGTTCCCGCCGGGCGCCTCGATACCCCACAAAAAACAACCGGCGGGAGGTTCATTCTCTCCCGCCAGTTTTATCCCGCTCACGTATTTATCCGATATGAGCTTTATATCATCGAACAACAGCTTTGAATTCCTTGCTCCCTTTTCTGTTATTGCGAACGCGCTTACCTCCCGCAGCATCATGGGCCTGTTGCCGTTCCCCCCGTCCGCGTCGAAAAGGTCCGGCCTGAACTCTAAAAACCGGAATTCCGCGCGTTTCCATCCGTTCCAGTCGACCTTTAGCCACGGCGAACGCCATATATTGCCGTAACCGTCCTTTAACTTCATCGATACCTCGTTATCCGATGAATCGCCGTATATATAAGCAGATATTCCCATGAAATCCGACCAGTTAAGCGGCGCGGGGAACTGCTTCTGTACCTTCAGGTACCCCGAACCCGAGGACGGCTTATACTCGAGGCCCATCGAGGATTCTCCTGTCCTGTATGCGCCCCTCTCGAATGTTATCTCATACTCCGCGGAGGATGCCCATACCTTGGACGCAAAGTTCTCGACAAGGTCCTTCCGGTTAAGATATTCGAAACCTTCTAATAACACCTCTGAACCTCCCGATGCATCATCCAGCGCAGACACCGGAACCGATACCAGTAATACAATTATCAGACAGACCGCTCTGAGCAACACTTCCCCCTCATGTTTTGTAACAGGGGACTTTATAAAACAGGTATATAAGGTATTGTTAATAAGTAGGTTGTTTATATGATGCCACATGCCAATATGTTTGTCAAGGGTAATTTTTCACGTGTCGAATTTGCTATTTAATAGAAACGGGGCCTTTTTCAAGGCCCCGCAATAATGTTTCTTCCAGCTACAATATATTACTTATTCAGCTGAATATACGAATTCAGGCTTTACTATCGGTTCATAACCTTCCGGTATCGGGAAAGGGAACGTAACGGCTTCATATATACCGGCGCCGGTACGCACGAGACCCAAACCCAGACCTTTGATCGTTCCGACTGTCAGGCCCGTGAAGACGTTATTGGCCTTGCTTTCATCGACTATACCCTTCGGTATCTCAAGCCATCCCGTGAAGGTATTGACGACGCCGCGGCCAAGCTTCTTCCAGGCATCCTGCGCGTATGAATTCGGCGCGCCCACGGTCAGCAGACCGATAACAAACAATACCAGGATCGTTGTCATCAGGAATCTGTTCTTCATATGTGTTTCCCCCTTTCTTTTGGGATAAGTATACTAAACACGTATTGCTTTGTCAAGGGAAATTCCCGGCGCCTTCGGAACGGCATTGCGGGGCTTCCCTTCAGACGGATTCGACGTTCTCTATTTCAGGGACCGCTTCCTTGACCGCGCGCTGGACGCCCATCTGCAGCGTCATCTGCGACATAGGGCAGCAGCCGCAGGCACCCTTAAGTTTTACCTTTACGGTCTTTCCCACGACATCCACTAGTTCGATATCGCCGCCGTCCGCCTGGAGCATCGGGCGTATCTTGTTCAAAGCTTCCTGCACTTTCGATTTCAGGTCCTTATCAGCCATTTTGTTCCTCCTTTATCTTTTTGGGAACAGATCTTCTATCTGTCCGTAATAGCCGCCTATAACTTCGAGCGACTTCGCGAAAGCTATCACTATAACCACGGTCACGATAAGGGCGGCCAGGGTTATGTTCAGCTTCTTCATCCTGCCGTAATCCGGGTTGAACCACACCATCGGCAGCGCAAACGGCCCGATGCAGAGGAAAGCGATGACGAACGCGTACGTCTTGAAATACCATTTGCGCTGTCCCTTGTTAAGGAACTCGCCGCAATGCTTGCATTTTATCGCGTCGTCCTGTATCTCCTCGGCGCAAAACGGGCATTTCTTCATCTTACCTCTTCTCCAGCAGCGATATCACCCTGTCGAGCTGGCCGGATATCTTCCTGAGCATGTCTATCTGCTCGCGCTGGACCTTCTCCTGCTTTTCCTGCATGACCTTCGCTTCGCCTGCGATCTTCGAAAGGTCTCCCAACTTGTTAAGATCGAACATCATCTCTCCTTTTTGCTGTAGATACAACCGCAGTAGTTCTGGCGGTATAGCCCCGCCTCTTTTGACAGATCGACGGATTTCTTGAAGCCGCCGTCCTGCTTGAAGTCGGCCTCGTAGAACTTTAGGCCGAACATGTCCGCTATCGCCGCGCCGAGCACGTTTATCTTGGCGGCATCCTTATGCGGGCTGATGCTCAGCGTCGTCGTGAAATAATCGAAATTGTTGGTCGCGGCGAATTGCGCGGTCTTCCCGAGCCGCATCCTGTAGCATATCTCGCAGCGGTCGCCGCCTTCAGGCTCGTCCTTCAGCCCGCTCGTCGCGCGGAACCACGCTTCGCTGTCATAGCCGTATTCGTGGAACTCTATGCCCGCCTTTTCGGCATACCTGTGCGCCTCTTCGAGCCTCGCGGCATATTCCTCCGCAGGATGGATGTTCGGGTTGTAAAAGAACAGCTCGACATCGAACTCATCCTGAAGGAGTTTCACCGGATAGGTGCAGCACGGGGCACAGCAGACATGCAGTAGTAATCTGGGTCTTTTGGCTACCACGTCCATTCCCGCCTAATAACTTATAAGTATGGCCTTAAGAATATCGTCTTTTATGCCGGCCCATCCGGCTTCCGCAACATCCGGGGAGGTCCAGATGTATATCTTCTCGCTCTCCGTGACCGCTGCCGGCCCCCCGGCGCCGTCGTTGTAGTCGGACGGCATTATGTATACCGCGGCCTCGAAATCGGGCTTCGTCTCCGCCGCGGCCTGGCGGGGCGACGCGAGAAAGACCGCATAGCCGCTGCCTTCCGCGCAGCCGATAGGTGTAGCGTTATCCGTCACTTCCTTGACGGACCATCCGTCAGGGAGCACGGCCTTTATCGCGGCGACGGGCCTGTATACGAGCTTGGGGATGGCCATAATGTCCGCTGCGAAAAGACCGGGCAAGATCACGCAAACGATTACAATAACGGATGCTATTCTGCTCTTCATGGTCACTTAATGAAAGTAACTTTTACCCTCTCGGATACCATTATAGTGCCGAAAACGGCTATTTCAAGCATAAAAACCGGCGGGAGGCGGCAGCCCGCATCATCTTATCGACTGCGAGATGATGCCGACGGACTTTTCGTATTTCGCGCGGGATGAGAGGTAACCGGAGATCGCCGACGCGCGGCTTTGCTTGGCGGACACTAGTTGGGTTTCGGCGTCGGTCACCTCAATTATGGAACCGAGACCTTCATCATATCGCGCGCTGGCTATCTCCAGATTCTCTGTCGATTGCTGCAGAAGTTTTTCGCTTACGTCAAATCTCTCTTTCGCTTCCCTCAAGCTAAGTATCGCGTCCTGGACCTGCAGGGTTATGCCGAGGGCCTGGTCCTCTATAGCGTACTGCGCCATCTTGAGGCCCGCCTGCGCGGCCTCTACCTGTGCCTTCGTCCTGAACCCGTCGAACCACGGGAAATTCACGGAGACACCGGCATTCCAGCTCTTCACGTTGCCGACGCCGTCGGTATCGGTATCGCTTACCTGGTGCGCGCCGCCCGCGGTGACCGTCGGCCAGTTGCCTTTCTTCTTCACTTCAAGGTCCGCTTGCGCGGCCCGCGCCTGTGACTGCAATTTGAGCAGTTCAACGCGGTTCTCCATCGCGGTCTTGAGCGACATATCCGTGTCGACATCGGCAAATTCGATGCCCGGAGCTTCTTCGACGGCAAAATCCGCGTTATCCTTATTCCCCATTACATTGTTCAGCGCCGCTTTCGCGAGCTTGTAATCTTTTTCGGCGGTGACGAGGTTGAGCTTCGCGTTCGACACGGCAACCTCGGCCTTCGTGACGTCATACTTTTGCCTGTAGCCGACCTCGAAAAATCCCTCGGCCCTTTCGAGATGTACCTGCGACTGCCTGAGGTCTTCCCTCGCGACCTCGAGCATCAGCTGCGCCTTCAGGACATCGTAATAAGCCGTCTTCGCCCGCAGGACGGTATTCTCCTGCGCCTCGAGGAACGCGCACTGCGCCGAAGTAAGGTTCTCCTTCGCGAGTTTTATGCTGTTCAGGGTCCTGCCGAAATCCCAGATGAGCTGTTCCACGCCTGTCGATTCCACGGCAATATTATAACGCTTCGCGAATCCGCTTGCCGACGCCAGAGCTTCGCTGCCGGGGCCCAATGTTATCTTCGACGTGTCGTAATGCGTATAGCCGAGGCTCGTGGACGCCTGCGGGAGGTACGCGGACTTCGCCGCGCCTATCATCGCCCTGTTGAAATCGACATTGCTTACGGCCTCCTTCAGTTTCGGGTTGTTTGCGAGCGACGCCCTGACGCAATCGTCTATATTAAGGACCGGGAGCCCGCGGGGCTCCTCGGGGAAACCTACCCCGCCGCCCATCAGGGCCAGGACCGTAAAAAACGCTATCAGCTTTCTTATGATATCCATCACATCGTCCTCTTGAACGTCAACGTCGCCAACAATAACATAAATGCGGTAAAGCACGCGAGGAACATGAGGTCGCCGCGCACCGCGACAAAACCTGAGCCCTTCAGTATCAATTCCTTGAAAGCGTGGACCGCGTACGCCTCGGGGTTGACCGTGGCAAAAGCCCTGAGCCAGCCCGGCAGGCTCTCTATCGGGTATACCGCGCCGCTCGGGAAATAAAATATGACGTTAAGGAAGCCGACGAGCACCCCGACTATCCTCGGATGGTCCGCCCTGCCAAGTACCGTGAATATCATGCTCAGGAGCCCGAGCGCGGTAAGGACCATTGTCGCCAACAACAGGATGAAAGTGTTCACTCCTCCGGCGAGCTTGATCCCGGTTATCATAAGGCCGCCCACCATGACGACTATGGACATTATCGTCGTTATGAGCACTCCGCTCATTATCGTGCCGGCGACGAGGTCGAACCGCGTAAGCGGCGTAGAGAGGTAGCTCTCGTGTATGCCGAGGAACTTATCCATGACCAGGCTGAACGCGCCGGTGAACGTCGTTCCCATGAATATCGCCATGACGATTATGCCCGGGACGAGCGAGGCGTCGTAATCTATCTTCTTGTACAGTTCTATAGAACGCAGCTGCGGCCTCGACCTGTCGGGGCGGACCGCGGTATATTCCGTCTTCAGGTAGGCCGTCGCCCTAGATACGGCTCCGGAGACGCTGTTCGCGGATATCGAATCAGTGTTATCGAGCAGCAGGCCGACCTGCGGCTCCACGTTCTTGACGACGTCTTTGCTGAAATCGGGCGGTATTATTATGACCGCTTTGTAGAACCCGTCCCTTACCATCGAGACCGCCTTCTTCTGGTCACTCTCCCTCGTAATCTCGAGCGTGCGCGGGCCGTCCTCGAGCGCCTGCATCAGTTCGACCATACGCCTGGCATACGGGCCCTTGTCCTGGTCGACCAGCAGGACCGGAAGGTGTTTGAGCTCGCCCTGGAACGAGTTGCCCATGATTATAAGGTACATCAGCGGCATGAATATGCTCGCTATGATCACGAACGGATTGCGTATGAAACGCTTGAGGTCCCTCTCTGTCACCGCCAATGCTCTCATATCCTGGCTCCCGGCATCTTCCTCGGCGCGCCCGCCCCGATAAGGAAGCTGACCTTCTGGGCTTCCGCCTCCCGTATCGTCTTGCCCGTATAATGAATGAAGACGTCCTCGAGCGTCTGCTCGTGTATCGCTAGGTACTGCGTCGTGACGCCCATCTTCTTGAACTCATCGAAGAGCACCGGCATCGACTTTGCCGCGTCCTCCACGTATATGCGCAGGCTCTCGTCCTTCTCGGTGATGTTCTTTATGAAGCTCATCGCCTTCAGCTTTTCCATCACTTCCGGACCGGAATTACCCAGCGTTACCTCTATGATATCGAAGCCGCCTATGTTCCTTTTCAGGTTTGCGGGCGAATCGAGCGCGACGATCTTGCCGTAATCTATTATCGCTATCCTGTCGCAGAGGACGTCGGCCTCGTCCATATAGTGCGTCGTTATGAATATCGTGAGTTTCGTCTCCTCGCGTATCTTCTGGAGCAGCTCCCATATTACGCGGCGCGACTGCGGGTCGAGCCCTATCGTCGGCTCGTCGAGGAACAGGATATACGGTTTGTGTATGAGGCCGCGCGCAATCTCGAGCCGGCGCCTCATGCCTCCGGAATACGTCGCGACGAGGTCTTTCGCCCTGTCCTTGAGGTCGACTTTCTCAAGCAGGTAATCGATGCTCTTTTTCCGCTCGCCCTTCGGCACGTCGAAATATTTCCCGTAGATGTTCAGGTTCTCGTAAGCGGTAAGGTCGAGGTCGCTTGTCAGCGCCTGCGAGACGACGCCGATGTTGCGCCTTACGAGGGACGGATGCTTCACGACATCGGTGCCCCTTATCTCCGCGCGGCCCGACGTCGGTTTCATAAGGCATGTCAATATCCTTATGAGCGTCGTCTTGCCGGCGCCGTTAGGGCCGAGAAAACCGAATATCTCGCCCTCGTCTACGGAAAAGCTGACGTCATTTACCGCCGTGACGGACGGGAACTTTTTGACTATATTTTTTACTTCGGCCGCGTATGCCATCGGCTCCTTATTCCCCGAAGGTGGCTGTCGCAGTCATGCCCTGTTTCAGCAGCCCTTTCGGCTCGTCTATCCTGACCTTGACCCTGAACGTCTTTATGTCCTGGCGCCCGCGCTTCACGTCGCGCTGGGTCGCGAACTCGCCCTCGCTGTTTATCTCGGTCACCCTTCCCGTAAACCCTTTCTCCGGGAGCGAGTCGGCCTTTATCTTCACGATATCCCCGAGCTTTACGCTGGAGACCGCGGTCTCTTCCATGTCTACGCGCAGCCAGATATTATCGAGGTCCACTACAGTAAGTACCGTAGAACCGGCCGGCACGAATTCGCCCGGCTCGAAAGCCCTCAGCGTGACGATGCCACTTATCGCGGAGTTTATGACGGTATCGTCAAGGTTGACCCTAGCGACGCGCAGGACCGCCTCCGACTGTTTCACTCCGGCCTCCGCATAGGCCTTCTGCGCCTCGGCCTTGTTCAGGTCGGCGACAGCGGTATCGTAAGCTGTCTGCGCCTTGTCGACGTCGTTCTGCGCGACCAGTTTTTTCTCCAGCAGGCGCGAATTCCTCTCGAGGTCGCGTTTCGTATCGGTGATCCTTACCTTGGCTTTCTCGATGTCCGCGGCCGCGTTGCGTTCGCCCGCTTTCGCCACATCGAGGTTCGCCTGCGCCTGCTCATATTCGGCGGTCTTCTTCTCGGGGTCGAGGAGTATCGCCGCCTCGCCGTCCTTCACGTAATCGCCTTCCTGAAACCTTATCTCCTTTATGCGTTCGGTTATCTTCGGGCTGAGGTTGACCTCGGTGCCCTCGATTATGCCGGTCGTCTGGAACGTCCCTTTAGGCAATTTCTTCGGCAGCAGGAAAGCGGCGACCGCGCCGACCGCCGCGATGATCACCAGCAGAACGACCAGCTTTATTATCTTCTTCTTCATTTCAGGACACCTCCGAAAAACAGCTTTTTGATGTTCTCTTTAGTTTCTTTCGCCGTGAAAGGGACTTCCTCCAGCAATATAGCTATAAGCGCGACCTGCATCATGCCTATCAGGTTAAGCGCGGTGATCTTCGGGTCTATGGGCTTGAAGATGCCCTTATCGACGCCGTCCTTGATTATCCCCTGTATTATCTGGGCATAAGGCAGGATGCCGTTCCTGAGCGCCTGCCTGAATATTATCGGGACGCCGCCGGCCCTGCTGAAGAGTATCCTGAACAGGCCGCCACCGCTCGTAACCAGGTCTACGTGCAAGTCTATAAGTTTATCGAGTTTCTTGTCGGGCCCGGATATGCCGGCTATGCCGTCGATCACATGCGCCCTGAACTCGGCGGACTTCTCTTTTACCATATTCAGGCACAGTTCTTCCTTGCTCCTGAAATAATGGTATATAATGCCTTCCGAAACTCCCGCCTGGCGGGATATCTGCTGTGTGGTGGCGCGGTCAAAGCCCTCTTTCGCGGCGAGGAGCATGACCGCGTCTATTATCTTTCGCCTTGTATCGGTATGTGCTGTTGCGACGCCCGGCATATGGTCTCCTATTGAGTGAGCGCTCACTCAACTACAAAGTTTACACCGCCAAAGCCGGTTTGTCAATAAAAAACGGATGTTATGCGAGCGGTAGGGTGCTTATATCCTGCAGCATCTCTTCGCGGGCCTCGTTCGATACGGCCGGGACGGCATGGAAGAACTTGTGCAGTATTACTTTTATGCCGCATAACCCGAATATGCCGATATCCATCGTCTTCCCCAGGGCATCCTTGAAGCCGTTGTCCTTATAGTCCGCTTCCGAACCGCCGGTAGTGTTCAATATCACGGCTTTCTTGCCGTTCAACAGACCCCTGAGGCCTTTCTCGTCAGAAGTATAGGCGAAACCGAACGAGAAGACCCTGTCTATATAACCTTTCAGGACCGCCGGTTGGCCGAACCACCAGACCGGATGGATGAATATGAGCGTATCGGCATTCTTTATGAAGTCCTGCTCCCTCATGATGTCCTCGGGGGGCTTCCCCTGCTTGAATCCTATGAAGTCGCTGCCTTTCAGGACCGGGTCGAACCCGAGCTCATAGAGGTCGCGCACGTCATACTGCGCCCCTTCCCTCTTCAGCCTCGCTTCGACCTTCTCTTTAATCGCATGGTTGAAACTTTTCGGGTTCGGGTGCGCGTAGATCACCAGGTACTTCATTACGGGGCCTCCTTTCCGAATATCTCGAACTCCCAAAGCGAATAACCGTATTTTGTCCTGCGTTCTGTGCCGTACACGCGTACATACCTTCCTACGGTGTTCAATCCCGTTATCTCTTCCGTCCCTCCGGAAGCGTTGTCGGTCGAGTAGAACGTCTCCCATTGCTTGCCGTCGTCCGAGGCCTGGATCCTGAAGGCCCTGGCGCCCGCGGTTTCCCACTCGAGCCGAACGGCTTCTATTACGCAGGGCTTGCCGAGGTCTATGCTCACCCACTGAGGGTCGAAGAACTCGGAAGACCACCTGCTGTTCATGTCGCCGTCGGTAACGTACTTCGCGGGCATCGCTTCGCTCTCGAATGTCGAGGCGGATGCCTCTTTGCCGCGCGACAGCAGCCTGGGCGCGTTCGGGTCCTCTATAAAGGATGCCGATATGCTCTTATGCTTTGTCATCTGGACCCTGGCGGGATTATTCGCGCCGAGCGACGGGTCTCCCGTCCAACCGGCGAACTTATAACCTATCTTCGGTACCGCGGTAAGCTTGACTTTATCGCCCTTGTTATACCTCGGCAGGCGCGGGTCCGCGACCACTTTGCCGTTCTCCGCCGAGGTCATGAGGAAGAACGTCCCGGGTATCTCCTTTGCGTAAACGCGCACGTAATCTATCTCGTGGTACTGGGGAAAGACGGTCGTCGCGTCCGGATTGCCGGGCATTATCCCTCCGACGGCGGTGTTGAGTATTATATAGAACGGCTCCTTCGGCACGTTCCTTGCCACTGACGACCTCTGGACCCCGTCAATGAACCAGCGCAGTTCGTCCTCATCCCATTCGAGCGCATAGACATGGAAATCCTTCGTGTAATCCGGGCCCGCGAATATTTTCGTATCGTAACGGTTATGCGGATAGACTCCGTAATGGTTCGTCATGTGTATGACGTTCGGCTTGCTGCCTACCAATTCCATGATATCTATCTCGGGCGGCCATGAGCCGCGCTCCGGCATCATCCAGTGCGCCGGCCACAGGCCTTTAGTGCCGGGCAGTTTCGCGCATACCTCGACCCTGCCGTACTGGAAAGTGAACCTGCCCTTCGTCTCGACGAGGCCGGACGTATAAGCGCGCCCGCCCATCGTCACCTTGTCGCTCTTGAGCACCAGCTTGCCGTTCTTTATATACACGTTCCTCGGCGTATAATACTGCAGCTCGTTGTTCTTGACCAGCGCGGCGTCCTCGACATACCATTTTTTCTTATCGACGCTATCACCGGCAAACTCATCGTTCCAGATAAGGTGCCATCCCTTGAGTTCGGGGGCCCTGGATGCTTTTTTTTGCGCGGCGGCGGAAAAGGACGGCAGTAAAAGCAGTGATGCGGCGGCAACGGCAAAAAATACAGCGTAATTCTTCCTCATAGTTTGAACTCCCTCAAGAATTTGGCGGATTCCTCCGGAAGGGCAACGTTTACCGTGATACCTGAGCCGATCTCAAAACCCGCCGGCGTGGTAAGGCGCGGCAGTACCTGTATATGCCAGTGGTAATACGGTTCGCAGGCGGAATGGTGCGGGACCGTCCGGATTATATAATTCAGGTCCGGGTTGTTCATGCCGTGGTAGAACTTCGCAAGGACCTCACGGAGTATCTGCGCGAGCGGCCCGATATCATCCTGCTGAAGGTCCGCGAAGGTCGTGGAATGCCTGAGCGGGATTATGCATACCTCATAAGGCAGCACCGCCGCATACGGCACGAATGCGACAAATCTCCCGTTCTGCGTGACGAGCCTCTCCTTCTCGGACAGTTCGTTCTTTATTATGTCGCAGTAAACGCACCTGCCGAGCTCGTCATAATAGCGCTGCGCCTCCCCTATCGCGTACCTTTCGTGCAAAGGTATGAAGGACGTGGCCACTATCTGCGAATGCGCATGCTGCTGCGAGGCGCCGGCGCGGGGGCCGTGGTTCTTGAATATCGTGACAAGCTTATATGACGGGTCCCAATCCAGGGCGAGATACCTCTCCTGGTAGGCCCTGATTATCATCGATACTTCATCTAAGCTCATCGTCGCTATGCATTTATTATGCGCAGGGTTCTCTATCACGAGTTCGTGTTTCCCGACGCCTTCCATGTGCAGGTATATGCCGGATTTATGGCGTTTAGGTTCCGTCGGTGAGCCCTTCGCCGGGGGGGCCAGCATCGGGTACTTGTTCGGGATGACCCTAACGCCCCCTATTGCGAATATCTCCTCCCCTGAAAGGGCTTCGTTCCCCTCGCAGAACGGGCACTTGGCGTCGTACGGCGGGACATCCGGCGCGTCGGGGACGTTCTTCTTGAAATCTTCCGGCCTCTTCGCCCTTTCGGTGGCGATTATCACCCATCTCTTGGTCGCGAGGCTCTCCCTGAGTTCGGGCATTACTTGCCTCCTTCCTTATGGATAATGGACGCGAGTATAGACAGTATGAGTATCCCGAAGACAGCCCCGAGCGAGACCGTTATCGGGATCTCGATGAAATGCGATATGAGCATCTTTACGCCGACAAAACAGAGGATCGCCGATATTCCGAGCTTCAGGTAGCGGAAGAGCCCCATCATCCCGGATATGACAAAGAAGAGCGAACGCAGGCCGAGTATCGCAAAGATATTCGACGTATATACGATGAACGGGTCGGTGGTTATCGCGAGGACGGCGGGTATCGAGTCCATTGCGAAAATGACGTCGCTCGACTCGATCAGGAGCAGCGCTATGAACAGCGGCGTCGCGGACCAGAGCCCGCTGTGGGAGACGAAGAACCTGTCGTCATGGTATTCGGGGCTCACGCGGAAGAACTTCCTGAAAAGGCGCAGGACCGGGTTCTTCTCGGGGTCGAACTTCTCTTCTTTCCTGAAAGCAAGCTTGAACGCGGTAAAAACAAGAAGCGCGCCGAAGACGTATATTATCCAGTCGAAAGCTTTGAATAGCCCCACGCCGACCGTTATGAACAGCGCCCTCATTATTATAGCGCCGAGTATGCCCCATTTCAGCACGCGCGGCTGGTATGAGGGCGGTATCCTGAAATACTCGAATATCATTATGAATACGAAAAGGTTATCTACGGAAAGGGACTCTTCTATTATATAGCCGGTCAGGAACTCGAGCGCTTTTATCCTCCCGAGCATGAAATAGATGCCCGCGCAGAACAATAACGCCGCCCCGACCCATATCGCGACCCAGCCGAGCGCTTCCTTCAACCTGACCGCATGCGACTTCTTGTTCAGCACGAAAAGGTCCAGGTACATCATCGAGGTTATCGCGATCCCGAATATCACCCATAGCTCAATACGCGCTGTCATCTGTTGCCTATCTCCTTCCGCAGGACGGACAATCTTTATTAATACCAAACCGCAGGACGCTGAAGCTGCACGTCCGCGCATCATACCTAAGCAACCTTCCGGATAACGGCTCTCCTATGCCGGCCAGCAATTTCAACGCCTCGGTGGCCTGTATCGCCCCTATGACCCCGGGAACAGAGCCGAGTAGTCCCGCCTCTTCCGGAGGAAGCATGGTGCCCGGCGCGGGCGGTTCAGGGAATATGCACCTGTAACACGGCCCCTTGCCCGGCAATATAACGGTGGCCTGCCCCTCGAACCTGTATATGCCGCCCATGACGAGCGGTTTCCCGAGCCTGACGCATGTATCGTTGGACAGGTATTTCGAAGAGAAATTATCCGTGCAATCGAGGACTACCCCGTAATCCTTCACGATGTCTTCTATATTGCCCGCATCAAGGCGGATGTTGTATGTCTTGACCTTGACGTCCGGGTTTAGCGACGACAGCCTCGCGTAAGCCGAGGAGACCTTGGGCTTACCGATATCCCCGGAGCCGTAAAGGACCTGCCTGTGCAGGTTCGACAGTTCGAGGTCATCGGAATCTACGAGCCCTATCCTCCCGACTCCGCAGGACGTAAGGTAAAGCGCCGCGGGAGAACCAAGCCCGCCGGCGCCTATTATGAGCGCCGACGAAATGAGAAGTTTCCTCTGGCCCGCTTCGCCTATCTCGCTGAACGCGAGATGCCTGCGGTACCTTTCGCGCTGTTCCCGCGACAGTTCATCCGGCATCTACGGCCTCCTCTTCCACCAGGCCTCCGGCTATCCTGAACGAGCGGACCTCCGGCATATTTTTCATCAGCGAAATTATCACGTATGAGCACTCCGGGTGAAGCGCCATCTCTATGTCCCTTGAAGACGGGTACGGCCTGACGTTGGGATGGGAATGGTAAATGCCTATCATCTCGTCCCCGTCCGCGCGTATCCGCCTGGCCGCCTCGAACTGCTCCTTTTCCGGGGCTGCATATCTCATCGCGCCCCTCTCCGTGTTCGTCAGGCGGTAGACCTTCGATACGCGTCCGCGCCTGCCCGCAAGCAGGCCGCACGCCTCGCAGGGAAACACCTTCCTTGCGTGATTTATGATATCTTCGAGTTCCGGCTTTCCGATAGTTATGCTCATTTAAGGATCATATTAAGCAGGCGCAAAAGGGAATAAGTCAGTATCGATGAAAAGAACGGGATTATCGTCCATATCAGCGCCGTCCTGACAAAATGGTGTTTCCTGAAACTCTGCGGTATACCGAGATCGGCGCAGCCGAGGCCGGTCAGGCTCGCGGTCACCGTTACGGAGACCGAAAGGGGTATGCCGTTCAAGGCGGCAATGAGCAGACACGTCGCGCAGATAAGCTCTATCACGATAGCCCTGACGAAACCTATCTCACCCATCTCCCTCTCGTCCTTCTCCAGCGCGCCCTTGCCGAATATCAGTGCGCCCGCGGCTATTCCCGCGCCGCCGAGCAGCAGCGCCCAGCTGCTGTCCGTAAAACCTGATGCGACTATCGGGGCCATCGCCTTGCCGACGCCGTTCGCGCCCCCCGCGAAAGCCACATAGCATCCGGAGAACGTCAACAATGCGCCCAGCAGGACCTTTATCTTGGGCCCTTCCTTGAGGAAGCTGAAATATCTAACCGTCTTATGGTTAAGGATCTTGCCTATTATAAAAGCGACGCCGAAAGCCGTTATCGGGGTCACGAACCACCAGACAAGGATATCGACGAACCTCTCGGTATTAAGGCATTCGAAATATATCCCTACGGCCGCGAAAGAGGATACTATCGCGTATGTCGTCGGGATAGAGACCTTGAACGCGTTCGATACGAAGTCGAACGCCGCGGCCACGGCCATCACCACGAACACGACGTAGAATACCGTCTTGAAGGTCCTGACGGGGACAAGCCCCTCGCTGAGGGTCTTCAGGACGGGCAGGCCCGAGATTATGGCGCCTAGGACGACGAATATCGCGATAAGAGCGAGGGCTTCTTTCTTCGTGCGCGCGCCGGTCCTGTATGCCGCCTCCATCTCCGCCGCGGCATTGTTCGCGCCGACGTTCATCGCGAGGAACACTGCGATAAGGATGATCAGGAATGTCATACCGGCAATTATACCAAATCAGGGGGGAATTTGGTAGCGGGAATGGTCAGGCTTCTTTCGTTACCCTAAGCACTTCCGCGACCGTCGTGATGCCCGCTTTTACCTTGAGCGTTCCGTCATCGCGCAGGGTCTTCATGCCGTCCCGGACGGCGGCCTCGTGTATCTGCGTGGAGGAAACCTTCCTGCTGATGAGCTCTTTCATCTTGTCGTCGAGAGCGAGGATCTCGAATATGCCCGTACGGCCGGAGTATCCGGTATCGAAGCAGCGGCGGCACCCGGCCTCCTTGTAGAAAACGGCTTTTTCATCGACGGCACCGAGGCCGAGAAGGTCCAGCTCTTCCCTGCCGGGTGTGTAGGGTTTCTTGCAGTTAGGGCAGAGCGTCCTGACCAACCTCTGCGCTATTATCGCTATTACGGATGTGCCGACCAGGAACGGCTCAACGCCTATGTCTATGAGCCTTGTAGCGGCTGACGCGGAATCGTTCGTATGGAGCGTAGAGAACACGAGGTGTCCCGTCAAAGCGGCATGTATAGCTATATCCGCCGTCTCCTTGTCGCGTATCTCGCCGATCATTATGATGTCGGGGTCCTGGCGGACCATCGAACGCAGGCCCGCAGCGAACGTAAGCCCGGCTTTAACGTTGACCTGCGACTGCCTTATTCTCGGTATCTCATATTCGACCGGGTCCTCGAGCGTCATTATGTTCTTGTCGAGGTTATTTACCTTGTTCAGCGCGGCGTAGAGCGTCGTCGTCTTTCCGCTGCCGGTAGGACCCGTAACGAGTATCATGCCGAACGGGCGCTTGATCGCCTTTTCTATTATCTTGAGGTTGTCCGGAGCGAAACCTAGGCCGTCGAGCTCGAGGAACGCCCTGCTCCTGTCGAGTATCCTCAATACGACGTTCTCGCCGCTGAGCGTAGGGAAGGTGGATACGCGCAAGTCGACGCTCTTATTGGCTACGGTCGTCTGTATCCTCCCGTCCTGCGGCAGGCGCTTCTCTGCTATGTCCATACTGGACATTATCTTTATCCTCGAGATTATCGCGGCTTCGTATTTCTTCGGCAATTCCGGTATCTCGCGCAGTATGCCGTCTATCCGGTAGCGGCAATAAAAATGCCCCTGGTCCGGCTCGAGATGGATATCGCTTGCCCCTAATTCCACCGCTTTTGTGATAAGCGTATCCACGACCTGTATGACGGGCGCTAAGCTAGCGACCTCGATAAGCTCCTCGACCTCCTTCCTCGGGGAGGGCGCGGCAGCCGGAGCGCTGTAAAGCGCTTTTGACGGGCCTGCGTATTCCTTATCTATCCGTCCTTTTATCTCGGAGACCGGCGAGAATACCGGCCTGATCTTAAGCTTAGTGAGGGTTGTTAGCTCGTCCTTGACGGCCGCGTCGGTCGGGTCGGCCATCGCTACCGTAAGGTTGCCTCCGGCCTCGTAAACCGGTACCAATGTATATTTCCTGCATACCGCCTCCGGCACGAGCTTTATCGCGGCAGCTTCTATGGAATATTTCGAAAGGTCCATGAACGCGAGCCCGAGTTCCTCGCTGAGCGCTTTCGCTATCAGTTGCTCCGAGGCGAATTTCTTACCGGCGAGTATCAAGCCGAGGAATGCGCCTGAGCTCTTCTGTTCCTGCAGCGCTTCGTCCAGCTGTTTGCGGGTGATGATGCCCTTTTCGACGAGGGATTCTCCGATCATCGCTTTTCCTTTTTCTCCTTGATCTCTCTCCACATAAGCGTGCCTATGCCGGATTTGGCTATGCGCCCGAAAGTCACCTTGCCGGATTTTACCTTGAGCCCGAGTTCGGTCTGCGGAACTATGCCGACCTCCTCGGCCTCCGTATCGGAGACCGGTATCCTTATCTGCCCGTTGATGAACCTGACCGGCGTCACGGTCGACATCGACGACGCGCTTAGGTTATCGAGCCCCTCAACCAGCTTTATTAGTATCTCGAGGTTGTTCTCGGTCGTTATCACGCGACCCTGGTCATCGACCAGCTGTATCAGGACCTCGGCTGTGCCGATCGGCGAGACCGTGTCTATCACCACAATTGTAGCATTTCTTACCTCAAACTGCGAGCTTTCCGCGGACAGGTTGGCCTGGGCCTCGCGCGCCTTTACAGTATATTTCCCTGTCGCTTTCGCCGAAACCGCGAAGGTGTGCTTGCCCCCGTCGCGCGGCTCGAAGCCGTAAGACGCGGGCAGGTTCAGGTTTGAGCTGGCAGTGATGGAAACCGGTCCGGTAAAGTTAGGTATCGGGATTCCGGCGGCATCATTGACCGCGATCTCTACGGGGATCACCTCTCCGATATAGAAGAAATCCCTTCCCGACGGGGGCTCCGGAGGCGTCACCTTCAGGGCGGCTGCGTTGAACTTGATGTTTGGAGACTCGACGGACTTGTTCGGGTAATGCGAATCCTCGGCCCTGACCTTTATCGTGCCCCAGCGGTTATAATTTACGGGCAGGGTCGCCTTGCCGGCCGAGAAGAGCTCCCCGCTTATCGTGCCCGGCGAGAAAGAAGCGCCGTCGGCGCTTGCCGGCGAGACAAATACGGGCGCGAGCCTCATATCGCCCTTATAATTCGGCGTAAGCTGCCCCGCGAGGTTCTTCGCCTCGATGGATATGTTGAAATTCCTTCCCGCGACCTGCGGGCCCTGCGCGGCCATCGTGAAATACGACGGCAGGAATTCTATCGAGCCGGATGTGCCGCTCAACTCCGTATCATCCTTATCCCTTACGGTAACGGCTATTACGCCCGCATCGGGATAGTTGACCGCCAACTCAAGCACGCCGCGGGAAAAACCGGATGCCTCCTGTTTTGACAGCTGCTTCGTGCCGGACGCCGGCAGGATGTAATCCGCTTCGAGCATAACGGTGCCGGAATAATCGAGGTTTACTTCGCCGTCCTCATCCTTCGCGGTCACGGTAAGCTTGAAATCTTCGCCCGCCGCCTGCGGGGTCGTCGACGAGACGGTAAAATGGGCGACCCTCTGCATGACTCGCTGCTGCTGCAGTGCTTCAAGCCAGCCTATCTCGGGATATTCGGCTGCGGATAACATCGGCCTTCCCACGGCGGAGTCCTTATAATAGAATGTCACACCCTGGCTGTACTTCGGTATTGTGACCTGGGTCACGTTGACCCAAGGGTCTTTCCTCAGCGAAAATTTCCCGCCCGCCGAGGACGATTTCAGCTCAAGCGTATAATCGTCCAGCGCGGTCTGCGGGGCCGAATCCGCATCCTGCAGCTGGACCGTTATCGGCCCGGATACCTCGTTTTGCACAAGGACCTGCGGGGTGTTTATGAATTCGAGCCTGTAAATATATGAGATGGATATGTCATCGGCATACGAGTTCGCCCTTCCGGAAGAGGAATATGCGCCGTAAAAATAATACCCGCTTAACTTGTTTACCGATGTGTCTATGAACTGCAGGCCGGATTTTACGGGCACGAATTGGACGTCCGGGTCATTGTAAAGCGATACATAGAGGTCATACTTGTGCGTCGAGAAATCGAGTTTCATCGTGACCGTATACCACTGGCCCGTCTCGTAAGTCAACCCGGTATCGGCCCAGCTCGCGCCGTTGCTCGCGAGTATCTTGCCGGTATAATCGAAGGTAACCGCGGCGATGCCGGACGCCGGGACGCTCCTTTGTTTGTTGCCTGAGGCGGCCATGACGTTATAACTGACCCACGTCGGTGAGACGCCCCCGTAATCGGCGGGCCTTCCCGCGATGACGGTCGGCGACGCGTCGGTTATCCTTAAACTGCGCCCGGTCCCGTCGGGCGTGGTCTGGTCGTCGACGATTGCGTTATCGTCGCCGCCCTGCGTCACGGCCCAGTGGTCCTGGCCGTCTATCGTGACGCCGGGATTGCGGCCGCTGAAATCCTCAAGATAGCTGTCGGTGACGGCAAACGCCGTGCCCGCAGCCAGCATCAGCAGTACGGCGAATATGCTAGTGCGATACAACGTGGACATATCCCGCAGGTCTATCCCCCGCTTTGGATGTTATGCAATCGTCCAGCTTAAAGGTGTCCGCTTCCGCCCCGGGCACCGGCCCTTTCGCCAGCAAGTTCAAAAGCAGCAATACGGCGATGATCGCCAGTAACGCGTTCGTTACAAACATGCTTTTCATGACACTCTCCTTTACCGTGTAGTGACGGCGACTAAAATGCCGTTCTTGAATTGCATCGTCGCTACGGTGCCCGCCGCCGAACCGTCTATGTTATATGTGCCTGTTAGGCCAGCGGTGCCGTCCGATGATTTGAACGCGCCCGTACCGCATTGGACCGCGCCGCTGCCGCCGGCCGTTATATTCCCGTTGCTCGTCGTGGCTATATTGCCGTCCACCGATACGTCGCCGCCGGCCGGGTCAAGCGTTATATCATCGGTGCCCGCGGACGAGAGCGTCAGGAAATTATATGTAGCTCCTCCCCTGTTAAAATTCATCACATCGATGCCGCCGGCCCTTCCGAAGTTGACCGTCGTCGCAACGGAAGTGCTCTGAAGGTTGCCGATCGTGAAGACCCCTGTGTTATAGGTACCTATATAATCGTCATCCTCCTCGAAGAGGATATTGCCGCGCATCTTAAGCCACCTGTTCGTCGCGGCAGTACCTACAAGAAGGTCGCTGTATGTCTCTATCGTATCTCCGATGCGCATCCACTCCGTGCCCCAGCTTACGTTGTCGGTCGACTTATAGAACGAGAATCCCGAATCATCGGAGAACGCCATCCTCCAGCTGCTGTCTATGCCCAGCCATTTCGATTTTGCCGCATTATATCCGAAATTGACCTTGACAGTCTGCGAGTCCGGGAACGCGATGCCGTTATGCTTTACGCCGGTAAATCCGCCGTCTGCGAAGGTCGGATTGATATATAACGCGTTAAGCGCATCGTTATTAGCCGTAGCGGTCAACGTCTGCTGTAACCTTGCGCCGTATGCGTTTGCCGAGGCCGCGGTGACGGCGGTCTGCACGTCGAGCGCCGCTGCGGGTTCTGTCGACAATCCGGTGCCGATCCCTACCTTTCCCGCGCTCGATATTATCATTTTCGAGTCGGCATTGGTTATGCCGTTAGTCTTGAATTCTATCGCCCCCTCGAAGTTCTGGGTATACCCGATTGCAGCGTTATATTCTCCGCTGTAACCAAAATATATCTCTGCGCCGGCGCCACTTGTGGACATCATGCCTAAACTCGCTTCTTCATTCAGGGGCGGAGCTATGGTCAATAGATAATCCGGTACCGCCGTGCCGATGCCCACCCTGTTCGCATCCGCGTCTATCGAGAGCGTATTCGAGTCGAAGTTCAGCGCGTCCGCGGCGGCATTGAGCGTGACGTCTACGGTCTGGGTCGAGAGGTCGAGGACACCGT
>JBAZJG010000007.1:0-107998 GCA_041651455.1 Candidatus Omnitrophota bacterium
ACAGCTGTTTGGAGATCGTAGCCTGCGCTCCCTGCCCTATAGCGAGCATCGCAATAACTGCTGCTACGCCTATCAAAATGCCTAATACCGACAGGAACGTCCGCATCTTATGCCCCGCCATGGCGTTGACCGCCTGACGGATGTAATCCACAAACTCGGCGCTGTTTGTTGCTGACCTGTTCTTGCCCACCCTTGCGCTCTCTTCCGCGGTGGGGCTGGACGGGCGCGGATCGGCCTGCGATGCCCTCGATTTATCTTCGATTATCTCGCCGTCGCGCATTTTTATCACGCGGCGCGCATACTGGGCTATCTCATCCTCGTGAGTTACTATTATAAGCGTCTTTCCCTGCGAGTTAAGGCGTTTGAGGATATCCATTATATCGCTTTTGCTTTTTGAGTCGAGGTTACCCGTGGGCTCATCGGCCAGTATTATAAGCGGGTCGTTGACGAGTGCCCTCGCTACCGCGACGCGCTGCTGCTGCCCGCCGGACATCTCGTTCGGCCTGTGTTTTACGCGGTTGCCGATGCCGACATCGTTCGCCTTTTCTATCGCGCGGTCCTTAAGGTGCCTGTTCCCGGCGTAGATCAGCGGAAGTTCGATGTTCTCGAGCGCGGTCATCCTGGGCAGGAGATGGAATTGCTGGAACACGAAACCTATCAGGCGGTTCCTCGTCGCGGCCAGATCATCGTCGGACAATCCCGTGACGTCCTTACCGCCCAGCAGGTACGAACCGGAATCAGGCCTGTCGAGCAGGCCCAAAAGATGCATTAACGTGGACTTGCCCGATCCGGACGCGCCCATTATCGCGACGAATTCGCCCGCTTCTATCTTCAGCGAGACGCTGCGCAACGCGTGGACCTGCGCTTCGCCCTTGGCGTATGTCTTGCTTATATTTTTTATCTCTATCATCTTTTTTTTGGCTGCGGCATAAACGGGTTCTTACCGGCAGACGCGCTCTTCGGCAGGATGAATTTTTTCGACCTTATCTCTACCGTATCATCGGCCGTCACTCCGGATACTATTTCGATATTCTTATCGTCAACCAGCCCAGTCGTTACCGCGCGGCGTACCGGTGCCCTGCCCTGCCCCTGGCCCAGCAGCACATAACTGCCTTCGCTGTCGGTACGCACCGCGTCGAGCGGGAGCGTCAGCACGTTCTCTTTCCTCTGGTCGATGAAATCAACGTTGGCATTCATCCCCGACCGGAAATATTCCGGGACTTCCGCGGGTATCATGTCCGCCTTGTAAATGGTGACGTTATTGACCGTCTCCGATTCGTAATAGATGTGGCCGACCGTCGCTCTTATTTTCGTATCGGGATATGCGTCGAGGCTCAGGACTGCCGCCTGCCCAAGCCTTATCTTGCCTATGTCGGTCTCGTCAACCTGCGCGCGGACAATGAGCCTGTCCGACAGGACGAATACCGCGTCGGCTGTCGTGACTGTCTGGCCCGGCTGTATCGTCGAGACGATGACCTCTCCGTCTATCGGCGCGAGCAACGGTATCGCTTTGTAGGCGTCTTCCCAGTATTTAAGGGTCGCCTCGTCCTTGCCTTTCGCGGCGTCGAGGAGCGCGGCGCGTTCCGTCGAACTCATCCACCCGAGCGTCTGCCCGGATTTTACGTTATCGCCCTCCTTAACGAGTATCTTGTCTATGCGGCCGTTTACCGTGGGTTTTAGCTCGAGTCGGTTCTGCGGCAGCACTGAGCCCGTCGTCGAGATATACGTCTCTATCGTCCCGACCGCGGGTTTTACTTCCTTCGCTTCCTCGTTTTGCGAAATGTCCTGTTTAGGCCTCAGCATGAAATATGCACCGGCGGCTATGGCAACCAATATCACGAGGAATATCTTCCATTTTTTATTGAACATTTTCGAGTGTCTCTCCTTTCGCCTGGATCCAGTCCGCTTCGGCTAACAACGCGCTGGCCTGGGCGTTAAGATACGAGTTCTTGGCATCCACAAGGTTATTCTCTATTATTATCCAGTCGTTGAACGATACGAAACCGATGGAGTACTGCGCTTCCGTTATCTTGGCACGCTCTTCGTTAGCGGTAAGGAACTGCTTCTGTATATCGACATTGTCCAGGGCACGCTGCAGCGATGTCCATTTATCCTGCAGGGTCTCTATGACGCCGTCGAGGCCGCTCTTCTCGTCGGCCTTCGCCTTGTTAAGCTGCGCGGCCGCTTTGTTTATATCGGCGATGCGCTTGCCGCCCTCGAATATCGGGAATGATATCGCGGCGCCTATCGACCAGTTATCGTTTTCGGGAGGCCAGCTCGTATCCGAACGGCCTGCGCTGCCGTTGGCGGTTATCTCCGGCATGAATTCCGCCTTTGCCGATTTCAGGTTGAATACGGCGGCGTTCTTTTGCGCTATAAGCTGCTTAAGCGACGGGTTGCTCTCCGCGATGGATGCGAAATCCGGCATCTCGCGGACCTTTTCCGCGACCTCAAAACTCCCCTTTGCGATTATCGGCGCCGTTTCGGAGCGGCCGAGCTCCTTCGTGAGCTTGCGCTGTGCAAGATTGATATCCCTTTTTGCCTGCGTGACATCGTACCTGGCCTGTATGAGGTTCGCTTCTTCCGTCATGAGCGAACCCTTATTCTCCTGGCCCGATTCATAACGCAGCGTCACCAGCTCGTAATTTTGCCTGCGGCGCGTATAGATCTCTTCCTTTATGCGCAGCCCGTCCTGCGCCTTTAACAGTTCTATGAAAGCTGTGCGAAGCCGCAGCCGGACGTCCGACGAGGTAAACCTGTAGCTTTCCTGCGCCGCCTTTATATTTTCCGCGGCCGCGTTTACCTTGTTCGCGGTATTGAATCCGTCGAATATGAGTTGGCTGCCGTTCACGCCGTAATTATAGTTATTTGTAGAGCTGCTTGATGCGCCCGAGGCGCCGCCCGAGCCGCTCTTTGACTTAGAAACGCCCGCGTCGGCCGATACCTGCGGGAAGAGCCCGCTTGCGGTAATCGATTTGTCCGCCGAGGCGCTGTTGACCGATTCCTTCGCCGAGACGAGGTCTGGATTGTTCTTCGCGGCCTCCTTGACGCAGTCCTCCCACGTGAACGCCTCTTCGGCCGGGGCGGACGCGCACGAAAGCGCCATTGAAGCGGAAATCATGGCTAATAGGATCTTATTTTTCATTATTTTAGATCTGGCTCTTTAACCTTGACAGTACTTTTGTCGCTTCCGTAAGGAAACGGTTGAATTCCTGCGCCGGGATAAGCCCTATTGGGCCGTCCCTCCTTGAAACGACAATAAGCTTGTCGCCGGATTTGATATTACGCTTCTTGCGTATATCGGCCGGTATGACGACCTGGCCCCTTTCGCCTATCGTCACTACGCTGTGGAATTCACCTGCCGGGCCTTCTATCGCATTTTCTTTCATCTTTACCTCCGAAATGTATGATTAGTATGATATATCATACATTTCAGACTGTCAAGACAAAATTCATCCTGTATTGTTCAATTAGACGCGCCGGAAGGAAAAAGGTTTACTTGAGAAATGCCAGCAGGGCCCTGACGATCTCCTCCGGCGACGGCGGGCAGCCGGGGATATGCAGATCTACGGGCAGGACCTCTTTGACTCCGCCGGTAACATAATACGATCCTTTGAAAACACCGCCTTCCTTCGCGCAATCGCCTAGAGTTATGACGAATTTCGGCTCGGGCATGGCTTCGTAGGTCTTACGCAACGCGGCGGCCATATTCCTCGATACCGGCCCCGTTACCAACAACGCGTCCGCATGGCGGGGAGAGGCGACAAAGTCGATGCCAAAACGCTGGATATCATATATCGGGTTCGTCGTCGCGATTATTTCCGATTCACACGCGCCGCAGGAACCCGTATCTACTTCGCGGATATGGAAGGAGCGGCCAAACCTCTCTTTGATCCTCATCTTCAGTTCGGGACCCATCGCTTCTATTTCAGGAAGCAATTCCTTTCCCGGCTTGATAGGCCTGGTTAACGTCCCTTTTCTTGATCTTATCCTAAGTATACTTTTCATCGCCTTCTGTCCTATAAGTCATTACCGGAATACGATAGGTCGAAACTCTTATTGCATAACGGGAAGTCCGGGATTATGTTCCCGAGCACTGCGAAACAAAGCCCCTGCCAGTTCCTGAACGACGGGTCCACTATTTTGCAGCGTTCGATGCGTCCGTCCCGGCCCGTCCTTATCCATAGCAGGAGCGGCCCCCTCCACGCTTCGACGCATCCTATCGAGAAACCCTCTTTCGGCTCCCGCTTTGTTAACGTCTCCGGCGGTTCCGAGAGGCTGCCTAGCATAGCCGTCAGCTTTTTTATCAGCAAGACAGAGGCGTCGAACTCGTTGAACCGCACATCCAGCC
Organism: Candidatus Omnitrophota bacterium; assembly: GCA_041651455.1. Taxonomy (GTDB): domain Bacteria; phylum Omnitrophota; class Gorgyraeia; order Pluralincolimonadales; family Pluralincolimonadaceae; genus UBA6215. Next base: position 4,352 of record JBAZJG010000007.1, read on the forward strand.
TCGCGAGGACATCCCCGTCCTCCTCAATTGCCGGCCTGAAGCCGCAGGCATCGTATATATCACCGTCGAAGACCGTACGCAGGTCGGAGCGGATCCCCGATGCGCGCGCCGCAAGCCCGGTTATCCCGAGGTCTGCCGCGGTCTTCTTCTTTAATATTCCCGTATTGTCCACCCTGTCCATGAAGGAGATGCTGGAGCGGAGGATCTCTCTTATCTCGCTGATATCCTTCTGCGCGAGGTCGAGGGACTTGAGCAGTAAAGCTCTTCCCTCGTCCGGAATGTCCGCCGTTACGCCGCCTACCCTGTTGACACCTTTCAGGTACCTGCTGCCGGTAAGTTTCCCGTTGAGCGCCAGGAGGCCTTCTTTTGCCACAGATGCCAGCGCGTTCGGAAAGCTGAACCCAACATCCGTCGCGATGCCGCCGATATCGTTCGCGTGGTTATACATCCTTTCCAGCTCCAGGAAGATCGCCCTGATTATCCTTGCTCTTCCCGGTACCCTCATACCGCATATTTTTTCAACGCCGGCGCAAAACGCGTAACTGTAGGCAAAAGCGGAATCACCGGCGATCTTCTCCGTCAACGCAACGGCATCGCGCGTGTCCATGCCCTCGAGCATCTTTTCTACGCCGCGATGCGTGAATCCCAAACGCGTCTCCAGGTTTATTATCGGTTCGCCGGCCGCGCTGAACCTGAAATGCCCGGGGCCGATGATACCCGCGTGGAGCGGGCCGACCGGAACCTCGAATATCCCTTCCCCTTCGACCTTCTTGAAACGGTACTCGCTGCGCTCGCCGGGCGCTTTATGACCTGGCGCCGGAGGAGCGAAATCCTTGCGCAGGGGATAAAATCCCTCGGGCCATATCTCGTCGTGGAGGGCAAGGCGCCTGGAGTCAGGGCTTCCCTCAAAGCATATCCCGAACATTTCCGCCATCTCACGTTCGAACAAGCTCGCAGAATACATTTCTTTCGCAAGAGACGGCATCCTCGGATCATTTCCGGGAATGTTTGTCCTCACGATCTCCCACCTGCCGGCTTTCCTGTCGAGGAACGTGCAATAGATACGGAAATTCCCGCTCTCCTTCCTTAGGTCCTCCGCAAAATACGCCATCACGGGCGATTCAAGCCGTTTATGCAGGCCGAGGCATTCCTCCGTGAACCGTCCGGGCTCTACGTCTATATATATCTCGTTATTACGTTCCATCACGCGCCCCTTATTATCTCTGATGCGGCCAGCAGCAGGTCCCTGAAAAATCCCGGCGCCGCAAGGCCCATGGCGCATATCAATAATATCAATATTCCGAATGCGAACTTACCGCTCAACGGCTCCCCCTCGACCGGCATCCCCTCCGGCTTTCCGCCGAAGGCCGACCGGCTGATATTCAACACTATCGCGCTGAATGCGACGGCCATGAACAACAGCAGCAGCGCCGCCTGAGGCCAAAGGCCCATCTTGAATCCCGCCAGCAATATCATTATCTCGCTGAAGAATGCTGAGAACGGCGGCGAACCGGTCAGCGCAAATACGCCGATAATGAGCATCGTGCCGGCAAACGGCATCGCGCTTATTATCCCGCGTATCTCCCGGATGTTGTGCGATCCGTATTTTTTTACCGCACGGCCCGCTGCGAAGAACATCAGCGATTTCGCGGCAGCATGGTTGAATATATGGAAAAGCGCGCCGTAAATAGCGACGGTCCCGCCGAACCCGAGTCCTGCCGCAATTATCCCTATGTTCTCGACGCTGCTGTAAGCAAGCAGGCGTTTTATATCCCTCTGGACGAGCACGAAACCCGCCCCCACGCCGAGCGACACAAGCCCGAAGAGCATGAACAGGTTTCCGGTATATCCCGTGCCGATGCAGACGTTTGTTATCGTCGCGAACCTAATTATCGCGTAAATAGCCGTCGGCAGCAGTACTCCGGAGAGCATCGCGCTTATCGGCGCTAGCGCCTGGCTGTGCGCGTCCGGAAGCCATGTATGCATAGGGACGAACCCCGCCTTTGTCCCGTATCCTACGAGTATAAAAAGGAACGCTACCTTTAGAATCGACGGGTTCAGGCTGCCCGCGACCGCTGCCATGTCGGTCCAGTTCAGCGACGAGATGCCGCCGTCGCGCGAAGCCGTATAATAGAACAATATAGTGCCGAGCAAGGCAAGAGTGATGCCTACGGAACAGATTATTATATATTTCCAGGCCGCCTCGATCGATTCCTTCCTGTTATAGAACCCGACGAGGAACGCCGAGACGAGCGTTGTCATCTCTATCGCTACCCATACCATGCCAAGGTTGCTTACCAGCGGCACGCAGAGCATCGACAGCGCGAAAAGGTTGAAGAGAGCGTAGTAGGCCTTCGCCTTCCTCTCGCTCATTACCCCGTCTTTCACGTCCGCGGAGATATACCCGATCGAATAGAGCGCCGAGATCGAATTGATTACCGATATGGTCAAGATAAAAAACGCGCTTAAAATGTCGGCATAGAAGAACCCGAGGAATGACACAGGTTCGCCGGACTTCAGCAACCCCAGCGCGAGCGTTACTGCAAGCGCCGCGTTGGCGAAATGCCCCGCCGCGTTAAGCACGCCGAATTTCCTGCTCCTGCCGGCTTTTACTCCAGGCAGGACCGCGATCCCGGCAAGCACGAGAGGTATTAGCAGTATCGGGAATATCTCCATATCAGCCCTTCAGTTCCGTAAGTTTGTCCACATCTATGTGCGTGAAAAGCTTGTTTATCTTGAACACGAACACGCCGAGAATTATTACGACGAGCAAAATGTCGAAGAATATCGCTATCTCGACTATGAACGGCATCCCGCCCGATACGCTGGCGGCCGCGAGGAACATCCCGTTCTCCATGACAAGAAGTCCTATTATCTGCGCTAGCGCCTTCATCCTCGCCATCATGAGGAAGATACCTATCATCGTCACCGAGAGAGAGACAAAGAACGCGCTGTTCTCGAACTCCCCGGGCAAAGACAATATCTTTCCGGTAAAAAGGTACGCCATATACGAGAGGAGCACCGCCGCGAATATGGAGACGGTCGGGTTTGCCGAGAGGCCGAGGTCCTCGTTTACCTTTATCCTGCGGGCGACCCTGCACAGGAAATTCGGCACAAGAACCACCTTTATCGCGAACAACATCGTCGTAACGAAATACAGCTGGGTGGAATTCTCCCTGAACGCGAGGATGAATGTCAGCAGGAACAGGAAGAACGATTGCGCCCTGAAACCGAATATCAGCGCGGACATCCTCTTCGCGGCGACCATAGCGAATGCCATCATCAGTATCCCGAAAAGTATCAGCCCTACCGCCATTTTAAAACCCCATCGCGGAGATGACTACCGCTATTACCGAGAGCACGAATGAAAAACTCATAAGGTCCACTACCCTGAAAAGGCGCATCTTTGCCATCGATACCTCCAGCACCGCGACCGCTATCGCTATCGCGGCCATTTTGGCCGCGTAATTGCCGAACGGTATCGCGACCGCCGCGATCACCGAGTAGAACAGCACCTGCTTGATGTGGGAAGCGAGCTCTATGAGCGCGAGTGAACGCCCGGAATATTCAAGGACCATCGCTTCATGCACCATCGTCAGTTCGAGGTGTGTCTCCCTGTTATCTACGGGAATGCGCGATGTCTCCGCAAGGGTAACCACGAAGAGCGCGCCCGCCGCCACGAGCGATGATAGCTTCAGTGTTTCCACAGACGCGACCGCCCGAGGCGTCGTCGATCCGGCTGCCAACGATACGGCGAATACGGCAAGCAGGACGACCGGTTCCACCAAGCTCGATATGAACATTTCCCTCGACGAGCCCATGCCCCCGAAGGAACTTCCCGCATCGAGCCCGGCAAGCGCGATGAAGAACCTCCCGAGCGCAAGCAGGAAAACGAGCGCAACTAGGTCTCCCGCGCTGTCAAATGATATGCCCGGGCCGAATGCCGGTATCATGAACAGCGCCGCAAGTACGGTGCCCAGGACGATATACGGAGTGCATGTGAATACCCACGATGTGTCTCGCGACACCGCCTCTTCCTTGCGGAGCAATTTCGCGAGGTCATAATAAGGCTGGAATACGCCGGGGCCCTTCCTGAGCCTTATGAAGTTCTTCAGCTTCCTTATAAACCCGGTTACCAGCGGCGACACGGCTATAAGCACCAGCGCCTGCAATATGACCAATGGATCCCTCATCAGAACCTTCCCATGAATATCACGAGCAACACTATCGTCACGAATATATACGCCACGTAAACATGTATGCTGCCCGGCTGTATCTTCTTGAGCTTCCTCGCTGCGATGAACAATAAACTTACCGCGGGCGCGTAGATATATTTCCTGAAGACCGGCGTCGTGAAAACCTCATATTTGAACGACCGGACATGGTAGAACGAGTCCCTTATCTTTTCGGTCTTGCTGTAGGGCATCAGGAAGAAACTGAAAGCTATTCGAAGCGGCTTCGAAAACGCGGTCGCGCTGTATTCATTCCGCGGGCTGAGCTTGTAATACCCGCAATCCCACGTATTGCACTCGGCGGCTCTCCTGTTCCTCGCTGCATAGCAGCAGGACGCGGCGAACACCAACACTGCGGCGGCTATCCAATTCGTCTTAATAAAGAATGATATCGGCGCCTCACCGGCCGGCACCCCCATAGCGAAACCCGCTATTACCGAGATATATTTTACCGCGAACGGCGCTCCGAGGCCCAATGCCAGTGCCATCAACGCCAGGAACGCCATCGGCGCTTTCATCGATAACGGCACTTCCTGCGCCGACTGGGCCGCTTTGCTCCTGGGTACTGCGAGGAACGTTATGCCGAACGCCTTGACAAAGCACGCGGCGGCCAGCCCTCCCGTGAGCGCAAGCAGCGCCGCGCATACGCAAAGGAATATCTTATAGCTGCCGCCCGAATTGACCGCTCCGTAAAAGAACGCCTGCAGCGTCAGCCATTCGCTAACGAACCCGTTGAATGGCGGCAGGCCGGATATCGCTATCGATCCAGCGAGGAACACCGCCGCCGTGACGGGCATCTTCTTTATGAGCCCGCCGAGGTGCTCGATGTTGCGCGTTCCGGTCGCCTTATATACCGCGCCCGCGCCGAGGAAAAGCAATCCCTTGAATACAGCGTGGTTCAGCAGGTGGAATAGCCCGGCGCAAAGCGCCATTACCGCGAGCGCCGGCATGCCCATCTTCATGAATACCATCGACGCGCCGAGGCCGAGCATTATTATTCCCATGTTCTCTACGCTGGAATAGGCAAGGAGTTTCTTAAGGTCCTGCTCCATCAGGGCATACATTATGCCGGCAAGGCACGACACGAGCGCTAGAACCAGCACGAGGTTGCCCCACCATTGGGGCCCGATACCGAGCGTCAGGAAAACGAACCTTAACAGGCCGTATACGGCGGTCTTGATCATCACGCCCGACATTATGCTCGAGATATGGCTTGGCGCCTGCGGGTGGGCGTACGGGAGCCAGACGTGCAGGGGCACGATCCCGGCCTTTGTCCCGAAACCTATGAGGAATAATATGAAAATTATGTCTTTTATGTTTGCCGGTATCGATGCGGACGCAGCCTTCATCGCTGCGATATCGAATGAGCCCGCGTAATTGGACATTATAAGGAGGGCTGCCGTCATGAACGCCGTGCCGATATGGGTCATCACGATGTATATCGTGCCGGCCATTACGGACCTTTCATGCCGGTGGTCGATGACAACGAGGAAATACGAGGCCAGCGACATCAGTTCCCACGCGACTAGAAAGACCAGCGCGTTCCCCGACGTGACGACGAGCGCCATGGACAGCACGAATGCCGCCAGGAGCGCCCATAGCAATGCCTTCTTTCCCCTGCCGTACTCTCCTCTCATATACCCGACCGAATATATTGCGGCCGGCGCCGAGACGAGAAGTATCACAAAAAGGAAAAATAAAGACAAAGGATCTGTCAGTAAAGTGTAATTAACACCTAATAGTTGCATCTTTCCTTGCTTTTTTTGGTTATTTAATAGATGGGATTATATTATAGGACGTGCCGGCCTGTTTGTCAAGCCGGCACGGTATTGCGGCCCTGTTTATTCTACGCCTTTAATTGCACTTTATCGGCGATCCGTCATCCTGCACTGGGGCAGGCCCCTTCATGCCGCCCTTCATCATCGGGCACGGCATCTTGCCTTCATTCATCATTCCGCCCATACCTTGCTTCATCCCGCGCATTCCCTGCATATCGCCCCTCATGCCCCCCATCATGGGGCGCTTATCCTGCATGTTACCCATCATCGGGCATGAAATCGGGCTGGCTCCGGTAACCAGTATCGATATACCGGCTACCGCGATGACCAACGCTACCGTAATGAGCACCGCGCCTACGAATTTCCCGAACGACTTTACCTTTTCCGGAGCTTTCTCCGCCGTCAATAAGACAAAATAGCTTACCGCCAGCAGGAGGCTCATCCACATAAGTGTTATTATCCCTACTAATGCCATCTCCTTGCCCTCCTTGTTATCCCAGTATCGCCTTCAGGTCGGCATCTGGGGTTGTTATCGGCTTGACCCCGAACTGTTCTACCAGCACCTTAAGCACGTTTTGCGAAGTGAACGCCGGCAACGACGGGCCTATCCGTATGTTCTTTACACCGAGCGAGAGCAGCGTTATGAGTATGCAGACCGCTTTCTGCTCGTACCATGAAAGCACCAGCGACAGCGGCAGGTCGTTCACGCCGCATTTGAACGCGTCCGCGAGTGCCAGCGCGATCTTGACCGCCGAGTAGGCATCGTTGCACTGCCCTACATCCAGCAGGCGCGGGATGCCTCCGATATTCCCGAACTCCAGCGCGTTGAAACGGAACTTGCCGCATGCAAGTGTCAGTATTACGCAATCCTGCGGGACCTTCTCCGCGAGCTCGGTGTAATAATTGCGGCCGAACTTCGCGCCGTCGCATCCGCCGATCAGGAAGAAATGGCGTATCTTCTTCCCCTTTACCGCTTCGATGACCTTATCGGCTACGCCGAGAACCGCGTTGTGCCCGAAACCGACGAGTATCTCCTTTTGTATATTATCCTGCGGGAACCCTCCGAGTTCAAGCGCCTTTTTTACCACAGGCGCGAAGTCCTTTTTGTCGAACCCGGGGATGTGCGCCACTCCGGGCCACGCGACGAGGCCGGTCGTAAAAACCTGCGCCTTGTATGAATCGCGGGGCTTCTGGATGCAGTTAGTCGTGAACAGGAACGCCGCCGGGACCCCCTCGAACTCTTTCTGCTGGTTCTGCCACGCCGTCCCGAAATGCCCGGCCAGGTGCTTGTACTTATTCAGCGCGGGATAACCGTGCGCGGGAAGCATCTCGCCGTGAGTATAGATGTTTATGCCCTTCCCCTCCGTCTGCCGGAGCAGCAGTTCGAGGTCGAGAAGGTCGTGGCCGGTCACGATTATTGCCGGGCCCTTCTTAACTCCCAGCTTGACCGCGGTGGGTACCGGGTTGCCGAAGTGCCCCGTATTCGCCTTGTCCAGGAGCTCGAGGCATTTGAAATTGACCTTGCCGAATTCCATGTTCATCGCGAGGAGCTCTTCAACGGAAAGGTTGTCTTCGGCGAGTTTCGCGAGCGCCTTATAAAAATATGAATTTACCTCTTCGTCTTCGAGGCCGAGCACCGACGCGTGGTCGGCATAGGCGGCCATGCCCTTCAACCCGTAAAGCAGGAGCTCCTGCAAGCTGCGCGCGTCTTCATCCTTCGCGGGCCACGCATGGACTCCTACCTGTTTGCCCTGATCAACGAGGCCTGCCGCACTGTCAGCGGGCTTCCAGTCGGCGGGAGCGGGCAGCTTTCCCGTAAAATCCTTGCCGTGCTGTTTCTTGTAGGCCTGCAGGAAGAGGCGCTTAACCTTCTCCTTTATCTCATACGCCCGGTTAAGGTATTGCGTGAGCCGTTCCGGGTCGAAATTAACGTTCGTGACTGTCGTGAAAAGGCCTTCTTTCACGAACAGGTCGACTTCCTTATCCCTTACTGCCAGTTCTCGCGCCATATTGCCGTAAACGGCGATGCCCTTCAACGCATATATAAGAAGGTCCTGCAATATTGCGGTTTCGGACGTTTTCCCGCACACACCTTGCGCTGTACAACCCGTACCCTGCGCGGTCTGCTCACACTGCCTGCAAAACATCTTGTTATCCATGTAGTATCTCCTTTATTGTCACGCCATTTAACTGCGCGACCGCGAACTCCTCGATCGCTTCCAATCTCTTCCTCAGGAAGCACGCCTTCCTGTTGGGGCATACCTTCCGCTTGAACATGCACTCATTGAGTTTGAACGGCCCCTGGAATATTTCCATGACTTCGGTGATAAAAATCCTCTCCGGCGTCTTTGCGAGCCTGAACCCGCCTCCTTTGCCTTTCTGCGACATAAGAAGCTTTGCCGCATTCAGCTTCTGGAGTATCTTCCTCATGAACGGCCTGGGCATCCCTAACTCTTTTACGAGTTCCGTGACGGTAATAATACCGCCCTTCTCTTTCTTATCGCGCGCCGCCATGTAACACAGCGCCCTTACCGCGTAATCCGTGTTCCTCGTCACCAGTTTCGTGCTCATGGCTTAATGATACCATATTGGTATCTTTTGTCAAGCAAAATAAAAGGGACGGTTCTTGAGCTAATCAATAAACCGTCCCTTAAGCTATTCCTCCCCTAACCTGCGGCTAAGGTAGCCACCGGTAAGGCCGTCTATCGTTGCGGTGAGTTCTTCTATGCGGAACTCCCTTTCGAGGTATGAGGCGCTTTCCTTATCCTGGATCTTCCCAAGCTGTTTTTGGATCTTTTTTCGCTCGAAGTATGCGGCGTTAAGGTCGTTTAGGATATCGTTTCTTAGCTGGACCATCAGCTTGGAGCGGGAGTCGATGGAAGTCTGGGCGCTGTTGTAGACGAGATCTCCTAAGTCCCACTTGGCGGTAAAGTCCCAGCTGCTGCTGGTGTCATCCGGACCTATGTAATAGTTGGTCTTACCGGAAAGCGTGGCTGCGGTAACAGTTGCGTCGATATCGTTGCCGTATCCAACGCTTATCTCGGGGAGTAGGGCCTTCATTGCAGCTTGCTTGCGCCAGGTTGAGATCTTGTCCGGGCTGACCTCTGCATACTTTATGGCGGCCTTCTGGAGCTCCTGGATGGTGGGCTCTTCCTGCGCCTTGGCCTGTATCGGTAGGAATAGAACTATACCTATTATGACTGCAGGTGCTATACGTCTCATTCTTCTTATCTCCTTTCTGAGGTAATAGACGTAGATTATGAGGAAATTCTTTCAATTATCTTATCTTGACCGCTGTTCTTCCCATTCCCTGTATCCGGGATAGACAGGGCCCAGTTCTTCGACCTCCCCAGCCTCAAGGTTGCGCAAACCATCGGGTTGGATATAGTAATCAAAACCATTCCTTTGCAGACGCATCTTTCCATACTTTCCATTCGGAGTTATGAAATAACAATAAACATCTCCGTTGTCCTGCTTTCTATAATAATCATCCCACTTTATTGTGCTGACATAACCCGATTCCGGGGCTTCAGTCATCCATTCATATTTAGCATAATAATAATTTGATTCGATTTTATGTTTAGGATAACCTTTATAATAGACAAAGCCGCCCGGCTCTTTCATCGTATAAACAATCTCATCTTTGTCATTATATGTTCGTGTTAACCATACGGTATCGTCCTCATCAACAGGGAAGTACCATAATTTATTGAATGACCATCCGTATTTCTTGTCTTCTGAAAACATATGGTATGGCACAAATGTATCAACATGCTGAAGCCTAGAAGGAACTCCCTTCTTGACGAGCCGGATCATTAAATCTTTCGCGATTATCTTACCGCCTTTCTCGTATTCAGATAATTCTACCACATCCCCATGATATCCTTCCTTAGATGCTCTGATTGTGCAAAATGTTGCATCCGGCAGTTTCCAATCATACGTGCCATTGTAAAATACCTTCTCGTTCGTCTTTTTATCGGATGTAATTTCATCGTAAAATTTGCTTCTAACTACATCCGGATATGTCACATTTTCAAGCTCGGCAATAAGGGTAACTTCGCTTGTGATCAGACTCCCATTCTGATCAACGATCTTGCCCGAGATTTCAATCTCGTTCAGAAATTGAAAAGCATACGTATAATTTCCAAATAGTACAAGAATTCCCATAACCACATATTTGTACATATTACCTCCTTATCAATATGTTTTTTAAAATTAATGTATCATAATATTCAACTACATCATAATAATACTCATTTCCAATACTTAAATGATCGCGAATACCGTAAGGATGAACAGTATTTGGACCATATCGAATGCTATCAAAATTTGATATTTTAGATTTTATGTCCTGGCCTCCTAATCCTCCCGATTTACTTATTTCAAATCTGTATCCACCCACATTTAAATAATCATACATATCATGTATAGGAAGCAGTATATACTCATCGTCTAAGGGCACCGGTAATCCGTATTTCCCTAATATACCGGACCACCATACTCCTTCCAGATCCCGCTTGAAAAGATCGATTATTTTGTCACCTCTATAATATAAGTTGTACATGATGCCTGTGATATTATTTTCTATCGAGGGCACATACATGTCCTTATAATAATCTATTTCGGGTCTACTCGCATATGCGTTGCCTGGCACGGCTACCTGTGCCAGGAATACGTTATCAACTAATCCTTTCTTCCCTTGCGTTGCCAATAAGCGGAGAGCATATGAAATAAGATTTCCTCCTAACGAATGGGCAAGAATATTTATTCTGGCATTCTTGTATTCGCTTTTAGTATCCTCTATTATGTCGGCTAGAACCTGTCCGGTCTGAAATGAATTTACCCACTGATTATCGAATAACATTTTTGGATTATCAAGCCCACCGAGTCCCTCTTCAGTATCCCACGAAAACCCGATAAAGCCACCTCTATAACCGGACCAATATAGACGTTTATATATTGTATTATTCCACTCGATTGCACTCTTCTTTGGCGTCCAAGCGCCGTGTATGAACATTATTATTGAGGATGGATCCTTCATAAACATATCGTGTTTTTCTACACTTATATTGCGGTACCTCAGCTGTCCATCCATGTCAATGCTTGTGCCGCCCCTAACATCTACGAATCTATACATATCCCTTACATTTTTCACAGTAATATATACTTCGTCTAATATGATTTCTTCCTTCTTTTTACCATTGCTGAATTCTACCGCAAGTATAACCTTTAGCCGGCCGGGCTCCACCCCCTCAAATAGTGCGCAAAAGTCACCGTTATCATCGAAATATTTGGGATCAAGCTCTTTTTGATCTTTTGCAGAAAGGTTAAGAACAACTGTCTTTCTGTATTGTTCGATTGATGAATTTAGATCTTTCAGGTAAGTAAAATACATTAAATCCTTTAAATCTTTTACTCTTTCAAATAATTTTATTCTGCCTGTTCCCTCTGCATTTAATTTATATTTTATTCCCTTATCCTGGCCTATCCATTCTTTGATATTCGGTACTGATATATTAATCGGCATAAAATCTTCTAAATCGCGGATACCGTTTATGTTCCCATCGGCGCTGTCATTGCCCTTGCTATTTACTGCATCTTTATCATCCTGATGAACCGGAGAATCGTCATAATCGTCATCATCATTCACCCAAAACACGCACCCGGGCTCGTTTTGCTCGACGGCGTTGTCCTCGCCGCCGAGGAAGCCGTCGTTGTTGGAGTCGATTAGGATATCGCCAGTAATACCGTATTCTACGTTCGCACAAAATAGCCTGGTGACGGGACCTGGACTAGAGGCAAATCCTGGATATAAAGGAGCGTCTATAACTAGTTGGAAATCTTTATCGGGATTATCGTTATCAAATACTACATATGTATGCAATGGCTTACACAGGTTCAGCGGCTCTTTCTTAATAAGAGGTTCGGACAAGTACCCCATGCTTATCCCATTTGCCTTATATCTGCTAACATCTAAAGGCACATTCCACCAATTCTTGTCCATCCAAAACATATTAGATGTCTCAATAAACCAGCAATCTTTAAATATGATCGTATACTTATTTGTTTGTTTGGGTGGGCTGTGCAAGGTCATATTAATAGTATCCTCCCTTGTGGCTCCGTCCTGTACGTTAAAAAGACTGTCATGAAGAAAGAAGCCCCCTGCTATCCAAGGATAACTACCTATCGAATAATATGCTGTTCCTCTATCGTAATAATTGTAGCGGCCGTGGTTGTTTTGATGGGTGTTAGTTGAATATATGGGGAATATGTCCCTCGTATCGTATTTTACATCTGCCCATCCTGCAAACGGTGATTCTTGAAGAAAATCAGAATTATATGCGTCGGTATTATAATAATCATAATCCTCTGGTACTATCACGTATTCGCCCGTAAGCGGACTTAATACGGATCTTTCCACGTGTGTCCTGTTATTAGTGGATGAATACACAAATAACTGATAGTAGTTGTAAACTATCCTGTCCTCATAGGACTTTCCCGTATCCAAAGTAACTTTAACTTTTAGTATATTTTCCCCCGAATGCGTATTAGGGTCTACCCTCATCAGTATGTATTTGGGCGAATCAGCATTGACGTTATATTCTCTGGCTTTGCCCGGGCAGATGAGCATTGGACCTTCAAATGTTCCCGCCGGCTTGTTGAGTGCGCAGGGCTGGCCGTTGACGGTAATCGAGGTTATGCCTGCATTTAAATTGAATCTACCGCCTATCTTTAATTCCTTTTCGGTAATTACCTGGCCGGAGTACGGGGAACTGAATACAACGTCCTGATCTTTCCCCTTCTGGAGCTCCTTTGGTTGCTCTATCCGGCGTTCTGTCCGTGTTGAAAGCTTCTTCTTCGGAGGCGCCGTATAGCCTTCCGCTGCCGCGCCTACATCAACAACAGGCCCATCGGATATCCTGCCGCCTCCCTGCATTGGCCCGCCCGGCTCTGAATATACCGAATACGACACCAGCCTCCTCCTACCGTTTGTATCTGCCATTGATATAAGGAAGGTATTAAGGCCTTCTTTTAACTGCAGGCGGCTGAATTCAAAGTTATTATCCTCTATTCTCGCTTCCGTTCCCTTGATGCTTACAGATTTTATCTGGAAATCAGGCATAACCTTGCCTTTAAGGGTGAGATGGTCATCGCGGATGACAGAGAACTGCACGGGGGAAATAGATTTGAAGCCGACCGGGAGGTTTAGGTCTATATTAATGCCCCCGTGGGCGTTTGAAGGAATAAAAAAAGGCGTCATAATCGCCAGAAATACATACAGTATTAAATGTTTGATCTTCATATTTACCATTAAGTTGCCTGTTCTTCGAAACATGATTATTTTACCTCCCCTATATATACATGTCAATGCTATTTTTTATGTCATTATATAATAGACGTAAATCTATAAATATTTCTTTCAAATTTTATAGTCCCTTTAAATAGCAATATATTCCTCTTTACAGCTCCCCTCTCCCCCTGTATAATTACGTATAATTCAAAATTGGGGGTTGAGAAAAATGGGAAGAAAAGTATCAGCGATAGTATTTTGCCTTTTTTTAGTCCTTTCCTTCGACACGTTTTTATCAGTCGCACACGCTGATTTCAACGTCTATACAGTAGCTAATTCGGGCAGCATTTCACCGAAGACATCGTTCAGTTATGATGAGATTCCGTGGCTCTACATTGAAGTACCCGGTTTCAGCGGATATCCGGGAATGTACCCCAGGATGACGATATCGGCAGGATGGATGTACCAGGGCGAACCGCCTTCTATAACCGTGAATGGGTTCGACCAGGAATTTTATCCGAATGGTTTCCAGAATACGTGGATACAGCTGAGCGAGTGGGATTCCGTCAAACAGGTAGGTGCGTGGGATATTGCCGCGACTTACTCTATATATACCCTGAACGGATATACCCCGAACTTCATCGCGAACGGGACAGATTTCTCGAGTTTTGAGGTAACTCCTATACCCGAGCCGACCTCCCTTATGCTTCTCGGCAGCGGCCTCATAGGCATTTTCGGAACATTCCGCCGCAAGTTCAAGCGATAGTCCTGCCAATAGAAAAAGCAAGCGATGCCATACACGGCGCACACACGCCGGTCGCTTCGCTTATGCACCTCTTATTCGGGTAGATCTCGTATAACTTCCTATACTTCGCGGGCGTGTAGTTCGGCATAAGCACATTCGCGCCTGCCTTCAGCCCCTCCGCCCTGTAATCCTTTCCCATGCTCCCTAATGCGGTCGTAGCGGGCAGGTTAACCTTTTTTACCACGATACGCGTAAGCGCAAGCGTTTTCAGCACGAGGCTGACATCGCCGGGCTCTGTTCCGGCAAGCTGCGTCCTGTCGTGGGGTATGAACGGTCCTATGCCGATCATGTCGAAACCCCATTCCTTGAAGAATAATATGTCGTTAGCTATCGAGCGCAGCGTCTGCCCCGGCAGTCCTACCATTATCCCGGAACCGGTCTCGTAACCTAGCTCTTTCAGGTCGCGCAGGCAGCGCAGGCGGTTCTCGAATTCCATGCCGGTATGGAGGGAATCGTAGAGTTTCTTGTCAGAGGTCTCTATCTTAAGCAGGTACCTGTCGGCTCCCGCATTCTTCCATAATTCGTAATCCTCACGGGGACGTTCGCCAACGGAGAGCGTGACGGCGATACCGTGTTTAGATTTTATCTCCTTAACGATGGCGGCGAGGCGTTGCGGGTCGAGCGCGGGGTCTTCACCGGACTGCAGGACTATCGTCTTGATATTATCGGATGCGATCTTCGCGGCGCTTTCCAGTATTTCCGCGTCCGACAGGCGGTATCTTTCGAGGGACCTGTTCGCGGCGTTGAGCCCGCAGTAATAGCAGTGCCTGCCGCAATGGTTGGAGAATTCGACGAGCCCGCGCAGGAGGATCGCTTCGCCGGCGTATTGCTTGCGGACCTCGTCGGCGCAATTATAAATCTCCCTGAGACCGGCCGCTCCTTCCTCATTAAGGATTGTCTCTATAATAGATACCGAGGGACTAGCGCTGAGGGTGTCCCCCCGGAGGATGGCTCCGATGTATTTAGACGTATTCATCCCGCATCCCTGCGTCAACCGCCGAGAAGAGCTTGGCCGTCTGCGCGCGGGACTTCTCGTCGAGCTTCGCGGTCTCGCGCTCGATAAGCTTATAACCGGACGCTTTCACGGCTGGCGAGGCGAAGTCATCGAGGTATTCCTTGAACGTCACGAGCGCATTGACGCTGCACATGCCTTTTATGAGGCCCGGTTTGGCGAGGTTCATGAAATTCTCCCCGGTCCTCTCCCTGCGATAGCATGCCGCGCAGAAGCTTGGTATGTACTTATGCTCCACGAGCATAAGTACAAGCTGGTCCAGGCTGCGCTTGTCGCTGGTCGAGAACTGGCCGTCCCATTTTTCGTCATCGGAATATCCGCCGGGCGATGTCTTCGACTCGGCGCTTATCTGCGATATGCCGAGGTTGATGACCTCATCGCGCATCTTGGCGGTCTCCCTCGTCGTGAGTATCATGCCCGTATACGGGACCGAGAGCCGGATCACCGCGACAAGCTTCTTGAACTCGTCGTCGGATACCCGGTACGGCGGATGGAGCGAGAATTCCGACCCGACGGCCGGCTCGATTCGCGGCACAGATATCGTGTGCGGGCCGACCTTGAACTTTTTTTCAAGGTGCTCGATATGCATCATCATCGCGAGCGTCTCGAACTTGTAATCGTAAAGGCCGTAAAGCGGGCCTATTCCTACGTCGTCAATTCCTGCCTCGAACGCCCTGTCTATCGAGTCTAGCCGGTTGTCGGGGTCGCTTTTCGGGCCTGAGACGTGGCATTTCCTGTAGGTCGCGTCGTGGTATGTCTCCTGGAAGAGCTGGAACGTGCCGATTTGCGAGGCCTTGAGCTTCCTGAAATCTTCGACTGAAAGCGGCGCGCAGTTGATATTGACCCTCTTTATATAATGCGGGCCGACTCTAGCGGAATATGCGGCCTGTACCGCCTCGGTATAATACTCTATCGGGGATTTCCCCGGGATGCCCGACTCGCCTGCGACGACAAGTATGCGCTTGTGCCCCCTCTTCAGCAGCCACTCGACCTGTTCGCGTATCTCGTCTGCGTTGAGGTATTTCCTCTTAAGTTCCGGGTTGCCAGAATGGAACGCGCAGTAGAGGCACTTGTTCGCGCAATAATTCGATATGTAAAGCGGCGCGAATAGCACAATGCGGTTGCCGTATATCTCGTTCTTCACGTATGCCGCCGCTTCGTATATCTTATTTACGATAGCGGGGTCCTCGACGGCGAGCAGGGCGGCGGTCTCCTCAAGCGAGAGCCGTTTCAGCGTGCGCGCCTTCTTCAATATCGCTTCAACCTTATCCGCTGAGGCCTTTGCCGAAGGCACGGCGTCCGAAAGCAGGCCCTGTATCCTGTCATCGTCAATATACTTCATCTGCTGGCTCCCTTTTTTATCCTTTCCTTCTCATTGTTGAACGCATCGAGCGCTTCCGGAAACGGCGACAATACCCTTTCGAGCACGCCCTGCGAGCGCGAGATCGCGAAGCCGTAGTTTGTTATCGGCACTCCGGCCTCCTTCGCCTTCTCTATCCTTGTAAGCATCTCCCTGCGGGTTATCATGCACGAGCCGCAGTGTATTATGAGCTTATATTTCGCGAGGTCGCCTGGATAGTCCCTGCCCGAGCAGACGCTTATATCGAGCTCGCCGCCGGCGTATTTTTTGAGCCAGCGCGGTATCTTTACGCGGCCGATATCGTCTTCGATCGCGTGATGGCTGCAAGCTTCGGCTATCAGCACCTTATCTCCGGGCTTCAGCGCGTCTATCATCGCGGCGCCGCGGGCCATTTCGACAAGGTCTCCCTTGTATCTTATAAATATTATGGAGAACGTGGTGCATTTCACGCCCGGGGGCGTCTCCCTGACCATCCTGTCGACGACCTGCGAATCGCAGACGACTATGTCCGGTTGTTTTGTGAGGCCTTTCAGCGATGCGAGGTATTCTGTCTCTTTCACAACGAGCGACATGCCGTCGTTATCGAGCACATCCCTTATCGTCTGGACCTGGGGAAGGATCAGGCGTCCTTTTGGCGCCTCTTTATCTATGGGCATTATAAGGACCGCTACGCCGCCTTTCGGCATCAGGTCGCCCATCAGCAACGGCGGTTTCAGGAAATCCTCCGGGCAAACCTCGAGCAGGAACCTCTTGTACCTGTCGACGCTCGGGTCGCGCGAGTTGCCCTTATCGGCTATCGTCTGCCCGTAGTTAAGCGACGAGCATGTCATCACGCGCTGGGATATCTCCAGCATCTTATTCATGAACCCCTCGGACGGGGACTTCAGGTCGGCCTTGTTTACGACTATTATTACGGGAATATTCCTGACGGCGGCTTCCGCGACGGTCTTCGCTTCGTACTCCGTCCATGAATCCGCCTCGGTGACCAGTGTAATGACATCCGCCCTGTCGAGTATCTTCGCGGTCTTCTTCAGGCGGAGGTCGGAAAGTACCGAAACATCGTCAAGCCCCGCTGTATCGAGGAATACGACCGGCCCTACCGGAAGGAGCTCCATGGATTTTTCTACGACATCGGTCGTGGTCCCCGCAACCGGGGAGGTTATGGCCACATCCTGCCCGGCGATGAAGTTCAGGAAACTTGATTTACCTACGTTCGTCCTGCCGAAGATGCCTATCTGCAGGCGAAGCGACTTCGGAGTGCTTATCATTTATTTTCCCTTGTGAAGCGCCGACTTGACCGAGACCCCCTTTATGAGGCCGAGCCGGCCTGTCAGCGCGCCGATATCGTCGGTTGTCGCGTCGACGATGATGGTTATGACCGAGCAGTTCCTTTCCTTATACGGTATGCCCATCCTGCCCTGTATAATGCTCCCGAACTCCGACAGGACCTTGTTTACCTCCGCCGCCTGGTTGTTCCTGTCCGTGATGATTATTCCCATGAATCCCAATCTCTTGTCCATCGTAACCTCCCTTTCAAACAAAAACCCGGTTCCTGCGAAAGGAACCGGGTGGTATTCTTCCCTGGCCCCTTGGCTTTAGACGCTGCCCCCGTCCTTACCGCAGGTATGTAATACTAAAACATCACCTTCTGTAAATAGGTACGCCTTTGTAGGTCGTGTGTAGGAGCTTCTCGGACTTCTCGCCCAACGGCTTCTCGAGGAACTCCTTGTATAATCTCTTGATGTAAGGGTTCTGGTGCGAGCAACGGACCGCTTTTGCCTTATCGTCCTCATACAGGACCTTGGCGCGCATCGCGCGGACCTCGTCGGTGACCATGTAGGGCTGGCCGCCGCCGCCGATGCATCCGCCGGGGCATGCCATGACCTCTATGAAATGGTACGGCATCTCCTTTCCGGCCTTCTTCGCTTCCCTTACCTTGTTCAATACATATTCGACGTTCGCCATGCCGTGCGCTACGGCGACTCGTATCTTCTTCCCGCCGACGTCTATCTCGGCTTCCTTGACCTTCTCGAGTCCCCTTACCGCCTCGAGGTCTACCTTGGCGAGCTCCTTGCCGGTAATGAAATAATTGGCGGTCCTGAGCGCGGCTTCCATAACGCCGCCCGTCGCGCCGAATATGACGCCTGCGCCGGCATACTCGCCGAGGATCGTGTCCGATTCTTCATCTGGAAGGTTCGTGAAATCAATGCCCGCCTGCTTTATCATGCCCGCGAGCTCGCGCGTCGTCATGACTATGTCTACGTCCTGGTAGCCAGAGGCATGCATCTCGTCGCTTCTCGTTATCTCGTATTTCTTAGAGGTGCAGGGCATTACCGAGACCATTACTATCTTGGACGGGTCGATGTTGTTCTTTTGCGCGTAATATGTCTTCGAGAGCACGCCGAGTATCTCGTGCGGCGATTTGCAGGACGAGAAATGCTCGATCATGTCCGTATGGAACTTCTCCATAAAGTCCACCCACGACGGGCAGCAGGTCGTGATGAGCGGGAGCGGCTTCGTCCCCTTCACGAGCCGCTGCTCGAACTCGCTCGCTTCCTCCATTATCGTGACGTCGGCGGCGAAGTTCGTGTCGAAGACGGCCTTGAAACCCAATCTCCTCAACAGCGCGTATAGCTTGCCGGTGAAGTTCTTTCCGGGATAGCCGAACGCCTCGCCGATGGACGCCCTTACGGCCGGCGCTATCTGGACGACGCAGTACTTGTCAGGGTCCTGCAGCGCCTTCCAGACCTTCGGCGTGTCGTAATATTCAAGTATGGCGCCCGTCGGGCAGTGCGCCGAGCACTGTCCGCACTTGATGCAGGGCGATTCGGATAATTGTATGTCCCCCGCAGGCGAGAACCTCGTCTTGATGCCCCTCTGCAGGAACGAAAGCGCCCAGACGTCCTGCATATCCTGGCAGACGTAGATGCACCTGCCGCAGAGTATGCACTTCTCCGGCTCGAGCACGACGGCCTTCGTCGAGTCGTCCTTCGGGAGGTCCCTCTTTATCTTCGGGAAATATTCCTCGGATATGCCGAAATCCGCCACGAGTTTCTGCAGCTCGCAGTTGTTGTTGCGCCCGCAGATAAGGCAGTCGTTCGGGTGGTTTGAAAGTATCAGTTCGAGCACGCTCCTGCGGATAGAGACTATCTCGGGATCGTGCGTCGTTATCTCCATGTTCTCCTCGAGCGGCGTGCAGCATGCCCTGAGCATCTTGTTCGAGCCCTTGACCCTGACGATGCATATGCCGCAGCTTGCCGACGGCGGCAGGTCTGGATGCTTGCAGAGCGTGGGTATCTTTATCTGGACGCTCTTAGCGGCCTCGAGTATCGTAGTCCCTTCGGGGACCCTCAAAAGTATGTCGTTTATCTTCGCCTGTATGGATTTTGCCATTTTCTATTCCTTACCTACCGCTTTGAACTTGCAGACCTCGAAACATCTGCCGCAGCGGACGCATTTGTTCATGTCTATGGTGTAGCCGTCATCCTTGTTGCCCGTTATAGCTTTCGCCTCGCAGTTCATGAAGCAGAGCCCGCACTTCTTGCACTTCTCCGTGATTATCTTGTAGCTCAACAGGTTGCGGCACTTCTTCGAGGGGCATTTCTTCTGGAGGATATGCACCTTGTACTCGTCCTCGTAATACCTGAGGGTCGAGACGACCGGGTTCGGCGCGGTCTGCCCGAGGCCGCACAAAGCCGCCCTCTGCATAGACTGCGAAATCCTCCTTAAATTATCGAGGTCGCCTATCTCTCCGCGGCCTTCGGCTATCTTGCTTAGGAAACCGAGCATCTGCGCGGTGCCGATCCTGCAGGGAGAGCACTTTCCGCACGATTCGTCGAAGCAGAACCTCTGGTAGAACCGCGCGATATCGACCATGCAGTCGTCCTCGTCCATTACTATCATGCCGCCCGAGCCCATTATCGAGCCGAGCTTTTGTAAATTCTCGTAATCGACCGGGGTATCTAGGAAGTCCTTCGGTATTACGCCGCCGGAAGGCCCGCCGGTCTGGATCGCTTTTATATTCTTGTTGTTGTATACGCCGCCGCCTATGTCGAAGACGATCTCGCGTATCGTCGTGCCCATCGGCACCTCGACGAGGCCGGAATTCTTTACCTTGCCGGTAAGCGCGAATACCTTCGTGCCCTTGGATGTCTGCGTACCGACCTTCGCGAAAGCGTCGCCGCCCCTGTTTACGATATAGGGAACGTTGGCGAGCGTCTCTACGTTATTAATGACGGTCGGCTTGTCCCAGAGGCCCTTGACCGAAGGATACGGCGGGCGCGGGTGCGGAGTACCTCTCCTTCCCTCTATCGAGGCAATAAGCGCGGTCTCTTCGCCGCATACGAACGCGCCTGCGCCGAGGCGTATCTCGAGGTCGAAACTAAAATTGCTTCCGAGTATGTTCTTACCGAGCAGGCCGTTCTCGTAGCACTGGTCTATCGCCTTCTGTATCCTCTCTACCGCGAGCGGGTATTCCGCCCTGATATAGAAATATCCTATCGTGGCACCGACGGAGAAACCGGCTATCATCAGGCCTTCCACAACCGAGTGCGGGTCGCCTTCGAGGACACTCCTGTCCATGTATGCGCCCGGGTCGCCTTCGTCGCCGTTGCAGATGACATATTTCTGGTCGACTGACATCTGTTTCGCGAAATTCCATTTCATCCAGGTCGGGTAACCGGCGCCTCCCCTTCCGCGAAGGCCGCTCTTCTTCATCTCTTCTATTACCTTCTCCTGCGTCTTCAGCTCGAAGAGGACCTTCTTGAGGGCCTGGTAGCCCTCGCTGGCCATATATTCTTCTATGCTCTCGGGGTCTATGACGCCGCAGTTGCGCAGTACTATCCTGAGCTGTTTCGGCTCCTTGCGCGCGGTAAGTTCCTTGACGACCGTCCCCTGCTTGACCGCATCGA
The DNA here is from genome assembly GCA_041651455.1 of Candidatus Omnitrophota bacterium. GTDB lineage: Bacteria > Omnitrophota > Gorgyraeia > Pluralincolimonadales > Pluralincolimonadaceae > UBA6215. The sequence continues at coordinate 25,740 of JBAZJG010000007.1, forward strand.
GAATGCGGCCGAGGTCTTCGTCCTTTACGCCGTAGTAGGCGGTATCGGGCAGGACCTTCACGACGACGCCCTGGTTGTAGGCGCCTATATCCGCTACGCGCACCGCCTGGACCGAGTCCTGCATCCCGCGGTCCCTTAGCCCGTTGAGCAGCAGCGAGTGGACGTCCTTCGTCTTGTCGGGCATCGCTGTGCCCGACACGCCGCCCGTATCTCTAATATATATAATCTTTTTGTCCATTATTTCTTTACCTGTATGTCGTAGATATGGTCGTTGACCAGCCTATGGTTGTGGATATGCTCTTCGAGGATCTGTACCGCGACTTCGGCGTTCACCCTTCCGTATGTGACCTGCGGCATCCCTTCGACGTTGACCTCGACGAGCGGCTCGACGGAACACATTCCGGCGCAGCCGCATTTCTTGACGGCTACGTTTATATTGCGCTTCTTCGCCTCTTCGGTAAGGATATTGAACACCTTGTCGGCTCCCGCGGCTATGCCGCAGCTCGACATGCCGACCTTTATCCAGTTCTTATCCTCGGGCTTCTTCTGCTTCGCTATGTTTTCGAGGGATTCCCTCGTTATCTTGCTCATTTGGCTACCTGCTCCTCTTCATACTCTGCGATAATATCCGCGACGTGGTCCTTCTTGACCTTGCTGTATACCTTTTCGTCGATCTTCATGACGGGAGCGAGGCCGCAGCATCCGAGGCACCTTACGACCTCAAGCTGGAAAAGCCCGTCCTTGCTCGTGCCGCCCTCACGCACCCCGAGGATATCGCGCAATTCGTGCAATAGTTCCGAGGCGCCTTTCAGGTAGCAGGCGGTGCCCATGCAGACCTGCACCATGTGCTTGCCGGGCTGCTGGAGCTTGAAGAAATGGTAGAAGGTTATGACCTCATATATCCTCGCGAGCGGCACGTCCATGTATTTCGAGAGCTGAAGGGACGTCGCGCGCGGCACGTACCCGTAAAGGTTCTGGATATCGTGCAGGATCATTATGAGGCTGCCCTTCTTGCCCTCCCATTTTTTGACGACATTCTTGATATCGTCGGATAATTTTTCTTCTTGCATGTTAATTCCTTCTCCGAAGTTTGATTTTCCACAGGTATTCGGTGGGGTAGAATGGACTTAATATATCACATGCGCGACATTATGTCAAGCATGTGCTTCGCGGACCTGACGTAAAATCTGTAATTTGAATCCGTCGTGTATGCGCTTTTCTTCGAGGCAACGGCCATTTCAAACATTTTTCTCGCGGCCTTTATGTCCCCGGAATTCCTGTATATAACCCCAAGATCGAAATAAGCGGTCACGTTATCGGGATCGTATTCGATGGCAATCTTGTATTCCGCTACGGCCTTCTCCCTTTCGCCGAGTATACTATAGCAATACGCGAGCCAGTTGCGCGAGTCCACGTCCTTCGCGTCGAAAAATAGCGTCTTCCGGTATGTCCTGGCGGCGTCACTTATCATGGCCGAGCTCATATAATCGCCGGCGCGCCTGTAAAGCAGGTAGGAAATATACGGGCTAAGCCCGACGAATACAACCGCAATGAATGCCGCGGTTATCAGGTAATTCTTTATCTTCCCCGTCTCTATCATCTTCATCCCAGTATGAACAATAATATGCCCAGCGCTATCAGGATATTCCCGCCGATGACGGGCGCCACCCTCTCGACGATTTCCACTTTCGGATGTATGTATTTGACTATGCCGCTGAAGACCCCCGCCATTATTATCGGGAGGCTCTGCCCGAGCGCGTAGGTGAAAAAAAGCAGCACTGCGTAAAGCAGGTCTTCCTTCATGATGCCGAGGCCCGCAATTATCACGAGAAAAGGCCCGCATACCGGGCATGTCGGCGCTTCGAAGAGGACAAAGATAAGGCCGAATAAGAAAGCGCCGGCCGCGCCGCCGTATTTTACGTTAAAAGCCCTGGCCGCGAAGGCCTCGATCGGCCTTATCCTGACGAGGCCCGCCATCTGGACCCCTACAAAAAACACGGTTAACCCGGCAAAATAGTAGAAATACCTGCTAAGGCCCATCATCCTGCTTCCGAGCGTCGCTATGGTGCCGAGAAGAACGCCCAGCAAAGTATAACTCAGGACCAGCGCGGCGACAAAAGACATCGTCACGATAAAGGCCTTCTTCTTTGACTTCGCGCCGCCTATAAGGCCTACGACGACCGGTATCCTGACTATCGTGCAGGAGGCAAGGCTCAATATCGCCGCCGCCCAGAAGACGACGACGAATGTCCAGGCCGAATGCTGGTTAACCGCGCTTACGATGGTCTGTATGTCCGTTGCCATCTCTTTATACCTTTATCGTGTATCCGGAGAGGTCCGTGTCATGCATAGGAAGGTTCGTCGGCTCGCTGACGAAAAATATCGACGGCCTGCCCCTTCCCGGTTCCGAGATCTCGCAATGAACCGTATCCTTTAGCATCGTGAATATGCAGGTCCTGTGGTCGTTATATTTCAGGCGCAGCATCATGAAATCCTTCGCGACGAGTTTGCCGGCCTTCGCTTTGCGCTCGAGGTCTTTGTGCTTCAGCAGGCACAGGATCATGCATACCGGCTTCAGCTTGAGCCCCGTATTGTTTATTATGATGAACTCTTCGTGGTGCGGGTGTGAATTCAGCATTACGCGGGCGGCATTATCCGAACGGACGCATATGAGCTTATGAGTTCCGTGCTCAACGGGCGATGAATATATCGTGTCAACGAGCCCGTCCTTGTGCGTCCTTCGCAGTATCTTCGCGGTCGGGCGCAATGTCCTTATGAGGCCTTTCTTCTCGAGTCGCATCATTATCTTTTCCGTCGCGTCGACGGGATGAAGCTTTATCGTTTTCATATCAGCGCAGATGCTCCAAAAGTATTTTTATTCCTATCGCGATCAATATAAGGCCGCCGGCGGCCTCGAGCTTCTTCTCGAAGAAATGCCCGGCGGTATTGCCTATCATCACACCGAGGAACGAAAGCGAAAACGTGACCGCCCCTATAACGACCACGGGGAGGATTATCGGGACCTGCAGGAAAGCGAAACTAAGGCCCGCAGCGAGAGCGTCGATGCTTGTAGCTACCGACAGGACGAGCATCTGCCTGTGGCCGAACGACGGCAGCTTCTCCTCATCGCCTATCTTCCATGATTCGTATATCATCTTGCCGCCTATGAAGGCGAGCAGCCCGAACGCGACCCAATGGTCTATGCCGGTTATGAAACCCTTCAGACGGAAACCTACAGCCCAGCCGATGACCGGCATCGCCATCTGGAAGGAACCGAAATACGTCCCGAATTTCAAGGCACTCTTAAGCTTATGCCGCCTTATCGCCACTCCGCCCGCTACCGATACCGCGAACGCGTCCATAGCCAGCCCCAAGGCGATAAAAAGGACCGCTGATGCGCTCATGTGTTATTCGCCGACCTGTATGCCGGCCTTATCGCTTATCGCGGCAATACTGAGGCGGGTCACTTTCAGTTCGGTAAGAAGATCAAGAACGCTGACTATCTGCTTGAAACGGACGGCTTTATCGGCCCTGAGGATAACTGCGGCTTTCGGGTTCGCCTTATGCTTTGCTGCCAGCTTTTCCTTCAATCCGGTTGATGTCACTTTGTCCTTGTCGAGGTATATGGCGCCGTCCCCGGTTATCGAGATGTTTATCTGGTTCTTCTCCTCGATAGGGACTATATTATCGGCTTCGGGAAGTTTTACGTCGAGTTTTTGTATACGCTGCGGGCTGAACGTGTAGAGCAGGCTGAACGAAATGAAAAAGAAGATGAACATGTTCATGATTATATCGGTCATGGCCACGTTCTCTAGGGTGAAGAGATATCCCTTCCTTCCCTGTATCTTCAAAGATTCCCCGCCTCCTTCAGCTCAACGATGAGTTCCATGAACTGGACCGAGTGGTTATTCAGCTCGTTGGACATATATTTGATGCGGCTTATGAAATAGTTATAGCAAAGGAAGAGCGGGATCGCTATCGCGAGGCCGGCGGCGGTGGTTATCATCGCCTGGTAGATGCCCGACGCGAGCGCGTTGACGGTTATATTCGCGCCGGCATGCTCCCATGCCATGAACGCTTTTATGAGGCCCGTTATCGTGCCAAGGAAACCGAGAAGCGGCTCGATGCTTATTATGGAGGCGAGCGCGCCGAGGTATTTCTCTATCTTCATTATCTGGTTGTTCCCGACCTGCTCCATGACCTTCTCGAGGCGCTGCGGCGCGAGATACCTGCGCTCGATGCCGACCTTGAAGACGGCGGCTATCGGGTATTTGATGTTCTCATCGCAGAGGTCGAGCGCCATCTGTATCCTGTTCGCCTTCAGGCAATGGAATACCTCCTGGATGAAGCCGAACGAATCCATCTTCAGGTTCCTCAGCTCGAGGAATTTTTCGACTACTATCGCGAATCCCACGACGGAGCCGAGTATGATCGGCGCCATTACGGGGCCGCCCTTAATTATTATATCTAGCATGACTGCTCCTTGAAGGTTTTATGAAGGATTTAAGGAAGTGATTTTATCACTATCCGCTTTCTTTATCAACCGTTATTTTTTTGCCAGGAGCTCCTCAACCGTCTTAACGAGTTCCGGCGGTTCGAAAGGTTTCATGACATACGCGTCGGCGCCGACCTCGAGTCCGAGTTTCTTGTCGAGGTCGCCGCCCTTGGCAGTAAACATGATTATCGGGATATCCTTGTACCTCGTGTCCTTCTTCAGGAACGCGCATACCTTGTACCCGTCCATCTTCGGGAGCATCAGGTCGAGTATAACAAGGTCGGGTTTCTCGCTATGCGCCTTCTCGAGTCCTTCCATGCCGTCGGACGCCGTGACTACTTCGTAACCGCTCGCCTGCAGGCGAAAACCTACAGTCCTCAGTACATCCTCTTCATCATCAACAAGTAATATCTTTTTCTTGTCCATTATTTAGGGCCTCCAGCCCCGTCCTTCTCTTTTCCGGGACCACCCAGAAACTTTTCGATGACCGCGTTAAGATGCTCCCTCTCGAACGGCTTGACCAGGAAGCCGTCCGCTCCCGCTTTCCCGGCCTGTTCGTTTATTTCGTTCGTGCTGGCCGTGAAAAGTATTATCGGTATATCTTTCGTATTATCGTCGGATTTCACTTTCCTGCAGACCTCTATACCGTCCATGACAGGCAGCCGCAGATCCAGCAATACCAGATCAGGGCGTTCCTTCCCTATCATATCGATCGCATCCTGCCCGTTCCCGCCTATGATCACATTATAACCCATGCTTTTAAGCCTGAACATCGTGACCTTTACGAGATCCTCTTCATCATCCACTATAAGTATGGTCTTCGTCATAAGATTCCTTCCTTTCGGCTATCGGCAGTGTGAAGATGAAGCTTGCACCTTGCCCGTATGCGGACTCGGCCCAGATCTTTCCGCCGTGCCTCTCGACTATCTCTTTCGAGATAGCGAGGCCGAGGCCCGTTCCGCCGGTCTTTCGCTCGGTACCTTTCTCCAGTTGTTCGAAACGGCGGAATAGCCTGGGCAGGTCTTCCTCGTGTATGCCCGGACCGCTGTCCTTGACCGTTACGCGTACCATACCATCCTTTATCTCCGTGATCACCGTAATCCTTCCTTTATCCGTGAACTTCACGGCATTGTTAACGAGATTCGTGAGGACCTGCGTTATCTTATCCCTGTCGAAGGATATCGCGGGCAGGGCTCCGGAAAGGTCCAGCACTATTTCAAGCGCCTTATCCTTCACCATCGTTATCATTGTATCATATACCTCGCGCACCACCCCGTTAATGTCGCCCGGAGCAAGGCTGAACGTCATCTTCCCTGATTCCAGCTTCTGCAGGTCTAATACGTCGTTAATCAGCCTTGCCAGCCTGTCCACGTTGCGTTTCGCGATATTCAGGAACTCTTTCTGGTCCTTGTTCAATTCTCCGGTGGTGCCGTCTATGACGAGCGAGATGCCCTCCTTAATGGCGGTAAGCGGGGTCCTTAGCTCATGAGAGACCATTGACGTAAAGTCCGCTTTGATCCTTAAGGCGGATTCGAGGTCCCTTGAATATTTTTCGACCTTCTCTTTCTCTTCCTGTATATCCTCCAGGAGGTTTAAGCTGGCAGCCTGCGCGTCGGACAGGTCTTTCGTCCTGTCCCCGACCCTCTTCTCCAGCTGTTTAGACAATACTTCAAGCTCGTCTTTAGCCGTTATAAGCGCGTCCCGCCTGACCTTAATGGCGGATATCATATCCCTGAAGGTTTCGGCGAATTGTTCTATCTCGTCGCCTGTATTGGCCTCTATCCTGTAATCCCAGTCGCCTTCCATGACCTTTTCCGTGGCTACATGCAGTTCATTAATCGGTTTCGCGAATATGCCGCCCAGGTAATAGCCGGCAGGTATTATTATGGCTATCATGCACGACCAGACTATGACAAGTATAAAAAGGAATTTGTTTACGGGGGCAAAGGCCTCCATCTCATCCTGCTCAATCAGTATTTTCCACGATACGTCCTTCATTGAGAACAGCGATGCCGGTATATCGGCACAGACAACGAAGATCTTACCCTCGTGTGGAGTCAGGTCGTCTCCGACGAAATACGGGGCCTTTCGGCTGTTGATGGCCTCAAGACAATCCCCGCCGCAGATCTTCATCGTCATCGGTTCGACGCCATAATGGAATATGATATCGCCTTTATTGTTTATGATCGCCGCGTGCCCTGTCCTGCCGATCCTGAAATCCTGCAGGGGATTAAAGAACACGCCGGCCTCCAGGAATGCCTTGCATATGCCTATGATATTGCCGCTGCCGTCGCGTATCGGCACAGCCAACGCTATGCCCCACAATTTCGAGGATTGGTCGAACTCAATATCACCGACATAATCCGCGCCGTTGCCGCCGTTATACGCGTACTGCCACCAATCCTCATCGGCCTGGTAAAAATCGCTCGTTTTTCTCGAGGAGGCCACAATCCCTCCGAACCGGTCGGTGACAAACACCTCTCCCATATATCCCTCGTCCTCCGACAGCGTTTTTAACCTTACTGCGACATAATTATCAAGATACTCTTTAAGCAAAGGATCGTCATCTTTCAGCCCCGGCCATTTTCTTTCCATGTCATCGTAAAATGCTTCCCTGGATGCCGGTGTTTTTGCGTCCAGCTTGTCATCTGCATCCAGTATTTGCTTTTTCCACAGGGGGCTGTTTGAATACGATTCTACATGCTGGATCTCCTGCTTTATTGAATCGGCTACATACACGGCAAGAAGCTGCGCCATCTTGCCGTAATCCTTGCCTATCATCGAGTGCGTATAATCATAACCCAGGTAGAACCACAGCCCCACGCCAAAGGTAGCTATTGCGAACGTGCTCCAGAATATTAAAAGCGTGACGCGCCTTCGTATGCCGCCGACCCTGCGGGTCTTGCCGCCGCTATATTTGACGACCCCGAATATGCCGAAGAAACAGGCCGAAAGCGTTATGGCGACGAGAACCCGGAAAAACTGGACCGGTATACCGGTAACCTTTATGAAATTGGGGTAATTCAGGACTTGCGAAAATAGGAAATCGGACTTAGGCACTACGATCCCCGCCAGCAATCCGTACATCAGGAATGAGGCGGACGCACCCAAGGCGCTTATGCGGATCACGCGCGGTAGCTCGGGAACGCCCTTTTTCGAGGCCTTCAAATAAATAGCCGCGGCCGTAAGTACCGTGCCGGGGATCCCTATGAAATACCTTGTGATGACCGTTATGACCGTAAGGTCTTTTACGGCCAGATAGAGGGGTATCCACGCTATTACGATCAGGTACGGCAACGCATAAAGGAACTTTAACCGGGGTATTGTGCGTGCGATGACACGGCAGCCGAAGAAGACCAGGCAAAGGAACGAGACGGGCAGCAGGATGCTTCCTATGACAACCAGCATCCTCGTATCGAAGGGCCTGCCGATCAATATGAGCATATCGACCCATTCGTTAATCCCGTGGACCAGGCCGAACAACCCTATCAGCCAGACCTCCCTGGATATGTCAAGGAATCCTGTCTTTTCCCTTGCAGTGAATACGACTATGCCAAGGATAATGAATGCCAGCCCATAGACAAAAAATATCGTCAGCACTTAAGGTTTCGCCTCCCTGAGCTTCTCTTCGAGCGCCGCGATATTCTTCTTAAGCTCGATCATCTTGAGCTCCCTTCCTACCGCCAGATTATTGAACTTCTCGAGCTCGCCCATCCTTTTCTGGAGTTCGGCTTCAGCGCCGGCGGTCTGGAGCACCCTGACGATGACATTACTGACGCCTTCCAGGAGCACGTATTCATCGGGAGATATCTTGTTCTTCGAGAAAAGGGCCATGACACCTATGGTCTCGCCGTGCGGGGGGCGCAGCCTGAAGCCCGCAAACGATACAAGCCCAAGCTCCCTGGCCCACTCATGGTCATGTATATGCGGATCATTAACTACATCATTCGTAAGGAATGACGGATACTCCCCGGATGCTATGCCTCCTATCTTATAGCTTCCTAAAGGCACGCGCCTGTGCCCTCCGTCGGTATGCGTATACCGCCCGGAACTCGCCACAAGATGCAGGCAGCTGCCACGGTTGCGGCACATATGAGGCCCTTCGGTTACGGCCGCATGGGGGCATCCCGAACCGCACAGGTCACCCTTTTCTATTATCCATATACGGGAAAAATCGGCATCGAATATATCTATTATTCCGCCGGTTATCACCTTCATCTTGCTTTCGAGAGTGCCGGGATCAAGCAGGGTGGCCTGCATCTGGTTAAGTTTGCGTATTATAATCTCCAGCTTTTTCCGCTCGGTTATATCCTCCATCAAGCCGTCAAAAAATATTTCCCCGCTCCAGTTTTTCTTCATGACCGTCGTAAGCGACGCTATGAACTTCCTTCCCTTAAGGGTCTTCAGCTCTAGCTCCTCGCCCTTAAGGAAGCCCGATTTCAGTATCTTATCGCTGAACTCGACCCTCTTAGAAGGGTCTGCGTAGAGCTCATTAATGTTGTGTTTGAGCAGCTCCTCCTTTGAACCGGCCTCGAACATTTCCACTATCGTATCGTTGACCTCCAGGAAGCGCCCTTGGGGACCGGGAGTATTGCGGTAGATTCCGACTTTTATATTGTTGATAAGCTCGACGTACTTGCGCTGCGAATCCCTTAGGTCGTCCTCTATCTTCTTCTGTGCGCTTATATCCCAGAACACGCCTAATATGCCGATGATCTTCCCCGCTCCGTCCCCTACCGGGGATTTGAAGGTGCGGACGACCGTCTTTTTGCCGTCTTTAACGTACGCCTCTTCCAGATCAACGGACCTTCCCGATTCCATGAGATCCCTGTCGTCTTCCCTGTATTTATCGGCCAGTTCTTTCGAGTAGAAATCATAATCGGTCTTTCCGGTTATCTCTTCCGGGGATATTCCGAGATCCTGCGCATAGCTCCTGCTGCATGTTACATATACCGAATTCCTGTCCTTATAGAATACCTTCTGCGGTATGCTGTCGAATATGGCTTTGTAAACGTTCTCGGGATTCTCCACGCTCGCCGCCTTCTTATTCAACCTCGATTTTCCTGGAATTCTCCCATACTCCGTGGATATTGCAGTAGCTTACTGCAAGGATAGTGCCGGGCTTGTCGGTCCGGAAGGTGAACTGGGCTTCGGAATTCGTATAGACGGTGCTCGTATCAGGGCCCTGCATGGATGCCCCGTGCGCCGTAAGATCCGCCTGTCCTATCTCATAGGGGAACTTCTCTGAGTTCGGCAGGAAGAACAGCTTTATCCATGAGATGTGGTGTTCGGTCTTGTTGGGATGCGGGATCTCCTTACCCACCGTCACGGTGACCTTTACCGGCTCGCCCTTCCTTACCCTGTCCTGGGCCTCTATTACCGGAACGTGCTTCTCCGCCTTCCAATCGGCATCCTGGAGCAGTTCTTTCATGCTGGCCATAGTCATACCTCCTTTTTAGCTGCGCCTCTCCTCATCCAGTATATCTATAAGGGCATCCACTACCTTAGGGTCGAACTGGGTGCCCCTGTTCCTCTTCAGCTCGTCGATCGCCTGCTGCCTGTTCAGCGGGGGCCTGTATGCCCTTGCGGATGTCATCGCGTCATATGAGTCGGCTACGGTCACTATAGCGGACATCAGCTTGATCTTATCCCCCGAAAGGCCGTCCGGATAGCCCTTTCCGTCATAGCGCTCATGGTGGCTCCTGACTATATCCAGCAGCTCGTTCGAAAGCAGTACAGGTTTAAGGATGTTCTCGCCTATCACGGGATGCTTGCGGATCTCGGTCCATTCGGCTTGGGTCAGCGGCTCCCTCTTGTTCAATATCCTCTCTTCTATACCGAGCTTACCGATATCGTGGAGCAGCGTAGCCCTCTTAAGGAGGTCGACCTTTTCTTTCGGCAACCCCATCTTTATGGCGATCTTTTCCGCGTATTCGGCGACGCGCTCGGAATGGCCTTTCGTATAGCTGTCCCTCGCCTCAAGTATCCGGACGAACGACTGGACCACGCGGTAGAAATAGGAAAGCAGGTCTTTCTTGGATTCACTGAGACGCGAGGCCATCTGGTTGAACGATTTCGCGAGTTCGCCGACCTCGTCTGCGCCCTCAAGGTCTATCTTGTAGCCCAGGTCCCCGTTAGCGAAATGCCTCGAACCTTCAAGGAGTTTAACGAGCTTGCGTGATATCCTTCTTGACAGGAAGATCCCTATAAGCACGGAGAACGCCGCGGCCAGCGCGAGGACGAGGATCGTACGGTTGCGCGCGATCCCCTGTTTCTTGTATACATCGTCAACCGCGATGTCTACGCCGACTATCGCAACAGGGTCCCCGTCCCTGTTGAAGACGGGCGCATATCCGGAGAGAGCGGCTCCCCATTCGTCGATTACGATCTTCCTGTCCGCCGTGGGGCCGTCAAACGCCCTTACCATCTCGGGATACTTCGACGCGTCATAGGTGTCCCCGGGCCGCGAGGAGAGGCCGATACTCTGCTGCTCGCTTGTGGGCACCACGGGATCCACGATGAACTTCATTATTTCCTTCTTGCCGGTGGGAGCAAGCACGTAGATATAATGGAGGTCCGGGTTTTGCCTCATTATCCTTTTCAGCTCCTCCGCCACGAGCCTGTATTCCGCCGTATTGACGCCGCCGGGATTGAGCGGGATCTTCACAAGCGCGTCGCCGTCTATCCTGACGGCGGCCGACCGCGCAAGCGAGATTAGTCCGCTGCGGGCCGAGTCCATCTCTGAGTTCAGCAGGTGGCGGTAAAGAAAGAGGTTTGTGGCCGCGACCACAAGGAACATTGCCATTATGAGCAGGATCGCGGTCTTCACCCTGAAACTTAATACCGGAAGGATTTGCTTATCAGCCATTACCTTTCCCGAGAAGCTTTTTATTGATATCAAGGGTCGTCTTTAACGCGCTCTGAGAATCCGAATAGACGCTCAGTTTCGGTATGTACGCGCTTACACGCAGGTCTTCGGTGCCCTTTATCGCCTTCTCCTCGAGATGTGCCGTGAACATCACTACGGGGATCTTTTCTGATATCTTGCGGATCTCTTTAAGCGTCTTTACGCCGTCCATCTCGGGCATCATGTAATCGAGAATGACGATATCCGCTTTCCCTGATTTAAGCGCTTCCAGGGCGTCCTTGCCGTTAGTCACACAGGCCACATCGTAACCCCATCCTTCTATCCTGCGACTCATCAGCGTCAGGAAATCCTGCTCGTCGTCAACGAGCAATATCCTTATTCTATCGCCCATATCAGGATCCTCCTTGATTTATTGTATCAAAGAGTAGTAAAATAGGCAAACCAAAAACAGAAAGGGCCCTGCCGATGAAAAGCATAAAATTCGACTTCAATAACATGTTCGCGTTCAGCGTAGGCAAGGAACACGGCGTGGACGAACAGGAACTCGACGCGCTCTCCTATTCGATAAAAGAGGCCCACACCCACCTGTACGGGGTGCTCTCCGACAGCGCCTGCAGGGTCGGCCTTGGTCTTGAATGGACGCGGCTGCCGTTCCAGGACGCGAAAACGATAAGGCAGGTCCAGAAATTCGGTGACGAGATAGCTTCGAAGTACGAAAACGTGATATCTCTCGGCATAGGAGGCTCTTACCTCGGGCTAAAGGCCGCGCAGGACGCGCTCTGCCCTCCCTATTACAACGATTTTTCCGGCGCAAGGAAAAAAAGGCCGCGTATCTATTTTGAAGGCAACAACCTCGATCCCGATACGCTCTCAGTCCTGCTTAAGAACCTTAACCCGAAAAAAACTTTCGTGATAGTCATATCCAAATCCGGCGAGACGACCGAGACGAAGACCGCGTTCATAGCGGTCAAGGAATGGCTGAAAAAAAGCGCCGGAGGCAGATACGGCAGGCAGATATTCGCAATAACCGACCCCGTCTCCGGGAGCCTCCGCAAGGAGGTCGACGCCGCGCAGGAAAAGGACCGCCTCAGTTTCAGGAACTCGTCGCTGATGAAGGGCGTCGGCGGCAGGTTCTCTGAGTTCAATATGGGCTTGCTCCACCTCGCCATCATAGGCGTAAAGGTCTCCGATGTCCTAAAGGGGGCGGCCGATATGCATAAGTCCTGCGTGAAGCAGGATCTTGCGGCAAATCCCGCCTATATGTACGCGGCGCTGCATACGATACTCTACAGGATGAAGGGCAAAGACATAGCTATAGTCATGCCGTTCTGCGAGACGCTTAAATCAACCGCCGACTGGTATATACAGATGCTTGCCGAAAGCCTCGGCAAGAAGTACGCGAGGAAGGTCGTCAAAGCTCCCGGCGGCAGCGAACAGTGGGTAAATGACACGAACCGCCAGGTGAATACCGGCCGTACCCCCATATCCGCGCGCGGTACGAACGACCTTCACTCGATACAGCAGAATAATATCGAGGGCATGAACAACAAGGCCGTCACTTTCATCCGCGTCGGGAAGTTCGGTTCAGAGATCAAGGTCCCCGCCGGCAACGGCATACTCTCCGGCAGGAAATTCTCGGAACTTATAGGTTTGGCGCAGGAAGCCACGGAATGGGCGCTGGTCAGGGAGTCGAGGCCTAACTGCACGATAGTAATGCCTGAGGTATCCGCCTATTACTGGGGGGCGCTGCTCTACTTCTTCGAGATGGCAACCGCCTTCGAGGGCGAGCTGCTCGGGATCAACGCGTTCGACCAGCCGGGAGTCGAGGGATATAAGAATTACATGTACTACAAACTCGGAAAGCCGGGCCTTGATGAGGCCGTCGCGGAAGAGATAAAGAAGAACCCGCTCGTAAAGGACCCGAGATTCATCATTTAATCCACGGGTAAAAGCGCGGAAAGCCCTTCTTTCAGCTCGGGGCCGGCGTCCATGAACGAGACACCCACAAGATAAAGGTTGTCCCCGGAACGCTCCTTATGCACCACCTTGCATCTCACGTCGGAAGGCGACTTCCCGGGCGGCAGATGCATCCTGCATACCAGTTCGGACTCCCCGATATCGCCTTCGACCGCCGCAAGCATGCCTTCCTGTGATATATTCAGGACTTCGAGCACGATAAACCTCTCCTTCTCCGACGGGTTGACAAGTTCCACCTTCATGCTCGAAAGGGGCTTCATCCGGATGCATCTTCTCCTTTCGACGACGATCCTGTCGCGGCCCGCGGCCTTTGCCTGGTACAACGCCTTGTCGGCGACGTTTATCAGCTCTTCATAACCTTTGCCGTTTAGGGGAAACGACGCTATGCCAGCGCTGAAATGAATGACGGGCTTTGCTTCATCTTCGCGCACCGTGAGCGGAACCTTCATCCCCAGCATCTTGTTCTTTACCCTGTGCAGCACGCGAAGCGCCTGGCCGTGGTTCGCCTCCGGCAGGACTACGAGGAACTCCTCCCCTCCGTACCTTCCCACGATATCGACGCTCCTGACGTTCGCCTTTACCACTGCGGCGAACTCCTTCAATACCCTGTTGCCCGCGATATGGCCGTATTTGTCGTTTATATCTTTGAAATGGTCTATGTCTATCATTATGACCGCCATCTCCTTGCTGTACCGGCGGCAACGCGTTATTTCGTTCTCGAGTATCTCCATTATCCACCTGAAATTCACGCATTCGGTCAGCTCATCGTAACGCGCGAGCTCCTTGAGCTTCTCCCTCAGCTTCCTGTCCATCTCAGACAGGTATGACATAGCTATGCCGCCGGCAAAGAAGAATGCCATGCGCATGTACATGCTCTTCACGACGACCTCCCTCAACGGCCATAACGTGAAGACGTTTACCTCGATGAAGAATATTAACGACGCCGCCGCCGCGGAGATGATCCCGCCCCTGAGGCCGAACCAGAAGCCGGAAAGGCATATGAGCGTCAGGTAGAGGTATCCCAGCGAGAAGCCGAAGGCGCGGGAAAGGAGCCTGACTATTATAAGGAATAAGAACCCACCGGCGAGGAATGATACGCGGAACCTGTCCGAAGCGGTCGCGTCGAGGAACTTGTCTTTCGTGGATACGTGCCCGTCGGCCGCCGAGAACACTTTCTTCTTTTTTGCGTCGAGGTATTTTTTTAGGTTGCCGTTCCTGAATTTCCTTTCGGCATCCGCGAGCACGGCCGTTATGAGGCCGCCTGCAAAAAAGAACGCTATCCTCATCGGGGCGCTCTGCGCGACTATATCCCTCAGCGGCCAATCCTTGAAGAGTGTTATTTCGCAGAGGAATATTGCGGACGCCGCCGCCGCGGAGATGATACCGCCCCTGATGCCGAACCAGAAGCCGGAAAGGCATATGAGCGTGAGGTAGAGATAGCCCAGCGAGAAACCGAAGGCGCGGGAAAGGAGCCTGACGGCGACTAACAGTATATAACCCGCCCCGAGGAACCGTAAACGGTGCCTTGGAGAGGAGACAAATTCGACAAAATTCATTCTATGGGGATTATGATCTTCGTCCCGGACTTAAGCTTGTTCGGGTCCTTGATCCTTTCCTTGTTTATCTCGTAAAGGTATTTCCACCTGTTCGCCTTGCCAAGCTCGGCCCTGGCAATCGAAGAGAGTGTATCCCCCTTCTTTACGATATATTCCTTCGTCGAGACCTTCACTTTGCTCTCGACCTGCTTCTCCTCTTCTATCACATACTTGTTCTCGTCGACCTTCGTCGCATCTGAGATCTCTGCTGGCGCCTCTCCAGTGTAAGGTATCATGACCTCTTCCACTTCCGCGATCATGAACTGGGCGTTGCGGTCCTTCTGCATTCCCACGAGGTCCGTCACATGGGCGACCGCGTCGAGCTTTCCGCGGCTGACTATCTTTATGCATGATTCATCGATGCCGCTTTCTATCATGAACTGCCTGACGGTCTCCGCGCGGCGGCGGCCCAGCTTCTCGTTGTATTTCTCGCTCCCGCGGATGTCGCAGTTGCCGGTTATCAGTATGCTCGAACCCTCGTTATGCTTCAATGTCCAGACGGCCTGTTCGAGTATCTTCTTAGCGTCATCCCTGAGGGAGGCCTTATCATAATCGAAGTATATCTTTACGTTCTTTATGATCTTCTTTATCAGGAGGGACGGCCTTAATTCCTGGGGTTTCGGCGGAGGAAGCTCCTCGGACATGTAATCGAATATGAGCTTATAGACGTATATATAGCCCCTGTTGCCCCACGGCGTAGAAGTGCCGGGCTCCTTGGGCATCCACCAGTATCCGCCCATATCGGCATCCTTTACGGGCGAGGGCTGCGCGTCGGTAGGCCACCACTTGAACTGCTTCTGCATCTCCTGAAGCTGTTGGTCCCTCTTGGCGATCCTGTCCTGCTTGCTTATGAACCAATCGGACGCAAAGAGCGTACTTGCGCAAAAAATGAGCGACACGGAAATCGCGATGCGGATAACGGCAGTATTTTTCATCGGGTATGCCTCCTGACCGGGATTAGCTTTACAACCACAAATTATACCCGTAAAACCGGAAAATCCCAAGCAATATTTTTAGTGCGAATGCCCCCCCATTACAACTTTTGCAATAAACATAAGCCCGATACCCAGGACAAAAGCCGCCAAAGAGATAAATGCCCTGCGTTCGCTCTTTTGCTTATGGAGTTCCGGCACCAGGTCGGATGCGGAGATATATATGAACCCGCCGGCCGCTATCGGAAGCAGCACATTCGAGAAACCCCCCACCTTATCCGCGAAAAAGAAACCTATTACCGTGCCCACGATGCATACCGATGCCGAAATAAAATTGAACAGGAGCGCCTTGACCTTGCTGAAACCCCCGTATATGAGCACGCCGAAATCACCTATCTCCTGCGGTATCTCATGCAATACTATCGCGAAGGCCGTGACGAAGCCGAACTGGACGCTTACCAGGAAGCTCGCGCCTATAATGAGCCCATCGATGAAATTATGTATGCCGTCTCCGACAAGGTTAAGGTACGAGAAAGCGTGCACGTCGCACACGCCGTTATGGCAATGGCGCCATTTGAAGTACCTCTCCAATATAAAGAACATGATGAAGCCCGCTATGACGTACATGAATACCGTATGCACGTCGTCGCCTTTTTCCAGCGATTCCGGTATGATATGCAGGAACGCGCCGCCGAGAAGGCCTCCGGCGGAAAAACCTATCAGCAGTACGAGCATCCTGTCGAGCATATTTTCCTTAAGGAGCAGCGTGAATATGCCTATAAGGGATATCACGCTCACGACCACGCTTGCCCCTATCGCCCACCAAAAAGCATCCATCCTGTCTTCCCCCTTTCAGAAGTCTACCTGTGTCCTCAAGCCGTATATGAATATGTCATCGGTATCATCGGCGATATCCCCGCCGAACGGGTCCCATATATACTGGAAATCGGGGCTTATCGACAGATGGTCGTTAATGTGTATCCTGTAATAGGCCTCGAAATGCCCCTCGTTCTTTGCGTTCCATTCACCGGACTTCTTATAATCGTCGGACGGGATCGCCTGGCCTACCGCCAGCCCGAGGACATCATTCTCGCGGCGCCAGGGCTTGCCTTCCACCTGGAGGCCCGCGCTCCACGAATGTTCCAGAGAATAGTTCAGATCCCCGGCGGCTGTAATATCTGGATTATAGGTTTTCGGGTCCTGCCAGCCGTAACGCGTGAATAGCGTGACTATATCGTTTACCTTCTGGTCAAAGCTGAGGCCGAACCCGAACGAGCTTTCCTTGTCTTTAGCAGGGTCGAGCCACTCGATATGGCGTGTCCTGTTCGACCAGCCAAGGAACCTGTAGTTGCCCGGCAGCCCGGAGATATCCGTCTTGAACGTTACTTGCCCGATGTTGAAAAGGTTGTTGCCTATATTGTCCCAATCGCTGTCCCCGTCAAACACGCCGTAATTGAACTCCAGCCAATCTACGGGCATCGCGGCCGCCCTTAAGCCTAGCGTATAATCCGGGAACTCTATCGCCGGGCTGCTGCGGAAGATATACGCGAGGAATTGCGTCGTCTCGTCGTTCGCGGCTTCGTTCGTATCGAAATAGACCGTCGAGTCAAGCTTGCCGAAGGTGACCAGCGCCTTGTCGTTAAAAAGCCCCTGCTCATACCATATTTCGGAAACCGTGACATTATTGTCATCGAGCGCGTCCGAATTGGCGCTGCTGTAAAGCGAAAGCTCGTCATTAAGGCCATCTCCCTGCCCGGCCTCAAGGTGTATGAAGGCCTCGCCGTTGAGCCCTTCGAACTCCTTCGATATGGTTATATCCTCCGAGAAAGACGCGTCGGCCCTGCCCTTCTTCTTTTCTTCCGTAGCGTTCGTATTATCCGTGCCCTGGACTATCATCGTGGCTCCGGCGCCTATCCTAAGGCCGCCCGCCGAAAAGGCCGGCGCGCCTTCCTGGCGATGGAGCTTCTCGTCCATATCCTTGAACTTCGCATCATACTCGGTTATCTTCTTCTGCTGGTCAGTGATGCAGGTATCCTGCTCCTTCATGCATTCTTCCTGTGCGGCCAGTTTCTTCTCGAGAGAATCAACCTTCTCTTCAAGCGCTTTTATCCTCTCCATGATCGCGGCTTCATCAGCATGAATTTGCCCGGCAGCGCACATCAAGGCGGCGCAAAAGAACATTATGGCAGGCAAGCGCATTCCAGTATCCCTCCTTATATGCATTTTTCGCATAATCCCTCTATCTGCATCGAGTGCGACTCCGCAACGCACTTAAGCTTGTCCCTTATGAAACGCGATACATCCTTGAAATTGCAGTATTCCACTTCTTTGACTTTCTTGCATTTTCTGCAAATGAAATGGTGGTGATGGCGGTTTTCGGGCATACTGCAGATGGAATAATGCAGTTTTCTGTCATCGGTTTGTACCTTCACGAGTACCCCTATCTTCTCCAGCTCATCGAGGATACGGTATACCGTGGGAAGTCCGAGCTTGGGTAACTTTTTCTTCAGGAGGATGCGGACACGGCAAGGGCTCAGGCTCGCGCCTTCCCGGAGGAAGAGGCCGATCACCGCCCTCCTCTTCGGGGTATTCTTGAGGTTGTTCTCTTTAAGTTTCTCTAGCAGCGTGTCCATATTATAAATAGAAATCATTTCTATTTATAATACAATGGCTCATGCTTGTCAACCGCTATTATTATTTAAGGACAACGAGGTGGTCCTGCTCCTGGACGAGCGGCTTTTTCGGGATCCAGAATTTCCTTAAGACGAACTCGGTGATCTCTTCCTTTTGCGCGCGCGTATACCTGTGGACGTTCGGATATAGCATAATCATCCAGATGACCGCCATGAACTCCTCGAAATCGTCGACGAAAAAGGAGACGCGGCTCCTCTTTATCGAGATCTCCGATCCGGCGAATACCGGGTCTTTCTCGAGCTCCCTCTTGAAATGCCAGAGGTCCTGGTCGTTATGGCAGCCGAAATACTTCCCCGCAAAGTGCCCGTAAAGCCAGCTCGTAGTGTATTCGTCGTCGCTCTTCGACGCCATCATGACCGCATGCATGGCGCCTTTAGGCGCAAGTATCTTACGGTAAAGGTTGTCGAACAGGCCGTCCCAGCCCGGCTCCTGGCAATAATACAGGCTGTGGTGCAGCGTTATCAGCTCGACCTTGCGGCCTCCGAGCACTTTGTCCAGGAACAGCGCGGTGTTCTTCCCGCAACGGAATATCCTCGTGTAATCCCCGCATACCGTCCTGACGTGGTCGAGCGATTGCCTCCTGATACGCTCATCGACTATCTCGAGCGCCGGCTTCTCGATATCGAGAAGGTAAAGCCCGCCGCGGAAGACGGCTTCGAGTATCCGGAATTGCGGCTCATCGCTCGATCCGACGGAAAGCGCCCTGATAGGCCTGTTGAGGGGCAGCTTCTTATGCAGGACCCGTATGACGGCGGCAAGCTTCTCGCCGATGTCCACCTTATCGCGGCTGTACTTCGACCAGATCTTATCCTGCCTGTACATCCTCGAATCTGCGACTTTTATGCCGCGGCTTATCAGGTCCTTGTCAGTCCTGCCCATGTCCAGGCCTTGGTTCCCCCGCGAGTTCGTCCCTGACGGCGGCTAATTTCACGAAAAACTTGAACAGAAGAAAAGGGGCGTATAACAACAGATGCAGCGATATATTGCGGGCTTTGCCGGTATCGGACTGGTCCAGGCAGGCCGAGAGCGCTTCATAGACACCGCTCGCTACGATGACAGCGAGGGAAGATATGACGAACCAGTTGAACGGTAACTCGAACTCCCCTTTATATGCCCAGATGGCCAGCAAGACCGGGGACAGGGAATAGAACGCGACGGCTCGGAACTCTTTCCAGGTAAGCAGCATGAACCAGCAGGCCTTGATGCCCGCTCCTATACCCTTCGAGACCAATAGCGCGGGAACCTTCTTCACGGCCCATGCGAAACGCTCCATATAAAGCCTCTTCATCCTGAACCAGCATTCGCCCGGGTTACCGCCTTCGATCTCGTCAAGCATTATGCCCATCTCATCCGACGCGTGGCTGTTCCCGAGCCGGAGCATTTCAAGCGTATCTTTTCCGAAAACGGGCCCTTCGTATCCTGAGACGGACCTGACCCAGTCGGGCCTGAAAAATTCCAGTATCGCGTCCAGCAGCAGGAAAGATACGGCGGCATAGAAAAACACGAACAGCAGGTCATTGAAGACCAACGACAGGGCGTACAGAACAGCAAAGGGCAGGATATTAAGCACTAGGAGCGCCTGCGCCAGCTTTAGGGCCTCCATTAAAATAGCGCCTCTATTATCGCCTTCGCGACATTATCCGCGAGAAGTTCGGAACCCTTTTCTGTAAGATTGCCGAAGTCACCGGCAGACATATCGGAAAAATACACGGTGTGCTTGCTTTTCTTCAAGGCCCTCTTGAATACCTGGTCGTTGTCTATGAATATGACTCCCTCTTCTTCGGGCCGTAGCATCTTCTCAAGGGAATTCACATCCCTTAAAGGATACTGGGAGCAGGCTAGGATGACCTTGTTCCTGGCGAGCAATTCCTTTATGCGGTAAAAGCAGTTCCTTGTGACTGGGTTGTAATACTCCATCCTGATCTTCTCGGCCTTGCGGAAATACTGGTCAGCTATACCGGAATAACCGGATTCGTAATAAAATACGCCCATCCAACCGTATGCCATGTCGTTATTCGTCGAGGCCTTTACCGCTTTCCGGAATATCTCGTCCGCGAGCGCATAATTACCGCTCTCCCTGTAGCTTGATGCGAGGGCTTTATATGCCTCTTTGTTGGACGGGTTGATGTTTATCGCCTTGTTGAACATCTCCTCTGCCCTGGGCAGGTCTCCCTTGCCTTTGTATACGTAACCGAGGCCTATCAGCGCGCTTTCGTTATATGAATTTATCCCGAGGGCTTTCGAATACATCTCTTCGGCCTTTGCGAGGTCGCCTTTGTCCTTATAGACTACACCTAGGCCTATCAGCGCGCTTTCGTTATATGAATTTATCCCGAGGGCTTTCGAATACATCTCTTCGGCCTTCGCGAGGTCGCCTTTGTCCTTATATATAAGCGCGAGGCCCGCGACGGCGTTTTCGTTGAACGGATTGACCTCGAGGGCTTTCGAATACATCTCTTCGGCCTTTGCGAGGTCGCCCTTCTCCTTATAGAACTGGCCTAGGCCTATATAGGCGTTATCGCTGCTCCTGGCCTTGATCATAAGCCTCTCGTATATCGTCTCGGCTTTCTTGAAATCTCCCCTGTTCCTGTAAACCGAACCAAGCCCTATTATGGCTTCCTCGTTGTAGGGATTGACCTCGAGGGCTTTCGAATACATCTCTTCGGCCTTTGCTATCTCGCCCTTTTCGATGTAGAAACGCCCGAGGCCAAGGTAGGACTCAATGTCTATCGGGTTCACCCTGTATGATGTCTGCAGCACCTTCTCCGCCTCGACCGAATTACCGCCGGTCTCGTATATCTGGGCGAGGCCGGAGTATGCCCTGCTGTTGGCGGGATATACGTCTATAGCGTTCTTGAAGGCCTTCTCTGCCATGGCCGGGTCGGCCTTGTCGATATAGATAAACCCGAGGCCGACATACGCGTCGCTGTTCGACGCATTGAGGTCGATCGCCTTCTTGAACATCTCCTGGGCCTTATCGAACTCCCTCCTGGTCCTGTGGAGCCAGCCGAGGCCCGCGTAGGCGTTGCTGTTAGACGGGTTTATCTTCAGCGCTTCCTCAAAATTCGTATTCGCGCTTACGTAGAACTTCTCTTCGCTGAGGCACAGCCCGAGGCCGACATACGCGTCGTCGCTTTTCGGGTTCATCTCTATCGCCTTTGTGAAAGATTCCTTCGCTTCGAGGACCTTTCCCCTGTCGAGAAAGCAGCGCCCGAGTTCGTTATAAGCGTTGTCGTCCTGAGGGTTCAGCTCTATCGTCTTCCTGAACATGCTCTCCGCCTCGCTCATCCTTCCCTCGGCCCTGTAACACCTTCCGAGCTCGAGGAAAAGCAGGTGGTCCTTGCTGTTCAGGTTGATAGCTTTCTTGAACATCTCCTCCGCCTCCGCTACCCTTTTCCTCTCCCTGTAAAAAAGCCCGAGGATGAAGTAGAGACGGTAATTCTTGCGGTCGAGCTCGATGAGCTTCTTGAACATCGATTCTGTGTGGAACAGGTTGACGCGGTCGACGTATACCCATCCAAGGCCGAGATAGGCGCCGTCGTCCCTCGGATTTATCTCGAGAGCTTTCTTGAACATCCTGCCGGCCTGCGTTATGTTCCTCTGTTCCTTGTAATACCATCCCAGCGCGACATAAGCACCGCTATTGCGCGGGTTCATGTCTATGGCTTTTTTAAACGCTTCCTCGGATTTGTCGAGATTGCCCTTCTCCTTATATACGTAACCAAGTCCGACGTACGCGCCGTCGTTGCGCGGATTTATCGAAAGTGCCTTGCTGTAGAACCCTTCGGCCTTTTCGATATTCTCCTTACTGTGCAGCGATCCCTGCGTAAGCAGCTCCTCGAGAAGTTCATAGTCCTTCGGACTGAATTCCGCGCCCTTATTGAACATCTCTTCGGCCTGAAGAAGGTTGCCAAGATCCTGGTAAAGCCATCCGAGCGCCATATAGGCACCGTCGTTTTCGGGATTTATCTCGAGGGCTTTCATGAACATCGCCTTGGAGCGCACGAGATTCTCGGTCTCTTTCCTAAGGGAACCGATCTCCTTATACAAGTCAGTATCGTCGGGATGCATCTCTATGGCTTTCTTGAACATTTCCTGGGCCTGGACATAATTGCCGCTTTCCTTATACAGCCAGCCGAGGCCGACGTAAGCTGCGTCGTTTTCGGGATTTATCTCGAGGGCTTTAGTGAAATATTTATCCGATTCGGAGAGGTTCAGCAGTTCCTTATGGCACCAGCCGAGGCCTACATAGACATCGCTGTCGTTTGGGTTAATCTCCGCAGCTTTGTTGAACTCTTCAAGGGCTTTTTCGAATTCCCCCCGGTCATGATAGACCCATCCCAATTCAAGATAGGTGCCTATGGTTCCCTTGTCCTTATCCTCTTCAGCGTAACATATACCTAGCCCGGACGGCCTAATGCCGGAGAAGAGCCTGTTCCCTGCCTTATATATCTGGAATGCCCTGAAGAATGAGCCCGCCCGGTTGCCCAAAGACGACGGGTAAGGGATGCGCTTGCCCTCGTCATCAACGCCCATAGTAACGATGACCATGTCGGGCTTGTAGCTCTCCAATTCGCTGTAAAGGTTTTCCAGGACACGCAGGGAATTCGCTCCCTCCGTGACAAGGTTCATTACCTCGAAGTTCACGGCGGGTTTGAGTTTCCTGAGCGCGGAGGCAAGCTGTCCGGCATAGAGCCTGTTGGACTCGGCGGAAGGGTAATCGCCGATGCAGATTATCTTGAAGGACCCCTTCTTCACCGTTTTTTCGACAAAATCGCGGCGGCGAAGGTTCCCGGAGATCAGGTTGGACAGGCTCAGTACCGCTTCAAGGAGGAATATGACAATAATTATGCCCGCAATGATACGGAATACCAGCCCTGCGACTGCCTTTTGGTTTTTTTGCGTCAACTCTTCTGTCATTGACCTTATTATACCAATAACTATAAGTATGTCAACTGGTTAGAAAATATTATCTTGCCAAATCGCCTGCGGCGCGGTTATAATGGGCGCATGGGACTCTATAACATGATCTATGGAGTCAAGGGGAGAATTTTTGTACTGTTTGTTTCACTATTCATCCTGAACCTCTCGGCCACAGCCGTTGCCGCGGACAGTTCCTCGGCCGGGGCCGGGACCTCGTCCGCCGCGTTTGTTTCTGTAAAAAACGGCCACCTGTATTCCGGCGATAGCCGGCTCTTCGTAAGAGGCATCAACTACTACCCCAAGGGAAAGGTCTGGAACGACTTCTGGAGCGGTTTTGACGCCGCGGAGGTGCGCCGGGACCTCGGGACGATCCGGTCGATGGGATTCAATTGCATAAGGATCTTCCTGCAGTACGATTCGTTCGGCAGGGAGAACCTCGATAACGGCGCGGCCGCGAAATTAAGCATGGTATTGTCGGCCGCGGCGGACGAAGGCCTCAAGGTCATCGTGACACTTTTCGACCGCATAGACCCGAGGACATTCTATTCCCCCTGGAATTACCCCAAGATAGACAAGCACCTCGAGTCGCTCGTTCCGCTCTTCTCAAGCGACCCCGCCATCCTCTGCTGGGATGTAAAGAACGAGCCGGACCTCGATTACAGGTTCAACCTGAACAGCGGCGTCGTCAACGATTGCATAAGCCGCATAGTCGTGAAGGTGCGTTCCCTCGACGCAAACCACCTTATAACGGTCGGATACCTGAATCCGCCGCCCGGGCAGGCGGCCGCCCAGTGCGATATCCTCTCCTTCCATTTCTATGCGGCGGCCGAAAAACTTCCCGCCGCGATCGATTCCGCGAAGTTCATCGCGAAAGGCAGGCCGGTATTGCTCGAGGAATTTGGCTTCACGACATCCGGGATCCGTTCCTTTAAGGCTCCCGCGAATGAGGTGCAGGACAAGTATTTCTCTTCTGTGCTATCCTCTGTATTCGGCGGCGACATCGACGGCTTCTTTGTTTGGACGCTATACGACCACCCCCGCGATACGGAGATCGAGGAACGCGAAAGGAGCTTCGGTATGATAGGGCTGAACGGTTCCTTAAAACCCGCCTCGAAGCTCATCCCCAAAAAAATGATAATAACCCCGGACCCGGTAAAGATCGCCATATACAACGACCTGGAGGCCGGGATGTCGCTCGAGGTCCTGGACATCTCCGGCAACGCGGTAAGGACGCTTGCCGGCGCGAAGAAGTTCTCTCCGGGCGGTCATGTCTTTTACTGGGATTGCAAGGATAACGACGGCAGGACGGTCCCGCGCGGGGAATACCTGGTGATGATGCGTTCGGGAGACACGAGCGTCTCCGAGAGGATATCGGTATCATCTAAGGACATGCGCGCCGCAGTGTTCACAATATCGGCGCTCATATTGCTCGCCTTATCCGCTTACCTCCTTCCTCTCGTAAAGCGTCTCGCCGGACACGGCAAGAGGAGGCGTAAATGATATCGGTGGTCATACCGGCACTCAACGAAGCCCGCTATATCAACAAGACCCTTAAGGATTGCTTTGAATACTTCAGCCGCAAGGAAGCGCCGTTCGAGCTGATCGTCGTTGATGACGGCAGCAGGGACGGGACGAGCGGCAAGGTCGAGGAGTTCGCCGCTTCCCACCACGGCGGCCGCCATGTAAAGCTTATCAGGAACAGGGCCAACAGGGGCAAGGGTTACAGCCTCAGGAGGGGTGTCCTGCAGTCGCGCGGAAATATCGTGCTGATAACGGATACGGACCTTTCGACGCCGCTTCGCGAGTTCGAGAAGATGTCCGCGTTCATCCCGGAGTACGATATCGTCATCGCTTCGAGGGGTCTGAAGGAATCTAAGAAACTTATCCGCCAGACATGGCTCAGGGGCGCGATGGGAAGGATGTTCAACCTGCTGGTCAGGACCTTCCTTTTTGACGGGTATTACGACACACAGTGCGGCTTTAAGATATTCAAGGGGGACGCGGCGCGCTACCTCTTCAGGAGACAGAAGATCAGGAGGTTCGCTTTCGATATCGAAGTGCTCGGCATCGCGATAAAGAAGGGCTACAAGATCAAGGAAGTGCCGGTACACTGGGTGAACAGGCGCGAGACTAGGGTCAGGATAGTGCGGGATTCTATCGACATGTTCTTTAGTATATTCAGGCTTAGGAGAATCCTCAAAAAATGCTGACGAGGTCAGAAAAGAAGGTGGCATTGCTCGGCGCGTTGAATTGCGCCGTGAACATGCCGTATATTTTGGGGGGTCTCTGGCTTTGGAGCTACGATATATTCACGCACATGTTCTTCGCGAAGCATTACCGCGAGGACTGGTTCAACCTTTATAATTATAAATGGTACGGCGGTTTTTACCAGAACATCTACCCGCCCCTGACCCACCAGATAATGGCGGCTCTGATGTTCCTCTTCTCCCCCGCCGTTTCCACCGCTATAGTCCTCGTCGCTTTCATGTTCTGCTTCCCGGTCGCGATGTATAATTTCTGCAGGATATGGGCCAATAAGACGGACGCATTCTTCGGGACGCTTGCTTCCGTATTCTTCACGGTCTTCTACCTTCTCATCTATAAATACGGGCAGATCACGACGCTTACCGCCTCGGTATTCCTTCTCTTCGCGAGCGTTTATTTTTTCATGTACCTGAAGACCGGCAGGACCCGGCACGCCGTGCTCTTCGCGCTCTGTTTCGTGATCATCGGGTGCATGCATTCCTTCTCGTTCTTCTATGGGCTGCCCTCTTTCATGACGCTCGTCTTCGCATATTCGCTCGTCTCCGCCCCGCGCAGGTCACTATACGGGCAGGTCGTGAAACGCGCTTTTTTCGCGGCGGTCCCTGCGGCTCTGCTTTTCATAGTTGTGATGTACCCTTTCCTGAAAGAGCTTATCAACGCCCCTCAGACGACGGTCGTACCGCACCTGAGCCGCGAGAGCATCTTTTCGAACAACTTCGCATTCAAGGTAAACCTGCTGCTCCCTTACGGCGTGAACTGCATATTCATACCCGCGGCATTCCTTTTCAAGAAGTTCTCGCGCCGCACTCTGGCCAACGTCTGGTGGTTCGTGCTCTTCATACTCGGGCTCGGCGGGACTACCCCGCTTCCGGGGATCATCCTCGGCGCCAAGATGTTCGATACGCTGACCTTCGACAGGTTCATGTTCTGGTCATTGCTCGTTTTCACTCCAATGCTCGGCGGGTACCTCGCCGTCATCTACAAACGCAGCCGTAAATTACTCGCGGCCGTGCTGGTGCTCTATGTCGGCTCGTATATAGGCCTGCTTCAGATAGACAAGAAGATAACGTTCCTGCCGAGCAGGGTCGACCTTAGGGAGATCATCGCGTTCCTCGACACCCCGCCGAACGAGAACTATTATTACATAACGCTCGGGCTCGGGGACCAGATGAGCGAGCTGAGCATGGATACGAAGGCACCTACCCTCGACGGTAATTTCAACAAAGTCCGGGGCCCGGACATAACGAGGGACAGGCCCATAGAAAAACTGGACAATATCAAGTATTACGGAGAGGACGCTATATCCGCCCTGAAGAATATCATCAACTCTCCGGACAAGTATTCGCTGAAATACATATTGTCGAACGATATCGATTATAACCCGATGCTGTTCAATAGCGGCTGGAAGCTTATTAAGAGGTTTGAATGCGGCGTATACCTGTGGAATGCCCCGGTACAGGTGCCGCCGGCAAAGATACAGTACAAGAACCCGAAACGGGGCTTCGATGACATATGGTGGGGCACGAGTTCGTTGGCAGTCTTCATCTTTTTCATAATATACGGGCCATTGGGCGGTGCGTATGGGAAATTCTAGGACAACTTTAGTATGCCTGGCGGTCGCGGCCTTATTATCGGCCTTCCGGCCTTGCTTCTGCGCAGAGGGCGCCGACGGCAGGGATGTTGAGGGCGATTACATGCGCTATATAGCGCTCAAGACGACCGACGGCCTATTGGCCAAGGGCGAGATGCGCGAGGCATTCGCTTATATAGATTCCGTCCTGCCGAAGGTCCCGGAGAACGACAAACTTCTTTTTCTTCTGATCAAGATAGAGACCGCGCTGATAGATTCGGGCAGGGGCACGAGGGAAGGTTTCCGCACCCACATGTCCGGCCTGCTCGTTGAGAGAAAATATTCCGAGGCGATCGATTTCGCGGGAGCGACCCTTTCCGTCGCGAAGCCGTCATCCCCCGCGAGGATAGACAACTACGTATGGATAATGACGATGCTTGCGGACGCATACCATAGGATCGGCGACCCGGACTCAGCGATAAGCACGCTTTCGGAAGCCCAATCGCTGAAGGACACCTACGAACTGCATGTCGCAAAAGGAAGCATATACGCTTCCGAAAGCAAGTTCAATGAGGCGGAGCAGGAATATGCGATAGCCGTGAAACTAAACTCAAACGAACCTGGCATATACGAGGCGAAAGCGTGGAACCTCAGGACGCTCGGAAGGATCAGGGACGCCGAAAACGACCTTCAGGCGGGGCTCTCGCTCGATCCGGATAATCCGAGGCTGCTCAAGGCCGCCGCCTACCATTACAGGGACAGGCGGTATTACAAGAAAAGTCTGGAGTACATGGGGCGTTACCTCGAGGCCGCCAATCCCGCGAAGACCAAATACCTCGAGAACAGAGAATGCAGGGACCTCTATTACAAGACGGATTTCGACGGTTACCGCGTGACCCCTTACCTCTCCGGATCGGTCACTAACGAGTTCTACTCCGAGATAAGCAATATCGAGAACATGCTCAGAGGCACGAAATCATCCGGCGTAGACATCGATGTCGCGGATGATCTCCAGGTCCCGCATGACACGCGCAGGGACAAAGTAGACGCGAAGATAACATACCAGCCGCAGAAATTCTTTCCTCTCGCGCATTTCTATTACGAGATAGACAAGAGCTACGCGAGGATAGATCCCCTAGTAGAGAAACAGAGGACATACTATATGCTGGAGCTCGAGAATACGTTCTACACTCCGCTGCTCGGCGACCTCACGGTCTACCCTTATTTCAAATATGCGTACTTGCAGGGCAGCGATATCGACATACGCAGCGCGTTCACTTCCGAATTCAACATCGATATGTACTCCCCTGCCGTGCGCGCGCTCGCGTGCCCAGTATTCGGGAAGTTCTATATCGAATCCGAGTACGTATACGGCTACGGGGATTTCGTCGCTTCGAACAGGGACCTTGATACTCACCAGGGAAGGCTCAAGTTCACGAATATATTCTCCGATACTTCGTGGCACTCCGCGGAACTCACGGCCAACTATACGTTACAGCACCCGTCCGAGGACTCCGACCTGAGGCTGCAGTTCATATCCGAGCTCGACAAGCGGCTCAACGGCAAGTTAAGGTTGGTCATGCTGAACAAGTTCATATACCATAAGGACTACCTTAAAATGCAGAACGACCAGAACGTGGTCATATACAGGCCCGAGACGGGGCTCGTATATTCATTCAACGACAACCTGAGCACGAAAGGCACCATAGGGTATTTCACGGATTTCGACATAAGGAAATACAATTACCTCACCTCGGACATCAGCGTAAGCTATAAGGGAAAACTGAGCCCCATGGTGCTCAGGGGCAATAATGCGGTCAGGTATGACACGCCGGTGGAATTCACGGTAGGATACAGGAACGATAATTTCCTCGAGTTCCCGGAGGTTGCGAGGACAAACTTCAATTCCGTCTACTGCCGCGCTAAATTATTCTGGTAAAATATGAAAAAGATCGTGCTCGTGGGGGCATATCCCCCTTCAAAAGAAGGGCTTAACGAATACAACCGAGAACTTGCGAAAGGCATCTGCTCGCTCGGTTACGGTGTCACGGTCCTGGCTAATACGCTCACCCCGATGGAATCGAAATCGCCGCTGGACGAGGACAAGCGGATCAGCGTCAAAAGGATCTGGACATGTGGCAGCATAACAAGCGGCGCGCGCATAATACACGCATTATATTCCGAGAAGCCGGACCTGGTCATATTCGGCCTTCTCTTCACTACGTTCGGATTCAACCCTATAACCTCCTTCATAAACCTTCTGACACCTATTATATGCCGTATACTCGGTTTCAGGACCCATGTCGTATTGCACCATATATATGAAAGGATCGACATGAGCCGCTACGGCAAGGGAACGGACCTGATCAAGCGCGCGGGGCTTTGTGTCGCGACATGGCTCCTGCTGAGGGTCAACAGGGTATTCGTCTTCATCAAATTCTATAAGGACCTGCTTGAAAAGAAATACCATGTGGACAACATCACGTATATACCGCACGGATGTTTCGCGGAGCTGGAGCAGATGCCCCCGCTGCCGGCAGGAAAGAAGAACGTCCTGATAATGGGGAAGTTCGGCGCTTACAAAAGGCTCGATTTCGCCTTCGAGCTGCTGATACCCCTCTGCGAGGAAGACAACAACGTCAAGCTTATAGTCGCGGGCAGGAGCCACCCTTACTTCCCAGGGCACGTCGAACAGGTCATAGACGGAAAGAAACGCTTTCCGTTCATAGAATTCAAGGGATATGTAAAGGAAGAGAAACTCCAAGAATTGTTCAGCGGGATCAATATCGTGGTCATACCTTACTTCTTCCTCACGGGAGCTTCCGGCATCGTGCACCAGGCCATCAACTACGGAAGGCCGATAGTCGCGATATCCGCCCCGGAGGTCGATGACATGAAAGAGAACGAGGGTATATATATAGAGACGGTGCCGCCCGACAAGTTGACGGCATTCAGGGAAAAATTGAAGGGTTTGCTCGATGATACCGCGAAACAGCAAGAGATAGGAAGGCACAACTTCCTGACGTCCCAGAAGATCCTTATGTCCAAGGTGGCGAAAGAGGTCGTGGGCGGGCTATAGGCCCGATACGCGGTTCCTTCCCCCGGTCTTCGAATTATACAAGGCTTCATCCGCGCGTCTTATTATCATATCAACGCTGTCGCCTTCCTTGAAGCCCGAATATCCAACGCTTATCGTGACGTTGAACGTCTTATCGTGCAGATCGCTGAAGGCGTGGTTCTCGCAGGCCTTCCTTATCTTTTCGGCAACATTCGCGGCATCCTTGAACGAATCCCCGCGCAGAAGGACTATGATCTCCTCCCCTCCGTACCTTGCCACGACATCTGAGGACCTGACCGAGCCCCTCAGCACATCGGCTATCTCCTTGAGCACAAGGTCGCCAATCTGGTGGCCGTAGGTGTCATTGACCTGCTTGAAATGGTCTATGTCGATCATAAGCACGCTGAATTTCTTCGTCAGGTCCCTCTGCGCTATCGCGATCTCGCTCTCGAGCAGCGTCTTGAAGAATTTTATGTTAAAAAGGTCCGTAAGGCCGTCCGTGATGGACATCTTCCGGAAATGCGACCTCTCGACCGAGACGCGCACGAAATTATACACGCCTATGGAAAAACACGCTGCGGCAAGGCCGGTCAGGTGGGACGAGATGTCCATCACAATCCCCTTCCTGAAAAGCAGGACTGCCGATCCGGAATATACGGCGGCAACAAGGAAGACGAAGGCGGTCTCCCTGAGGGGTTTTTCGCCGAATATGAAGAATGCCGGGATGACCGTCATTAGCAGCAGCACCGTCACACTCAACCATTCGGGGCACGTGTTCAGGAATCTCCTGCTGATTATCTCGTTCACGCCGTTGGCTATGGCCGATATCCTCGGCGATTCCGGCTGGAACGGGGTCGGGCTTGTCTCCCCTATGCCCCTGGCCGTGACGCCTATAAGGCAAATGCTGTCCCTGAAATCCGCGGGTTTCATTGAAGTGTCTTTTGACGCCGCATAATTCTTGTAGCCGGAGAGCACCTCAAGGAAAGCATACCTCCTGAAGCTCTTCTCCCATTTTCCCGTCCAATTTATCAGCATCGAATTCTGTCCCGCCAAAGGCAGTGATATATCCCCGCTTTTCGACGAGAGGATAAGCTTATCGGGCCTAACGTCCTTTATCGAGGCATTAAGGTAATCCATCGATATCTTCAGGACGATGTGCGGATAAAGGCCCCTGTCGGTCAGGAATACCAGCGGGAGCCTGCGGAGCGTGCCGTCCATATCGGCATAAACATTCATCGCGCCCGTATCTTTTATGCGGGAACGAAGCCTTTCTATGGGCATGAACGCGGTATCGAGGTCGACCGACTGGCTAAGGAACGTGAATGGCAGGTAGACTCTGCCGCTGGACTGGAGGACCTGTTCGAAGGCGCTGTCCTCTTCTTCCGTGGTAGGTTCGGAGAACATCGTGTCGAAGTATATATATTTCGCGCCGAGGTCGGAGAGCGCCCTGACCATATCCGCGTGCCAGCTTCGCTTCCAGGGCCACCTGCCTATGCCGAGGATGTCCGAGTCGGTTACCTCTATTATGACTATCTTCGGGTCCGCCGGGATGCTTCCCCTCAGCCGGAAGAGCATGTCCAGGCCGGATAGCCTCATGCCCTCGATAGCGCCGCCCGAGGAGAGCAGCAGTATCATCACGGCGATGAACATCGAGAACGCGAGGTTTATATAAGTCTCTTTAAGCTTCATATCCTACCACTCAAGAAGTCTTTTCCTGATATCCCCGGGGACGGGTTTCGCTTTCATATCCGCGTCTACGCACGCCCAGACGACCTTTGCGGCCAAGAGCAGCGTATCCGCCCTCCTTACCTGCTGGATGAAACGCACCGAGGCGTTGCCGACCTTCTCCACGGAAGTATATATGCTTATAACCTCCCCGTAACGCGCCGGGGCCTTATAATCCGCCTCTATATGCACGACAGGGAACAGCATGCCGCTTTTTGCGTATTCGGAAGTATCTATGCCGAGCGAGCGCAGGAACTCCGTCCTGCCTTCCTCGAGGTGCTTCAGGTAATTTGCGTAGTAGACGACACCGCCGCTGTCGGTGTCGTGGTAATAGACCCTCTTGTCAAGACGGTGTTCTTTCATTCGGCCCTCCGGATGTCAGAAAGTTATCCCGAGCCTCGTGCCCAAGACAAGCGCGTTGTCGATATCGCCCGATCCGCCGGGGCGGAATATATACTGCAGGTCGGGCTGCAAGTACATCCAGCCGTTGACCTGGACCTTGTAGGAAAGGTCTATCATCGCCTCATGCGAAAGGTCGCCGGGAAAATCATCGCTCCAGTTCCCGTAAGCGAAACCGAGGGCGGCTATATCCTTGTCCCTTCCGTGTATAAGCCCCTTATAGAAGACGCCTCCGTCGATAAAGAACGGGAATTCGTTGTATTCCGAAGGCGCGAACGTTATCGCGCCGAGGGCCGTCAGGCCCTGGTCGGTGCCCGGCCCGCCTTCGCGGTATATCATCTGGTCGGCCGCGAGGTAGCCTCCGTAGTTGCCCCTGCGCTGGGAGGAATCCTCGAGGCTCGTGAACTTGCCGGTATCATAATACCCGCCTATCTTATAGGTACCGGGCATTCCGGTGTCGGCCTTTGCGCCGTTGTTAAGGTACTGGAATTCCTGTATGGCGAATATGCCTTTCTTGAACCTCATATCGAAATAAGTGCCGTGGTACTCCCTGCTGCCGACCTGGGCTACGTTGCCGTCGTATATACCGGTCAGCGAGACCACGCGCTCGAACGGTTTGGCTTTGAGGCGCGCGCCCCATACGGCATTCGGGTATGTCGAGAACGGGAGGTCTATCGGAAGGCTTATCGGGTTCCCGTCGATGGCGTTGTTCACGTATATCCAGTACAGCGGGGAGGTCGCGAAATCGTCTCCTGCGCTCGTTCGGCCTATCTTCAGCGCAAGGCGGTCATCGAACATCGACTGCTCGAGATTGAGCGCATATAACCTTAGCTGCTGGCACCCGTAGATGCTCGATACGACGAACCTGTTCCCTATATAATCCGCGGAGAGGTTCCGGCCCGCCCTGTATAACCCCGATACGTGGAACCGGAGCCCGTCGAGATGCGCGAGTTTCCCGAGGTCGAAATCAAGGTCCGCGCCCCAGGAATGGTTGTACCTGACACCGTGTTTCTTCCCGCCGGACGGGTTCCCGAGGACGTCGGCGGTATAGCTGCTCGTGAAATCGACGCCGGCTTCTTCGAGCTTCTCCCTCATCCCGCCCCAGTCGCCGGTAAGGTAATCTTCGCTTTCTATGTTGTGCAGCATCCCGCTGTTGGCGGCATACAAAACGCCCGCTGTCCCGACGGCAACAAGGGACGCAAGAACGAGCGGGACGCTTTTCATTCTATACGGCCTCCATCGTCGACGGCGGTTTTGACGCGATATTGTAGGTGACGCTGACTACGCCCGGCACGCCGTTTATCATCTTCCCTGCCAGCTTCAGCAGCTTCTCGTGCGGTATCTTCGTGGGTGTCGCCTTCCTCGCGTCTACGGAATCCCAGCAGCGTATCTCGACCTGGAACCCGAAATCCCTTTTGCCGTCCCTTATCCCGGTCACCTTGTCGTTATGGAGTATGGCCATGTATTGGAACGCCTTTACGCCGGCAAGCTCCTTCTCGAGGATCGCCGTGGCCTTGCGGACCGTCGCTATCTTGTCAGGCGTGGCTTCGCCGATTATCCTGGCTGAGAGCGCCGGTCCCGGGAAAGGCATGCGGTTATAGATGGATGCCGGAAGGCCGCAGGCCGCAGCGAGCTTCCTTACGCCGTCCTTGCGCAGCTGCACGAGCGGCTCTATTATCTTGTATCCGAACGCCTCCTGAGGGTCGATGCCGAGCTGCTCGAACACGTTATGCTGCCTCTTTATCCCCGCGACCGTCTCGTCGATATCGGTCAATATTGTGCCCTGCAGCAGGTATTTCGCGCCGCTCTGCCTTACGAGCAGGCCGAATACGTCCTTATAGAATGTCTGTGTTATCGCCTCCCTCTTCTCTTCGGGGTCGGTGATGCCCTTAAGGGCCGCGAGGAACTTTCCGCGCGCGTCGATTATATCGACTTTCACGCCCAGTTTCCTG
The DNA here is from genome assembly GCA_041651455.1 of Candidatus Omnitrophota bacterium. GTDB lineage: Bacteria > Omnitrophota > Gorgyraeia > Pluralincolimonadales > Pluralincolimonadaceae > UBA6215. The sequence goes on from JBAZJG010000007.1 coordinate 60,193, forward strand.
AATATGGCGGCGATCTTCTGCGGCTCGCCCTCCCTCATTATGCCGTTATCTATGAAATATGTCTTGAGCCTGCGCCCGAGCGCCTTATGCCCGAGCATCGTTACCGCCGATGAGTCGACTCCGCCGGATAGCGCGTTGATCGCGTACCCGTGGCCTACCGCGGCCGAGATCTCGGCGCTTTTTTCGCGGATAAACTTCGCCGTATTAAGGTCTTTCGCCCTTATCTCTTTTTCCATCACTCGCCTCCGTTTTAGTCCGTCTTCTCTTTATAATAGTCCTGGATGGCTTTCGGGGAGATGCCCTTCTTCCTTATTTCCTCGATGGCCTCTACGCTCGCGAAAGCCGCCGCCATTGTGGTTATATAGGGTATCTTGTGCTGTATGGCCATTATGCGGATGTAACTGTCGTCGTATTTGCTCGTCCTGCCCGCGGGAGTGTTCACGATAAGGTTCAGTTCCCTGTTCTTTATCAGGTCCGTGATGTTCGGCCTGCCTTCGTGCAGCTTCTTCACCGCGGTATTCCTGACCTGGTTGCCGTCGAGGAAACGGCTCGTATTCTCCGTCGCGTAAATATTGAACCCGAGGCCTCTGAGCTTCCTCGCTATCGGGAGCAGTTCCGGCTTGTCCTTGTCGGTCACGGTAAGCAGGACATTGCCCTCGAGCGGCAGTTTCGACCCCGCGGCTTCCTGCGCTTTATAAAAAGCAAGGCCGAAGGTCTCCGCGAGCCCCATGACCTCCCCGGTAGAACGCATCTCCGGCCCGAGTACCGGGTCGACTTCGGGGAACATATTGAACGGAAAGACGGCTTCTTTCACGCCGACGTAATTGACCTTGTTCTTCTTGAGCCCGGGATAATCCTTCAGGGTTTTCCCGAGCATTATCTCGGTCGCGATGCGGGCTATCGGTACGCCCATGACCTTCGAGACGACCGGCACCGTGCGCGATGCCCGCGGGTTCGCCTCCAGTATATATACTTTACCGTCGCATATCGCGTATTGTATGTTCATAATGCCCACTACCTTTAGCTCGCGGGCGATCTTCGCCGAATACTTCTCGATATCGGCGAGGTGCGCCTCGCTGATGCTCCTCGAAGGTATCATGCATGCCGAGTCGCCCGAATGTATGCCCGCGTACTCGATATGCTCCATCACTGCCGGGACGAAGACGTCCGTCCCGTCGGATATCGCGTCGACCTCGCATTCGAGCGCGTGCTCGAGAAAACGGTCTATAAGCATCGGGTATTCGGGGCTGACCTTTATCGCCTCGACGGCATATTTGCGCAGCATCGTCTCGTCGTATATTATCTCCATGCCCCTGCCGCCGAGCACGAAAGACGGCCGCACCATCAGCGGATATCCTATCCGGCTCGCTATGAGGACGGCCTCCTCAAGCGAACGCGCGATCCCGCTCTCCGGCTGCGGTATACCGAGTTCTATCATCTTTTGCCTGAAGAGCTCCCTGTCCTCGGCGAACGCTATGCTCTTGGGGCTCGTGCCGAGTATCTTTACGCCGTTCTCTTCGAGCTCGTTCGCTATATTCAGCGGCGTCTGCCCGCCGAACTGCACTATCACGCCTTCCGGCTTCTCCTTCTCATATATCGAGAGGACATCTTCTACGGTCAGCGGCTCGAAATAGAGCTTGTTCGACGTATCGTAATCCGTGGATACGGTCTCGGGGTTGCAGTTTATCATTATCGACTCGAATCCCGCGTCGCGCAGAGCGAATGCCGCGTGGACGCACGTGTAGTCGAACTCGATGCCCTGGCCTATCCTGTTGGGTCCGCCGCCGAGTATCAGTATCTTCTTCTTGCCCGATACGGGCACAGCATCCTTGCCGGGGCTGTATGTCGAATAATAATACGCTGCGTTCTCTACGCCGCTTACCGGCACCGCCTCATACCTGGCGATCTTACCGAGCGTTATCCTGCGATGCCTTACTTCGCTCTCCTTTATGCCGAAGAGCTTCGCGAGGTACCTGTCGGAGAAACCAAGCTCCTTGGCTTTTATGAACTGCTTATCGGCGAGGCCTTTCCACTGGCATTTCAGCAGCTCTTCCTCGAAATCTACGAGTTCCTTCATCTCCCTTATGAACCATACGCCGATATGCGTTAACTTGTGGACCTCGTCAGGTGTCACTCCTTTTCGCAGCGCCTCGTATATGAGGAAGACCCTCTCGCTTGAGGGCTGCGCGAGCTTCTGCCTGAGCGTATCCGCGGAAAGCGAGCCGAAATCCTTCGCCCCGCCGAGCCCATACCTGCCTATCTCGAGCGAACGTATCGACTTCTGGAGCGTCTCTTTGAAATTCTTGCCGATGCTCATGACCTCGCCGACCGCTTTCATCTGCGTGCCGAGGATATCTTTCGCTTTCGGGAACTTCTCGAAAGCCCAGCGCGCGAACTTAACGACAACGTAATCCCCCCACGGCTCATACTTATCGAGTGTGCCTTTCCTCCAGTAAGGTATCTCGTTCATCGTGATACCGGAGGCAAGCTTTGTGGATATCCGGGCTATCGGGAAACCGGTGGCTTTTGAGGCGAGCGCCGAGGAACGCGAGGTGCGCGGGTTTATCTCTATTACGACGAGGCGGTCGTCGGCGGGATTATGCGCGAACTGTATGTTCGTACCGCCGACCACGCCTATCGCGTCGACTATCTTATACGAATAATCCTGCATGCGTCTCTGCAGCTCCGAGGGCACCGTGAGCATCGGGGCGACACAGAAGCTGTCTCCGGTATGCACACCCATAGCGTCGATGTTCTCGATGAAGCATACGGTGATCTTCCTGCCGTCCTGGTCGCGGACGACCTCGAGTTCGAGCTCCTCCCATCCTATCACGGCTTCCTCGACAAGTACCTGGTGGACAATGCTGGCCGCAAGACCGCGCGACACTATGACCCTGAGCTCCTCGACGTTATACGCTATGCCGCCGCCGGTCCCGCCCATCGTATACGCGGGGCGAAGCACGACCGGATACTTGAGCTTCTCGGCGATCTTCTCGGCCTCCTCTACGGAATGGCAGATCTCGGAAAGCGGAAGCGAAAGGCCCAGCTGCTGCATCGTCTTCTTGAATACTTCGCGGTCTTCGCCGCGTTCGATCGCGTCGGCCTTAACACCTATGATCTCTACGTTATATTTTTTTAGTACTCCCGCCTTGTGCAGGCTCGAGGCGAGGTTCAGGCCCGTTTGGCCGCCGAGGTTAGGCAACAGGCCGTCCGGCCTCTCTTTTTCTATGATCTTCTCGAGGCTCTCTACCGTGAGCGGCTCTATGTAGGTCTTGTCGGCCATGTTCGGGTCTGTCATTATCGTGGCGGGATTGGAATTGACGAGGACGATCTGGTAACCTTCTTCGCGGAGCGCCTTGCACGCCTGCGTGCCGGAATAATCGAATTCGCAGGCCTGCCCTATTATTATGGGCCCTGAACCAATGATGAGGACCTTCCTGATATCCTTACGGTGCGGCATGAGTGCTGGCTCTTAGGGTAATTTTAACTGAGGTTAAAATTAAAATTTATTTTGATGATTCTACCACCTGCGCCCACGTATCGTCAAGCGAATACCTGCGCAGTTCTATGTTTTTCATGAAACCAAACACCTCGTCGAAGACACGGAGCGGTTTTATGACCGTCTGCTGCTTAAGCTCCGGCCATTTCCCCGATATCTTTATCATTATGCCGTCCTTCACGAAATCAAAACCGAGTGTTGCGGGTATCAGTATCTGCCTTGCAGTCTTTATCGGGCTAAGACGCGAGACATTGGCTCCCGCGGTCATATCTACGTTACCGGAAAAATCGCAGTCGCCGGACATCTCTATCCTAAGCAGCGGCGACTGGCAGGCAGACCTCATCCCTATGTTCCCCTCTGCCACGTCGAAACCCATCCTTATTTCCTTGAAATCCGGGAGCACGAAATCCTTAATAACGGAATTCATTCCTTTCTCTACGGCTACGAATATAGGCACCCCCTTGATACTGCAGTCGGTTATCTTTATGAAGCCGCCGCCTGTCGCCGCTTCCGGCTGTCCGAGCCTGCCCGAGCACGCAAAGTTAGCGTCAACGATGCCTTTCATCCCCGAAAGGCGGGCGTCTTCCAGGGACAGGGATGACAGGTCGCATTTTTCAAGGTCGATGGCAAAACCCCACTTCTGGGGCGGCAGCCCCGCATCGAACCTTATTTTTGCCGCGGCCGTGCCGCCGTAAAGAGGGAACTTCGGTACTTCGCCGTCTAAGAGGCCGTCCTTCACCGCCGCCTTCATCGAGAATGACTTGGGCGTCATATCGAACAGCGTAAATCCGTCAACTTTAACGTCGGCTTTGCCGTTGAACGACGCGGTGCGGTCCAGCTCCCCCGAAAGCACACCCGATACCGTCGCTTTGCCCGACATCTCCCGCTTGACCAGCCCGGCCACCCTGCCGATATCCGAAAGGTCTATATCGCCTGCCATGTCGACATCGAAAACGAGGCCTTTCAGGTCTTTCGACGAGGCCTTTACCGTCAGCTTGGAATAAGACGTGAATACCTGCAGCACCGACGAGGCCTTGTCCGGGCCCGATATCTCCATGTCGAGCGTGTTGCGTATGCCGCACACCTGGCCGTCGACGGAAAGCCGTTTTGGCTCTCCGAATATGAACATACCCTTGTATGATACCGGCCTTTTGAACGCCTGGCCCTCGATGGCCGATATATCCACGCCGTCCTTGTCTATGTAAGCCCGGCATTCCGCACCGGAGACCATCACGTTCTCTCCCGCCCGTATCCGCATCCCCTTCAGCACGAGTTCCGCACAAGACGCCGTTTTTCCTTTCAGGCGCTCGAACGTATGCTTCATGACGCAATCGGCGGATATGTGCAGGTCCCCGTAGGAAACCTCTCCGTCCCTGAGGTCGTAAACCCCGTCCATCCTGAACATTCCCGGAGAGAATGATATGTCCGCCCTGAGCTCGGCATCCCCGACCTTCAGCTCCCATGGCTTGATGATATCGTCTATGTAGTAGCTCCAGTACTCGTTGATGTTCGGGGTTTTGATCCTGACGCTGCCTTTACCGCGGGGTTCGGCGCCGGGGGAATATTCCAGCGACAGCGACAACGAGCCTTTCTTCGCGCCGGTCGATTTCGTCGAAAGCGCGATCCTGCTGCCGTTATCCGACCCTGTGACGGACACGTACGCGATATCATAGGTCCTTTCTATCGAATTCCCGGGGACAAGGCGGTCCGAGTATCTTGCCTTCCCGCCCAACAGGCGCAATTCCTTTACGGTAATCCTGAAGCCCCCAAAATGCTTCGACGCGGCATCCCCTATGCCCATATCCGCCAGCGGGCCGATATTCCATGAGCCGTCGCTGCCGCGGCATATGTTGAGGTCCGCGCCCGTAATATCGAACCTCCTTATCGTCACACGCTTTAAGAGCAGGTCATGCCATACGAGGTCTATATCGACCGCTTTAGAAGATACGATATAATCGGACGGGGAACCCTTCTTGGTATAAAGCCGGACATCTTTCAACAGGAAACCGCTTGAGGGCACGAAATCGATATCGCCAATAGAGACCATCAACGGGCCGGTGTTGCCCGATTCCAGGTATGCTCGTACCTTAGGTATGACGACGCGCGGGATGAACACCTTGCCGATATACTGGCATAGCAACGCGTAGATGACCGTGGCCGCAATGAGGAAATATGCGGCCCGGCGGAACCTGCCGAAGATACTTTTACTGCGTCTCTCCATGTCCCATTAAGCTTTCGTAGAATTCCCTGTAATCTTCCTTCTTGTCGCTGCCCCGGAGCGCCATCGCGGAGCGGGGATGCTCGTCGAGTATCCCGGTTATGGCGTAAGGGATCAGGTAACCCCACTCTATCTTTTCCCTTAATGGTATGAACTCCTTCGATATTAGGTCGAGGATGGGGCGTATGTCGAATTTCGGGTTCTTCAGGAACCCGAGTATCAGCTCGAGCGGGCAGTTGCCGGCGGCCCTGCCGAGCCCATAGACCGTGCCGTCGACATAATTCGCGTCGTGGATTATCGCCTCTATAGTATTGCCGAAGGCAAGCTGCTGGTTGTTGTGCGCGTGTATGCCGATCTCCTTGCTCTTTATTATATGTTTCGCCTTCTTGACAAGCAGTTCGGTCGTCTCCTGGTAGAGCGCGCCGTTGCTGTCGACGAGGTATATTACGCCGGCCTTGCACTCCTGTTCGAGCTGGTGGAACGCCTCGGTCAGTTCATTGTCCATCGCCCGCGATATGGCCATGATGTTTATGGTCGTCTCATAGCCCTTATCTGCGCAATGGTTGGCGAGGTATATCGCCTTGTCTATATCCTTCACATACGCCGCCACGCGCATCATCGCGACCGGGCTCTCCTTGCGCGGCTTGATATCATCGAGGTCCACGCGGTCGACATCTACCATCACTGAGATCTTCGTCTGAGATTCGATGCCGTCGATGACCTTACTTATAAGGTCGTCCTCGCAGAATTTCCACTGGCCGTATTCCTTGTCGGAGAAGAGCTTCTTCGAGTTCTTGTACCCTATCTCCATGTAGTCGATCTTCGCCTCCGAGAGCGCCTTGTAGACCGCGCGGACGAACTTGAAGTCGAAGTCGTGCTTATTTATTAACCCGCCGTCGCGTATCGTGCAATCGAGTACTTTTATCTTCTCCCTGAACACTTTATCTTCTCCTTGATTTGGCCTGCCTTACTCCATGATCTCCTTTTTTACCTTTGCCCTTGCTACCCTTGCAAATATCACAGCCGCTGCCGCAAGCACTATATTCATTCCTACCAACAGGAATAACGATATGTCATCAACCCCCGTTCCCTTTCGTCCGCCAATAAGGTCGTGAAACACGGCTATAATTGAAAAAGGTGATAACGAAAAGAACAGGTATGGGATACTGCTGCTCTTGTTTAACAGGCCTGAGATTATCATTCCGAGGAACGGGAAGAGGCACCACAACGCGAATACCGCGGACCAGAAGATGTTTCTTCTCTTGTTTAGCCGGCTCAGCATGAATGCTTCGAGAAATCCTGCGAATGCCATGAACGAGCATGCTATAGTGGTAATGTATAAAATATTATATTTGTCAGACTGCGGAAAAAACAATGTTATTAAGATATATGGGGCAAGCATCGCAAACAAGAATAAAAACACGGACGCGGAATTGCTGTTGTGGTCATCGTTAAGGCCCATTCTGGTCTCTCCGGTCTTTCTTGCCCTTCTCCATCCTCTGGCAAAAGAGAGCCTGTCCGGAGTCGCCGATATGGCCCCAAGTATACATATGAAATATGCGACACCGAGGAAAATGGTATAATCGTATTTTTTCAATTGCAGCCTGCTCGAAACGAGGCTTCCGCTTATGAGAATAAGGAAAAACAACACGAATAGCAACGTATGTATCTTCGTAAACATGCTGCCTTCCGGCCTGTTGATCTTGCGCCTGATGCCGGCAAAAACAAGGGCTATCATAGGCACCTGAACAATGACCTGGTATATAATAGGGTGCAAGGTGTAGCCGTAAAACGTATGCAGCGGAAGATGCGCGTATCCTCCCGAGCTGCAGGCAGCGCAATGAACCGAAGCGTTATTATCTATCGCTCTGAACAGTATATCATACCCGGGTATCCATGAAAGATAATATACGGTCGAAGATACCATTCCCTCATCCAATAACGGTATAAGCAGGAATATCGGCAGTATAAATATAATGAACAAAGACGGCGCCCTATTTGATGCTTTCATGTCATAACTTAAACCTGTCAGCACGCCTACCGAATGGTACAGGATAGCACACATGAGCATGGAAATATAAAATAGAGATATCGCTGCTATGTTTATCCCGGCTGCAATTGCGAAATAAATCCCCACGGGAAAGGTCATCAACATCAATATCCATACTGCAACCGTCGTACCAAATACGAGGCCGATGGTCTGGCTAAGGCGGCTCGAGGGGGATATCCTGTGAAAATCTATCGTGCCGTATATCCTTTCCTGGTTCGTGGATTTAGATGCAGCTGCTATGCCTATAAAAAGCATAATAATGCCCTGCATTATGAATATGGCCGCCGCGGTCCCGGAATAAATATCCTCAACTCTAGACACAGTGGATTTTACGAATAAGAACAACATTACAACCAGCAGTACAAGTATCGAAACAGAAGGGATCAGTATCGCCGGGCGCGTTTGCTCTCTCCAGTTCTTAAGAAAAAACGCGTTATCCTTCAGGTTGAATATACCCATCACATTACCTCCCTTGCGCCTATCTTCAGGAATATATCCTCTATATCGGCCTCTTTGATATGGAACCCGGAAACAGGCATACCGTTATTTACGATATCGGCGAGCAGTTGCGTCGCATCGGCCTTATCGCCGGTGAAATATGCCTTAAACTCCTGCCCTTCCTCCCGCACGTTGGATATGCATACGTATTTCTGGAACAGCTCTAACAGACGGTCCCTCGATCCGCGTATATCCGCGGAAAACGCCACAATGAGCTCACCTTTGATCCCCATCTTCTTCCTTATATCTTCGACGGTGCCGGATAAGATCATATTGCCTTTTTCCATGACACCTATTGCGTTGCAAAATTCGCTCAATTCCGACAATATATGGCTGGATATAAGGACCGTCCTGCCTTCTGCCGCAAGACCCTCAAGTATATTCTGCAGGTCAAGCCGTGCCATCGGGTCAAGCCCGCTTGCGGGCTCATCAAGCAGCAATACTTTCGGACCGGGCAGTAGTGTCTTAGCTAATACTAGCCGCTGCCGCATTCCCCTTGAAAGTTCGCGGACAAAAACATCCCATTTCTCGGAAAGATTCACGCGATCAACCCATTTCTTCGCTTCACTTATCCTTTTCCCGCGTTCCATAAGATATGCCGCGCCAAATACATCGAGGTATTCCCATACTTTTAGGTTCTCGTATACGGGAGAAAAATCAGGCATAAAACCCATGCTAAGCAATGCCTTCTCTCTCTGTATTTCGAGATCGAAGCCGCCTATGCGGATATCCCCGTAGGTCGGCTCCAGTAATCCCGCTATCGCTTTCAGTGTTGAGGTCTTTCCTGCGCCGTTCGGACCGACAAGGCCATATATCTGGCCTTGCTCGATATCAAAGCTGATATCCTTGACCGCCGTGATATTCTCGTAATCGACCCTGAGTGATTTTACGCTTATCATCGTCATGCTCCTATGTCTTCTGCCCACAACTTTGGATGCCGCTCTGCGAATTCACGCATCATCAGTTTGCATTCTTCAAGGTCGAGGTTGACTATCTTTACCCGCCTCTTCTTCGAATAAACTTCCGGCCCCTTAAATGTCCTGTTCTCGCCTATCACCACGACCGGTATCTTATACAGCAGTATCGCGCCCGTGCACATATCGCACGGCGAGAGCGTCGAGTATATGACGCATTTCCTGTAATCGCCCGCCTTAAGGCGCCCCGCGTTCTCGAGGCAATCCATCTCGGCATGGAGTATCGCAGACCTCTCCTGGACGCGCCTGTTATGGCCCCGTCCTATTATCCTTCCTTCTTTGACGAGGACCGAGCCGATGGGAATGCCGCCTTCCTTTTCCCCCTTCCGGGCCTCTTTTATCGCTTCCTTCATGAACTTAAGATGCTGCGCCCTGGTCATTACTGCGATTTCCTTCTCGTCGCTATATCGACCCACACCGCCAACAGCAGTATCATGCCTTTAATAATATACTGGAATGTTATATTCGTGTCCATGAGGCTCATTCCGTTATCAAGGCTCGCCATGATAAGCGCGCCGATAAGCGCGCCGAATACCGTGCCTTCTCCGCCCATGAGGCTTGTGCCGCCTATTACCGCGGCCGCGATGACATCGAGCTCCATTCCCTGCCCTGCGGAGGTGGTCGCCGCGTTAAGCCGCGCGGTAAGGACGAGGCCCGCTATCGCTGTCAGTACCCCGAATATGGCGTAGAGCGCCATGACCTTCTTCTTTATGTTCACTCCGGAGAGCGCCGCCGCATCCGGGTTTCCTCCTATCGCGTAGAGCTGCCTTCCGAATACCGTGTTCTGCGCGATGAAGCTGAACCCGAGCGCGAGTACCATCACGAGCAGGACAGCGTAAGGTATTCCCCTGTTGTGGATCATCACCCAGAAGAACGCGCCTATAGCGGCCGATATCACCGCCACTTTCGCGAGCTCTGCCGGGAGCGACGCAACGGAAAACCCGTATTTCTTCCTCTGCATCCTTTTGTGCAGGTCGAAGAGGACATATGCCGCGATAGTCACAATACCGACCATTAAACTGATATGCGGGGAGAGGTAGTTCTGCCCTATCGCCTTGAAATGGTCCGATAACGGCGCTATCGTCGCGCCCTTCGTGATCCCGAGCACAGCGCCCCTGAAGATCATCATGCTCGCAAGGGTCACGATGAACGACGGCACATACCTGTAGGCGATCCAGAAACCGTGCCAGAGCCCTATCAGCAGTCCCGCGCCGCACGCGGCCAGTATCGCGGCTTCGGCGGGCCAGTTCATGTTGACCTGCAGGAACGCGCCTATAGCGCCGGCCAGCGCGGCTACGGAACCAACCGAAAGGTCGATATTGCGCGTGACTATAACAAGCGTCATGCCTATGGCTATTATCGCGACGGTTGCGGTCTGCAGGAAAAGGTTCGAGAGGTTGCGCGGCGTCAGGAATATCCCGTGAGTCAGGGACGTGAATATCAGCCATATCGCGACGAGCGCGATCAGCATCGTGAACTTGCGTATCTTGTCCTGGGCTAGCGACTTCCTGAGGCCGGGTCTCTTTTCCATGTCCATGTCCTTATGTCGTCATTGGACGCACGCCTGCCGCGTCCCTGTGGCGTATAGCATTATCTTTTCCTGCGTGGCGTCCTTATTCAGGATCTCGCCGGTTATCTGCCCCTCATGCATCACTATTATCCTGTCGCTTATGCCGAGCACCTCATTTAGCTCGGACGATATCACGAGCACGGCGACCCCTTTGTCTACGAGGTCGTTTATGATATTATAGATCTCCACTTTCGCGCCGACGTCTATTCCCCTCGTCGGCTCGTCGAGTATCAGGACCTTCGGCTCGGTCATCAGCCATTTGCCGAGTACGACCTTCTGCTGGTTGCCGCCGCTGAGGTTGCCCGCCTTCTGCTCAATGGACGGCGTCTTTATCCTGAGGTCCGCGGTATACTTCTCCGCCGACCTGATCTCTTCGTTCTCGTTGACTACCTGTGCGGTCGATATCTTATCGAGGCTCGCGAGCGAAATGTTCCTCTTTATATCTTCGTCGAGTATGAGACCGTAACGCTTGCGGTCCTCGGAGGCCATGCTTATACCGACCGCGACCGCGTCGCCGGCGTCGCGCAGGGAGATCTCCCTGCCTTCGAGGTATACTTTCCCGGACATCACCTGCCCCCACATACGGAAGAGGCTCATGACGAGTTCCGTCCTGCCGGCGCCGACAAGCCCGGCAATGCATAGCACCTCGCCCTTGCGCACGGACAGGTTGATGTTGCGCACCGCCCTGTTCATGCCCGCGTCTATCGCGGTCCAGTCCTTTATCTCGAGGACGGTCTCGCCCGGCACGCGTTCTTTCCGCGGATACACGTTCGACAGTTCGCGGCCGACCATAAGCGATATAAGTCTATTCTCGTCGAGGTCCTTCCTCTGGTAGGTGCCGACGGTCGCGCCGTCGCGCAATACCGTGATGCTGTCGGAGATGTCGAACACTTCCTTCAGCCTGTGGGAGATATATATGCAGGTGACGCCCCCCGCCTTCAGCGCTTTCAGGATGTTCAGCAGCCGGTCGGCTTCGCCCGCCGAGAGCGAGGCGGTCGGCTCATCGAGGATAAGTATGCGCGCCTGCTTCGATATCGCCTTGGCTATCGCGACGAGCTGCTGCTCGCCGGTGCCGAGTTTGGACACCTCAGTCGAAGGGCTTACATCGAGGCCCACCTGTTTCAGAGCCTTCTCGGTCTTCAGGAAACACTCGTCCCAGTTTATGATGCCGTTCTTCGCGGTCTCGTCTCCGAGAGTGACGTTCTCCGCGATGCTGAGCTGCTGTATGAGCGCAAGTTCCTGGTGTATTATCGCTACACCCGCGCGCTCGCTGTCTTTTATGTCCGCGAAACGCAGGGCCCTGCCGTCTATCGATATGCTGCCTTCATATGTCCCGGCAGGATACACGCCGCTTAGTATCTTCATCAGCGTCGACTTGCCCGCGCCGTTCTCTCCGACGAGCGAATGTATCTCTCCCTTCGCTACGCTGAACGTCACCCCGTCAAGAGCCCTTACCCCGGGGAACTCCTTTGTTATCCCGCTCATCTCAAGTATGTTTGCTGCCATATCTTTTACTTGCGGCCCCGCTTTATTTATACACGTCCGACTTCTTCAGGTATCCGCTGTCTATCAGTACCGCATCTATATTATCCTTGTCAACTACGACCGGCTTAAGCAGTATCGAAGGGACGTCCATCCTGTTGTTGTTCACGGTCCCGGTCGCTCCGGGGTCCTGCCCGCCCACGATCTTCAACGCGGCATCCATCGCTTTCGAGGCGAGCTCCCTCGTATCCTTGAAGACGGTCATCGACTGCGTGCCTTTGACTATCCTTTGGGCTGCCGTCAACTCGGCGTCCTGCCCTGTGACGGGAACCTTTCCCGCGAGCCCGGCCTGCGCGAGGGCCTGTATCACCCCTCCGGCGGTATTATCGTTGGGTGCGAGCACCGCGTCTATCTTGTTATTGTTCGCCGTAAGCGCGTTCTGCATCAGGTTCATGGCGACGGTCGGCTGCCAATCCTGTATCCACTGGTCCATGACTATCTTGATATCGCCCTTGGCCGCAAGCGGCTTTATGACCGACAATGCGCCCTGCTTGAACAGTTTCGCGTTATTGTCGGTCGGCGCTCCGCCAAGCACCACATAATTCCCCTTCGGCACCGCCTTCGCGAGGTAATCCCCCTGCAATCTTCCGACCTCGACATTGTCAAATGAGATATAAAGATCGACCTTCGTGTTCAGCACGAGCCTGTCGTATGATATCACTTTTATCCCGGCGCTGTGCGCCTCATCGACTATTGCGGCAGCACTCGTCGCGTCATGGGGCGCAAGGATGAGCACGTCGATGCCCTGCGCGAGCAGGTTCTCGCACTGGGACATCTGTTTCGCGGCGTCATTGTCCGATATCTGCATCTTCAGGTCGAGGCCCTGCGCCTTCGCGACATCCCTCATCTTTTGCGCGTCCCTGACCCAGCGCTCGTCCCTTTGGGTCGGCAGCGACGCGCCTATCCGAACTTTTTTCGCGGCCTGCGCGGCGTGGCACGGCCCGAACGCGGTGACTGCTATAATGAACGATGCTGCAAACGCGGCATATTTGAGTTTTACGCGCATCTTCCTTCTCCTTTATTGAAAGGCCTTATTCCCGCTCGAGTATCCTGATAAATGCCTCTACTACCTTCGGGTTGAACTGCGTGCCGCTGTTCTTCCTTAACTCATCTATCGCCGCGGCTTTGCCCATCGAATCCCTGTAGGCGCGTTTTGACGTCATGGCATCGTATGAGTCCGCGACGGAGACGATCTGGGCCAGGATATCTATCTCGTCGCCCTTGAGACCGTCGGGATATCCCTTGCCGTCATAGCGCTCGTGGTGCGACCTGACTATAGCGAGTTTCTTCTTGTCAAGGAAGACCGGCGTCAATATCTCCTCCCCGGTCTTCGGGTGCTCCTTGATTATTTCCCATTCCTCCGGGGTCGGCTTGCCGTCCTTGTTCAATATCCCTTCCTCTATGCCTATCTTCCCTATATCATGCAGCTCGGCGACGCTCTTGAGCATCTCGGCCTCTTCGGAAGATATACCCAGCTCGAGGGCTATCTTCATCGCGTATTCCGCGACCCTGTCGGAATGGCCCTTCGTATACGTGTCCTTGGCTTCGATGCTTCGCGCGAGGGTCTGCACTATCCTGTAAAAATAATCCTGCAGCGCCCTTCGCGACTCGGATATGCTCTCGGCCATCCTGTTGAACGCCTTGCCTAGGCGGCTTATCTCGTCGTTCCCCCTGATATCTACCCTGTACTGGAAATCCCCCGATGATATTCGCTGCGTCGCCTCTTCCAGCTTCTTTATGGGGTCGGTGGTGTTCTTGCCTACGAGCAGGCCAAGGATGACCGCGAAGAAGATACCGAACAGCAGGACAGCCAACGCCCGGCGGTTCAGCTCTTTTTCCATATCGCGGACTTTCTTCGCAGACATGTCTATACCGAGCACCGCGACGGCCTTGCCGCCGGCATCCCGAATCGGCGCATAACCCGAAAGCGTCGTGCCCCATTCGTCCTCGACGAGTTTCTTGTCCGAGGATGGGACCTTAAGGGCTTTCATCATTTCGGGAAAGCGCGATACGTCATACCTGTCGCCGGGATAGGAGGTCGAGGCTTCCTTCCTTTTCGACTTAGCAAGCGGCTCAGGGTCAACGATGAACTGCCATACGCCTTCATCGGATGTCCTGGTCATCGTATATACGAACAATATCTGCGGGTCGTACGATTTTATTTTGCGGAGTTTCTCAGCGATTATCTTGTATTCTTCGCTGTCCGCGCCGGAACGGTCGAGCGGCACGCGCATCAGGATGTTCTCGTCAACGCTTAAAGCCGCTGTCTGCGCGATAAGCTCGAGCTCTTCCCTGAGTTGGGAGAATCTTGAATCATAGCTGTATTTGTATACCAGGAAATTACTTAGAAATGCCACGAAAAGCAGCGAGAAGATGAACGCAATAGTTACCTTGGTGCGAAACCCGCCGAATAAAGGATGGGAATACCTCATTTCACCAGGCTATAGGCCAAAGCCGATATCAACGCCGAGAACGGTATGGTCAAAACCCATGCCCACACGATCTGCCCCGCGACCCCCCAGCGGACCGCGCTAAGCCGCTTAAGTGAACCGACACCCATTATCGCGCCGGTAATGGTATGTGTGGTGCTCACCGGGATGCCGAAGGTGGATGATATGAACAGCGTTATAGCCGCGCCTGATTCGGCGCAGAAACCGTCGACGGGCTTCAGCTTCGAGACCTTCTGCCCCATCGTCTTGACTATGCGCCAGCCGCCGAACATGGTACCCATGCCTATAGCCGTATAACATGCGATCACAACCCAGTACGGTATATAGAACTCTTTGCCGAGAAGCCCTGCGCTGAAGAGCAGGCTCGCGATAATGCCCATCGTCTTCTGCGCGTCATTACCGCCGTGGCCTAAGCTGTATGCGGCCGCCGATACCAGCTGGCCCTTTCTGAATATGTGGTCGACTTTAAGGGGAGCGCTGTAACGGAATATCCAATGGACCGCAACTCCGAAAGCAAGGCCGAGGGCCATCCCTATCACCGGCGACACGACTATGAATATTGCGGTCTTTGTAATACCCTGCCATACGAGCGCGCTCGTGCCCGCTTTTACCAGCGCGGCGCCGATAAGCCCGCCCATAAGCGCGTGCGAGGAGCTTGTCGGAAGGCCGAAATACCATGTTATTATGTTCCATCCGCAGGCGCCGATAAGGGTCCCGAAGATTATCCCGTTATCTACTATGGCAATATCGATTATGCCTTTACCCATAGTGTTCGCTACGTGGTGCCCGAAGAAAAGGAACGCTATGAAATTAAAAAACGCCGCCCATATAACTGCATGGCGCGGCGAAAGGACCCTCGTCGACACGATCGTGGCGATGGAATTCGCCGAATCGTGGAAACCGTTCAAAAAATCGAACAATAGGGCAAGCAGGATCAGGAAAATGATGGTTATTGTCATTAGTTGGGCTCGATTTCACGCATTATTATAGATAACGGCCGCCGCAACGTCAAGATATTATATCAGGGCCTGCGGCTGTGGTACCTCGAACGCCTCTGCTTGAACACGTACCTAGGCCTCCTGCCCTCGGCCGGCCCCTGCAGCTTGCTGAACTCCGCGGGAGCGACGTCGGGATGCTTCGAGACCGGGAGCGAGATCCTCATGAGCTTCTCAATATTGCGCACGTCCCCGCTCTGGTCCGGGGTCGCGAAGGATATCGCGTGGCCCTTGTGCCCCGCCCTGCCCGTCCTTCCTATCCTGTGGACGTAATTGCCCGCGTCCTCCGGAAGGTCGTAATTTATGACGAGCTCGATGCCGGCGACGTCTATGCCCCTCGAGGCGATATCGGTGGCGACGAGGACCCTGTACTTGCCCGACTTGAACCCGTCGAGCGCTTCCCTGCGCTGGCCCAGCGAGCGGTTCGAGTGTATCTCGGCCGAGCTGACACCCATGTTCTTTACGGCTTTCGCGATCTTCTTCGCGCCATGCTTGGTCCTCGAGAACAGCAGGACGGCGCCGTGGTATTGCGAAAGAAGTTTCGTAAGCAGTTTGGTCTTGGATTCCTGCTGTATTATGAACAACTCCTGCGTGACCTTTTCCGCGACCGTGCCCGAAGGGGCGATCTCGACGGATACGGGAAGCTTCATATGGCGCGAGGCCATCTGCAGTATCTCCCTCGGAAGCGTCGCGGAGAAGAGCATCGTCTGCCTCTCCCTCGGGAGGTGGCGCAATACTCTTTCTATCTGCGGCGCAAATCCCATATCGAGCATGCGGTCCGCCTCGTCGAGTACGAGCATCGCCGTGTCGCCGAGCGTAAGGTTCCGCTGCTCGAGATGGTCGAGCAGGCGCCCGGGCGTCGCGATTATGACGCGCGGGTTCCTGCGCAGCGCGCGCATCTGCTCGTGCATAGACGCCCCGCCTATAAGGCAGGCGGTCTTTATCCCGAACGCGTGCGCGAGGCCCTTGAAGACCTCGTCTATCTGCAATGCAAGCTCCCTCGTAGGAGCCATGACGAGGCCCTTGCCTTTTACCTGCGCGAGGCGCTGCACCATCGGTATTGCGAATGCGTGCGTCTTGCCCGTGCCCGTCTGCGCTATGCCGACGACATCCTTGCCCTCTATCGCAAGCGGGATCGCCTTGAACTGTATCGGCGTCGGGACGGTGAATTTTATGCGCTCGAGTATATCGAGTATCTTCGGCGCGATACCGAGTCCGTAAAAGCTTTGTGCGGGCTGCGCGGGTTTTTCGTTATGGATGTTCTTATGCTGCATCATCTTTATACCTCCGCCTTGGCTTTGTGGTCCTGCGGCATCTGGTGCAGATGCACATGGCAGTAGGCCTCGTGGTTATAGATGCTCAGGATCTGCTTGCAGTGCAGATGCTTGCATTTCCTTCCCTTTGATGAAGTCTTTACTCTTTTGATATCGGCTCCTTTGGTTTTTAAGCCCTGTTGACTACGAATGCCCTCTTGAGCGAATCCTTGAGCCTGCCCTTCTTCAGGTCGCGCGCTATCGCGCTGACGAGAAGGCGCGGCATCACCGCGACAAGGGAGGCGACCTCCCCGAAAGACAGGAACTTGTTGCTGAAAACGCCCTTCCAAAATACCCTGATAAAACGCTGCGGCGTGTAAAAGGAGAACTTGATGGTCCTGCCTATCTTCTTGAGCGCCGCGTGGCTGTAGGTGTCCGAGTACAGTTCGCCCTTCTCGGTGATATGGTAACCGGCCGTCTTCTCGGCCAGTTCCCTGAGCGGCGAGAACCTCTCTATCCTCAGCTTGTTGCACGATATGAAATCCAGCCCGATCTCTTTAGCGAACTTCGGGATATAGAGCATCTCTTCCTTGCTCTCCCCGATATTGCCGTAGATGAAATACCCGTTATAGAAGATCGGGTACTTCTTGAGCACTTTAAACGCCTCGCGGACCGTCGCCGAATCGAACCCCTTGTTCAGCTGCGCAAGGATGCGGTCGTTCGGGGATTCTATCCCCATCAGCAGGGCCTTGAACCCCGCCTTGACCATCTTCTCGAGCAGGCGCGGATGCTTGTATATCTCTATACGCGCCTGGGCGATGAATCGTTTCTTTATCCCGCGCTCGATGATGCCGTCGCACAGTTTTTCCGCCCTTGAGGGATTCACAAAAAGGTCGTCATCGCTGAAAAGTATCACCTGGGCGGTTATTCCTTCGAGTTCTTCCAGGACAGAATCGACGCTTCGCGCCGAATAGGTCCTTTTCTGGCCCAGCGGGTTAAGGCTGAACGTGCAGAATTTGCAGTTGTGCGGGCAGCCCCTCGCGCTTAATACCGAATCGAAGGTCAGGCCCATCACTTCTATGCCGTTGATCGCGAGCTTATATTTGTTCGCCCTCAACGCGCGGTCCGGGGAATCGATATCATTCACGTCGCGCAGCGGCCTGTTCTTGTTGTGGACCACGGCGCCGTTCTCCGAGTACGATATGCCGAGGATATCCTTCAGCGGGACGCCGTTGAGTATATCTTTTATCGTCTCCTCACCCTCGCCGCGGACTATTATATTTATATTGGGGCAAAGCCTGAAAAGCTCATCCGCCATCTCGGTCGCCTTGTATCCCCCTACGACGAGGGTCTTCCCGGAAGGCATGCGGTTCAGCAGGTCGCATATCTCCTTGAACTGGCGGTCCCAGCCGATGCTGACGCAGATTATGTCGATCTCTTTCGATATGAAATCGAGCAGTTTGGCGGGATCAGAAAGTTCCTTCTCGTACCTGAGGTCGAGCATGGAAATCCTGCCGACGAGGCCCTCGGCGCTTGTCGCGACGTATTCGAGGCCAGTCGGAGGAAAAAGTTTCATTACACTGGTGTTGTTGCTCTCAATGTAGGGATTCAGGAACAAGGCATGATCGTATTTCACCTGCATATTATAGCATATTGCGGGCATAATCTGTAAGAAACTTTGCCTTAAGCAGGCCCTCTTCCCATTCGCCGCGCGGTGTCGAGTCCCAGACAATCCCGCCGCCTACGCCCATCTCGCCCGCGCCGTCCCTGATAAGCAGCGTACGTATGGGTATATTGAAGAACATGTCCCTTTCCGGGGATATGTAGCCTATCGCGCCGGTATATATCCTGCGCTCCTCGCCCTCAAGCTCCCTTATTATCCTCATCGACCGTATCTTCGGCGCGCCGGTAACGGAGCCCGACGGGAAAAGCGACGAGAAGACCTGCCGGAACGGGATTCGCGCGTCGATCTCCCCTGTAATGGTAGAGGTCATCTGGTGCAGCTTCCTGTATTTCGTGACTTCGAACAGCCTTGGGGCTTTTATGCCTGTTCCCATCCTGCCGAGGTCGTTCCTCAGGAGGTCTGCTATCATGACGTTCTCCGCCCTGTTCTTCGCGTCGTATTTGAACCGTATCCCGGCGACCGCATCGGATATTATGTTGCCGCCCCTTGGCCATGTGCCTTTCATCGGCTTAGTGGTTATATTCGGGCCCTCCTTCCTGATGAACATCTCCGGGGAGAGCGAAAGGATATAGTGGCTGCCTGTATCTATATATGCGGGATAAGGCACGGGCTGCTCCCTCAGCAGTATCCTGTAAAGCGAGAAGGGGTCCCCGCGGAACCTGAAGAGATACTTGATGCAATAGGTGACCTGGTAGACATCGCCGTTCTTTATATATTCGCGTATAGCCGTTATATCGGAGTGGTAATCCTCGTACCGGATATTGAGCCGCATATCCGCCAACAATACCCGCGGGCGGGCGGGCGCGGGAGGCATCCTTAAGGCGGCGGGCGCGTCATAAACTCCCATGCGCAGTAAAGGAAAATCCCTCCGGGTATCGCCGCCGAGGCACTCCTCGAAGCTGTATCCGGCTTCGTAGGAGAGGAATCCCGCGAGATAGTAACCCTTCTCTATGGCGTCTTCCATCCTGGCGAAACATTCCCAAAGCGACGACGGGTCCTCGCACGATATTACCGAGACAGGGTCACGGAAAAGCAGCGGTTTCTTCTCGAATTGGATGAGTACTTTCATGACCTTTAGGCGGGTCTGGATGCTCCGCAACACCTATATGCGGGGAGCTACCCACAGCATATAAGCGGGGGGCTAGGTCATGACCTCTTTAAAGATGAGATTTCAGCGATTCGTATTCTTTCCAGATCTCGGCGGGCATGCTGTCGCCGAATTGTTTCATGAACTTCTCTATATCCTCAAGCTCGGGCCCCCATTCCTTCGTATTTATCTCAAGGAGTTTCGCGAGGTTCTTTTCCGGTATCGAGAGCCCTTTAAGGTCAAGGTCCGATGCGTGCGGGACATATCCGATAGGGGTCTCCTTCGCTTTTGCGCCGTTATTGACCCTTTCTATGATCCACTTGATAACCCGGATATTCTCGCCGAAACCGGGCCATATATACCTGCCGTCATCGTCCGTCCTGAACCAGTTGACGGAGAATATCTTCGGCGGATTGCGCATCTGCCTTCCTATATTGAGCCAATGGCTGAAGTAATCTCCCATGTTATACCCGCAGAACGGCAGCATCGCCATAGGGTCGCGCCTGAGTACGCCGACCTGGTGGGCCGCCGCGGCAGTCGTCTCCGAGCCGGTGCGCGCCCCGAGGAATACGCCTTGCTGCCAGCTCATGGCCTCGACAACGAGCGGTATAAGGTGCGTCCTGCGCCCGCCGAGTATTATCGCGGATATCGGCACGCCCTTCGGGTCGTCGAATTCCTTTGAAAGCGTCGGACAGTTATACATGGAGGCTGTAAACCTTGAATTCGGGTGCGCGGCTTTCTTGTCCGTGCCCGGCTGCCACGGGTTACCCTGCCAATCGAGCGCGTGCTGCGGCTCAGGGCCGTCAAAGCCCTCCCACCACGGCTCGTTCTTATCCGTATCCAGGGCGGTATTCGTGAAGATGGTCGGGAAGAATTTTTTACCCTTTAAAGTCCTTATCATGTTCGGGTTCGTCTTCATCGAGGTGCCCGGCGCGACACCGAAGAACCCGGCTTCCGGGTTTATCGCGTAGAGCCTCCCGTCAGGGCCGACGTTGAGCCATGCTATGTCGTCTCCTATGGTCCAGACCTTGTATCCCGGAAGCGCCGATTCGAGCATCGCAAGGTTCGTCTTGCCGCACGCGGACGGCATTGCCGCCGTTATATAAGTGATATTGCCCTTCGGGTCTTCTACGCCGAGGATGACCATGTGCTCGGCAAGCCATCCCTCCTGGTAACCGAGCCATGACGCGAGCCGCAACGAGAAACATTTCTTCCCGAGCAGCGCGTTGCCTCCGTATCCCGAACCTATGCTCCATACGAGATGGTCGTCGGGAAAATGCATTATGAAACGTTTGTTGGGGTCGAAATCGCCTACGGAATGGAGGCCCTTGACGAAATCGCTGCGGCCGCCTATCTTCTCGATGACCTTCCTGCTCATGCGCGTCATTATGCGCATGCTCACCGCGACATACGATACGTCGGTAAGCTGCACGCATGCCTTCGCGTACGGCGAATCGGGGTGGCCCATCATATAAGGAAGGACGTACATCGTCTTGCCCTTCATGCAGCCGTCCGAAAGCTTCGTCATCATCGCCTTCGCTTCGCCAGGGTCCATCCAGTTATTGTTCGGCCCCGCGGTGGCTTTCTCGGGATGGCAGACGAACGTCAGGTGCTCCGTCCGCGCGACGTCGGTATGGTGGCTCTTATGGTAATAAGCGTTCGGCCAGGTCTTCTGGTTCAGCTCCTTGAAGATCGGATGTCCGTCGATATTCTCTTCCTTCATCCCAATCTCTATGAGCCTGCGCGCTTCCTCTTCGGAACCGTCGCACCAGATGATCCTGTCGGGCTTAGTGAGCTTCGCTTGTTCTTCTACCCATTTTTCGAGGGGAGTGGTCATGGGCGATATTATAGTGAATTTGCCCCGGAGTATCAAGAATATTCTTGGAACAAACCTGCCCCCTGCCCTGTCTAAAGGTTGAAGGCAAAAACCAAAACAAAAGGAGGAAGCCATGGGACACTTAAGGGCAGCGGCAAAAGTGATGTGTTTTGCAATAGTTACGGCGCTCGCTTCGCAGGCGGACGCGAAAATCCTGGATTACGGCAGCGTCATAAACCGCACCGCGAACATGACAGGCGACCAGGATGCGATCAGGCTCGCCCGCCAATACGGGCTCGATATCCTGAACCTTACCTGGGAGGATACGGGCAGGTACAAGAATTCGAGCGTCGGGCCCAACATAAGCGATATGACGATACAGGTCCAGCAGAGGAACCCCTGTTCGGGCAACTATAACCTGACCTGCATGCCCGTCATAAGGTTCCCCAATTTTTCCGACAAGACAGGCGACGTCGACCTCGACAAGCTGTACATCCTCGTCGGTAACGAGAAAGGTGATGACCTGCGACGCGTATCGTTGCGCGAATTCCTGGGCGATATCCGCAAGTATATGAGCGAGCCCGACTCATGGAAAGGCGGCCGCAGGTCCCTTCTCGCGCCGCGCGATTCGCATGTGCTGGTCAGCGCGCAGGCATGTTTCCTGCCGATACCCAAGGAAGGCATAGCGGAATTCAACCCGGTCTTGTTCAACTACCAGTCAACCGAAGGCGATCCCGCCGTCCTTACGATCCTCGCCACGCGCGAGGGCACGAGCGTTACGGTCATCGATAACAAACGCGACGGCTTCAATGCCGGCGGCGTATGGGGCCAGCGCCTCTTCTTCAACCAGGACGGCGAGCGCGCGAGCCTTACCGGAAAACGTCTCAGCGATTACCTCGAGAACAACGATGAAGGTTATTCGGCCGACAGCGGCCCGCGCGAGACCGAAGCTCTGAACATGGTGATGCTGATACAGGTCCCCTTAAAGCAGAAGAAACCGATGAGGCTCGGTTATGCCTGCGATATGTGCGCGGCTATGCCGGCGTTCAAAAGCGAGTGTGAAAAGAAATACAAGGAAGCCGGAAACGTAGAGAACGCCGTGATCGGGCACGGCAGGGTCGAAGGGCCGTTCACCGAGATCGCGGGGCTTGATATAGAGCGCGACCCGGCATATCCGATAAGGGTCACCGTGCAGTTCTACAAGGCGACAAGCAACGGCATAGTGACGGATCAGGACATGAAACAGATAGCGGAGCAGATCGGGAAAGTATACGCCAAAGCGGACTATGTGGGCAGCCTCGTAGTCGGCGGCGACACGCACCGCCCGACGGAATATACGGGCGACAAGAACAAGCCGTGCAACTGGTGGAGGGAGTTCTGGAAGAGGCATAACGCGAACATGGGTAATACCTGCAGGCCTTCTATACGCCCCGAGTGGGGATTAGATTAAACCGTCGGCAATGCCCTTGACGATGCCTGCGATGGACAGGCATCCGGTCAACCCGGGCGATTCGATCCCGATAAGGTCGATGAGCCCGGGAAAACCTTTCTCGGACTCTTCTTTTATCACGAAATCCCTGAAATCCTCCCCCGGGCCCTGCAGTTTCGGCCTTATGCCCGATGTATCCGGGCTCAGGTCGCCCGCCTCCAACGCGGGCCAAAAGGTGCGCGCGCTGCCGCAGAACTCCTTCGCTTTCGACGCGTCGACCTTATAATCAATATGCCCGACGTATTCTTCGTCCGGCCCGAGCCTGACGCCGCCGCCGAGATCGGGCGTCGCGTGTATACCGAGCCCCGCCCCCCTCTTCTTCGGCACCGGATATACGAGATGGCTGATCATCTTCGCCTTCGATGCGCTTACGCGGAAGTAATCCCCCTTGCACGGCTTCATCGCGTATTCTGCGCTGCCGAGCCCCGCCATCGCCGCAATTCTGCCCGAATCGAGCCCGGCGCTGTTTATCAATATCCGGGTATGGAAATCCAGTTCTCTGCCGTCGGTATCTTTCACCGTTACCTTATAAC
The DNA here is from genome assembly GCA_041651455.1 of Candidatus Omnitrophota bacterium. Taxonomy (GTDB): domain Bacteria; phylum Omnitrophota; class Gorgyraeia; order Pluralincolimonadales; family Pluralincolimonadaceae; genus UBA6215. The sequence continues at coordinate 83,851 of JBAZJG010000007.1, forward strand.
CGCCCGCGGCTTTCCCGATGCGCGTCACTTCCGTATTATATGTGATCGTCCCGCCGCGGGACTTGAACTTGCGTTCAAGGTCTTTCATGAGGCCGTGCGTATCCACTATTCCCGTGGACGGCGACCATATCGCGGCCTCGGCGTATATGTCCGGCTCGAGCTTCCTGGCGTCTTCTGCCGATATCAGCTCAAGGCCGGGGACGCAGTTCTCCGTCCCTCTCCTGAAAAGCGCCTCGAGGTCCGGCAGTTCTTCCTTGTTTACCGCAACGATTAGTTTACCGGTCTTCTTATGCGGGATATTGTTCGCGAGGCAGTATTCGTAGAGCAGCCTGTTGCCTTCTACGCAAACCATTCTCTTTAACGAGTCCTTCGGGTAATAGATGCCCGCGTGTATGACCTCGCTGTTGCGCGAACTCGTCTCGCGCCCGAACGAATCGTGCCTCTCTATGAGGAATATATCGCTGTATTTTACGGACAACGCCGCCGCGGCAGCCAGCCCGACGACGCCTGCGCCGATGACCGTTATTTCCGTCTTTTCCATTTGCCTATAAGTATACTATATCCTCGGGATGATACAAAGAAAGAAAAAGGAGCATATACTCCTTCAGGTGGCGTGTTATGAGGAAGTTGTTCTTCACGTGTTCCCTGCCGTTCTCGCCGAGCTTGCGCGCGTAATCAGGGCTGTGCAGCAACTGTTTCAGCGAGAAGCCTGCGCCTTCTATCGAGTTGCATAGCAATCCCGAATATTTATGCGCTATCTGGAGGGGTATCCCGCCGACGTTCGACGCGACCACCGGTTTCGCTTTCCATAACGCTTCCGATACCGTCAGCCCGAACCCTTCGCGCAGTGATTTCTGCATAATGACGGTCGAGGCCCTCTGCAACGCGTTTATCTCTATGTCGTTCTGCGCGAGCAGCAATATATGTATATCGGGATCACCCTTGGCGGCCTCCCTTACCTCGAGAAGGACTTCCGCGCTCTCAGGATCGTCGGAAGCGCCGCCTCCGGCGAGCACGAGGCGGCAATCGGAGTATCTCTTCACCTGCTTATAGACCTGTATCACCCCGAGAGGGTCCTTCAACCTGTCGAAACGCGATATCTGCGTCACAATCGGCTTGTCCTTCGGGATACCGTATTTTTCCAGCACAGCGTCTATCGTCTCCTGCGGTAGATCCTTGTTCTTGTCGCTAAGCGGGTCTATCGACGGGGATATCAGGAACTGCCTTATCGGCAATTTCTGCGAGAACGCGGGCGCCGAGAAGACGGACGCATCATATTTGTCGATATAGCCCCTGAGGAAATTCCATACCCTTTTATCGGGTTCGGATACGTCGACGTGGCAGCGCCATATCCATTTGTTGCCTGACTTCTTGTCCACAAGAGCTACCGGCTGTGGATCGTGCACGAAGACGACGTCTCCGTATGTATTGAGATCCTCTATATTGCTGCGGCTTGTCTCAAGGAAAACATCGAAGTCCTGGTCGAGCAATTCGACGTTGACGCCATGGAGGGCATTATGGAATTTCTTCGTCGCCTCGAAGAACCTCTCTCCTCCCTTGATGAAATCCCATCTTGCGTCGACGCCGAGTTCCTTCAGCATCGGCACCATCCTGCTGAGTATCTCGGCCACGCCGCCTCCCACGGATGTGGAATTTATATTCTGGATCACCTTGCCCTTCAGCTTCTCGGCAAGGAGCCTCAGGTCGTCTATCTGGGGCTGCCCGACCACGGGTATATATTCGTCTATCTTTGCCATCTCAGGAGGATGCCCTTGTTTTAATTATGCTGACCATTCTGTTCCTCAGGCCCTCGAGCGTGAACGTGTACGGGTCCAGCTGGGATATCTCCCTCGCTATGCGTTCGTCCCCTACCGAGGTCTTTATCCAGTTGGAGAAATCGTTCGTGTCCTTCTCGAGCCTCAGCCGCGCTTCGAATATATGGTAATAGATTGAATCTATGGTGACCTTGCCCAGCATATCCGCGAATTCACCGAGGTCATGCGCGGTATATTTCGTCGATATCACGAAGCTTATCGACTTCATGAAATGAAACTCTTCGTTCTCGCCGGAAAACCTGACTTTTGCCATCGGGTTCTTTGCAAGGTATGTTTCTATGGTCGCGGCTATCTTCTCCCTCAGGCTGCGGATAGTGCCAAACTGCACGACATCGATGCTCGCGAGCCGCTCCCCGAGTTCGTCCTCGCCGAGGACCTCGGTCACCCAATAAGCAAAATCATTCGGGGGTTCTGGCGAAAGGTACTGGTGCTGCTGCAGGAACCTGTGCGTATGGTGATAGATGCAGGAGCCGTTGACCTCTTTAACGAGATCGAGCAGCTGGCCGAGAGTCGATGCCCTCAAGCCGGTCAACTCGGTAAGATGCATCCTCGTATAGAATACAAAGGGCTCTTTGGCTGTCCCCGTCTCCGCCATTCGGCTATTCCCTTTCCAGGCGTCCCGCCTGCCTTATGAACCTAACGACTTCCTTATAGTCCTTCAGGAAATATGCGGCCTTCGTTTTGCCCGGCCTCCCGACAAAAACCGTTATACCATTCTTGTCGAGCGCCGCAAAAGCGTCCTCGTCGGTGGTATCATCGCCTATATATACCGGCAGGACCGGCTCTTTGCCGCCTGCGGATGGCCGATATCTTGCCAGCAGCCACGTCACGAGCTTGCCTTTATCCCAGTCAACCGGAGGTTTTATCTCCAGTACCATCTTTCCGGTGCCTGTCTTGATCTTTCTTCCGGCAATATAACGCGCCGTCGCTTCCCTGAATGCTTTCCTGATGCGGGGAATATCCTTACGCCCTGCCATCCTGTAATGGACGCTTAAAGTATAACCCTTGTCTTCGAGGACCACGCCGTCTATCCCGGCCAGTCCCCTTCGCAGGTCCCGCGCTATCTTTTTTACGAGTTTCCTGAAGCCTGCAGGTACAAAGCTCCTGGATTTGATGCCGGGGCCGCTGACCTCGAGCCCGTGGTTGCCGGAATACACAATACCTTTGACCCCGACCATCTTCTTTATGTCTTTAAGCGACCTGCCGCTTATGACAGCCAGCCTGCATCCGCTGTCCAGTGCCAGCCTGCGCAAGAGGCCCTTCGTACTTTTCGGGATGACCGCTTTTCCGGGGGTATCCGCGATCGGTACCAGGGTCCCGTCATAATCGAGGAACAGGTATAACATTATTCTTTTTTCAATGAGGTGAGCTCCGTCACGATGCTTCCGGCCCACTTGAATACGTTGTTATTCCTCACGATATTGCGCATATTTTCCATGCGCTTCCTCTTGTCTTCTTCCGGCATCTCTATGGCCGTTTTTATCGCGTCGGAGAACTCCTCAATGGAGTAAGGGTTGATCTGCACCGCATCGGTAAGCTCCTTCGCCGCCCCGGTGAACCGGCTCAGTATCAGGACGCCGTCGAGGCTCTTGTTCGACATAACGTACTCCTTCGCGACGAGGTTCATCCCGTCATGGAGCGAGCTTACGATGCAGATATCCGCTATGGCGTAATACGGCTTTATCTCTTCCGGCGAAAAATGCTTTTTCAGGTATATGACCGGCTTCCAGTCGCCGTCGGAATGTTTCCAGTTCACTTTCTCGACGGCCTCATCTATCTCCGCTATCAAATCGTGGTAGCGCTTTATATGCGTCCTGCTGGGGGCCGCAAGCTGCACGAGGACGAACTTCCCCTTATATTGCGGGTATTTCTCGAGGAACCTGTCGACCGCAGAGATCCTCTCGACGAGGCCCTTGGTATAATCGATCCTTTCGACGCCGACGGCCACTATCTTGCCTTTCAGCTCGAATTCCTCCTTAAGGCCGTTGATCACGCTCATGTCCTGTTTGGCGCTGTCCTCCATGAAGCTGTCTACGCTTATCGGGAAAGCCCGGATGAAAGTCTCCGCCCCGGAACGGACGATACTGAATTTTTCCGTGTCAACGCGCGACTCAAGCAGCCTGTTGGCGGTATCGAGGAAATTATTGCAATGGTACTGGACATGGAACCCTATCAGGTCGCACCCGAGCATCCCGTCGAGTATCTCCTTCTGGTAAGGGCATGTCGCGAATATCTCCGGGTTTGGCCACGGTATATGCCAGAAGAGCGCTATCGTCGCGTTCGGCTGCTTCTCTTTTATCATCTTCGGCAGGAGCGTAAAATGGTAATCCTGTATGAATATGAACGGGTTTTTCGACGGGAGCTCTTCGAGGATGGCGTCCGCGAATTTCTGGTTTACTTTCTTGTACATCCCCCAGTCCCAATCCCTGAAGACGGGCCGCGTATGCGTTATGTGGCAGAGGGGCCATAAGCCCTCGTTCGAAAAACCGTAGTAATAGCCCTGTTCCTCTTCCTTCGAGAGCCACACCCTTTTAAGTATATAAAGGTCCTCGCCCGGCGGCACAGGAAGCTTGTTCTTCGAGTTCACGAACTTCCTGTCCTCATTCCCGCTGCCATGGGCTATCCATGTGCCTCCGCACGCGCGCAGTATCGGGTCTATCGCGGTAACTACGCCGCTCGCGGGGCGTATGCATTTCGTTTTGCCCGTCTCGTCTTCGCTGACATGCATATACGGTTCCCTGTTCGAGACGACATAGAGGGCGTTCTCCCCGAGTTTCGCGAGCACAAGGTCCCGGAGCTTCTCCTGCGTCCAGAGCTCTTCATTCTTCAGCCGGGCCTGGGCCTCGCCAGATATGGTCTTGCGCGCTATCCTCAGGCTCAACGCTATCTGCTCCACTTCGCTGGCAAGTTTCCCGAAGGCGCCTTTCTCCTTCGTTATAGGATGCTGCTCGTCGGTCTCTCCCTTCTGGAAACTGTGGAACCAATCAGTAAGCTGGAGTATGGGAAGTATGAAGATCTGCCTTTGCAACAGCAGCATTACAAGCGCTATAGAGACGACGAGGGTTATAAGTGCTGTGCTAATATGCTTCCACAAGCCGGCCAGCGTCGTAAACACATACGACGTGTCATATATGACCTCGACGACGCCCAGCTTGTTGTTCTCATCGTCGGTTATCGGAAGGACATAGCTGTATACCGAAAATTCCTTGAACTTTTCGAGCGCTCCCCTCGGCACCCCGCCTTCCAGGGATTCCTTGACGTAGGGCTTGTCCTTGTGCCCCCAGTCCGCGATACGGGAGGTTATGGAGAGTATGTTCCCGCTCCCGTCATATATGACGCATCCCTGGAGCCTCTCCCTCTTCTGGAAACTCTCGGTGAGCCGGTTGGCCGACCTTAGGTCGTTATTTGCAAGGATATACCTCGCGGAAAGCTCCGTACTCTCCGCAACCGCCCTCGCTTTCCTTTGCAGGTCGTCCATGAGCTTGCCTTCCTCATAATTGACCTGCACGATACCGAAGACGGTAAAGACCGCGGCAACGATTATGAGTATAGGCAGTATAAAGAGAAGTACTCGCCTCATGCTATCGGGCCCCTTCCTGTTCGTAGTTTACCGCCCTTATCGGATACGGTATGACTATGCCCTCTTTATTATACCTCTCGTGCAGCCTCTTGACAAACTCATGCTTTATTAGGTATTGGTCGACAAATTCCTTCGCCCTCAGGATTACAGAAAAGTTTATGCTGAAATCCCCGAAGGTATGGTAACGTATGAACGGCTCAAATCCGGGCAAGCCCCCGGGCACTTGCTCCATGACCTCTTTCGCCACCTCACACGTCACTTTCTCGACCTTCTTGAGATCGCTTTTATAATGCACCCCGAGGTTCACGAGCACCGCCATCTCTTTTTCCGGCAGGTAATAATTCGTCGTGATCACCTGCGTCAATTTCGCGTTCGGAACAAGGATCACATTGTTAGCCAGCATCCTTATCTTCGTGCTCCTCCAGGTTATATCGCTGACATAGCCCTCCTCCCCGGTCTCGAGCTTTATGTAATCGCCTATCTTTATCTGCCTGGCGGCAACGATATGGAAACCGGCGAACAGGTTCGAAAGCGAATCCTGCAACGCAAGCGCAACAGCAAGGCCTCCTATGCCCAAGGTGGCCAGGATAGGCGTGATCGCTATGCCGAGATTGTTCAGTATCAGCAGCAGGCCTACGCCGAATATAATAATCCTGCTTATGTTCTGCGTGAGCGATGTGACCGGCAACGCGGATTCTATGGCGCTCGAGCGCGAAACAATAAGCCTTGTGGCTATATGGGAGAGCGCCGCCATGACCGATATCGATCCCAAAACGAACAACGCCTTTCCCCCGATATCAACCCACCTCGCCGGAAGGGAAGAGATCCCGAGCCCAAAATATATGCCGAGCATAAGGCACCATATCATGAACGGGCCCCTAGTCGCGGCGATGATTATGTCGTCTATATCGGTCTTTGTCTTGCTTGCCAAATGCAGGAAATGCCTGAATACAATGCCTCTCAACACATAACCAAGCAAGACGGTCGCGATGCAAACCAACGACGGAAGTACATAGGCCGCCGTACCGTTAAGATTCTGTAAAATAAGCTCCTTCATGAGATATTCCTCCTAAAACTAAAAAGCGCCTTCCCGCTTGCACGAGATGGCGGCCCGACCATCGCAATACCTCCCGGAGCAACCTATTAGTCCGGGACCCGATCATCCATTATATTGACATAGGATGGACATAGCAAGATGTTTCGAACGTATATCTTCAATCCCTGTTGATGAAATGTATCATATCGGTCAGCTTACCGTAGCTGTGGAAATCAAAATACATGACGAGCCTCGGAAGATGGGGATACTCGCCCTTCTCTATCTCTTCTTTCAGCGGAGGCGACAGTTTTATCTCGCCCTCCGTAAGGATATCCTTGAACTTCCTGTTAATGGCCGTTAGCGTCTTATCGGATATCTTCCTGTTCAGGCGCAGGACCGTCCGTCCCGACACATACCTTATCGAATGGTATACCCTGTAAAATTCCTCTATCAGCTTGATCGCCTCGTCGACCGTATTCACTATCCTGAAGAGGCTGAGGTCCTCTTTTTCTATGTACCCGTTCCTCAGCAGCTCATTGTTAACGAAACGCTTCCAGACCTCCCAGTATGTCGAGCCCTCCGGTTCCATCATAATTATCGGCCTCGGCTTCGATTTGCCCGTTTGAATAAGCGTCAGCATCTCGAACCCTTCGTCATTAGTGCCGAACCCGCCGGGGAAGAGAACGGTCGCGTCGGTCTCCTTGATGAAGATGAGCTTTCTCGTGAAGAAATACTTGAAGCTTATTATCTTCTGCTTTTCGTAGATGAACGGGTTAGGTTTCTGCTCGAAAGGCAGGCGGATATTTAACGCGAATTCCATGCCCATGTTCGCGCCTTTATTGCCGGCCTCCATTACGCCGGGGCCGCCGCCGGTAACGACCATATACCCTTTGCCGGTCATCTTCCTCGCAAAATCCTCCGCCATCTTATACTCCGCGGAAGAGGGCTTCGATCTCGCCGAACCGAATATCACGGCCTTCTTCACCTGCCTGTACGGCGAGAATATCTTGAATGAATACCTGAGCTCTTTCAGAGTGTTGTTCACGAGCTTCAGGTCCCCCTTGTCGTCGGATTCGCGCCCTAATTTTACTGCGGTAGTGATTATCTCGCGCAGTATATCCTCCGTCTCGGTGGAACATGATTCGCAGGTAAGGTCCGTTATCAACCTGTCGACGCTCTTGTCGCCTATCTTATAATCCCCCTGGGTCCTCTTCATGGTTTTAGCTCCAGTATGCGCCAATGCGTATCGTCGTCCTGCATCTCCTCCGTGCGCCCTTCGACGCAGGCGAAAATTCTGTCCGGGTATTCCAGCAGCGAGAGCGGCACCCTGAGCGTTATCATCCTGGGTCCGTGGTCCGCACTCACCTCTTTTGATGATAACCTTATGTGCCTGTCCCTGCAATGGAGGCCGTCGGCATCCATCCTTATATGCAGTTTCGGCATGCCGGAAAATCCCCGGCCTTTTTTATACCCTATAAGATAAGCCGTAAAATCCCTGTCCACATCCGCCCTTCCTGCCGTCGCCAGGTGCACTATGACGCTGCCGTCCTCGATGCCGTATATGCCGCTGCGCCCGCCGTCTTTCATCTTGAGCGGCGCATAATCGCCGAAAAGTTCGTTCCTCCTGGCGAAGGAAAAGAGGTACGACGGGTCATACGCCAACTGGCTCTTATAGGCCCTGATGGCGTCATGCTTCGCTTTAACATCTTCCTGCGGCAGGTCGAACGTCCCCCACGATACCCGTTTGAACGGGACCGGCGGTTTCAGGTCCATTTCAGGATGGTACCCTTTCGGCGCGGGCCAGCCCTGGACATGCACTATATAAGGGTACACGGACGGCGGCTCGATCGAACCTTCCGTATCCCAGAGCGCGACGCGCAGGAAAAGGTACAGCGCCTTATGGTCCGGGTTTGAATCTGACGGGTGCGAAACAAATATGTCGGTAGGACGGAACTGCGTGAGGATATCCTCAAGGTCTTTCAGGATACTTTCGCCGGTATAAGGCGCTCCGCATGAGACCGCACCGGCATACGGGACTTTCGTCTGCTTTGTCAGCATCGCCTCGTAGGGCTTGCCGTCGCCCCAGTAGCCCGTGAAGATCGCGAGCGTTCCGAAATCCGGGTACCCGAGGAATGATACATCCTGCGCCCCGAGCCCCATCCCGGACATTGCGGCCAACGTCTCCTTCATCCTCGTCTCCCCCATCGCTATGAGGCCCTTCGCCGACAAGACCGGGTGCTTCTTGTATATAAGGAATGCTATCTCGTTGTTGTCGCCGTTGGTCAGGCATACCACTTTTACTTTCGCGCCCGCGCCCAGCGCCTTCTTCATTACGCCGAAGGCGGCTATCGCCTCGTCGTCAGGATGGGGAGCGAGCACGAGGACCCTGTCGGAACGCCTGAACGTTATATCGTCGGAAGCCAAAGCGGTGACAGCGCATGACAGGAACAGGATTATGCCCGGTATTATTAAGGAAGAGATCTTCGCCACGTCTTTATTATAAGGGCAACGGTATGCCATATCAAGGATTTTCGGAAATCCGGCACAAAGGCATATCGAGCAGGGCAGGCCATTTGCGGTCCCATCCGGAATAATGTGTTACGCCTTCCACTGCCGTGACGCTTTCGTGTTTTTTGTCGCCGGCTTTTTCAGCGAAGGATTCCGACGCTTCCGGGGGTATTACCCTGTCGTCGTAAGAGATGAAATGCCGCTGCGGGACATTTTTCAATTTAACCGCGGCATCGACCGGTTCCAGCGATCCGCTTAGAGGGCTTACATTGTTCTTTTTGCTGACGGCGGCGCTGTCGAGGTTGCCGGCTACCGTGCGCAGGCCTATGACATCATCGCGGCGCGCGGCAATAAGCGCGGCGACAGCCGCCCCTCCGGAATATCCTACCAGGCTGACCTCTACGGCGCCTGCCATATCGCGCAGGCCGCTTACCGCCGAATCCATGTCCGCAATGACCTCAGGCGCAAACCTTTTAGACATCCAGTATTTCGCGTCGCAGTCCGACGCTCCCTCCGAAGGATATTGCCCGGGACGCGCGAGATATGCGACATTCGGCGACGGGTCGAGGGACGCAAGCTTCATGACAAGCGGGCTCGCGGGAGTCGGATCGGAAGATGCGCGGTACCGGTCCAGCCACGCGCGGCCGTCCCCTTCTATATATACGGTAAGCGGTTCCCCGGGGCTGGTTACCTTTATGCGGGAATACAGGACAAAATCGCGGCCGCGAATCAGTTTCTTCGTGAACCCGCTATCATGCCCAAAGTTATATGAGGTGGTCGCACATCCGGAAAGGCAAAATACCGCTATAATCGCGTACAGCGGCCTCATTTCTCACTGTCCCGAGGAATGGCTCTGCAGCGACAGGCTGCATCCGACCGTCCCCTTTATCAGGACGGGCAGGCGGTCCTTGTCCTTGCTGACCCATATCTCGAACTTGTCGGGTTTGCTCGTGAAGTGGTAGGCGGTCACTTTCCTGTCATTGACCTTCACTTCCTCGATGTCGGTAAGAGTGACGGTAAACTCCTCCTGGAGCCGTATGACCGTGCTCCACCCCACTTCGAGGTCGTCGACACGCCGCAGGCTGAAAGGCAGCAGCACGGCATTATGGTACGGGCTGTCCGATTTATATTTATATTCGTCGGAGATCTTTTCGTTCATGAATTTTTTTATCACGAGGGAGTTGTTCCCCGGGTCATATTCTTCTATAAGGTGCTCTTTGGCCAGCGGCCAGCTGATATGCCGCTCGACTATCAGCGGCATTCCGGTCTCCGGGTCGGCATATATCTCTTCGAGGTCGCTGAACCCTGCAAGCTTGGTCCGGAAAGTCACATGCCAGTACGTCTTGCCCTGGCGTTCGACTAGCCCCATATCCTCGTACTCCGCCTTCCCTGCCGGGCTGACGTTATAAATGATCTTCTCGCCCTGGGATACCGTAGCCGGGATATTGCCGGACACGGCAAGCAGTGACGCCGCTAATATTATATTCAATACCGACTTGCCTTGCATGTCTATCGACCTCATTAACCGGGATTGCATTTCGCCTTGACGAGTTCCACCAGTTCACCCACGGTAGCGACTGCGTCAACCTCTTCATCGGATATTGTGATATTATACTTCTCTTCGATGTCAATTGCCAGTCTTACTATATCGACGAAATCCATAAAGAGGTGCTCTATCAGCAGGGACTCCGGCAGTATCCTCTCGACCGGCATCTTTATCTGCTCGTTTATCAGTTCCCTGACCTCTTCGAATAGGGTCTTCATCTAGTGGACCATGACCGTCCCTTTATTCTTGACCTCACGGAAGATAAACACGAGGAAAACGCATGAAAAAGCTACTATCCCGTAGTATTGGAAGCAATCTATATAGGAAAGAAGCGCTGCCTGGCGCGTCAATTCCCTGTAAAGCAGGCCATCCGCGAGCCCTGAATACGCCTTCGTCACCTGCTGATACATCTGGTTAAAGGGGTTTAGCTGGCCCACAAGAGCCGCCTGGTGCGCCTGCGCCATTCGGGATAGTACCGTCGTTGACACCGCGATACCTACGCTTCCCCCGATATTCCTCATCAGGTTAAAAAGCCCGGAGCCGTTGCCTATGTCACTCGCATGCAGCGTCCCGAAGGCCACGATAGACAATGGCACAAAGACCATCATCGTACCGAAACCCAGAATAAAGAGCGGCACCACCCTCGAATCCATGGAGATCTGCAGGTTGATGTTGCCGAGGGACAGCGCCGCTAATCCTATTATGACAAGGCCTGCGGCTATCAGGACCTTATTCTTGAAATAGACACATAAACGCGAGACCGACATGGCCCCGATAAAAGCCCCTATCCCGAGGGGGACAAGTATAAGCCCGCTTAAATAGGCCGTATACCCCATCATCGTCTGGTAAAAGAGCGGCATTAGCGCCATGACCCCGTACATGATCGCGCCGATCATGAAAGCGATGATCATCCCGCCCGTAAGGTTCCTGTCCTTGAGGATGCGCAGGTCGACCACCGGATGTTTCACGCGGAATTCCCATATAATGAAAGCTACAAGCGAGATGACGACAACGATCGCCGTCCAGCATATCCAGGATGCCTGGAACCAATCCGCCTCCTGGCCTTTGTCAAGGATCAGCTGAAGCGCGCCGAGGCCCAGGGCCATCAGCGAGAAACCGTAATAGTCGATGCCGGTCCTGGTCTTGCGTATATACGGCGGATCCTCAACAAAGACCTTGGACATAATGACCGCTATGACGCCAACGGGCACGTTTATGAAGAAGAGCCACCGCCAAGAAAAGTTATCGGTGAGCCAGCCCCCGATGACGGGGCCTATGATAGGCGCCACTATTACCCCCATCGCGAAGACCGCCATGGCTGAAGTGCGCTTCTCCTTCGGGAAACTTTCAAGCAGTATAGCCTGGGAGATCGGCTGGAGGGCCCCTCCACCTATGCCCTGGAATATACGGAACAAGACCAGTTGCCCGAGGCTGCCGGCTATACCGCAGAGGACCGACGAAATGGTAAACAATGATATACAGACAAGGAGCACGCGCTTACGGCCGAAAAAACTTCCGAACCATGCCGAGGCGGGCAATATGATGGCGTTCGCGACAAGATAACTCGTTAAGACCCAGGTCCCTTCATGGGTGGTCGCGGAAAGGTTCCCCGCGATCTGCGGCAAGGCGACATTCGCGATGGATGTGTCGAGGACTTCCATGGTCGCGGCCAGCATGACCGCGATGCAGATAAGCCACGGATTGCTTTTTGGGCGCCATTCCTCGTGCTGCATTAACGGACCTTTATCTCTGCGATGACCGACATGCCTACTCCGAGGTCATATTTATCGTAGGGTCGGCCGTCAAAGACGATCTTTACCGGGATCCGCTGGACCACTTTGACAAAATTCCCGGACGCATTCTCGGGAGGGAACATGCTGAATTTGGCCCCGGTGCCGCGCTGGATGCTGTCTACGCGGCCATCGAAGACTTTGCCCGGGTATGTATCTATCTTTATCCTGGCCTCCTGGCCGGGCCTGACATTCTTAAGCTGGGTCTCCTTAAAATTGGCGACGACCCACATTTCATCCGAAACGACCGCCATAAGGCCCTGTCCCGGCTGTATCTGGTTGCCCGCCTCGACGGACCTTTTCGCCACGTGGCCGTCCGCCGGGGCGCATATCTTCGTATATTCAAGGTTGCGCTGCGCGATGTTGAATTGCGCCTCGGCGGCTTCAGCCTGCGCTTTCGCAAGGTTATATGCCGTAACTGCGTTCTCATACCTCTCTTTAGGATATACCTCTTCCTTGTATAACGCCTCGGCGCGGTCCTTGTCGCGTGACGCCTGCTCAAAAGCTACCTTACGTATGTCCAGGGCCGCCTGCGCCTCTTTCACCCTCAATTCGTAATCCGCGGGATCGATCTCGACCAGCACGTCCCCTTTTTTCACGATACGGTTATCTTCTGCGTTCACAGTCCCGACCGTCCCGGGGACCTTTGACGCTATGCTGTGGATCCTCCCCTCGATATATGCGTCATCGGTGGAGACACGGCTTAGCCCGCCGATGACAAAGAGGATGAATACCACGGTTGCAGCTCCGGACGCAGCCAGAAATATTCCCAGCAGTTTCGCTTTCTTAATGTTTTTCAGGTCCATTCTTGCTCTCCATTTTCTCGTAGATAAGTGTAAGGTCGATGCCCATAGAATACATTAGCCTCGCGTAGTTGCGTTTCAACTCGTAATCCGCGCTGTAATAATTGGTCCGGGCCCTCGTCTGGAGGGTTATCGCCTCAAGCACATCCGTGGGCGTGGCGACTCCAGCCGTATATTTTACGCGGTATGCGCGGACGTTCTCGTCTGCCTGCCCGATCGCTTCCGAGGCGACGGAGACCTTTTCACAGGCATCCTTGAGGCCGAGATGGCTGTCCTCCACTTCGAACTTGATATCCTCGACCAGCTTCTCCTTCTCTTCCTTTATCTGCTTCTGCAAAGCGCGTTCCTTGAGCAGGTCCGCTCTCGCCGCGCCGCCGTCATAGAGGTTCATCTTGACCCCGAGGTTTACCGACATGTTGTCCTCGTGGACCATGTAACTATTTTTCGTGTGGTTATACCCGCCGTCTGCATAAAGGACGGGGAGGTTCTCTACCGCCTTCGCCCTCTCGCTCGAGACGGACGCCTTGATCCTGTTCTCATAAAAAGATATCTCCGGCCTCTGTTCCTGCGCAGTGGCCCAGGCATCCTCTATACCGGGGTACTGCGGCAGTTCCATCTCTATGTCCCACACGATTAGTCTCTCCCTCAGCGGGAAGGCCAGTATATTGTTCAACCGCGCGGCGGCGACCTCCCTGCCGTTGCGCGCCGCTATCAGTTTTTGCTTCGCGTCGGCAAGCTCCACTTTCGCGGGAAGCAGGTCGTTCTTTACTATGACACCCTGCTTGAACAGGTGTTCCATGTCCTCTATATAGGAATCGAGGTTCTCAACCTCTTTTTCCGCGACATTTATCATCTTCTCCGATTCCAGCAGGTCCAGGTATGCGGTGATAAATTCCAGCGTGGCCACGCGTTTTACGCTCTCGCTACGGGCCTTTACCGCCTCGACCATATCCTTTGACGCGCGGTAGTTGGAAAGGCTCTTGCCGAAGTCGAACAACGTCTGGTAGACGCTCACGCCGAAGGAATACGGGTTCTTGTCCGAGGTCGGCACTGACATCCCCCCGAACTTCATCTCCTGTTTATGCCTGTTGAACGTCTGGACGGCCCCTACATTCAGCTGCGGAAGCATCACTGAACGGGCCATCATCGAGTTCTGGAATGCCATTTCATCGTCGTATGCCGAGATCTTTACGAGCCTGCTGTCTTTCTGCACTATAGCGATCCCTTCCTTGATAGTAAGGAGCCTGCCCTCCTTCCCGGATGCCTCTTCCCCGTATGCCGGGTGTTCCGGACACGCGAACAGGGCCAGGAATACGCCTGCCGCTATAATGACTGACTTCCTTGACATATTGCCGATCCTTCCCTTTATCGTATGTTCATTATCGTATGTGAACACTTACTACATTTTATGAACTATTGTTCATTTATAAAGAGTACCATTCATATCAGGTTTTGTCAAGATGGATATTTCAGGCGGGGTAATACGTCGTTACTTCTCGGAGATGCCGTTCAAAAGGCATTTTACTATTATGCCGGACATGCCGGCCAGGCTCCTCTTCCCTTTACCGTCTTCCTTGAACCATTTCTGGACAAATGATTTCATTATGGCAGTCAATATGTCCAGGACCTGCATCGGCTCGAAATCCCTGCTTATGACCCCTTCCTTCTGGGCCTGTTTGACTATATCCGCCATGTACTTTTCAAATTTCTGGCCTGCAGGGGTGCCCCGGAGACCTTTCTCGGCGATCATCATATCATCGCCTTCCGAGACGAAAATACGGAAGAAGTCCAGGTTGTTCTCGAAAAACAAAAGGGATTCGCGCACGAATGTCTCCAGCTTGCCCTTAGCGTCCTTAGCCGACGACATCTTCTCCTCGACTATCGACAACATCGTCTTCAGCTTTTCCGTGAACAGGGAGAGGTACAGCTCATCCTTATCCTTGAAATGCAGGTAGACGGTGCCGGTAGCATACTGGGCTTCTTTTGCGATATCCCTTATCGTCGCCTTGTGGTATCCCTTCAGCGCGAAGATATGCTCCGCCGCCGAGAAGATATCCGATCTTCGCAATTGCCTGTCCCTTTCTTTCCTGCTGAATCCGGCCATTTCGCCTCATTTAGGATAATTTTCAATTACTGAACATCCGTTCATAATATATACCATCCGGCCCCGCCCATGTCAAGCTAATAACTTTTAGGGATGGTGTTTCCTCAGGCGCAGCGCGACATTGACGAGGATTATAAGCGCGGGCACTTCTATCAGCGGGCCGATGACCGTCGCGAATGCCTGGTTGGAGCTTATGCCGAAGATGGCTACCGCGACCGCTATTGCCAGCTCGAAGTCATTGCTGGCCGCAGTGAAAGACACGGCCGTGGTCTGGCCGTAGTTTATTCGCATCTTCCTCGCGATGAAGAACGTCGCGAACCACATCACGAAGAAATATATCAACAGCGGTACCGCTATCCTTACCACGTCAAAAGGCATCTGTATAATATACTGCCCTTTCAGCGAGAACATGACGACAATGGTAAACAGCAGCGCGATGAGGGTCAACGGGCTTATCTTCGGGATAAAGACGTCCTCGAACCACTTCTTCCCTTTCAACCCGATGCCGCCGACGCGCGTAAGCGCTCCCGCAAGGAAAGGGATCCCGAGGTAGAAAAGCACGGTCTTCGCCGCGTCGACCATCGAGATGCTGATATTCACGCCTTTCGCGAGCCCGAGCCATTTCAGCCCGAGCGTGATGAACAGGTATATATATGCCGCATAGAACAGGACCTGGAACAACGCGTTGAAGGCGACAAGCCCTATCGCGAACTCCCTGTCCCCTTCAGCGAGTTCGTTCCACACGATCACCATGGCGATACAGCGCGCGAGCCCGACAAGTATAACGCCTATCATATACTCGGGGCGATCGCGCAGGAACGTTATCGCGAGGACGAACATCAACAGCGGGCCTATGACCCAGTTCTGCACGAGAGAAAGCACCAGCAGTTTCGGCCTGCTGAAGACCTTTCCCATCTCCTCGTATTTTACTTTGGCCAGAGGCGGGTACATCATGAGTATGAGCCCTATGGCTATCGGGATAGAGGTAGTGCCTACCTGCATTCCGGCAATGGCGCCGGTGACACCAGGAGCGAAATAGTCCAACGCTATGCCCGCGGCCATCGCGGCGAATATAAGAGGCGTCAGGAGTTTGTCCAGCAGGGATAACTCCCGCTTTATTTCAATGTCTTCGTGTTTAGTATAAGGCATATATATAGTATGATCCGGCAATGATGAATATCACGCCTGTGATCATCCTCATGTAATATTCTATGGAAGCCAGGCGCTTGAACCAACGGCCCAGGGATGCCACGCCGAGTGCTATGGCAAAAGCGAATATAAGGACGGGTAATCCCGTGCCGATACCGTAAACCAGAGGCAGCACGACGCCGTTTTTGCCGTTTATCGCCAAAGGGATGAGGCTGCCGAAAAACAACGCTGCCGAGACCGGGCAAAATGCGAGCGCGAATACGGCGCCCAGGAAAAACGCTCCGGGGATACCCGCACCGGCGAGCTTGTCCTGGTCTTTCTGCGAAAGGGAAAATCCCGGGACCTTAAGCTTTATTATCCCCAGCAGGACCAGCCCCGTGGCCACAAGCAGCGGACCGACCGCGCGGTTCATATATTTCTGGAGGAACTGCGCTAACTGCGGGACGCTCAATAACGAATTTACGAGTATGATCCCGAGCACGGCGTAGGAAACCATCCTGCCCGCCGTGTACGCCGCGCCGGTGACCAGGACCAACGAAGGACGGGATATCTTCTTGGCGATGAACGATATGGCCGCGACATTCGTGGCCAGCGGGCACGGGCTTATAGAGGTCATTATACCCAGCCATAACGCCGACCCGGCGCCTGCTAGCAGCCCGGTCATTGCGCTTCCTTCAAAAGGGCCGACATTTCCTTTTTGACATAATCGATGAACTTCTGCCTGTTGCCGGAGTACTCCCAGATCTTATCGAGGTTCTTCCATTTTATCTCTTTGCCGCCTTTTACCAATGACAATACAAGCGATTTGGTATAAAGCTGGTAGTCCTTAATATAATGCCCGTTCTCCTTTTCATCCACATTGACCACTTTAAGGCCCGGGCCTATCGCTTCTTTCGAATATTGCTCCAGCTTATGGCATGTGGGGCAGCGCGCATTGCCGTGGAAATAATAGGCGACTACATGCGCGGCATCCGCATCTTCCGCCGCGTCCACCGGCGCCGGAAATACCATGCTTATCGCGGCAAACGCCAGTATGGCTATAAACAGTTTTCCCAATCTTCCTCCTTTATTTTGCTATTATACCCTTTATCTCTTCCCTGCTTAATACTTTCCCGGAAGATACCAGGGTGCCGTCCACCGCGAGCGCCGGGGTCATCATCACCCCGTATCCCGTGATCTTATCGATATCGGTGACCTTCGATACCTCGGCATCAATACCGAGATCCTTTACCGCCGCTTCCGCGTTCGCCTTTAACTGGTCGCATTTGAGGCATCCCATACCCAATATCTCTATCTTCATCTCCTTCTCCTATTTGACCGCCCGCACACAAATGCTGGCCACCGAATCATCGGCAGGATAACCGGCCTCTTTTTCAATCCTTACATCGCGGAATCCGGCCCGTTTTACCAGGGACAGGTATTCGTCCTTATTTATAGCGCCGGATATGCATCCGACATACGCCTTGACGGACTCTTTCTTCTCCGGCGGAAGCTCTTTTACAAGGACCAGGTCGGAGACCATCATCCTTCCCCCCGGCTTTAATACCCTGAATGCCTCCCTGAACACGCTTTCCTTGTCGGGCGACAGGTTTATGACGCAGTTAGAGATGACCGCATCGATGCAACCGTCTTCGACAGGAAGCTTCTCTATCTCGCCCAGCCTGAATTCGACATTTTTGTAGCCGCCTTTCGCGGCATTTCTTCCCGCCTTCTCTATCATCTCCGGGGTCATGTCCACCCCGATGACCCGGCCGGCGGCGCCGACCCTGCGTGAAGCAAGGAAGGAATCGAAACCGGCTCCGCTCCCGAGGTCAAGGACGGTCTCTCCTTCCTCAAGGGACGTTATAGCTACGGGATTGCCGCATCCGAGCCCCAGGTTCGCGCCACCCGGCACGGCGTCCATCTCGGCATCGCTGTATCCTACAGACCTGCTCATATCCCGCGCGGCCTGCACTCCGCCGGAACAGCATGAAGATCCCTGACAGCATGAGCTTTCCGTGCGCGCTATTTCGGCGTACCCGTCCCTTACCATCTTCTTTATATTCTTCTTATCCATAACGTTTCTCCCTTATTCCGCGATCAACCCGAACACGACGCCGGATATCGTCGCCATTATCACGACCAATACCACATAGACGGCCGTCTTCTTCGTGCCTATAACACCCCTGATAACAAGCATGCTGGGCAGGCTCAAGGCGGGCCCCGCCAGCAGCAGCGCAAGCGCCGGGCCTTTTCCCATACCCGATGCCATGAGACCCTGCACTATCGGCACTTCCGTCAATGTAGCGAAATACATGAACGCGCCTACAATCGACGAGAAGAAATTCGCGAACAACGAGTTTCCCCCGACAAGGGCTGCCACATACCGCGAAGGTATTATGCCTTCATGCCCTACCCGGCCGAGCAGGAATCCCGATATCAGGACACCGCCCAGCAAAAGCGGTAATATCTGCAAAGCGAAAGCCCACGTTGCGGACACCCAATCCTTTATCTCGTCTTTTTTGAACCAACTGGCCAGCGCAGCAACTACGGCCGCGAGAAAGAACCCGGTTATCCACCATTTCCCGGAGTTCGCAAAGACGAGCACCGCGATCATCGAGAAGAAGTAGATCGCGCTCTTCCAGAGCGGGCGCGTTTCCTTTACAGCACCCGGCTGCAACTCCCCTTTCGCATGGCGGGCATGCTCTTCCTTTATGAATATCAGGTGCATGATAAATCCTATCACTATGCTGAAGGCAATCGCCCCTATCGCGCGCGCAAGGCCGATCTTCCATCCGAGGATGCGGGCGGTCAGTATTATCGCAAGCACATTGATGGCCGGCCCCGAATACAGGAACGCTATCGCAGGCCCCAAACCGGCCCCCCGCCTGTATATTCCCGAGAAGAGCGGTAATATTGTGCATGAGCAAACCGCAAGTATTACGCCGGAGACCGACGCTACGCCGTAGGACAGCATCTTGTTCGCCTTTGCGCCGAAATACTTTATTACGGATGCCTGGTTGACGAATACCGCGATCGCGCCCGCTATAAAGAATGCGGGCACAAGGCACAACAGCACGTGCTCCCGGGCGTACCACTTCACCAGCGCGAGCGCCTCGAATATCGCGTTATCGAACCGCAAGCTCTCTATCGGCATATAAAAACAACCGAGGAATATCGCAATGATATATACGAGTTTCTTCAATTCCTTCATTTCTTTCCTCTCTTCATTATCTCGCAGCAGCCGCCTTCTATCCGTATGGCCTTGATGTTGACCAGTCCGTCGGCTATCTTCTCCTGTGCGGAGGTCAGGATCCTCGAGAATGTCGGCCGCGATATCTTCATGAGTTTCGCGGCGTCGACCTGTTTTAATCCTTCGAGGCAGGCCAGGCGCATCGCCTCGAATTCATCAAGGGTCAACGAAACCACATCCACCTTGTTTATCGGCTTGCAGAGGGGCTTGAAACACCTCTCTCCGGGGGCGCATTTTATCCATCTTGTCTTTTTCGGCCTCAAGGCTATCCTCCATTATGAACATATGTCCATAACAGTATAGCATACATGCGGCGGTTGTCAATACCGGTTATTTTTTCGCGCCGGCTTTGATCAGGAGGTGGACTATCTCGTTGTATTTCTTTTCTTTTGCGAGGGAGTATGCCGTTGCGCCGTCCGTGACTTTCAGGTTGACGTCGGCATCCTTCGCCAGGAGGGCTTTCACCGTCTCAAGGCGGCCGTTATTTGCCGCGGCTATCAGGGCGGTCGCGCCGTTATTGGCCGCGACGTTCACGTCGGCGCCTTTCTCCAGTAGCGCCTTGACTATATCCGTGTAACCGTACTGTGACGCCCATATCAGGGCGGTGGTACCGTCGTCGTTGGCTTTCGCGTCTACCTCCGCCCCCTTCTCCAGCAGCGCCTTGACCACATCAAGGTAACCTCTCTGGCTTGCCTGCATAAGGGAAGTGACGCCGTTATCGGTCTTAGCGTTCACGTCGGCGCCTTTCTCCAGCAGTAACTCCACGACCTCGAGATGGCCCTGCTCAGAGGCGTACTGCAGCGCGGTGGCGTTGTAGGTTGTCTTCCCGTTAACGTTTACGCCTTTAGCAAGGAGGGAGCGGACTTCAGATACATCGCCTTTCCAGGCGGCCCTTATAAGGTCTTCGCAGGAATTATCCGCGCAAAATCCGGGATATGCCGAAAAAACAAAAAACAGCACTAAGGTTGAGGCCAGGGCTTTCATAGCGTCTCCATATTCAGGTATTAATTATATCCTGAATACAGGGATTATCAAGCTATCTTTCACCCTGCAGGACTTTAATGAACGTCTTCACGATGTCAGGGTCAAATTGGGTACCGGAAGCTTTTTTGATTATCGCTATGGCCTTTTCTTTTGAGTATGCCTTGCGGTAAGGCCGGTCGGAGATCAGCGCCTGGTATACGTCCGCAATAGTGATGATCCTTGCCATCAGGGGTATCTGGTACATCTTCAAGCCGTGCGGATAACCCTTGCCGTCCCATCTTTCGTGATGATGGAGGAGCGCGGGAATTACGGGACGCAGGGAATGGATAGGCCTTATAATATCGACGCCGATCTGCGGATGTTTCTTGACCTCCGCGAACTCTCTTTTGCTGAGTTTGGCTTTTTTATGCAGTATCTTATCGCTGATACCCACTTTTCCCAGGTCGTGCAGCATCGCCGCCTGCTTGACCAATTCCAGTTTATCGTAAGGAAAACCCAGGTCCTGGGCGATCCTCATTGCGTAATGGACGGTCCTCTCGACATGCTCGCCGGTGTAAAGGTCTTTTAATTCAAGCGCCTTCGCAAAAGCCAGGGTCTCCTCGATCAGGCTCTGGTTTGCCCTCTTCGTAAGCTTTCCTATCTTTTCCGTAAGCAAACGGATGTCGGAGGATTGCGGGATCATGCCGGCCTCCCTTTTCATGTCGGCGGATGAGAATACCCGGTTACCGCCGCTTTCCTTGGCCTTGTTCAGGATCTGGTCGGCGAGATCCATCATCTCCATGCCTTTTCGCACGTTATCTTCCGGATAAGATACAACGGATAAACTAAGCTTTAGCCTGATGGAATGCTTCTTATCCCCGAAATTATGCAATTGTATGCTGTCAAGTATCCTGCCAGCCAGATTCAATGCTCCCTTTCTGCCCGTGGCCGGGGATATTATGACGAATTCCTCTCCCCCGTAACGGACGACTATATCATATGGGCGCACTATTTTGATCAATTGAGCGGCAAACTGCTTTAATATTACGTCGCCGAACACGTGCCCATAGACATCATTAATGGACTTAAAATAGTCGAGGTCCATCATTATTACCGAAAGCGGCCCTGATTGCCTTTCCGCAAGGTTGAAGTTTGTCTCCAACGCATTTTTAAGATAGCGGTGATTATAAAGGCCTGTATGCGAATCCCTTAACGTAAGTTGTTCCAGTTTTTTGTTTGCGCGTTCGACCTCCTTAAGCAAAAACCCTCTTTCTTCTTCGGCCTTCTTACGCTCTGTAATATTCCGGAAGCTGCCCATCATATATTTCCTTCCCGAAAATGTTATCGGGGAAGTGATAATATCCGCGTAAAATACGCCGCCGTCCTTCCTTTTTACCGGCATGTTCTCTACGATTTTCGACCTTCCCTGCGCCTGCATCTCAAACGCCTCCATGGCTTTCGGCAGGTCCTCCTCCGGATGTATATCGCTTTCCTTCAGGAGCTTTATCTCCTCCTCTGAATATCCCAGCATTTCGCATATTGCCTTGTTGCACATGATGAACTTTTTTGTCTTTATGTCCGCCAAAAGCATACCGTCCCTGGCATTCTCGAATATTATCCTGAACCTTTTTTCGGATTCCAGCACCGACTCCGTTTTTTCCGCGACAAGTTCCTCAAGGTGGTCACGATGCCTTTTAAGCTCTCCCTCGATCCGTTTGCGCTCGGTAATGTCGACATTTACCTCGGCTACGGACCATTTGCCGTCCTTGCCCTGAAACGGGATGCTGGTCACCTGGATAGGCCTGTTGCCTTCCCTGGCCAGGACCTCCTCGGTGACCACGACTTTCTTCGTTTCCAGCGCTTTCCTGACCCCGCACTCACGGCATTCTTCTCCTTTGCCCATAAAATATTCGTAACATTTTTTGCCGGCGGGATCCCCGTATACTTTTTGCCATTCCGGGTCAACATATACCAGATTATAATCCGAATCTATGATATCAAGGCCGGTCTTTGTGGCTCCCAGGATAAACTCTATCTGCTTGTTCAGATCGTGTATCTTTTCCTCGGACATTTTTCGCTCGGTAATATCCCAGAAAAGCCCGAACAGCCCCTTGACGTTTCCGTCCTTATCCCGGATCGGGACCTTGACCATGTTGATGACCGCCTTCTTTTTTTCGTTGAGATAATCGCCTATCACGGCATATTCTTCTTCCAGGTTCAGGGGTTTCCCGGACTCCATGACCTTCTTATCAACGGCCCTGTATTTTTCCGCCAGGGGCGTGGGGAAAAAATCATAGTCCGTCTTTCCCGCTATCTCTTCAGGGTTGATTTTCAGGTCCTTGGCATAATTTTCGTTACATGATATGTAAACCGAGTTCTTGTCCTTCAGAAACACCTTTTGGGGAAGATTCTCTACGAGCGTCCTGTATTGCTGCTCCTTTGCCTGCGCCAATTCACCTTCTACCCGCTTGCGTTCGGTGATGTCGCGGATGTTGCATTGGATGACTTTTGCCTTGTTGACCAAAAATACCTCGGAATTTATTCTAATTCCATTTTTTGCTTTTACCGGAATGTCTTCGTAATGGATCACGCCTTCTCTTTCCAGGTTAATGACCGTCTCTTTGAAGTCATTACCGTCCTTGACCACGCCTATCCCCCAGAGTTTCTTCTTCAGGAACTCCGCGGGAGAATAACCCAGCAGATTTTGCACGGATTCGTTGGAATTAAGGATGTCGCCTTCGGTCTTATGGACAAGCAATAACCCGTCCCGCGATGTTTCAAAGGCCCTGCGAAAACGTTCTTCGGACTCCTTTAATTCTGTCTGCAGGCGTTTGCGCTCGGTGATGTCTTCAATTGCCATCAGTATCAGTTCTTCCCCTTCTGTCCCTTTCGTTACTATTTCCGCCAATTTCCCGGGAACATGCAACAGGCAGGCGTTCAGGATCATAGCCCTCTCACCGATCTTCTCAAATTTATGTTCGACTTCATAGTCTTTTACGGATTTTTTCTCCGATATGACCTTTTTAAGCAACCGGGCCAGCTCGGGCACATCCCACTGCCTGTCGCCCATATCGGTAAGAAGCTGGCCTATTACGGCTTCTTTTGAAACCTTGAAGGTATCATAAAAAGCTTGGTTTGCGGAAACGACGCGCAGTTTCTTGTTTAGTACCAAAAACGGCTCCCTTAAGGTAGCGATAATACTATTGGAGTAATTCAGGAGATCTTCGATATCCAGCCCTTTTCCCTGCTTTTCGCCTTTCATTTTTAAACCTTTCCAAAAAAAATCCCAAGGACTTGTGCCGCTTCAGGCACAAGATACTTGGGTGCTGTTAAAGATGCCCTGCAAAAACAATTACCCTTCTTTGATAATATATCCCTTCTTCGAAAATAACTAAAGGAAATATTTCATGTTCATGAGCAAGAAGGTCAGAACTTATACTTTATATCCGCCCAACCCGTATGGGAGGTAAAGTCTTCCTTGTATTCGAAGTCGTAGTTTGTCTCAAGGCTCCAGTTGTTGTGAGAGGCAAGGGTAAGCTTCGCGCCGACGTTCATGGAGTTCTGGGCGGGATCGAAACCGTTGGTGGCGAAAGAGCCGCCTC
>JBAZJG010000008.1:0-84455 GCA_041651455.1 Candidatus Omnitrophota bacterium
AACTCCCCGAGCTTCGGGAGCTCGTTCAGCGAGCTGAGCCCGAACCTGTCGAGGAACTCCTTTGTCGTCCCGTATAATATCGGCCTGCCCGGCGCGTCCTTCCTGCCGGTAATCTTTATCAGTTGCCTGTCCGCGAGCGTCTTTACGACGCCGTCGACGTTCACGCCGCGTATGTCTTCGATATCCGCCTTAGTTATCGGCTGGCGGTAAGCCACTATCGCGAGCGTCTCGAGCGCCGGCTTAGTCAGCTTGTCCTTCGACTTTACCCTGTAGAATTTCTTCAGGTAATCGGCGAACTCGGGCGTCGTGACCATCTGGTAGCCGCCCGCGACCTCGTATACCTTGAAGCTCCTGCCGAGCGTCTCGTATTCCGTCTGCAGTTCGGCAAGCGCGGCCTTGATATCCTTCGCCTCTACCTCTTCGAGGACCTCCTTCATCTGCTCTATGGTTATCGGTTTCTCCGACGTGAAGAGCAGCGCCTCTATTATCCTTTTCGCTTCAGACAGTTCCATCCGGTGTCCCCTCCGCCGGTTTTTCCGGCGCGCTTTCTACCGCGGCCTTGAGCTTCGGGCCGATATTGTTCGGGTTGCGCACTACCTCGATCTCGCCGAAGATATTATGCTGCCTGACCATGACTTCCTTCAACCTTATCATCTCGAGAAGCGCGAGGAACGTCGCTATCAGCTCCACCTTGCTCCTCGACTTCTTGAATATGTCCTTGAAATTTATTACCGGCTGTTCGACAAGCATATGGAACAGCTCGTGGACCTTCTCCTCGACGGTGAACTCGTCCTTTACCACCTCGAGGAACGCCTCGCGCGACACGCTCTTGAGTATCGTCGAGAACGCGTTTATGAGGTCGAATATGGAAGCTTCGAAATACGGCCCCTCGGTCTGGTCGATGTACTGCGTCTCGTCGACCGAGCGCGGGAAGACCATCGACCGCCTGCGTTCGAGCTCGGAGAGTTCCCCGGCCGCTTCCTTGAACTTCTTGTATTCGATGAGCCTGCGCACGAGCTCCGCGCGCGGGTCCTCTTCCTCTATCTCTTCCGGCGGCTGTTCGTCCGGCGGCAGCAGCATGCGCGACTTTATATGCATCAGCGTCGCGGCCATCACGATGAACTCGCCGGCGATGTGCAGGTCGAGCAGTTCCATGTATTCGAGGTAATGCAGGTACTGCTCCGTTATCTTCGCTATCGGGATATTGAAGATATCCGCTTCTTCCTTCTTGATAAGGTACAGAAGAAGGTCCAGCGGGCCTTCGAACACGTCAAGCTTTACCTTGTACGTCATATACCGACTGCTTTCCTTGCCTCTCCCATCGTCTCGCATGCGACCGCGCGCGCCTTCTCGGCGCCCCTCTTCAGGACCGCTTCGAGGCCTGCCTTATCGCTTAATATCTTCTTCCTTCTCTCCTGTATCGGCCTCAGCAACTCGACTATGCAATCGGCCAGTTTCGCCTTGTCTTCGACGCAGCCTATCTTCGCCGACTTGCACTCCTCCGGGATATTTACGGCCAATTCAGGGAAGAAGAACCTGTAATACGAATATACGTTGCAGATGTCCGGATGCCCGGGATCGTCCTTCTTGATCCTCTGCGGGTCCGTTATCATCGCCTTTATCTTCTTCTTTACTTCCTCGGGAGAGTCCGAAAGGTTGACCGCGTTGCCGTAGCTCTTGGACATCTTCCTGTTATCCACCCCGAGAAGCCGCGGGGTCTGCGTCAAAAGGCCCTCCGGCTCCGGGAATACCTGCTTCTTGTAAAAATGGAAGAACCTGCGGGCTATCTCGCGCGTAAGCTCGAGGTGCGGCAGCTGGTCTTCGCCGACCGGGACCGCGTTCGCCTTATATATCAGTATGTCCGCGGCCTGCAGGACCGGGTAACCGAGGAAACCGTATGTCGCGAGGTCCCTGCCCTCGACCTCCCTGAGCTGCTCCTTGTACGTCGGGCAGCGCTCGAGCCACGAGAGCGGCGTTATCGCAGAGAGTATCATGTTCAGTTCGAGGTGTTCCGGCACGTCGGACTGCACGAAGATGACCGACCTTTCGGGGTCGATGCCGCACGCGAGGAAATCCGCGGTGTTGTCGATGATGTTCTCTTTCATCGCCGACGGGTCCGCGTATTCGCTCATCAGCGCGTGGTAATCGGCGACCATGTAGAAGCAGTCGTACTTATCCTGCATCTCCACCCAGTTCTTCAGCGCGCCGGCAAGATGGCCCAGGTGCAATCTGCCCGTGGGGCGCATCCCGCTTAATACCCTCTTCTTCATATTTTAGAGCTTCCTTGCGGTCTTCCTGAGTTCGAATACTTCTATAACGTCGCCGGGTTTCAGGTCGTCGAAATTGCTGAGCGCGATACCGCACTCGAAGCCCTCCGCGACCTCCTTGACGTCGTCCTTGAAACGCTTGACCGAGCCGATCTTGCCTTCATAAACCTTGTCCTTGTCCCTCCAGAGGCGGCAACCGGCGTTCCTGGTTATCTTGCCCTTGGCGACAAAGCATCCCGCGATAGTCCCCGCCTTCGTGACCTTGAAGACCTGCCTGACATCGGCGCGGCCCATGAAGACCTCGGTTATAGTCGGGTCGAGCATACCTTCCATGGCGTTCTTTACGTCGTTTATCGCCTCGTATATGATCCTGTAAAGCCTGACATCAACCTTCTCGAGCCTGGCCTTCTGCTCGCCCTCAGGCGTATAATCCACATGGAAACCGATGATGATCGCGTTCGAAGCGGCGGCAAGCATGACGTCCGATTCGTTTATGCTCCCGGCGCCCGAATGTATAACATCGAGCTTCACGTCGCTCGTGCCGAGGCCTTTCAGCGACTGTTCGATCGCTTCGACCGAACCCTGCACGTCGGCCTTTACTATTACCCTCAGTTCCTTGGCCTTGCCTTCCTTGACCTGCTGTGAAAGCTCTTCGAGCGTTATCCTCTTGACCGGCTGCATCTGCGCCGCCTTGGCTTCCTGCTGGCGCTTCTCGACGAGCTCCCTGGCCGTCTTCTCGTCCGGGACGGTGAAGAATATGTCTCCCGCCTCGGGCAGTCCCGCGAGGCCGAGTATCTCGACCGGCTTCGACGGGGGCGCCTCATTGAGCCTGTGGCCGAGGTCATTTATCATCGCCCTGACCTTGCCGTAATGCAGGCCCGCCACGACTATATCGCCGGGCCTCAGCGTGCCCTTCTGTACGAGGACGGTAGCTATCGGGCCGCCGCCTTTGGATATCTTGCCTTCTATCACGACGCCCTTCGAATGCCCGGTCGGGTCGGCCTTCAACTCGAGCATCTCCGCCTCGAGCAACAGCATCTCGAGAAGTTCATCGATGCCCTTGCCCGTCTTCGCCGAGACGCCGATCATGACGGTCTTTCCGCCCCAGTCCTCGGACATGAGCCCTACTTCGTTCAGCTGCTTCTTGACCCTGTCCGGGTTCGCTTCGGGCTTATCTATCTTGTTCATCGCGACGACTATCGGTACCCCTGCCGCGCGCGCGTGGTCGATCGCCTCTTTCGTCTGGGGCATTACGCCGTCATCTGCGGCGACTACGAGTATTACGATATCCGTCGCCTGCGCGCCGCGCGCCCTCATGGCGGTAAACGCTTCGTGGCCGGGGGTATCGAGGAATGTCACGTTCCCCTTGCCTACTTTGACCACATACGCGCCGATATGCTGCGTGATGCCGCCGGATTCCTTGTCGGTAAGGCTCGACTTCCTGATAGCGTCGAGCAGCGAGGTCTTGCCGTGGTCCACATGGCCCATCAACGTTACGACCGGGCCGCGCGCGACGAGCTTCGTCTTGTCCTCGACCTCGAAGGCCTTCAATATCTCCTGTTCCTGCGTGAGCGGCTTCTCGAACTCAAAACCGAAATCCACGGCGATAAGGTTCGCGACGTCGATATCCACCGCCTGGTTTATCGTCGCCATGACCTTCTGCCTCATCAACCTTACGATCAGGTCGTTAGGCCTCGCGTTTATCTTCACGGCGAGGTCCTTCAATGTCATCGGGAATTTAGCTATGAGTTTTACGGGTTCTTTTTTGGCTGCCGGCGCCGGGGGCGCAACAGGCACGGTTGGCTCCGCCGCGGGCATGGCTGGCTTCGCCGGCTCAGGCTTTACCGCGGGTTTGGCTTCGACCTTCGGAGCCGCCACGACCGGTTTTTGCTCGACTTTAGGGACGACAGGTGCGGGCTTCGGAATGACCGGCGCCGGAACCGGTTTGGCTTCAACCTTCGGCTCTACCTTGATCTCAACCTTCGCCTTGATTTCTTTTTTCTTAGGCGCGGCCTTTACCTTGGCTTCGGCCTTTGGCTTGGCTATTTTCTTTTCCTTGACGGCTTTGACTACGGCTTTTACGGCCTTGACGACTTTCGCCGCGGCCTTAGGTTCGGCTTTCTTGGTCTTCTTCACTTCCGCTTTCTTCGTCTCGTCTTTGGTTTTTTTCATTTATTTTTTTGCCAGCTCTTTCGCGCTCTTGAGTATCTTTTCCGCGGTCTTCTCGCCGATACCCTTTATTTTAGTGAGTTCCTCGACCGATGACTCCGCTATCTTCGCGATAGTGACCAACC
The DNA here is from genome assembly GCA_041651455.1 of Candidatus Omnitrophota bacterium. Lineage (GTDB taxonomy): Bacteria > Omnitrophota > Gorgyraeia > Pluralincolimonadales > Pluralincolimonadaceae > UBA6215. The sequence goes on from JBAZJG010000008.1 coordinate 4,562, forward strand.
CTGCGCCTTCAAGAAGCGCCTTCGTCTTCGCACCGACACCGTCGACCGATGATATATCACCGGCCTCTTCCTTCGCGGCCGGCTCCGGCATCACCGCTTCAGCCGCGGCCTTTGCCGCGCCTTCGACGGCCGGCGTCTTCGGCTTGATATCTATCTCCCATCCGGTAAGCTTCGACGCGAGCCGCACGTTCTGGCCTTTCTTGCCGATGGCCAGGCTCAGCTGGTCGTCGTCGACCGTGACCTGCGCGGTCTTCGACTCCTTATCGAGCTTTATCGTAGATATCTTCGCGGGATTGAGCGCCGCGAGGACATATTCCTTCGTGTCGTCGCTCCAGCGGACGATATCTATCTTCTCGCCCTGAAGCTCTTTCACGATATTCTTCACGCGGGAGCCCCTCATTCCCACACAGGCGCCCACGCAGTCGATCTTCTCGTCCTTGGAGAATACCGATATCTTCGTCCTGTCGCCGGCTTCCCTCGATATGGACTTTATCTCGACGATGCCCTCGTATATCTCGGGTATCTCGAGCTCGAATAGCTTCTTGACGAGGCCCGGGTTCGCGCGCGACAGCACTATCTGCGGGCCCTTGCCGGTCTTCTTTACCTCGAGCACATACGCCTTTATGCGGTCGCCCTGCCTGAAATTCTCTTTCGGCGACTGCTCGCTCTTCGGTATAAAACCCTCGGTCTTGCCGAGGTCGACGATTATATTACCCTTCTCGAACCGGTAGACCGTGCCGTTGACTACGTTGCCTACGCGGCTGTTGTAGTCGGTGAATATGACGTCGCGCTCCGCTTCGCGGATCTTCTGGATTATGATCTGCTTGGCGGTCTGCGCGGCAATGCGGCCGAAATCCTCGGACTTTATCTCCTTCGCGCCAGAGAATACCTTGACCTCGCCGTTCTTCCTGTCTATCTTGACCGTGACGTCGTCGGACAGCGTGCCGAGCGCCTTCTTCGCGGCGCTGACAAGCGCGCTCTCGACGGCCGTCATCAGGATCTCGCGGTCTATCCCCTTGTCTCTCTCGAGGTGATCCAGTACTGTTAACAGTTCTCCGTTCATAGTTGTTCCCTTCTAAAATTCAAGATGCAGCTTCGCTTTCATGATCACTTCGCGCGGCACGGACACTTCCCTGCCGTCGGGCAATTCCAGTTTTATGCTGTCTTCGCCGACCCATTTCAGCGCCGCCGAATACTCCCATTTCCCGTCCACGGGCGCGTTCAAAACCACGTCGAGCTCCTTGCCTATGACCCTCTCGAAATCGCTGGTCCTGGCAAGTTTCCTGTCGAGGCCCGGCGACTGCACCTCAAGCATGTAATGGCTCTCGATCACGTTCGCCTCTTCCAGCAGGCCTTCTATCCTGCGGCTCAGCGCGCCGCATTCGCCGATGCTTATCCCGCCCCTTTTATCGACGGTAAAGCGCATGACCATGCCGCCGCTCTCGTGCCTGTATGTCAGGTCGACAAGCTCGACGCCTGCCTCGGAAAGCGCCTGCGACGTAAGTTCCCTTACTTTTTCCAATATAACGTTATCTTCCATGCCTTTTTCGGGTTTTTCGGAAAAAAGACAACAAAAAAAGGAGGTAGAACTTACCCACTCCTCCTTGTGTAGTGGACTTAAATTGTACTTATATTTATACTACGGACAGGCGCCGCTGTCAAGGGTTTTATTCGACGATTTTTGAGTAAGATTCCGTCTCAATGGCCTTGTCCGTGAATACGGTCCTGGAACCGGCGGCTTTCAGCGATTGCAGGCCGTCAATGACCGGATATACCGCCTTGTCAAGCCATAGCTGGACGAGCGCGGCGTCGAAATCCTTCTCCGGGCCGCCGCCCTGCCGGCCCCTCATCTGGAACTGGTCGAGCTGTTCCCTGTTCATCTCCAGCATCGACTCCTTCTCCTTGGCTTGCGCCACGAGCTCGGCCGCAGCTTCCGGCGTGTTGGCCGGGTCATTTATCTTCGCGTTAATGTCGGCCAGCTCTTTCTCGAGCGACTGTATCTCGGTATTCAGCTTATCCGTCTGCGCGGCCATCATCTCCTTGACCTTTTTCTGCTGTTCGGACATGAACGTGAGCCACCTTACGGCCCAATCGCAGATCCCCTTGCCCTTCTGCAGGATCGTGTCCACTTTAAGATAGACGACCTTGTTCGCCGGGTCCATAAGGCCGTTGTTGACCGACTTGAAATCCTCATTCTCAAAGAGCGATTTCGCGGCGCCGGAATACGAGTCCACCGAGCCCTTAATCGGCTCGCGCCCTAGCGAGAACAGGAAATAATCCCCGACGTAGCAGAACGCCGGCTGGAACGCCATGCCGAACGGCAGGTTCATGTATTTGATATCGACGCCCTTATAGGATTCGGACTGCATGCTCCCGCCCTGCGTGAACTGCGCGAGCATCTTGTCTATAGCTTCTTTCTTGTCGACCTTCAGGAAGACGACGAACTGCGGCATCGGTATCATCCCGTCAAGGTTTATGTCGGTCAGGCACATGCCCGTCTCGTCTCCGAGCGCCGGGATGATGTCGTTCTCTATGCTTATGCCCATCTGTTTCTCGAATCCGGCTATCATGTCGTTGAAGGTCGGGCCCTGGTTCACCTTGGCCGCTTCATTGCCCATCTCTTCCTTTATGTATTTCCAGTACGCCTTCCATTCAAAGGTATCCCAGCTGTACCATATCGTATTTGCCGGGGCCAGTTTCATCGCCGTGTTCTTGCGCGGCTTGACCGAATAGAAATCCCTGAAGAACGGTATCAGCTTCGCCTTGTCGAGGGTTAACTGCATCCTCTCCTTGGTTATCTTGCCGGGATATTTCGCGTAGCTGAACGACTTGAACCCGCCGTAGACGCCGAGCGTCTTGTCGAGCTGGTCCCGGAAGATACGGCCCGGGTCCGGCTGGGCACCGCTTGCTTCCTTGGGCGCCGGTACGGCGTCCGCGATGTGCTTGATGCCTGCCATCATGAGCCCGATATCGCCGAAGGCGACCGTCTCCGCACCTTTAGGGAACTTCGCCATCGCGTCGGTATAGTCCTTGTCCTGCGCGAGCGAGAGGAACTTCTTGTCGGCCACGTCGCAGCAGGAGGTAGCCGCCTTCTTGCCCAGGCCTATGACGAGAATATCCTTTATCTGGACGTAGGCGATGCTGACCTTATCGTCGAGCTTGACGACGGTCAACTTCTTGCCCTTGTAATTCTCCTCCGCGACCTCGTATTTCCTGCCGGCCTTGTTGAATACCTTCGCGAGGAAATCTATGAATTTCGTCTCGGGCTTCACCCTCGTGGCCAGCGTGACATTCGAAGCCATTTCAATGACACCTGAGGGTGTCATCTCAACTTTGCCCGACGGGTAAACCGCTACCGCGATCTCCTTGCCGAAATATTTCTCGAGGACGAGCCCGCCTATGAAGCTTGAAAGCTCCGTCCGGGCGGCCCTGAAGTTCTCGACATCTTCCTTCTTCGCGCCGCTCTTCTCCATGAGCATCTCAATGTCTATCTTCTCGAGGTTCTTATAGAGACGCGAGGCCTTGAACTCCTTGACCTGCCTGTCCACCTCGGAGAACTTCATGAAAAAGACGGCATCCGCCGGAAGTACGGACTCGACGGGAGTCGGCTTGGACGCAAGCGTGAAAAGGACGGCCGCGGCAACCGCGACGGCCGCAACGGATATGGCTGTAATTATAATAGCGGATTTCTTCATGGGACTCTCCTTGGGTTAATTAAGAGGCATTATACCACAACTTTAGGGGAGTTTCTACGCCCATTCTGAGGCATATCTGTCAACAAGGTCTCTAATCATCCTCTGGTATTTCGTGTGATGCCTGTTTGCCTCACGCTTGAAAAATTCTATGCTAGATTTTTTCAGCGCGATTGTTATCTTCTGCGTCTCTTCCGACTTAGCAAGCTCAACCGGTGGCGGAAGAAGATCCTTTATTCTCTTTAATCCGCCCACGGGCATGTCCGAAACATCAGTCCTCTTTTTCATAGTACGCTTTGCCCTTTCTCCAATAACCGGCACCGATTATCCTTATCATCCCCTGCCGGTATGTAAACCTTACTGTCATTACTTTATTCCCGGCCTTTCCGATACAGAAAAACCTTTCCTCATGCTCCGAATGGCCGGAATCAACGTATATCTTTCTTTTTGTATCAAGGAAAGCTCGCGAGGCAATCTTAAAATCTACCCCGTGCTTCCTTATATTTTCCCTTTCTTTCGATTCGTCCCAGGTGAACATACCTGTGATTTTATCCATGTTTAGTATATCCTTTGGTCCTCATATTGTCAATATTTATATACATACTATTATACATTATATTGGGCATAATAAATCCCTCCTTTACCTATATAGACGGCATGAGGAGGGATTTTCTTTCAAATATTGCTTAAGGCGTATTATTAGTTTCGGTAATGCAAGTAAACTTGATTGGTAACGGGGCCGATTCAACTTCGAATCTTTTTCCTTTATATTTGCCTGATATTATGACAACTAAATCGTGCCTCTCTCCCGCTTTAACAAAATCGGAGAGTGGCTTGCATGGCCAGACGGAAGAATGCCTGTAATCCCAATCTAAGGAAAGGTCGTATGTGAATTCCTGCTCTTCGTTTGTCAGGGTAATACCTAATGGCACCGAGCGCCTGTGCGGACTGCTCCAAATCCTTTCCATATAAAAAAAGATGCTAACATCTTCTAATTCAACCGGTTCGCGGCTGCCCGTAGACAATAGCACGCTGATCGGGATAGGGCCGAAAGGTGAGCATCTTTTGTTCTCTGTCTCAATACTCATGACGATGAAATCTTTTGGGACAATTGTCAAAAAAACCGTTTGCGACTTTATCCTGATCTTGTCATTGACCTCATATATTGCGGCAATGGAATAATCCCCCTTCCTGCTGAAATCATAGTAGCCCGATACTCTAATTGAAGTATGAAATGTTCCTGATGGCGGGAAGCCTGGTTTTCTAATCAACTGTAATAAATCGCCATCGGGACCTTTAATTTTAAGATTCTCCACCAGTCCTTCTTTTTGGCAGGATATCTCGGATATTATATTTTTGTCCAATCCTTCAACCGGTTCAATATGAAATGCGAGTTCTATTGGTTCTCCTACATTGAATATCTCTTTCTGCAATTCAAGCCTGCAATGTAATCCGCCCGAAGAGATACCCCATTCTTCAGCAAAACATGTCATAAATATAAAATTGGCGGCGAATACCGATATTATCAATAAATACTTCGTGTAATCCTTTTTAGGAGCCATGGTTTTTCCTAAAACCAAGCAGCGGGAGGCCGGCGAGAATCAGTATAATGGTCGAGGGCTCGGGGATAGGTGAAACCAGCAATTGGGCACTATGCCCCTCATTGTATTCCAGTGAGGAGAATATATCCGTTTTCGCATATTCGGAACGAATATTGAACCCGACAAATGGGGTTGAAACTCCCTGCATAAAACTAGTAACTTCAAATAATGCGTCTTCGCCGTATCCAAGATCTTCCGGCAAAATAAGAACACCTAAATAATTCCCTGCATCATAATCAGATGATGTCAGCTGCCCGTCGCTGCTTCCATAGCCGTATATTTGAACGGTTTTACTCCAAAGAGGTAATCCGTATGGGTTGACAGACAAATACGCTGTGCTTATTGGCCATAAAATCTGGCTGGTTGGGAATTCCACTACACCTCTTGTGGGTTCGCATGCCGTAAGATAGCAGTTGGTCAACACGCCCCCATCTAGGTACACTGAACCGTCATCGGAAGGATTGATGACTAACGCAGAAGCTGAAGCAACCTGAGTCATAGCCACGATAAATACGGCCATAATGCCGAATTCGATCTTGTTCATTATTTGAAAAAGGTCTCTGTACAAATCACGTTCTCCGTGAAGACTGTCTTTGAACTTGAGACATTATTCGAAGAAAGGCCTTCCATGATAGGATAGGCCGCCTTTTCCACCCAAAGCCTTATCAAGGGCACATCCATATCCTGTCTCGTTACCGCGACACGATGTTTCTCCTGCTCTTCCAAGTGGGCCAACTGCTCTTTGTCGATCTTCAACATGGAATTCTTGTCCCATATCTTTAAATCGAGTTCAGATTTTACCTCTGCCAAAACAGCGGGGTCGGCACGCTGCGCTTTCATATCTGCCAGCTCCTTTTCCAGTTCCTTGATGCCTGCCCTTAACCTGTCCATCTGGAGCAATATCATCTCTTCGTATTTCTTCTGTTTTTCGTAGTACGCCTTGTTCTCTTCGGAAATATACGTAAGCCACCTCAGACCCCAATCGCAAAAATCCCTGGCTTCCCGCAACAAAGCATCGGTATCCACAAAACGAACCTGGTTTGCCGGCTTGTCGGGGTTGCTACTAACAAGCCTGAAATCCTCGCTGTCAAGAAGCGACTTCGCGGATCCGGAACAAGAATCTATGGAATTCTTTAATGGCATGCGGCCCAAAGAGAGCAAAAGATTATCTCCAACGTAACAATATGCCGGTTGGAACGCGAGGCCGAATGGGAGGTCCAGGTATTTTATCTCAACATTATTGTACGTCTCCGTTTTCACGGCCTCCTCCCCTTCGATGTCACTCCGGAAGAATTTGCCCAAAACCAGGTCTATCGCCTGTTTGTCGTTTACTTTGACTATATAGATGAACTGCGGTGATGGTATAAGGCCGTCGTAATTCACGTCTATCAGGCACAAGGCCCCTTCATCCCCGAGAGCGGGTATCAGGTCATTCTCTATGCTGAAGTCCACCCAACTCTCGAACTCGGCAACGATATCGTCAAATCCGTGGGACTCAACCCCTTCCGGCGTTCCTTTTATCATGGCTTCCTTCAGGTACTGCCAGTATGCCCTCCACGCGACCGTATCCCATCCGTACCATATCGCATTAGGCGGGATGAACTTAAGCGTATTGTTCCCGCGCGGGGCCACTGAATAGCTTTCCCGGAGGAACGGGATCATCTTGGATCTGTCGATTTTTACGGTCATAACGCTCTTTTTTATCTCCCCGGGATATCTGGCGTAGAAGAAGGTCCCGAAACCGCCGTATTCGCCCAGGCGCAGGCCCATATTTTCCTTGAACGCTTTTAATATATCCGCTGATATCCCTTTCCCGGCCGGTTCCGGGATGGCGGTTACGGCATTTTTCAATCCTTCCGCTATTCTCCCGATATCACCGAAAGCGGCCATCTCGGCGCCTTTCTCAAGCCCTGACACCGCCCCAATGAAATCCTTGTCCTGCGCCAACGCGGGAATTTTCCTGCCGGCGGCATCATAGCAGGACATGACAACCATCTTATCCGTGCCCGCCACCATCACATCCTTGATCCGGACCATAAACACGCTCGTCCTGTCCCCTATCTTCACGACGGATATCTTCCTGCCGCTGCAGTCCTCTTCTTTCTCCTCAAATATCTTTCCCGGTTTTTTGAACATAATGGCAAACAGGTCGGCTATTTTTGATTCCGGTTTCACCTTCGCGGCGAATAATACGCCCGAAGGATACACGGCAACGGCTATCTCCTTCCCGAAATACTTCTCAAAAGGAAGCCCGTCGATAAAACCCGATATGTCCGCTTTCCATACTCCTACAGCTTGCGCCTGTTCCTTCTTAGCTCCGCTCTTTTCAAGCAGCATTCCTATATCGATGGCTTCCACATTCTTATAGAGCCTCGATGACCTAAACTCCTCGAATTGCCTGTCGGCATCGAACAATTTCACGAAGAAGACCGGGCCGGCAGGCAGCGCGGACTCGATCGCCTGCGGTTTTGCGATATAACCGACATAAATGCCGGCCGCCGTCGCCGCAATGGCAATAAAAATGACTGTGACTGCTATAAACGGTTTTTTCATGGGGTTGGCCTTTTTTTAGGGATCTGCAGTACATTATCTTTGTTCTCTTCCGCCTTCCTGAAATACATATCCGCTTTCTCGCGGTCGCCTTTTTCCGCGTATATCTCCCCGAGATACTGGTAAACCTCATACGATATAGAATTAAGACCGACGGCCGTTTCCAGGTACTCCCTCGCGCTCTCCTTGTCTCCGAGCCTGTAAGCGGTAATGCCGAGATTGTCCCATGTGTCTACGCCATACGGGTTATATATAACTGACATCGTGAAATCGCTCAATGCCTGCTTGTAATTGCCTTGGCAAAAATACGTGAACCCGCGGTTATTCATGCCTTTATAGCTGAATGGATCTATAACAAGCGCCCGGTTATAATCCCTGACAGCCTTATCAAACTCGCCCATATCCAGATATACCCCGGCACGGGCATAATATCCGCTAAACTCTTTCGGTCTCAGTTTTATTAACTCGCTAAAATCCTTGACGGCTTTTTCATATTCGCCCGCTTCCGAATAAGATATCCCGCGATTCCATAGCGTATTCGCGCTTACCGGGTCAGCGCTCAATGCCTCATTATAGCTTTCTATTGCAGAATTATACTCGCCTACATCGGTCATGGCGTTGCCCAGGTTATTATACGGAAGTTTGAAATTCGGGTTCATTTCGACCGCTTTTTGGAAGTCCGCAATAGCTTTTTCATTCTCCCCTTTTTGCCTGTACGCGCAACCGCGGTTATAATAGAGGTTCGGATTCCTGGAATTTGCCTCAAGGCCTTTTGAGTATTCGGCAATGGCCTTGTCGTAATCACCCATTTTTATATACGCGTTCCCTGCCATTTTATAGGCATCATAGAACATGGGGTTTACCTCTATGGCCTTATCGAACTCCTTGATAGCTTCTTCATACCGGTGTTTGTTGAGATGGACGACGCCGCGGTTGAAATACTGGTTTGCGGTAAGTTTTTCTTCCCTTACTTCTTCAGCAAGGCAGCTTGAGGAGAGAATACATGCTGTTACGTAGAAAAGTAAAACCTTTGAAAGTTTCATTTCGCACCTCGAAACGTTTTTAATTCTTTTCTAATTAATAGGGACGCATGACCTGGGACGCCCCGTTATGACCTGTCCCTTTTATCGCATCCCATATTTCTTATAAAAACGGAACCGTTGGCACTATTAGCAGTTTCATTTTCGCATCACAAAAGTTCCCTGGCCGCATTAAGGGTATCGTCGCCGTAAGCCATGTGGTAGAAATGCCCCTGCCCCTGTATGGGGGTGAGCTTCGCGTTCGGGACGGTCTTCGAAAGCCACTCGCTGAACATCAGGGGGACCCAGCGGTCCTCCGTGCCGTGGCGTATATCGACGCGCATCTTTATCTTGCTGAGGTCGAAGCCCCATTCAAGGTAGATAACCTGCGCGTCGTATGACGGCCCTTTGGCCCCATTCCTGAACAATTCCTGGAAATCCCTCATCAGGATATTGGCCATTTCGGGCATTAGGAACAGGTCCATGTCGGGCTTGCACATGCTAGAGCCCATCATCTTTACGAACGCCTGGGGGTTCTTCATCGTCTTCATTTGTAATCCTATAAGGGAGAACGGTATCTGGAAGAGCCACAGCGGGAGTTTCGCGCCGATCTTCGCGTAGAAACGGTCCATCGTCCCGAGCTTCTTGAGCGCCTCGGGGTCCCTGTAGAGAGGCACCGCGCCCGCAAGGTCAACGGCGAACAAAAGCCGGTCCGGAATGGAGTATGCGCATGCCAATACCGTAGGGCCGCCGCCGGATATCCCCATGACGCCGAACTTGCCGATGCCTAGATGGTCCGCAAGCGCAGCGATGTCCGCGGCTCCGTCGAGTATCTTCCTGCCGGGCAGGAAATCCGACTGCCCCACTCCGGGACGGTCGGGCACTATAATGCGGAAATTCTTCCTCTTTGCCGCGTGATGAAGCAGCATTACGTGGATATGCGAGCCGGTCCCGTGGGCAAATATTATCGGCGTCCCGGACGGATCGCCGTATTCGTAATACGCCAGGCGGCGCCCGCCGTCAAACGCAAGGAATTTTACTTTCGCCTGAAGCTCCTCTATCTCTTCCTGGCTGATCAAGTCGGGCTTGTCGGGCATAATTCCTCCTGATTAAAATACGCTCTCCAGACAAAAACACGTCAATTCCTCTTCTTTGCCCCATTCCACACAGGTAGGTTTGTTCCTGCACTCGGGGCATAGCAGGGTAATGTCGTCCTTATTAATATCAAGTGTACCACGCGTCTGGTGAAGGTCAAATAGCAATTTCAGGTACTTGCCGGCCACGAGGCGATGCAGGCTGTCCTTCTTCTTGAGCCCTAACCATTGGAAGACGCCCCGGTCGTTGCGTGAAGTATTGCAGGTAGGACACGACAGAACCGAATTATCCGCCGAATCGGGGCCGCCTCGGCTTCGTGGGATGAGGTGATCGACTTGTAGGCCTTCGAGCGCGCCGCAAAAGACGCACTCCTTATCCAACTCCTGCTCCCTCTGCCACTCCCTTATCGTGCCGGACATCGTAGCGCTGCCGTCGCGCAGGGCCTTGAACCGGTCCGTGACAAATCCGTAGTTGATGTTGCCCTTGAACGCGCTACGGGATATAAGCTTGGCGTATTCGTAGAGGATTTCTTCTTTTATGGTTTTGACGTAGGGTGGGGGCATAGTATTGAGTTAGTTAATAATTTAAATATGTTGTCGCTAAATTTATTTCGATCTGTTCTTCCTCATTTCTATTAGATTTTATACTTTTCGCTACATTGCTTAACTAATTTGTTCGATTTCGATAATTCGTTATCACTTAAATCTAATTTAAGGGAATCTATTATTTTGATTATACTCACTATTGCTTTGTTGAATTTTTTATTTGAATTGATTATTTTTAAGCAATTTTGACAATATTCTTCGGCTTTCTTGCTTTCAAACGGAGGACATTTTTCTTTCATAATTTCATAGCGCAGCATCATTAGGATAAAATATCTCAGCTTCTTGAACTTCCTATCTAGCTGCCCACGTCTGAATAGTTTATCTATGTTATATAACGCATAGGCGGACGTGTAGTACGGTAACATATAGTGATTATCTTTAAAGAGGTCGGGACCGAATTCAGAAAATAAGGTTCCAAAATATCTTGTTGCCATATCTGGTTTGTCAAAATAAAAACTGGCCATAGTCTTTATTTGGGTTGTTTTATCAATTATTCGTTTCTTCTCTACTCCTTTACTATTATATTGTTTAGAACGCCTTTCATAATAAAGCCTTTGCTTTTCTGGAAAAGTAGTATAATAGTCTTCCAAGCTTTTTTGAAAGTCTGAAAATGCTATCAAATCTTGTTCTTTTATTTCAGTTTGTCTGTTTGTAGACCGAATTACTTTAGATGTTAAATCTTTATTGTTTGTGGATATTAATTTTAGGGGCAATTTTACTTTTGGTGACACTAATGATCTGTTTTCAAACAATACATGAGATGTTTGGCAACCATTAATTATTTGGTAGCTGCTTATGGTAAATCTATCTCTTGTGGTTAGCATTGATTCAGCAACTATCGTTATACCATTGTTCAAAACAACAAAGGCTTCTTTATCTTTTGTTTTTAAAGTATTTTGAATTTCCAAATTGACCTTATTGTCTCCCTGAAAATCTCTTACATTATCATAAAATACATTGGGAATTAAATCGCCGTTATCATCTGTCATTAATTTAATTATTGTTTCGGCCTCGATAATTCCCAAATAAGATTCTGCCACTCCAGTTATTACCGGCAGTGTAACTCTATTCGGGAATTCGAAAGCTTTTGTAACCGCCTGACCTATTTTTTTGTAAATGCTCTGTATCTCCCTAGCGTCGACAAGGCTTATTATAGTATTAGAAAACAAGTTCTCATTTTCGATATTACTTTTCATCTCTTCTGTCTTAGCTTCGATATTATCATCTTCTGTCTTCACACCAAGAGTCACATAATATAGATGGCATATTGGTTTCTCCTTAAGCAAATTCGAATTATCTATCAATTTGTTAAATAGCCTGATCTTTGAACGGGCTATTTTAGGCCATTTTATTTTAGGATTTTCACTAACAAAATCTGAAACGGCCCAACCAAAGTTTCCAATTTCTTTTGTTTCGAAGCTTTTAGAGGTCTTAGATTGAATAAAAACAACCTCTGCGTGAACATCTCTATGCGATTTCAAGAAGTCTTCCAGCATATCTTGAGTTTCAATAACTTGTCTATTCAATATCAAAGCAAAGCCATCTAAGCCCAGAGCATCGTCTTTTCCTATATTTAATTCCTCGATATCGAACCGTTCTTCAGTCTTATTTTCAAGTAATGCAAAATTTACAAAATGCTCAAATTGCGTAGACTCATTTTTTTCATTTTCCAGCCCATTCGATGATAAAAATTCATTAAGATAACTTCTGGTAATTCTATCCATGTTTTCCTCCAGTTATATTTTGCTTTTAGTGACTCATGACTTTAGAACGCTTCACTATAGAACTTGCCTCTTTTGACACGTCTCGTTTATTCTTTCTTTTTTGACCTCACGATCCTTATATCCCCTTTTAAATCTTTAACTTCATAACTTTCCGAAAGCAATAATCTTAATTTATTGGAATTGTAGGTTTTACTCCAAAAGGGTCTATCAAAATGCACTTCACCTCGCGCTGAACCGGCATGGTGAATATGGAGAATCCTTCCTTTTTCAGATAAAAGAGATAAATACCTTTTACAATATTTAATTTTTATCATCGTTCTCGCCTAGCCCATTTTACCGTTTGTTTAAGTGGCAGAATCCAAGTACAATTAATCCATTTATTAGAATATTTAACTAATACCGAATTCCTTTTTAAGACCATTAAAATCGTATATCTGTATATTTACTATCATATCTTTTCCTAATAGAAATTGATCAATTCTATTTTTTAATATTTCCTTTTCTTCATCATTAATCGGCGTTACGATTATAAGATAAAAGAATAAATCTCTCTCGCTTTTTTCTAGGTTTCTCCATATATCCTCAAAATACTTTAAAGTTTTTCCTAGCCCATTAAATGGCGTATTTAATCTTGGAAAGTACTTTACTTCAAATACTGAGAACTGCAAGCTTGAATTTATTATGCCATCAGCGTAATATTTATTGCCTTTAAGTTCAAAACTTCTTTGTTTAAGAAACATATCTCCATAATCGCTTTCTAACTTTTTAAGAGCTAACTCTTCAGCAAGAAAATATTCAACTTTCGGATTTAATATTATACTTGCAGTAGCACTACTTGTTTTATCTTCGGTAATATCTGAAACATCTTTATCCTTTTTATCTATTACATCTTTTATAGTTAAAGGTTTAACATTTTTTATCAAACCAGAAAATGCTTCATCTGTCTTAAAATCTGAAGGTGCGTATAGCACATGGTGTTTAAGGATTAATACTGAAAAAAACAGCATAACAAGCAAAACAGGGAATATCATGACAAACCAAACAAACAAATTTTGTATATTATCCGGAAGAATAGGCAATACGGCGCTTCCGCAAATCTCTGATATGCCGGCAAAGATTGCGATAATTGTTAAAGGATTTTTTATAGTATTTTTGGGTAAGTACATAATCGCACCTCAATCATCTAAAGCTAATTTACATTGCACTTCTGTCAAACTGTTAATGTACGAGGGGCGCAGTCAATATTTTCTGCTTAAGATTATTTTGCTATGCTTGCGATGACAATAATTCCTCAACTTCTCCTATTGTTTCGTCTATCTTGATTACTTTAATTTCTTTCGTCTTGCGGTCCTTGATCTCCACCTCGCCGGTGGCGATGCGTTTTTCACCAATGATTATTTGTATCGGGAAGCCGATGAGGTCGGAATCTTTGAACTTAACGCCGGCGCGTTCGGGGCGGTCATCGAGGATGCATTCTATACCGGCGGAAGTCAGCTCGTTGTAAATCTTTTCGGCCGCTTCCATAGATGCCTGGTGCGCAGTGTTGAGCGGGAGTATTGCGACTGTGTAAGGCGCTATGGTCTTGTTCCAGATAATGCCGTCCTTGTCGTGGCTCTGCTCGATGAGCGAGGCGACGATACGGTTGACGCCTATGCCATAGCAACCCATGATGCACGGCTTTTCCTTGCCGTTCTCGTCGAGGAAATTACATTTTAGCTTGGTGGAATATTTGGTGCCGAGTTTGAAGACCTGCCCTACCTCGATGCCGTGCTTGAAGAGCAGTTTCTTGCCGCCGTGCGTGTCGCCTTCGACGGCGTTGCGGATGTCTGTCACTATAATATTAGCGCCCGTGAGGGGGAAATCCCTTCCCGGCACGACGTTCTTCGTGTGGTAGTCGGTCTTGTTGGCACCGGTAACACCTATCGCCATCGCGGCTACGGCGTGGTCTATTATAATCTTCGAGGCCTTCCCGGCAAGCCCTACAGGCCCTGCAAAGCCGACCTTGGCGCCCGTGATTTTCTCGATCGCTTCCGGTGAGGCGAGCTCATTATGCGCGCCGCCGAGCGCCTGTGTCAGTTTCTCGGGGTTGAGGTCGTGGTCGCCGCGCACAAGCGCCACGACGATATCCTTTCCGACCGAGAATATGAGCGTCTTTATCATCTCCTTCGGCTTCGACTTCAGGAACGAGCAGACCGCTTCGATAGAACCGACGTTCGGAGTATGCACATCCTCGGCCTTCGGGGCGTTGGCAACAGCCGGCTCTTTCGGCAGCGGGTCTACCGCGGCCTTTTCGAGGTTCGCGGCGTAGCTGTTATCTTCTGTGTAGACAATGATGTCCTCGCCGGAGTCGCAGGGAGCCGTGAACTGGTGCGAACCCGAGCCGCCCATCTCGCCCGACTCGGCCTCCACTATCACGAAATCGAGCCCGCAGCGCGTGAATATGCGCTTGTAGGTCTCGTACATGTTCCAGTATTCCTTGTCGAGGCACTCGGCCGTCGGGTGGAAACTGTAAGAATCCTTCATTATGAATTCGCGGCTGCGCAGGACACCGAAGCGCGGGCGGAACTCGTCGCGGAACTTGAAAGATATCTGGTAGAGGTTGACCGGGAGCTGCTTATACGACTTGATCTCGCCTGCGGCGACACTCGTTATTACCTCCTCTGCCGTCGGAGCGATGACGTTCGTATGCCCGTGGCGGTCCTTGAATTTTGCCATCGTCTCGCCGTAATCCCTATCTCGGCCGGTCTGCTGCCAGAGCTCTATCGGCTGGACCGCAGGAAGCATGACCTCGAGTGCGCCCGCCTTGTCCATCTCCTCGCGGATGATCGCCTCGACCTTATTTATGACGCGCATACCGAGAGGCAAATATGAATACGAGCCTGTCGCGAGCTTGCGTATGAGCCCCGCGCGGATCATTAGCTTGTGGCTTAGGATCTCGGCTTCCGCCGGGTCCTCTTTAAGCGTCGATATAAGCGTCTTTGTCCATCTCATGTTGTCAGCCCTTTAATATTTTGTTTATTTCGGTTATGACGGCGCTAACAAATTCGCTCTCTTTTATTTTACGCGCGGGCTTGCCCTTTATAAAGAGGAATCCGCTGCCCTTGCCTGCCGCGATGCCGAGGTCCGCCTCTTTCGCTTCGCCGGGTCCGTTGACTACGCAGCCCATTACGGCGACGCGAAGGCCCGAGAGCTTGCCCTTCTCGTCTTTTATCTTGCCGAGCGCCTGCTCCACCTTATTGGCGATGCCGATAATATCCACTTCCGTCCTGCCGCATGTCGGGCAGGAGAGCACTTCAGGGCCGAACTGCCTTAGGCCAAGCCCCTGTATGATGTTCTTCCCGACGATGACTTCCTGGACGGGGTCGCCCGTAAGCGAGACGCGTATCGTATCGCCTATGCCGTCCGCGAGCAATATGCCGATACCGAGCGAGGACTTTACCGTGCCCGAAAGCTCCGGGCCGGCTGCCGTGACGCCCAGATGGAACGGGTAATCGCACTTCTTAGCCATAAGCCGGTAGGCATCTATCGTCTGGCCGACGTCGGATACCTTCAATGAGACCATAAGGTCGCGGAAGCCGAGCGACTCGATTATCTTGATGTAATCGAGGGCTGCTTTGACCATCAGCGCCGGAAAACGTTCTTTCGAAACACCGCCCTTAGGTATGCGCACCGAACCCGAGTTCACTCCGACGCGCACGGGAATACGGCGCTTCTTAGCGAGATTTATTACCGCGGCCACCTCATCCTTCTTATATACGTTGCCAGGGTTGAGCCGCACGCCGTCGACGCCCGCGTTTATAGCCGCAATGGCGAGACGGTAATCGAAATGGATATCGGCCTCGAGCGGGATATTTATCTTTTTCATTATTTTTCCGAGTGCTGTACAGCACGAGATGTCCTTTACCGCCGTCCTGACAATGTCGCAGCCGGCGAGCTCAAGCTGTTTTACCTGCGCGACGGTCGCGGCGACATCCAGGGTATCCGTCTTCGTCATCGACTGGATCGAGACCGGGCTCGTCCCGCCTATCTTTACCCCGCCTAAACTGATGGTCCTTGTCTTGCGTCTTGTTATCTTCATTTTCCGAGTTTCCCGAATATGTCGTTATACGTGGCGAAAAGCATCAACCCGATAAAAAACATCCAGCCCGCCTGCATCGCTATCTCCTGTGTCCTCTTGCTGACCGGCTTGCCCCTCAGCTTCTCGATGCCGAGGAATAGTATTAATCCCCCGTCGAGCGGAGGCACCGGAAGGATATTAAATACGCCGAGCAATGTGCTGATGAGCGCGGTCAGCAGGACGAGCGGGATTATTCCCACCTTCGCCGCCTGCGTCATGAGGTTGAATATCCCGACGGGGCCCGATACGTTCTCCTTGAACGCGAGGCGCCCGGTTATTATGTTCCATAGGCCGCGGTATGTCATGACGACGAAATCCACCTGCTTCTGCGCCCCTTTTACAAGCGCCTGCCCCGGCCCGAACTTGAGGTAGCTTCTTTCGTCGGAGTTCATTATCCCCACCTGCGCTATCTTTACATCGTTGCCGAGAAGGTCTTTCGTCTCTTTTATTATCGGCTTTATCGTGAAATCCATGTTCTTTCCGCCGCGGTCGACGGTAACCTTCACGTCCCCGGATGTCTTCTTATGCATCATCGCTATAAGGGCTTCCCAGTCGCTGACGGGCCTGCCGTCGATCGAGAGCACCCTGTCGCCTTCCATTATGCCCGCCTTCTTCGCGGGGTAATCATCGACGAGCCCTCCGACCTTGGTCGTTATTATCGGATAGCCCGCCATGAAGACGACCCACATCAACGCGAGGCCGAGGATATAATTAAGCGTGACGCCCGCAATGAGCACCTTGAACCTGCTCCATATCGGCTGGGCGCCGAACTCGCCCTTCTCTCCGGTCACCGCCTCGGACGGGTCCTCTCCGAGCATCTTCACATAGCCGCCGATAGGTATAAGCGACAACCGGTATTCGATGCCGTTTCTCGTGACAGAGAAGATCTTAGGCCCCATGCCGAGCGAAAATATCTGCACCTTTATGCCGACGCGCAGGGCCATGACGAAATGGCCGAGCTCGTGTATGAATATCATAAGAGAAAAAGCCAGTATGACCAGCACTATTTCAAGCATCAGATATGTCTCCCCGCCTGCTGCCTTGCCCAGGCGTCGATTTCAAGTATCTCGTTGAGCGAAGGTTCCCTGTTCGTCTTATGCGACGACAGCACCTTCTCTATTATTGACGGTATCCTCGTGAACTTTATCTTCTTATCCAGGAAAGCCAGCACCGCCACCTCGTTCGCGGCGTTCAGCACGACGGGCGCCGAACCGCCTTTCTTCGCGGCGTCATATGCCATCTTCAGGCACGGGAACTTCCCGAAATCCGGCGGCGAGAATGTGAACTTACCGAGCTTCACGAAATCGAGCGCCGGCAGGACCGACTTTACGCGCCTCGGATACGAGAACGCGTACATTATCGGGAGCCGCATGTCCGTCTGCGACAATTGCGCCATTATCGACCCGTCGACAAACTCGACCATCGAATGTATTATCGCCTCGGGGTGTATCAGCACGTCGATCTTGTCCACACCGACGCCGAAAAGCCAGCGCGCCTCGATCACCTCGAGCCCCTTGTTCATGAGCGTGGCAGAGTCGACCGATATCTTCTTGCCCATCTTCCAGCGCGGGTGGTTTACGACCCTTTCGGGCGAGAGCGCGTGGAATTTCTTCGCTTCCATGTCCTTGAGCGGGCCGCCCGAGCCCGTAAGGTATATCTTATTGATATCTTCCCTGTTGTGCCCGTTCAGGCACTGGAATATGGCGCTATGCTCCGAATCCACCGGGAGTATCCGCACACCCCTCTGCCTCGCGGTAGACGTTATTATCTGTCCGGCCATCACGAGCGGTTCCTTGTTCGCGAGCGCCACCGTCTTGACCGAGTGAATCGCGCGCAGCGTCGGTATGAGCCCCGCCGCGCCCACGATCGAGACGAGAGTAATATCCGCCTCATCGCATCCGGCGAGCTCGTTCACGCCCTCATACCCGCCGAGGACCTTGATGCCGGTTCCCGAGAGCGCCTTCCTTACGCCGTTCGCCTTCGACTCGTCGCATATCGCGACCGTCTTCGGGCGGAATTTACGGGCTTGCTTTACGAGCAGCGCGGAGTTCGAATGCGCCGCGAGCCCCGTCACCGAGAATTCCTTCGGGTGCTTCGCTATCACATCGAGCGCGTTAGTGCCTATAGAGCCGGTAGAGCCGAGGATGTTTATCTTTTTCATAGGAATTTGAACACATAGAAGTATAACGTCGGCGCGGTGAACAATATGCTGTCAACGAGGTCGAGCACGCCTCCAAGCCCCGGTATATAGTCCGCGGAATCCTTGACCTGGCTGTCGCGTTTGATCAGGGATTCCGAAAGGTCGCCTACCTGCGCGAGGACGCCCAACAGGCATCCGAGTATCAGCAAATGATGGAGCGGTATCGACGGAAGGAAGCTCCTGCTCGCAAGCGCGGCGCCCACGCTGAACAGGAAACCGCCGAGCGCGCCCTCTACGGATTTCTTGGGGCTTATGCGCGGGATAAGGCTGTGTTTTCCGAAGTAAGTGCCCACAATGTAAGCGCCTATATCGCCCATCTTGGTCACGAGAAGCAGGAACGCCACGAGCAGGCTGCCATCGGGCAGGGCCGGGTTCTCCATCAGCTTCAGTTTCAGCATGAAGCTGAACGTCCAGCTGATATAGAGTATCCCGAATATCGTAGTCGATACGCCGAATATCGCGTTGCTGTTCTCCCTGCGCGTGAACTGCAGGATGAATATCGTCAAAAGGACCGCGATGATAAAGAGCAGCTCCCATCCCTTTGTCGGCTCGAACGTGAAGAATATCGAAAGCGGCACGAGGACACCTATCGAGATGCCGCTCGTCTTGAATATAGGTATCCCCTTCTTCTCGACGAGGGAATAGAACTCGTAAAGCGCCATGCCTATCATGAGCGTCAGGACAGAGCAGAAGACCCAGTCCGGCCAGACCATAACGGTGAAATATACGAACGCGATTATCAGCGCAGAGCTGACAAATCGCGGGATGATATTGTTATGGTTATTGCCGTTGTCCTGTCCTGTCATGCGCCGAACCTTCTTTCGCGTTTCTGGAACTCGCGGACCGCCTCGACGAGGTCGTTCTTCCTGAAATCGGGCCAGAGCTTGGGCGTTATATATATCTCAGCATAGGATATCTGCCAGAGCAGGAAGTTCGAGAGGCGCATCTCGCCGGACGTGCGTATAAGCAGGTCCGGATCCGGCTGACCTGCCGTGTCGAGCAGGCCCTCGAACATCTTCTCGTCGAGGTCGTCGGCGCCGACCTTGCCCGACTTTACCAGCAAAGCGAACTTCTTCGCCGCGTCGATTATCTCCGTCCTGCCGCTGTAATTCAGCGCGACGTTGAGCGTCAGTATCCTGCCGCTTTTTGTCGCCTCGACGGCCTTCTTGAGTTTGGGCTTCACGTTATCCGGGAGGCCGCCTATCCTGCCTATGAAATTGAGCCGTATGCCGTTCTTTATGAACGACGGGACCTCTTTGTCGAGGTATTCGCCGAGGAAGCGCATCAGCGTATCCACCTCTTCCTTCGGCCGCTTCCAGTTCTCCGCGGAGAACGCGTATAGCGTAAGGTGCTTAATCCCGAGTTCGCGGCAGGTCTTGACTATCTCCCTGACCGACTTAAGGCCCTCGCGGTGGCCCATCACGCGCGGAAGCCCGCGCTTCCTGGCCCACCTGCCGTTGCCGTCCATTATGACCGCTATATGTAAGGGGATCCTCTTCTTGTCGAGCATATCAGGTATGGACTCTGTAATCTATCTCCGGGAAGATGTTATCCTTATGTTCGATGTCGGCAAGCCAGCCTTCGTCTATGCGCTGGGCTTTTATGTCGTTATAGAGCCGCGTGAACCTCAGGATATGGTCCTTCGTCCTCTTGACGGCATACTGCACCACGGTCCCGGTCTTCATGATGAACGCCCAGTCGCTTGACTGCGCGAGCAGCAGTTCGCGCAGCGCCTGGTTCAGCGCTCGGCGCGTTATCCCGGTGGCCCCGGGATAGCTGTTGGCGAGCTCGGTCATGCGGTCGGCGGCCTTGTGCAGGTGCTTGTATATCCAGTCGTTCGAGCCGTCGAGCCAGTGCTCGCAGTAACCCTTGTATCCCCAGCTCGACATCGTCGGCGTGGAGACCTGGTTGCGCGGGTTGCGCTCGAGGTATTCCGAAGGCGTTATCGGCTTGACCGTCTTCTGGTCGAAGTGGAGCTTCCTGAAGAGGAAGTCTAGGAACATCGGCCCCTCGTACCACCAGTGGCCGTACAGCTCGGCGTCATAGGGCGCCACGATTATCGGGTTCTTCTTCATCACGTCGTGCAGGAACTCGACCTGCTTCTCCCTGTTGAACATGAAGTTCCCCGCGTGCGACGCCGCCCTCTCGCGCGCCCAATCGGGGTTATACGGTTCCTTGTGGTCTGTGCGGCCGGTTATCCTGTAATATTTGATGCCTGTATTTATCCTGATGCCTTCCTTGTGGATGTAAGGCCTTATGTAATCGAAATCGAGGTCGAAACCGATGTCGCGATAGAACTCGCGGTAGTTGTAATCTCCGGGGTATCCCTCTATCGCACTCCATACCTGCTTAGAGGACTCGAAGTCCCTGGCGAACGCAGCGACGCCCGACCTGCAGAATACCGGCGCGTATACGCCGTATTTCGGGCGCGGGCTCGCGTGGAGTATCCCGTGCGTGTCTGTGAAGAAATAGCGTATGCCCGCCTCTTTGAGGTATGCGTCGGCCCCGGGGAAATATCCGCACTCCGCCAGCCACGTGCCGCGCGGCCTCCTGCCGAAGAACCTCTCGTAATTGTTCGCGCCGACCTGTACCTGCGCGCGGACCGATTGCGGGTTGACCTCCATGAGCGGGAAGAACCCGTGCGTCGCGTTGCAGGTTATTATCTCGAGTTTGCCCATGTCCTGGAATTCCTTGAACGCGGACAGGATGTTCTTATGGTAGCGGTCGACGAACGTGCGGCGGGTCTCGATGAACTGCGACTGGTACATCAGCGCGAGCCGGTTGAACGCAGGCTCCCATCTCGTGCGCTCGACTTCCTTATTCGAAAGCTCGATTAGCGTGTCGAGGTGCTTGACATACCTGTCCTGCAATAACGGGTCGGCGAGCATCGAGCACAGCGAAGGCGTTATCGACATCGTTATGCGGAAATTGACGCCGTCGCGGATGAGCCCGTTGTAAACGTTTATCAGCGGGATGTACGTCTCGGTGATCGCCTCGTAAAGCCAATCCTCCTCAAGGAAATCCTCGTATTCCGGATGCCGGACATACGGAAGGTGGCTATGCAGGACTATGCAAAGGTAGCCTTTTTCCATTATTTTGTGAATTTCTTGACTATAGGCGTTATCGTGCGCTCTTCTTCCTTGTCGGCCGAGATGCCCTTGACGGAGATCACCTGCTCGCCGTCCGGCAGCGCGAACCGCAGGCTGAACGTGCCGTCGCGGTTAAGCTTTATCGGCCTGTCCTGGACTGTTACCGTAGCGTCGGGCTCGGTAGCGCCGTAGACGACCAACTCGGTATTGACCACCATCCAGAAACCGCGGCCCTTGTAGTTAGGCGGGCGCACGAAAGAGCTGAGCCCTCCCGATGAGAGCTCCTGCTGCAGGCGTTCCTTCATTATTTTCTTGATCTTCGCCTTGCCCGGCGAAGTTCCCCCGAAACCTCCCCATAGGCCGTAAAGCTTCAGGAACTCCTCTTCTATCGACATCCATTCCTCGTCGATGACATCGGAGGCGCCGTCGCGCGGGGTGACGACGATATTCGAGCGCGCGATGACTATGAACTTTCCGCTAGGGGTAATCACGCCGAAATCGACGCACCATGACCTGTCCGCCGCGCCTACGTTGATGTACCAGCTCGTAGAGCCCGGGTGCAGGTCTATATCGAAATACCTGTTGGCATTGAATCCGTTGAAATCCTTGCCTGTCACGTCATAGACGCGCAGCACCTTGCGCATCTCATTCCATGACGCGCCGGCTTCGCGCTCAACCTGCATGCGCCTTTCGTCCGTGACTTCCCAGTAAGCGAATATCCAGTAGGGGTCCCGCGCCATGATGACGATACGCGTATCGCCGTAACGCTCCGGCAATTCTTCGTGTTCCCACTGCCTCGGAGGAAGATAAGGGGTCGGACGGGGATAATATTTCGTCTCCTCGGTCTTGTTGCGCGGGGATTCTATCGCCTGCGCCGCCTTCTGCGGGACGGCTTTCTTTACCCTGCCGGCGGCCTTTCTCAGGGCCTTCATCAGGGCCTTTTTCTGGTCCGCGGGCTTCTTTACGGGCTTCTTAGCCGGCTTCGCTTTCCTGGCAGCAGGAAGTTTCCCCGCTTTTTTTACGGCCTTACTGCTCTTCTTCATCTCTTCCTCCTTAAAAGAAGCAAACGCCGTCCGCCGGAAGGCGGACGACGTTTCTCATGCTATACCTGAAAAGAACGGATTATTTGATATATTCCGAATCCTTTTCGTGCTCTTTAAGAAATTCCGTCTCCGCCTTCGACATCTTAGGAAGTATTATTATCTCGACTCTTCTGTTCTTCTGCCTGCCTTCCTTCGTGTCGTTCGAAGCTACCGGACGGTATTCGCCGTAACCTGTCGCCTGCAGCCTGTTAGGCGTGGTGCCCTTCTCTTCCAGGTAATGCAGGACCGACGTCGCCCTTGCAGTCGAGAGTTCCCAGTTCGACTTCCAGCCCGATTTCTTTATCGGCTCGTTGTCGGTGTGGCCCTCGATGGCTATGTTCCTGTCGGCTACCTGGCTGTTTATCACGTTCGCGACCTTATCGAGCACGCCGTCCGCAGACGAGCGTATCTTCGCGAGGCCCGAATCGAAGAGCACTTCGGCAACGAACGTGACCACGAGGCCGCGCTCGTCCATGCCTACCGATACGCCCTTCTCGCCTTTCAATCTCTTCTCGAGTTCCGCCTTGGCCGCCTGGAGTTCGCTGTTCTCCTGCTCCCTGAGCAGCTGCAGGCGCTCTATCTCAGCCTTAAGGTCCTCTATCTTCTTTATATCGTTAGGGCTCCTCTTGTAGAAGCCGACTGCGCATCCCGATAATACGAAAGCTGTCATCACGATCAATGCCGTTAAACCTGATCTGGATATCCTGAACATCAATTGCCTCCTTTCTCGGTAGTGTTAAGCGAAAGGTATGTGCTGAGTTTCGACCACGTCTTCGGCCCGACCTTGCCGTCGGCCTTCAGCCCGTTCGCAGTCTGGAAATCCTTTATTGCCTTCTTGGACTTCTGCCCGAGTTTCCCGTCTATTGTCCCCGGGTCGTAACCGGCGTTCTTGAGCGCGGTCTGTATCTGCCTGTTCTTTGTCCCTTCGTCCGGCGCGAGCTGTACCGCTATCTCCTGGGGCTTCTTCTCCTTCATCTCTTCCGTAATAGGCGGGTTCGGCTCAAGCTGCTCGGGCTTGATCAGCTCGACTTCCGGCTGTGTGGTCCCGAGGGAAGCGGGCTGCGTTTCGGATGCGGGCTTGGCCACCTTCCTGCCCATGGCCATTACTACGCTGGACAATAAAAATATCGTTATTAACGCAACAATTATCACTACCGACCTTCTCGACATCTCCGCTCTCCTTTATTTTTTAGACGGGACGAACTGTAAAAGGTCCCAGTTCACTTTCCCGCCGTAGGCTACGAACGATATCCCTGTTATCCTGGCGCCGCTTAATCCGAGGTCGTCGGGGTCTATGTCCCACTTCGACCATTTGCCCTGCTCGGGAAGCGTGCCGTCATATATGACGGCTTCGTCATCATTGAAGACGAATACCTCTTCTTCCCCTTCCCTGTAAACGCCTATATCGCCTTCCCTGCCTTCCGACTCGAAACTTATCTTTAACTGTATCCCCTCCGGAGGTTCCGCCGTATCGGGATACACGTATAACTCTATATTGTGGTTCTCCGGCACGTCTACGGGAGCCATCCTGAATGAATGTTCCGCCATGCCTTCAGCCGCGGGTTCCGTATGCGATTTTGACCCGCTGTATTTCAGAGAATCATCCCAGTCCCATTTCCCCTGCGTGATCGCATTCTCCGGAAGCGCATCGTCAAGCAGCACTATCGCGCTCGGCCCGGCGGGCTCGGCTGTCTCGACGGGTTCAACGGGCTCGACGGCAACAGTCGTTTCTTCGGGATTTGCCGTGTGCGAGATCGAAACCAGAATGAGGGCTAATACCGCGAAAAAGAAAGGCCGCCTCAATGGCGCAACTCCTTTGGTTTTTATCTTATCAAATAAGCCCGTATATGTCAATCAAGAGTATTTTAACGCAATACCCTCTATAGTGACCGCGATATCTTCGCATTTATCGGTGGCTGTCTCGAGGTAATCATAGATGTCCCTCCACTTGATGACTTCCAGGGGGTCCGTCTTCCTGTCAAAAAGGCCCGCGACCGCCTCCCTGAGTATCCTGTCGCCCTCGTTCTCGAGGCGGTTGATCTCTATGCAGTGGCCGATAATCTGTGCGTGCTTTATCTCCTTTATCTTCGGCATTACATAATTGATCTCTTCGGCCTGTTTCAATATGACCTCGGCTATCTCCTTCATCTCCGGAGTGGGCTTGGTCACTTTATACAGGACCATGCGCTCCGTGGCGGCCTCGATGAAGTCCATGACGTCATCGAGGGCCGCTGTAAGCTCATGTATGTCTTCCCTGTCCAAAGGCGTCACGAACGTCTTGTTCAACTTCTCCATGATATCATGCGTGATCTGGTCGCTGTCATGCTCAAGCCTCTCGAGCTTGGCCGCGTTCTCCGCGAGCGTATCGAAGTTGTTCGCTATCTCTACCAGCACCTTCGCGCCCCTGAGGAGGTTCTCCGCGCTCTTGACGAACATCTCGAAGAACTTCACCTCTTGGGGGATCAGTTTGAACATTAGTTCCTCCGCTGTTCTATTTGACTGCCTCGTCGCCGAGCATCATCTCTTTCGTCTCGCGGCGGGACCTGAACACTACCCAAAGTATTACCGCCATTCCGGCTATGCCAACGAATATCACGCCGGGATTCATCGTCTCGTTCTTTATCATTATGCCGACTATAAGGAGCGCGACCATGTTCATGACCTTGATCAGCGGGTTAAGCGCCGGGCCAGCGGTATCCTTAAGCGGATCGCCGACGGTGTCTCCGGTGACCGAGGCCTTGTGGGCTTCGGAACCCTTCCCGCCGTAAAGCCCGTCCTCTATCGTCTTCTTCGCGTTATCCCACGCGCCGCCCGCGTTCGACATGAACACGGCGAGCAGCTGTCCGGACAGGATCATGCCGGCCAGGAAGCCGCCGAGCGCTTCCTTATGGAGCAGGAGCCCGACGAGGATAGGCGTCAATATCGCGAGAAGGCCCGGGCCGACGAGCTCGCTCTGGGCAGCCGCGGTGCAGATGCTTACGACGCGCCCGTAATCCGGCGTCTTTTTGCCTTCCCATATCTCCTTATCCTTGAACTGGTTCCTTACCTCCCTGACGATCAGGAACGCGGCGCGGCCGACGGCCCTTATCGTCATCGAGCTGAAGAGGAACGGTATCGCGCCGCCTATCAGCAGGCCGATGAACACGTTCGGTTCCGATATCGAGAGCGAGGCCGCTATCTGCTCGTATGTCTTTCCCGTGGCCTTCGCGATATCGGTGATGTATGCGTTGAACAGCGATACGGCGGCGACAACGGCCGAACCGATCGCGATACCCTTCGTGATCGCCTTCGTCGTGTTACCGACGGCGTCGAGGTCGGCCAGCGTCTGGCGCGCGCCCTTGTCGAGGTGCGCCATTTCGCCTATGCCGTTCGCGTTATCCGCGACGGGGCCGAAGACATCCATCGATATGTTGTTTCCCGTCAGCGTGAGCATGCCGATGCCGCACATGGCCACACCGTAGGCGATGAAAGTCGGGTTCGTGCCCGCGTAGATCATTACCGAGGCGCCTATAGCCGCCGCGATTATGAGGATAGCCCATACGGTCGACTCGTATCCGACCGCGAGGCCCGTGATTATCGTCGTCGCGTGGCCGGTCTGAGTGGCCCTCGCTATCGACTTTACCGGCGCCGCTTCGGGCTTCGTGAAGTATTCCGTGACACGGTTGATCGTTATCGCGAGTACGATGCCGACCATCGTCGTCCATACCGGCCTCATATCGAGGCCCGCAACTCCGAAGCTTATCCAGTTCGGGAGCTGCTCCGAGCCGGGGAACCTCAGGTAATAAAACCCTATTACGCAAAAACCGATTATCGATACCGCGGCCGAAGACCAGAAACCGACGTTGATCGCGTGCATCGCGTTGCGCACCTTGTCGCTCGTGCGGACGAGGTACGTGCCGAATATCGAGCTCAATACGCCTATTGCGCGCACGAGCAGGGGAAATATGACGCCCTTGTGCCCGAACGACGCCCATCCGAGAATCATCGCCGAGACGATAGTGACCTCGTACGATTCGAAGATATCCGCGGCCATACCGGCGCAGTCGCCTACATTATCGCCGACGTTGTCGGCTATCGTGGCGGCGTTCCTGGGATCGTCCTCGGGTATGTTCTTCTCTATCTTGCCTACGAGGTCCGCGCCTACGTCAGCGGCCTTCGTGTAGATGCCGCCGCCGACCCTCATGAAGAGCGCGAGCAGCGTGCCGCCGAAACCGAAACCCAGCAGGACTTCATATGCCTGCTCGCCGTATATCATGAATATGACCGTGCCGCCGAGCAATCCCAGGCCGTCCGTAAGCATGCCCGTGATCGTGCCGGTGCGGTAAGCTATCTTCAATGCCTGGCCGAAGCTCGTCCTCGATGCCGCGGCTACGCGCACGTTGCCTTGCACGGCCAGGTTCATCCCGACGAAACCTACCATCGCCGAGAAGAACGCGCCCATGAGGAACGCGCATGCCCTTCCTACCTGTATATGGGCGGTTCCCGCGGTGAAATAGAGGCCCGCGGTCAGCACGAACATAAGCAGTACGATCGCCTTGAACTGGCGGTTCAGGTACGCGTTGGAGCCGAGGCGGATGGCCTTCGATATCTCCTGCATCTTCGGCGTGCCTTTGTCATAGCTCAATACCTGCGCCATAAGGAATCCGGCGTATAAGAGGCCGAGTATAGCCACCCCTAAAACCGACCAGAGCGCCACTTTTTCCATCATAGTGAATACCGGGTCGTTCATGAAAGCGAACGGCTTGAAACCTTCATGGACAGCGACAGCTGCGTCCTGCTGGGCCGCCGCAAGCCCGGAGAACATCGAGAACACGACAACAAAGAAGAGGACCTTGGAAAAACTTTTCATCTCTACTTCTTACCTCCCATCTTGAACACCTGTTCACGCCTGCTACCAACCGAAACCAGCTCTATCTTTACGCCGATAAGTCTCTCGAGTTCCCTGAGGTACTTCTTGGCGTTAGTTGGTAATTTCGAGAAGCTTGCCACGTGCGAGGTATCCTCTCCCCACCCGGGAAGCTCTTCATAGACCGGCTCGACATCCCACAATATCTCGATGTTGGCCGGAAAATCCTTGTATGTCTTGCCTTTATGCTTATACGCGACCGCTATCTTGATCGTCTCGAGCTCGTCAAGCACGTCAAGCTTTGTCACCACTATAGCGTCGAGGCTGTTGACGAGCGCCGAGTGCCTGACTATGAGGCTGTCGAACCATCCGCAGCGCCGCGGGCGCCCCGTAGTCGCGCCGAACTCCTTGCCCTTCTGCCTGATTATCTCCATGAGGTCCGGCCCGAATTCGGTCGGGAACGGCCCTTCGCCCACGCGCGTCGTATACGCCTTCACGACGCCCGTGACCTTGTCTATCTTCGACGGCCCGAGGCCCGTGCCGGTGCACGCGCCGCCTGCGGTAGCATTCGAGCTCGTGACATACGGGTATGTGCCGTGGTCCACGTCGAGCAGGGTCCCCTGCGCGCCTTCGAGCAGGAGCCTCTTCTTCTTCCTGACAGCTTCGTTCAGGATTATCGTCGTGTTGCACGCGTACTGCGCTATCTTTTTCCTGTATTCCGCGAACTGCGCGTATATGTCGTCGAACGAGAAACCCTCGTGGTTGTACAATTTCCTCAGCGTCTCGTTCTTCGCCGTGATGTTCTCCTTCAGCTTCTTCCTGAAGACCTCGTCATCGAGCAGGTCCGCTAGCCTTATGCCGGCCCTTCCGACCTTGTCTACGTAGCAAGGCCCGATGCCGCGGCCGGTCGTGCCGATCTTCTTGCGGCGCTCGCTGAGGCGGTCGATCTCCTTATGGTACGGGAATATCAGGTGGACCTGGTCGCTGACCTTCAGGTTATCGCCGACCTGTATGCCTTTCGAGCGCAAGCTGTCTATCTCGCTTATGAGGGCCTCGGGGTCCACGACCACGCCGTTGCCTATCACGCATATCTTTCCCTTGTGCAGGATGCCCGAAGGTATGAGGTGCAGGATGAACTCGCCCTCGCCGATCACGACCGTGTGCCCGGCGTTGTTGCCGCCCTGGTAGCGCACGATGTAATCCGCGTCGCGCGAGAATATGTCTATTATCTTGCCCTTGCCCTCGTCACCCCACTGGGCTCCAACTACGACTGTATTCATATTATAGCCTGATGAGTTTAGCTTCGATTACGTGTTCGGCTGAGCGGATCTCCTTCATGACGGCGTCCGGCACCTCTTCGTCGAGGTTCAGCACCGTCATCGCGTGGCCGCCCGCCTTCTTCCTTCCCAATGTCATGCCGGCAATGTTTATCTTATGCTTGCCGAGTATCGTGCCGATGTGGCCGATTATGCCCGGCTTGTCCTCGTTGATAAGGACTAGCAGGTAACCGACCGTCGACGCCTCGACGTAGAAATCGTTTATCTTGACGATGCGCGGGTTCTTGCGCGGCGATAGCGTCCCTGCCACGACGACCTTCGCCTTGTCGGTGTTCGCCTCTATCGTAATGAGGTTCGCGAACTCCTCTATCTGCGACGTCTTCGTCTCGACTATCTTTATGCCGCGCTCTTTCGCTATGAACGACGCGTTCACGTAATTTACCGTCTCCTGCAGGATAGGCGTGAGCACTCCCTTCAGGAACGCTATGGTCACCGACGCCATGTCATGCTGGACGATATCGCCGGAATATTCTATCTTTACCTCCTGCATCCTGCCTTCCGAAAGCTGGCCGATCACGAGGCCCATCTTCTCGGCGAGCGTCACGTAAGGGCGTATCGCCTTGTAGACCTCCGGGTCCACGCACGGGACGTTGACGGCGTTGCGGCAACCGCGCCCGAGGAGCGCGTCCGCAACCTGCTTAGCTACCTCTATCGCGACGTTGACCTGCGCCTCTTCGGTCGAGGCGCCGAGGTGCGGCGTGGCTATGAGTTTTTCGTTCTTGAACATCGAGAAATCCTTCGGCGGCTCATCTTCATAGACGTCCAACGCTGCGGCAGCGACCTTGCCCGACTCGAGCGCCTTGATGAGCGCCTTCTCGTCTATTATGCCGCCGCGCGCGCAGTTGATCAGGCGCACGCCTTTCTTCATCTGCCCGAATTCCGCCTCGCCGATAAGATGCTTCGTCTCGTTCGTGATCGGTGTATGGACGGTTATGTAATCGGATTCCCTTATTATATCCTTCACTTCCACGAGCTCGACCCCGAGGTCGTTCGCCCTCTCGACGGTAAGGTACGGGTCGTACGCGATGACCCTCATGCCGAACGCCATGCCGCGTTTAGCGACTTCGGTGCCGATGCGGCCGAGGCCGATGATGCCGAGCGTCTTGCCGTAGAGCTCTACGCCCATATATTTGTTCCTGTCCCATTTGCCTTCCCTCAGCGACGCGTTCGCGTTCGGGACGTTGCGGGACATCGAGAGCATCAGCGACCATGTGTGCTCGCAGGTCGAGATCGTGTTTCCGGCGGGGGTGTTCATGACTATGATGCCGCGTTTCGAGGCGGCTTCGGCGTCGACGTTATCGAGGCCCACGCCCGCGCGGCCGATCACCTTCAGTTTCGTCGCGGCTTCTATTATATCCTTATTGACCTTCGTGCTGCTGCGGACCACGAGCGCGTCGTAATCCTTGATTATAGCTTTCAGTTCCTCGGGAGGCAGCTTAAGCTTGACGTCCACCTGCAGTTCCTTCTCGTCTTTTAATACCTTAAGCCCTTCTTCAGACAGCGAATCGCTGACGAGCACCTTGTACATTTCGTCTCTCCTGTTAGATGATTATAAGAACGCCGCAGACAACTATCGCAAGCCCGGCGAGGGCATGCGTATAACGCTCAAGCTTCCCCAGCGGAAGCAGGTTGAACCCAAACATCGATACCATCACGATCCCGAGCATCGTCGCTATCGTCACCGCGCCGAATATCATCGTGACATAAGCCGCGTCCATTAAACTGTTCCTCGCGGCCGGATACATCAAAAGCGGTATCAGCACCTCGCACGGGCCGAATACGAATATCGTGAAAAGCACCCACGGCGTTATATTGGCGCTGCCCTCATGCCCGTGGCTATGGCCGTGACGGTCCCTGAATGCTTTCCTGACGCCCCAGACGAAATATACGAGCCCGAAAGCTATGAACAGCCAGGCGGCGATATTGTCGCGTATCGAATCGAACGCCTCTATCCTGCTTAGCGCGAACCCGAAACCTAGGCCTATTATCCCCAACAGCACGGCGCTGAGGATATGGCCGACGCCGCATAAAAATGTCACGAACGCCGTTTTAGCCAAAGACCAGTTGCGCGCTTTCGCTATCATTATGAACGGCACATAATGGTCCGGCCCCGCAAGCGTATGGATGAAACCTAACGATGCCGCCGTGGCGGCTAATGCCAGTGTTTCGTTCGACATACGGGTGTGTCCCCTGAGTGTATGGCCCCTTTACGCGGACTCTACGGGATTCCTGTCGCGGCCTTCGAGCAGGACTTCCTCGGCGGCTTCTACGCCAACTCCAGGTTCGCCCCTGAATCCCATCTCGGCGAGCGCCATGCCGAGCACGGCGATCGTCATCAGTATATCCGTATCGTTGATATATCCCATATGAGCGATGCGGATGACCTTGCCCTTGAGTTCGGCCTGGCCGCCGGCGATCCCGACGCCGTATTTATCCCTCATATGCTTCACGAGCTTCTCTCCGTCGATGCCTTCGGGGACGCAGACGGCCGTGACGCCGTTCGACGGCGCGGTCGGCGCGAATAACTTCAGTCCCATCGCCTCCATCGCTTCTCGGGTGGCGAGCGCGAGTATCCTGTGGCGGTTGAATATGACGTCGAGGCCTTCCTTCTTCATCATGCGCAGCGTCTCGCGCAGCGCGATGACCAGCGATATCGCCGGGGTAAAAGGCGTATCGGTCGCGTCTATC
Organism: Candidatus Omnitrophota bacterium; assembly: GCA_041651455.1. Lineage (GTDB taxonomy): Bacteria > Omnitrophota > Gorgyraeia > Pluralincolimonadales > Pluralincolimonadaceae > UBA6215. The sequence continues at coordinate 36,207 of JBAZJG010000008.1, forward strand.
GCCTTCTTCGCCTTCTTGAGGCTGAAATAATATCTTGAGTTCTTCGACTTCTCGACCTTCTCCCATGCCTTATTGCTCAGGGATATGAAAGCAAGCCCGGGAGGTATCATGAGCCCCTTCTGTGAGCCCGATACGACGACGTCAATTCCCCACTCGTCGGTCTTTATCTCTTCGGCGCCGAGGCCTGATATCGCGTCGACGGCCAGCACCGCGCCGTAGTTCTTCGTGACCTGCGCTATAGATTTGATGTCGGTGAGGACTCCGGTAGAGGTCTCGCAAAGGGTCGTGAACACGGCCTGTATCGAAGAGTCCTTCTTCAGCTCGGCCTCGATGACCTTGGGATCGACCGCCTTGCCCCATTCGACGTTTATGACTATCGCGTTTACGCCGTAGGCCTTGCATAACTCGGTCCATCTCTCGCCGAACTTTCCGCCCTGCACGCATATCGCCTTATCGCCCGCCGACAGCAGGTTGCAGACGGCCGCTTCCATGGCGCCCGTCCCGGACGACGTGAGCGTTATGACGCTGTTCTGGGTCTGGAATACGAATTTTAAGAGTTCGCATACTTCCTTGAATATCTCCATGAACTCCGGTGTCCTGTGGTGGATTATCGGCTCCGCCATCGCAAGCAATGCCTGCGGCGGCACGGGTGTGGGCCCCGGCGTCATAAGGTAATTCTTTTTCATGCTGGCTTCCTCCTGTCAGGTTTGGATAGGGAAACGTTGGTAAATAGTCGGCCTGAACACTTTTTTCGGCGACGCCTTTGGCGCCTTATTGCGCTTCTTCTCGAGCGCGATATCCAGGACCTGGTCCATGTTCTCAACCGGTATTACTTTAAGGTCTTTAAGTATATTCTTCGGTATCTCCGTCAGGTCTTTCTCGTTCTCTTTGGGTATGATGACCGTCTTGATGCCGACCATATGGGCCGCGAGCATCTTCGACTTCAGGCCGCCTATAGGCAGCACCTTGCCCCTGAGCGTGATCTCGCCGGTCATCGCGACATCCTTCTTGACCGGGAGCTTCGTGAGGCTTGATATGAGCGCGGTCGCCATCGTAATGCCTGCCGACGGGCCGTCCTTCGGTATAGCGCCCTCGGGGATATGTATGTGTATGTCCATCTTCCTGTAAAAATCGTCGGAGATGCCGAGTTCGCGCGCGCGGGAACGTATATAGCTCAGGCCCGCCTGCGCCGATTCCTGCATGACCTCGCCGAGTTTTCCGGTAAGCGTCAGCTTGCCCTTGCCTTTCATCAGCGTCGATTCAATGGAAATTATGTCGCCGCCGGCTTCGGTCCATGCGAGGCCCGTAGCAACGCCGACCTCGTTCTTCTCTTCCTTCTTCGGCTCCGTAAACTGTACGGGCCCGAGGTATTTCTCGATGCGGTTCGGCGTCAGCCTTATCTTGAGGTCCTTCTCCTTCTTTACGACCTCTTTCGCGATACGCCTGCATACGCGCGCTATCTCTCGTTCGAGGTTGCGCACGCCCGCTTCACGGGTATAACGCCTTATCATCCTCAATATGCCGTCCGGAGTGAACTTAATGTCCTCCGCCTTGAGGCCGTTCGCCTTTATCTGTTTCGGTATCAGGAACCCCTGCGCTATCTTTACCTTCTCGTATTCGGTATAGCCGGGTATCTTTATTATCTCCATCCTGTCCTGCAGCGGGACGGGTATGTTGTCCTGGAAATTCGCGGTCGTTATGAACATGACGTCCGACAGGTCGAAGTCGACCTCGAGGTAATGGTCGGAGAACGTCGAGTTCTGCTCCGGGTCGAGCACCTCGAGCAGCGCGGACGCCGGGTCCCCCCTGAAGTCCATCGACATCTTGTCTACCTCGTCGAGCAGGAAGACCGGGTTCTTCGATTTCGCCTTCCTTATCGACTGGATTATGCGCCCCGGCAGCGAGCCGATATATGTCCTGCGGTGGCCGCGTATCTCGGCTTCGTCGCGGACGCCTCCGAGCGATACGCGCACGAAATTGCGCCCGAGTGCGCGCGCTACGGATTTCGCGAGCGAGGTCTTGCCGACGCCGGGCGGGCCCACGAAACAGAGGATCTGGCCCTTCATCGACTTTACGAGCTTGCGGACCGCGAGGTATTCGAGTATCCTCTCCTTCGGCTTCTCGAGCCCGTAGTGGTCCTCAGCGAGTATCTTCTCGGCGTTCTTTATGTCGAGGTTATCCTCGGTCCTGGCCGACCACGGTATCGCGACGAGCCAGTCGATATAGTTTCGCGAGACGGTCGCTTCGGGCGAGCTCGGGTACATCCTCGAAAGCTTTTCGACCTCGCGAAGCGCGGTCTCCTGGGCTTCCTTCGGCATCTTCGCCTGCTTGACCTTGTCCTTCAGCTCGTCGAGCTCGTTCTTGTAATCGTCCTTCTGCCCGAGCTCCTTCTCAATGGCCTTCAGCTGTTCCTGCAGGAAATATTCCTTTTGGGCCTTCTCTATCTGCTTGCGGACGTTCGAGGATATCTTCTTCTCTATCTGGAGTATGCCTATTTCGGAGTTCAGCACCTCGGTCAGTTTCTTTATCCTGTCGACCGGGTTGAGTATCTCGAGTATCGCCTGCTTCTCCGCGACGCGCATCGTCAGGTACGAGGCCGCCGTATCGGCGAGCTGGTCGGGGTCCGCGATGTTGGCTATCGTCGCGTACGCCTCGGTCGGGACGCGCTGGTTCAGTTTCACGTATTCCTCGAACTGGTTGACCAGCGAGCGCACGAGCGCTTCGACTTCCATCGTCTTCTCGGCGGCGGACGGGATCTCCTCTATCTCGGCGTCCAGGTATCCCTTGACCGGCGAGAGCTTCACGACCTTCGCGCGGTAGAGCCCCTCGACGAGCAGCTTGTATGAGCCGTCGGGAAGCTTTACGGACTGGATGACCTGGCCGACCGTGCCGATGGAATATATGTCATCGGATGACGGCTCTTCGACCTTGACCGATTTCTGCGCGCAGAGCAGTATAGTCTTATCTTTAGATAAGGATTCCTCGACCGCCGCGATCGACTTCTCGCGGCCGACCACGAGCGGGACGGTCATGAACGGGAATACGACCATGTCCCTCAAAGGCAATAACGGCAGGGAATCCTTGGATTGGTTCTCTTTTTTCATGTATCCTTCGGTTACTTCTTCTTACCTTTTATGACCTCATCCACAATGCCGTAGGCCTTCGCCTCTTCGGCGCTGAGGAAATAATCCCTGTCTGTGTCCTTCTTTATCTTCTCGAGCGGCTGGCCTGTATGTTTCGCGAGCAGCTCTTCTATCCTGTCGCGCATCCTCAATATCTCTTTCGCCTGGATGCTGATATCTGCGGCAGCGCCCTGCGTGCCGCCCCACGGTTGGTGCATCATTATGCGAGCGTTCGGCAGCGCCAATCTCTTGCCCTTCGTGCCGGCGGCCAGCAGTATAGCGCCCATCGACGTCGCCTGGCCGATGCAATAGGTGCAGACGTCGGGCTTGACGAACTGCATCGTATCGTAGATCGCTAGGCCGGCCGTGACCACGCCGCCCGGCGTGTTGATATACATATTTATGTCCTTATCGGGGTCTTCCATCTGCAGGAAGAGCATCTGCGCGATTATGAGGTTCGCGACGTAATCGTCTATCGGCGTTCCGATGAAGATTATCCTGTCCTTAAGGAGCCTTGAATAGATGTCGTAAGCGCGCTCGCCGCGTCCTGACTGCTCTACCACCATCGGGACGAGCATCTGCGACCGTTCCCTGTCTGCCATCTTTTAGACCTCCTCTATTTTAGCGTTCGCGACCACGAATTCCATCGCCTTGTCCTGCGCTATCTCCGCCTTGATGTCTTCCATGAGGTCGTTCTCTTCGAGGTACTTCTTCGCCTCCTCGAAGGTCTTCTTCGCGCGGGTAGCCATCAGGTCTATGCGCTTGTTGATCTCTTCCTGGCTCGCGGAAAGGTTCTCGGCCTGCGCGATCTTATCGAGGATAAAATACGCCTTTACCCTCTTCGTCGCCTCGTCGCGGAACTTGTCCTTCATCGCGGCCTCTTCCTTCTGGATATCGTCGACCTTATAGCCCATGTACTGCAGCCTCTGCTGCGCGTCCCTGAGCATATGCGCCGCTTCGGCGTCCACCATCGAGGACGGAGCCTCAAAGCTCACCGACTTGATCAGCTGGCTCATGAGGTCCTCTTCCGTCTTGAACCTGACCTCCTGTTCCTTCGCCTTCGTGAGCTCCTCGCGGATGTTGCCGCGCAGCTCGAGCAGCGACTTGAAACCGCCTATATCCTTGGCGAACTCGTCGTCTATCGCAGGGGCGATCTTCTCCTTGACCTGGTTTACGGTCACGATAAAGACCGCGGGTTTGCCGGCCTGGTCCTTTTTCGGGTAATTGGCGGGAAGCGTCGTGTTGACCGTCCTCGTGTCGCCCGGGACCGCGCCGATAAGCTGGCTCATGAACTCGGGCTTTGTAGATTTCGGCGTGAGCGGGAACCAGACGTTCTCGTTCTTCTCGCCCGGTTTGCCTTCAACGGATATCTCTACATCGCATAAGCACCAGTCGTTCTCTTTCGCCGGGCGCCCCGAGACGTCCTTAAGCTGAGAGTGCCTCTCCTGGAGCTCCTCTATGACCTTGTCGACGTCCTCGGTCGAGATCTGGGCCTTCTGTTTCGACGACTTGAGCCCTTTGTAATTCTTCAGTTTTATCTCCGGGCGCACGTGCACCTCGGCCTTGAACGAGAGCGGCTTGCCCGCCTCGAATATTATATCCGTGACGGAAGGCATGCCTATCGTCTCAATGCCGGCATCCTTGACCGCCTTGACGATCGAGTCGCCTATAAGGCGTTTCTTGACCTCGTCGCCGGCCTTCTCCTTGTAATGCGATTCCACGAGGTAGCGCGGCGCCTTGCCGGTCCTGTATCCCGGGACCTCTGCGTACTTCTCTATCTCGTTATATATTTCGTCGAATTTTTCCTTTATCGTCTCCGCGGGGACCTCTATCTCGAAACCCCTGCGGGAACCAGCCAATTCCTTGCTTTTTACTTTCATAGTGATAAGCTTCAGGCCTTTATGAGCCCGAAGTCCCCGTCCTTTCTCTTATAGACCACTTCTACTTTGTTGTCATCGGCGTTCCTGAACACGATGAACTCGCCGTTAGATATTTTGAGCTCCTCTACCGCTTCCTCGACCGACATCGGCTTTTCGGCGACGCGTTTCGTCTCAACTATCCTGGGCCCGGCGGCGGGCTTCTCGCCCTTCCAGTAATCCTTGATGCCCCAGATCCTCGTCGCGATCTCCTTTATCCTGCCGGATGAATTCCTGACCCTGTGCTCCTTTACCTTGTCGTGCAGCTTATGCAGCTGGTTGTCGAGGGAATCTATCGCCTTGTCTATAGACGCGTACATGTCGGTGGTCGTCTCGGTCGCGGTGAACTTCATGTGCTTTCCGATGACGGTCATTTCCGCGATGTGGCGGAACTTCGATACCTCAAGAATGACATGCGCCTCGAGGATGTTCTGGTGGAACTGGTTCAGCTTCGCTATCTTGTCGTTGATATGCGACTTCATGCCTTCCGTTACGTCGAAATGCCTTCCTGTAATTACAACTTGCATTGCGAACCTCCTTTACATGCGAAACTTCTCTCCCAAATATATCTGCCTCGACTTCGGGTCGGAGATAAGCTCTTCGGCCGTGCCCGATATCAGCACTTTCCCGTCGGCCATGATATAAGACCTGTCGGTTATCGAAAGTGTCTCCCTGACGTTATGGTCTGTCAAAAGTATTCCGAGCCCCTTGTCCTTCAGGGAGCATATTATCTCCTGGCATTCCGCGACCGCTATAGGGTCGATGCCCGAGAAGGGCTCGTCGAACAATACGAACAGCGGCTCCGTCACGAGCGCGCGTGTAATCTCGAGGCGCCTGCGTTCGCCGCCTGAGAGGGTATAAGCGTAATTCTTCGCGAGATGCGATATCCTGAGTTCCCCGAGAAGCATCTCGAGCCTCTTCCTGCGCTCCTTCTTCGAGATCTTCAGCGTCTCGAGTATCGCCATGATATTCTCTTCGACGGTCAGCTTCCTGAATATAGACGGCTCCTGCGCAAGGTATCCGATGCCGCAACGGGCCCTCCTATGCATCGGGAGGTTCGTGATATCCTGGTTATCGAAGATGACCTCGCCCTTGTCCGGCTCGATCAGGCCGGTTATCATGTAGAACGTCGTCGTCTTCCCTGCGCCGTTCGGGCCCAAAAGCCCGACGATCTCGCCGCGCTTGACGGATATGTCCACCCCGTCCACAACGCGACGGCGGTTATACGTCTTCTGCAGGCCCTTCGTCTCGAGCAGGTGCATCTAGAATACCTCTTTTGAAGCTGCCTTCGATTCTTCCGGATAGATGGTGACCTTCGGCGAGCCGCTCAATATTACCTTCTGCTCCGCCGCGAGGTATACGGCCTCGTCGCTGAATGTCCAGCTTCCGCCGCGGACTATCTTCACGTTGCCCTTCGCGACTATCCTCGAGACCTTCTTCGTACCCGAATCGTAATATGCCGTGGCGGTATCGCAGAATATCTGGCCGCGCTCGTCGTCGACCCTGACATTCGTATTGAAGACCGCGTAGTTCTTGCCGTAATCTATCTCCATCGGGCCGTCGCAGACGATCGTCGTCGGGACCTTCTGCTCCGTGCCGTCCTCTTTCTTCTCGACGTTCTCGGCGAAAAGCTTTACCGGCTTGTCAGTGACTATCTTCTGGTCCGCGTTCTTCCAGTCGACTTCGTCGGTCATCATCTTCGTGCCGTCGGTGCCGGAGACCACGACGTTCGACTCGAAATGCGCGTCGCTCGTGTTCCTGTTAAACACTCCCTTATCCGCGGTCAGCGTCATGTCTACTTCTTCGCCGTATGCCTTGGCGACGACATCCGTCAGGTTCACGACTTCCGTCATGATGTCCGCGGACTTGCCCTGGACTTCCCACTTCTTCCTGCCGCTCTTCTCGTACCCGGCGAGGGAGAAAGCCATGACCTGCTGGTCGGTCGACAGCGACATCGGTTCTTCCGCCGGCGGATTTGCGGGCTTGTCGCTGCGCACCGCGCAGCCGTTGAACGACAGCGCTATAAGCAGCGCGGCTATAAACTTATTCAATCTCATCTTGAGTTTTCCACCTTTCGTGGAACCAGACCCACTGTGACGGGTATTTCCTGATATACGATTCTATGACCTTCGACCATTTCTGCGTGTTGGCCATTATATCAGCGTCCTTGTTACCTGTTATTTCGAGCTCAAGCGGTTCCTCCACGTGGATAGTATGCACGCCTTTCTCGCGGACGATGAACATGGGTATTATCGGCACCGCGGTCGCGAGTGCCAGTATCACCGGCGCCGTAGGCGTGAACGCCTTGCGCCCGAAGAAATCCACGAAGACGCCGTCGAGCGACGATATATCCTGGTCCGCGAGTATCGCTATCGACTGGCCTTCCTTTAGCAGCCTCAATATCGCCTTTGCCGACTCGTCCCGCATTATGACGTTCACGCCGAGCCCCCTGCGCAGGCCGTTGACCCACGCATCATACTTCTCGTAACGGAGCTTGCGCGCGAGGACGTTTACCGGGTATCTCTTCAGGCCGAAATAGCCCGCGAGGAGCTCCCAGTTGCCGAAATGCGCCGACAGGACGATGAATCCCCTTTTTTGAGAAAGAGCCTTATCGACTATGTCGAGGCCTTTTATCTTTACGTATCTGTCTATGTTCTTTGGGGTGAACTTTGAGGAATTCAGCATCTCGAAAAGGTTCTCGCCGAGATTCCTGAATACCCCCCTTGCTATAACCCGTATTTCAGCGCCGGACTTCTCTTTCCCGAAGGCAAACTTCAGGTTCTCTATGGCCTTTTTCCTGGGGGCGGCGGCCAAAAAAAAGGCGCATTCCCCCATCCGTCTGCCTATAAACCTGTTAATTTTAATCGGAAAGAGAAGCGAGATAAAACTGGCTGTCTTTAGAAGGTAATAAAGATACCTTCTCCTGATCCTATGCTTCACAACGCGTTATGATAGCAGAAGATACCCGCCAAGTCAAGCGTTAACGCCCGACCCTGAGGGTCCTGAGCTCGTCGCCGACCTTAAGCAGGACCGTATCCTTGTTTATCTCCAGGACCTTCGCACCGGATATCTCGTCGCCGACCTTTAGCATCTTTCCGTCAATGAGGCATACGGGCTTCTTCGCGTCCCAGAAGATCCCGGACAGGGAAAGGTCCCCGGTCGCCTGTACCGGCACGCTGCCTACAGCGAACGGGTCCCTGCCCCACGACGGGAAGGAGCTTTTGCCGGGTTCGGTAACAGCCGCAGGCCTGTTTGCGGGTGCGGCAACGGCGGCGCCTGCCCCCTTGCTTTGAGCCGCTTTCCTGGACGACCTCGATTTCATGACCGCGGCGAAAAAGAACACGACGAAGGCAATTATGACCGCCGCAAGTATCATGAGTTGCCGTTTATTTTTGTCCACTGTCTTCCTCTATGGAATATACGGAGACCGTCATACGGACCTTCAGCTTGGGGAAGATCCTTTCGTCCTTCGATATCTGAACGTTGTCGACGGTCGCGAACCCGCTCTCAAGGTTGTCCACGGCATGCAGGTACTCGCCGATGCTCTTGAACGAGGCGCGCATGTCTATGCCTATCGGGAGCACCGAATACCGGAACCCGTCCGCCGACTGGCGCGAACCCGGCGTGGCACTCCTCTCTTCCTGCGGGTCTATCGTTATGAATTCGATATTCAGCGCCTTGCCCTTCCTCGTCAATTCGTCTATTACCGCCGACGTGTTGCTCCTGGACGGCAATTTCCTCTTCAGGACGGCGGATTCCGCTTCTATGCCCGTTTTGTCTATCTTATATGCGGCGCTCTGCTTTATCCTGCTTTCCGCGAGCGTCGCCTCCATCTGCTTCCATTCCTTCTTCTTGGAAATTATCTTCTTTTGCGTCGGGGAGATGACCAGCGCAAAGACCGCGGCAAAAACCATGATGCCGGCCGCAGACATCGCGATGGCCTTCTTCCGTGCCAGTAATCCGGAAGGCAGTGTTATCCTGTTTAAAATTCGCATTTTATCTCGAACTCCGCCTTGGTCTTCGAATCTTCGCTCATCCTCGCGTTTATAAGCGTCGTCTCGCTGAACAACCCGCCTTCCAGCGCCGTAATGATGGCGGAAAGGGCCTCCTCGCGGTTGGTCGCTTCCCCGCGTATCTCGCCCTTTATGATGAGGTCCTTATCGTCTATCCTTATGCCCGTAAGCACCGCTTCGCCCGGTATCTTGTTGCTGAGCTCTTTGAGCACTTCCTTCAGCGGCGGCTCCTCTGACAGCATCTTTGCCATGAAATCCTTCTTCCTGTCGTTATCCTGCCTGATGCGCTCGTAGTTGAGCGCTATCTGTATCTGCGGCCTCATCGCATCGAGCTCCTTCTCGCCGTATTTGATCTTCTTTTCGTAGCTCGACAGGCGCATCTGCTGGCCTACAAAACCGAGGACGAGCAGGACCACCGCCGCGACCACGGCCGATTCGACCGCCGCTTTCCCGAAGGTCCGCGCGGTCTTATGCCGGATCTCTGAAGGCAGCAGGTTTATGCCTTTCCCTTCGCTTAATGCCGCGCCGACCGCGTCGGCAAACACCTGCGGCTCCGCGCCGGGCACGGCCGCATCATTCGCCAGCTTCATCCCCTTGAACGGGTCGCCGACAGATACGGGCATATCCAGCGTATCCTGCAGGAAATGAGCGAGCCCCTTCAGCGAAGCTCCCCCGCCTACGAGCACTACGGATTTTACCTTGTCGCCGAGCGAACCGTCGCTGTAATATTCGAAAGAGCGTTCTATCTCCTGGACAAGCCGCTCGGTGGCCGGCCTTATGAGCGACAGCAGCTGCTGGCTGTTTATCTTCCCGTCCAGCAGGTCGGTGCCCGGCATCGGCGGTATCCCGTGCTTTATCTTGAGCTTCTCCGCCTCTTCGTAACCGAGTTCCACGCGGCCCTGTTCCGTTACCAGCACGGAAGTGATCGCCTTCGTTATCGCGATGCCTCCGGACCCTATCTTCCTGTGGAATTTCAGCGAACCGTCCCTGAAGATGCTTATTCCCGTCGATTCCGCTCCGATATCTATGACAGCCGCCGCTGACGCGCCTGTTATGCCGAGGCGTTGCGCGACATTCTCTATCGCGAGCGGAGGTTCTGTTATCGCGACCGGCTCTACGCCCGCTTCCGCCATAAGCGCGGTCATCTCGTCTACGAACTTCTTCGGGGACGCGACGAACTTCACGCGCAATTTTTTCAGGCCGTCCCCGCCCGACTCTTCCTGCGTCTCGTAGCCGATGACCGCCTCTTCGAGCGGGTATGATACCTTATCCTTAGCTTCCCACTTTATCGCTTCCCCGAGTTCCTTATCCGGCATGACGGGGATAGTGAAGTAACGAAGGCAGGATGTCGGACAGTCCACGATGCCTATTGCCTTAGCGCCTTTGACCTGCATGCCCGCAAGCGCCTTACCAAGGCCCGCGGACCTCGGTACTACATTCGCTTTCCTTACGACCGGCCCCCCGGAGGCGTCGAGATCGATCTCGACGGCCTTTATGAAGGAACTGCCGATATCTATTCCGAGGAATACGCTCTTTTGCCCCATATTCATCACTCGTAATTTTCCCTGCGATGGCCTATCGCCGTCGTGTCGCCAGTATAATTATAGAATGTCCTTATGTTTCCCGTGTCGCGCGGGTCGTCTTTTACCTTCACCGTAACCCTGAAATCGGTCCCGAGCGACCTACCTACAGATTGTACCTCAAAAGCCTGTGTCGCGTAACAAAATTCTGCGGCCGGGTTCGTATATGAGGCCGATCCGCTGACGGGTATAAGAGACGACGCGTCGGCGGTATCAAGGACCCTGTCGCGCTCGTCCGGATTGCCGGATGTGCTCAGGTAGGCGCGCGTAGTAATGAGACCGTAGAGGTCGGTCGTCACGGAGGTATCCCAATGGTAGAAACACGTGAACGGCGAGACGGCCCTGGCGTTTATTATATCGGTAGCCAGGCTCGCGGCGTCGGTCCCTCCGAGAGACAGGTTGTCGAAAACGGCTTCAAGCACCTCGCGCGGTGCGGTATTTATGTTTATCGGCGCGCGCGAGGCCGTGCCGGCCGTCGGAGGCCTGTATGAATACGGATTTATATAGGAATACACCGTTATATAATCCCTTATCGCGTCATATATCGCCTGCGTCATGCCGGTTACCCGCTGGACTTCCTCTATTGAATCGAACGGGTTCGTCAGCGCCGCGCCGCGGTAATTTACTATATTGGTCGCCACAGTATTCGCTGTGCCGCTCGCGACACCCCGTTCTTCCATCAGGTATCTCAGCAATCCCTGCGTAGCGTAATTTAAGTGGACCTTGCCCGATTCATCGGCGATAGACACGGACTGGATGTCCCCGTTGCCCAGGGTAACGGGAAAACTCGCGTAGGAGCCGTTAAACCACGTCTCTGTGTTGGTGTCTATCTCGTACTCGACCCTTATCCAGAGCGCGTCAAGGTTCATGTTCCTGTTCCCGGAGGTCCTTACGGCGCGAAGCCTGAAGTTCGGGCTCATGATCTGCTGCCATGTGAGGCTTCCCGTTATATCCGCGGAATAATTCACGAGCGTAGTGCTGTTCGGCAGGGCCTGCGTCATGACCGTCGTATATACCGAGCCGTCGGTGGTATATGAGACCTGCATAGTGGCGCCGGTGCCCCCGGTAGCCCTGCTGGCCCTCGCGAACAGCGCCACCGAAACGATGCGCGCCTGTGTATAGTTCGAATCGAAGGTCCTGATTATCGCCTGGTCATTGTTATTATTCAAAGTGGAGTTGCTATTGTCTATATACGACAACCGCGACGCGCTCCCTACGCTGACGCACAACGAAGTGTCCGCGCCGCGGAGGTCCGCCTCACCCGTCTGTGTAGAGGTAAGGTAGTCCGCGCGCAACTGCCTGATAGCCCTGTCTACGCCGGCGTCCGCCAGGTGCAATAACCTGTAATCATTCGCGCCGAATACGGTATCGCGTATCTCATGCGACGCGATGAACATGAGCCCCGCGACAAAGAGGCTCATGGATACCATCAGCAGGAATACGAGTATCAGCAGCGATCCTGCGCCGCGTGTATTTCGCATCTGTCAGAGATTCCTTAATTTTACCTTCGAGCGCAGTGTAAAAGTCTCGTCGCCGTCGCTGACCGTTATCGTGACCGCGACCGCCCTGACCTGGGATGCCGTGACCGGGAATGCAAGCAGGTTATCGTTAGTATCGTAATACGAGAACGCTATCGAATCGACGGAATTCACGACGGCGTCCGTGGAATTCACGGCCGGGACCGTGGATGTGAAGGTCCTGTTCAGCGGATCCCCGGCCGTATTGTCCCACGCGTATTGTATCGTCTCTTCCGCGCCGTTGCCGTCATAGTCCGCCGTAAACCTGATGCTGCGCTCGAGCGCCTGTCCCGATACTACGGAGGTCGCGCGACGGAGTTCCGCGGAGAGCGAGGCCAGAGTCCTTGAGGCCTCCCCCTTTATCCCCGTGCGTTTCCATTGCGAATACGAGACGTCGAAACCGAAATTATAGACCATCACGACCGCGCCGAGCAGCGCAGCCACAAGGAACGCCGATATTACGAGCTCAATTACAGTGAACCCGCGCCTTTTATATGTCCGAAACATATGTCACCAGGCTGAAACTCAATTCATCCGATTTCGACTGCCAATAGACGGTAACGTTGACCTGCTTCAAGCTTGCCATCGGGGTCGTAACTACTACTTCCCTCTCGAATGACGTGAAACCGTCGACCGGAGCGCGGGCCTCGCCCGTAACGGATGCGTATGCCGTGTTCCTTATGTCCTCCATACGCTCCTGCGCAAGGTTCGCGGCCACGAGCTCCTGTTCGCTGCCGCCGGTGACAAAAAGCCCCGTCACGACCGCCTGTGACAGGGCTATGAAACCGCCGACCATAAGGACAACGGCCAGCAGGACTTCAAGAAGCGTGAAGCCTTTTCTGTTGCGCACGTTAGGGCTGGGTATCACGCCCCGCGTTCGATACGTATATGCAGCTCGTCCCGTTCGTCTCCGTTATGACGCCGGTATTAGCCACCGAAGCGCTTCCGTTCCCGCCGGTTCCGACGGAATAGAGGACATAATACCTGCCATCCGGGGACTGCGCGTAACCGTAATCGTTTCCGACGTTGAACGGGTCTTCGGGAAGCGTCGCATCGACGATCTGCGGGGTCGCGGTCGTAAGGTTCGAAAGCGCGGCAGGATAAGTGTTGTTGTTATGCATGTAATAGCTCTCTACGGCCGCCTGCAGCGTGACGAGTTCGCCCTTTGCCTTCGCAACATTGCCTTCCTCCTGCATGCCGCGGAACCTCGGCAAGGCTATCCCGATAAGTATCGCGATAACCATGATGACTATCAACAACTCAATAAGCGTGAAACCTTTCCTCATCTTACTCCTCCTTTTTGTTATCGCCTGAGTATCTTTATCAGGTCGAACATCGGTATTAGAGTCGAGGCCATAATGACTGCCACGACGGAACCCATTATCAACAAGAACGCAGGTTCAAGGAATGCCGTAAGTTTTTTTATACTGTAAGCGACAGCCGAATCGTAAAGGTCGGCGACCTTGTTAAGCATAACGTCAAGGTTGCCGGTCTCTTCGCCTGCCGCGATCATCTGTATGGTGTCGGGCGGGAACTCCCCGCTTACCTTAAGCGGTTCCGAGATCTTGCTGCCCCCGCGCACCGCCTCGCGGACGGTCGCCATTACGCGGGCAAGCACCTCGTTGCCGATAGTGCCTTCGAGTATCTCGAGCGATTCGAGGATCGGCACACCGCTCGAGAAGAGCGTGGCCAGCGTACGCCCCGCGCGCGATATGGCGGCCTTCCTCATGAGCGGGCCTATTACCGGAAGCGAGAGCTTCAGCTGGTCGAACTGCAGCCTGCCGATACCCGTATTCACATAGATCCGCGCGGCAATGGCAACGGCCAGCGCCGCAAGCACGTAGAGATGCCAGTAATCCCTTAAAGCGATCCCTGCCGAGTTGAGTATCCGCGTTATCAGCGGCAGCTGGACATGGAACTTGTCGAATATCTCGGCGAATTTCGGGATAACGGATGTGACTATGAATATCACGGCGGCGGAAGCGGCAAGCGTAAGTATGGCCGGGTATACGAGCGCCGAGCTGACCTTCTGCCTCAAGTCAAGTTCGCTCTCACCAAAATCCGCAAGCCTCTTCAGCACGAGAGGAAGGTTGCCGCTCGCTTCCCCTGCTTTAACCATGCTTATAGTAAGGCGTGCAAACACGCCCGGGTGGCTTGCCATCGCCTCGGAAAGGGAAAGGCCCGTCTCCACCTTGAGCCTGACGTCGGATATAACCTTCTTTATCTGCCTGTTCTCCGCCTGTAACGATATCGAATTGAGGCATGTGAGCAACGGGAGCCCGGCATCAAGCATGTTTGAAAGCTGTATATTAAAAAAGATCGTGTCTTCGACGCTTATCCTGTTGAAACCTCCGAGTATCTCTTCCAGGGAGACATTGCCCGCCGCCGGCCAGACACCCGTAACGACGTATCCCATCCTCCGTAGCTTGTCGGCCAGTTCGTGCTCGGTGGAGGACTCCATAGCGCCTTCCACGAGCTTGCCCGCCTGGTCCCTTGCCTTATAACGGAAATTCGGCATCGTTTACTCTTCCTGCTGGGTGACTCGCATGACCTCTTCGAGCGTCGTCTTGCCTGCCTTGACTTTTTCAAGGCCGTCCTGCTGCATCGTCTTCATGCCCGCCTTAAGCGCGGCCTTCCTTATCTCCGACGTGGAGGCCTTAGCCACGGTCAATCCTCGTATATCGTCGCTGGGCACCATAAGTTCGAATATTCCTATCCTGCCCCTGTAGCCGGTCTGCATGCATTTATCGCAGCCCTTGCCGTGGTAAAATTTAACGCTGTCCCTATACGAGATCATTCCGACGTCCTCGAGGACATTGTCCGAGGGCTTATATTCCTTCTTGCAATCGGGGCAAATGAGCCGCACGAGCCGCTGCGCAATGACACCGGTTATCGACGATGACACGAGGAACGGTTCGAGCCCCATGTCGATCAGGCGGGTTATCGCGCCGGGCGCGTCGTTCGTGTGCAGCGTGCTCAGGACGAGATGGCCCGTAAGGGCGGCTTGTATGGCGACTTCCGCGGTATCGAGGTCGCGGATCTCGCCCACCATCACGATGTCGGGGTCCTGGCGCAGTATCGAGCGCAGGCCGCTCGCGAACGTCAGCCCTGCCTTCGGGTTGATCTGCATCTGCCGGACCATATGGAGGCGGTATTCGATAGGGTCTTCTATAGTGACGATATTCTTTTCGGGGGAGTTTATAGTGCTCAGCGACGAATAGAGCGTGGTCGTCTTTCCCGAGCCGGTCGGCCCGGTCACCAATATGATGCCGTACGGCTTGCGTATGAGCTTTTCGTATACCGTTAGGTCGTCCTTCGAAAAACCCAGGTCGCTCAGCCCCAGCAGGACGCTGTTAAGGTCAAGCAGCCTTATCACCACGTTCTCGCCGTATACGGTCGGTATCGTGGAAACCCTGCAATCTATCTGGCGGTTCTCTATCTTAAGCTGGAACCTGCCGTCCTGGGGTATCCTGCGCTCCGCGATGTTCATTCCGGAGAGTATCTTTATTCGCGATATGACCGCCGCCTGCAGGTTCTTCGGGGGAGAGACGACCTCGTGCAGGACGCCGTCTATCCTGTATCTTGTCAGCAGGCTATCCTCTTCCGGCTCGATATGTATGTCCGACGCCCCGGCCTTGAGGGCTTCCATGACGACGAGGTTCACGAGCCGGACTACCGGCGCTTCCTCGACGAGCCCTTCGAGCGCCTTCAGTTCAGATTCCGCCCCGTCCTTCGCGGTCAGCTTATCCTTATCGATGGATTTGACGATATCGTCCATCGTGCCTTTCGCGCCGTAATACTGGTCGAAGACGCGCTGGAGGTCCTTGTCCGAGACGACTACCGGCTCAACCTCGCACCTTGTCCTCGCGCGGACCTCGTCTATCGCGAATACGTCCATAGGGTCCGTCATAGCGATGGTCAGTGTATCGGCGATCTTGAACAGCGGGAGAACGGAATTCTTCCTGCAGAATGTTTCCGGGAGGAGCTCGACGACCTTCGGGTCGAGGATATAATTGGAGAAATCTATGCGCGGGATGCCCATCTGACCTTCAAAAAAGGTCAGGATAGCATCCTCGTCCACCATGCCGAGTTTCACGAGCACGCGCCGCAGCGGCTCCTTGGTCTTCTCGACCTCGGCCTTCGCCTTTTTGAGCTTCCCGGCATCGATGAGGCCGAGTTCGACGAGCGCTTCTCCGAGAGATTTTTTCTCTCTTTTCGGCATCTCTTCTCCTTTTATTGAATCATAGTATACGTTAGGAGATTTTCTTTGTCAACACTGCCATTTGGACTGGGTTTTGAGGATGATCTCGATGAGTTCCCTTATCGCTCCGCGGCCGCCTTCAGCAAGGGTGGTGTAGTGGGATATGGCTTTCAGTTCCGGACGGCTGTAAGGGACTGCGACAGCCAGTCCCGCCCGCCTCATGACGGGCAGGTCTATGAGGTCGTCACCGATGAAACAGACCTCCTCGTCGGTGACCTTGAAAATCTTCAATAATTTCTCGTACTCGGCGCCCTTGTCGCGCGCGCCCATGAAGACCTTATCGATATGGCAGGCCTTCGCGCGGCGGGATACCACGCGGGATTTCTTCGCTGTAATGATAGCGGACTTGAGCCCCGCCTTCCACCAGAGCGTCAGCCCGTAGCCGTCCTGTATGTCGAACGCCTTAAGCTGGTCGCCGAAATCGTCGTAATATACCCTGCCGTCGGTCATAACACCGTCTACGTCAAGGACCAGAAGCTTTATCTTTTTCGCCTTGTCGGAGATATCCATGGGTTATACGAGCCCCGCCTTCAGCAGGTCCTGGACGTCCACGAGGCCTATGGGCCTCTTCGACTTGTCGACGACCGGTATCTCGTCTATCCTCTTCTCCTTCAGGATGCGGAACGCTTCAGCGGCAAGCATATCCTTGGAGATCGTGACCGGGTTCTTCGTCATTACCTGCTTCACAGGTTTCAACGAAAGCAGGGGGTCCGTGCCGAGATGCCTGCGCAGGTCGCCGTCTGTGAATATCCCGGCCAATACGCCTTTCTTGTCCACGACGCTCGCCGAACCCGCGCGCGCGCCCGTGATCCTCAGCAGCACGTCTTTTATCTTCATCTCCTCGCCGACGACCGGGTTCTCTTTTCCCTTCCTCATTATGTCCTCGACCTTGAGTATAAGCCTCTTGCCGAGCGAGCCGCCCGGATGGTATAAAGCGAAATCTTCGCGCCTGAATCCCCTGCGGTCAAGCAGCGCGACGGCCAACGCATCGCCCATTGCGAGCATCGCCGTCGTCGAGGCGGTCGGCGCGAGGTTGAGCGGGCACGCCTCTTTCTTCACGGCGACATCCAGCACGACATCGCTGTGCTTCGCGAGGGTTGAATCCCCGTTGCCGGTCATGGCTATTATCCTTGCTCCGATCTTCTTCAGTGTCGGCAGGAGCCTGATTATCTCTTCCGTCTCGCCGGAGTTGGAGATCGCGAGCACGACGTCGTCCTTCGTGACCCTTCCGAGGTCCCCGTGTATGGCGTCGGCCGGGTGCAGGTAAAGACTCGGCGTCCCGGTAGACGAGAGCGTGGCCGATATCTTGGCGCCGATGAACCCGGGCTTGCCCATGCCGGTCACGACGAGCTTGCCCTTGCAAGCGAGGACCGCCCTGACCGCTTTCTCGAAATTTTTGTCTATCCTGCGGATGAGCGATGATATCGCGGCCGCTTCTATCCTGAGGACTTCCTTTGCGCGTTTTATCATCTGCGCCTCCCCTTGCCCGTATTGTCTTTTACTATCTCGTGTATCTCCTTTACCGTCACGAGAAGCTCCTCAAGGTCCTTCAGCGCGACCGAGTTCGGGCCGTCGCAGAGCGCGCACCTCGGGTCTTCGTGGACCTCGAGGAAGAGCCCGTCGCATCCTGCGGCTACGGCCGCGCGCGCGAGAACCGGAATGAACCTGCTTTCGCCGCCCGACGACTCTCCCTGGCCTCCCGGCAACTGCACGGAATGCGTCGCGTCGAACACGACCGGGTACCCGAGTTCGCCGAGTATCGCGAGTGACCTCATGTCGCTTACAAGGTTGTTATACCCGAAGCTGGCGCCGCGTTCGGTTATTATGATCGACTTGTTCCCTGCCGCCGCCGCTTTCTCGACCGAGAATTTCACGTCCCATGGGGCCATGAACTGCCCCTTCTTTATGTTCACTACCTTCCCGGTCTTTGCCGCGGCTATTATGAAATCCGTCTGCCTCGAGAGAAATGCCGGCACCTGTATCACATCGAGGACCTTGGCGGCCGCATCGAGCTCCTCCTTGCAGTGCACGTCGCTCAATACCGGGACGCCCGCGGCGGCCTTGACCGCCTTCAGTATCTTCAGCCCCTTCTCGAGACCCGGGCCGCGGAAAGATTTGACCGACGTCCTGTTTGCCTTGTCGTAGCTGGACTTATAGACATACGGGATATCGAGCCTGTCCGCGATGTTCTTTATCGCGCGCGCATGCCGGACGGCCGATGTTTCGCTCTCAATTACGCACGGCCCGGCTATCAGGACAAGCGGGTTGTCCCCGCCTATCTTTATCTTTCCGATCGATACGGTCTTTGCCACGTTCAGCTCCTTTTAATACCGGACCCCAACGACGCTTTCACGAACTCCCTGAAAAGCGGCTGGCAATCATCCGGCTTCGATTTGAACTCCGGGTGGAATTGCGACCCTATGAACCACGGATGATCCTGCAGTTCTATTATCTCCGCGAGGTTCGCCTTCGGGTATACGCCCGTCACTATGAGGCCGTTCTTCGCCATGATATCCTTATACTTGCCGTTGAACTCATACCTGTGGCGGTGCCTCTCGTATACGAGTTCCTTGCGGTAAGCGTCGAATGTCTTAGTCCCCTTTCTGACCTTGCACGGGTATTTTCCGAGGCGCATTGTCCCGCCGAGCTGCGTGACCTTCTTCTGCTCCTCTATAAGGCTTATTACCGGATTGGGCGTGCTCCTGTCGAACTCCGTGGAATTTGCCCTGTCGAGCCCGCATACGTTCCTCGCGAACTCGATCGTCGCGCACTGCATGCCGAGGCATATGCCGAAGAAAGGCACTTTGTTCTCCCGCGCGTACCTTATCGCCTTGATCTTGCCTTCTATGCCCCTGGTCCCGAAACCGCCCGGGACCAGTATGCCGTCGACATCGCCCAGGTATTTCTCGGCGCCGAACTGCTCGATCTTCTCCGACTCGACCCTCTTTATCTCAATGCGCGCATTATTGGCTATCCCGCCGTGCTTGAGCGCCTCGTATATCGACTTATACGCGTCCTGCAATTCTATGTATTTGCCGACTACGGCTATTACGGCGCATGCCGACGGGTTCAGCGACGGCTTAATGACCTTCTCCTCCCAGTCCTTGAGCCCTTTGTCGCGGCCGTGCAGGTCGAGCATCTTCACGATGACCTTATCTAGCCCCTGCTCCTTGAACATGACCGGGACCTCATAGATGTCCTTTACGTCCTTCGCCTCGAAGACCGCGTCCTCGTCGACGTTGCAGAAGAGCGCTATCTTCTCCTTCAGTTTCTTCGAAAGGGATTTCTCCGTCCTGCAAAGCAGGATATCCGCCTGGATGCCTATCTCACGGAGCTTCTGCACCGAATGCTGGGTCGGTTTCGTCTTCAGCTCGCCCGCAGCCCTGATATACGGCACGAGGGTAAGGTGTATGTTAAGGACGTTCCCGCGGCCCTTCTCGAGCCTCAGCTGCCTGATCGCCTCGAGGAAAGGCAGGGATTCGATATCGCCGACGGTCCCGCCGATCTCGCAGAGGACCACGTCGACACCCTTGATCCGGCCAACCTTCTTTATCGATTCCTTTATCTCGTTCGTTATGTGCGGGACCACCTGGACCGTCCCTCCGAGGTAATCGCCGCGGCGCTCCTTCGTTATGACGGAATTGTATATCTTGCCGGTCGTGACATTATTGTCCTTTCCGGTAATGACCGACGTGAACCTCTCGTAATGGCCGAGGTCGAGGTCGGTCTCGGCGCCGTCATCGGTAACATAGACCTCGCCGTGCTGGAAAGGGTTCATCGTGCCCGGGTCCACGTTTATGTACGGGTCGAGCTTCTGCATCGTGACCTTAATGCCTTTTGCCTCCAGCAATTTTCCGATCGAGGCCGAAGCTATACCCTTGCCGAGGCTGGATACCACTCCTCCTGTGATGAATATATATTTCGTGCCGCGTGCTTGCGCTGTCATTTATCCCTCAAGGTTAGGACCTCCCTCGCGCGCTCGAGGTCTTCGGGAGTGTCGATGCCTATCGTATCGAACTGGGTCTCGACGACTTTTATCCTGTAACCGTTCTCGAGGACGCGAAGCTGCTCAAGCCCCTCCGTCCCTTCGAGGGACGAGGCCGGGAGTGTCGTGAAAGTGAAAAGGAAATCCTTCGTGAAGGCGTAAAGCCCTATATGCTTGTAGAACACGACGTTTTCGTGGAAACGCGGGAAAGGTATCGCCGAACGCGAAAAGTAAAGCGCGTAGCCGTTCTTGTCGGTCACTACTTTTACGACGTTCGGGTTACGCAGGTCTTCAGGGTCGGTTATCTTCTTCTTCAGCGTCGTTATCGCCAGTTCCCTGCTGTGCAGCAGCGGGGTGACTACATCGTCTATCATAGACGGATGCAGCAGCGGCTCGTCGGCCTGGATGTTCACGACAACCCTCGTCTCGACCGGGTTCGCGACTTCCCTCAACCTGTCCGTCCCCGTCCGGTGTTCCTTCGCGGTCATGACCGCCTTGCCGCCGAACGCCTGCACGGCGTCGAGGATCCGTTCGTCATCGGTGGCTACTATGAGGTCATCAAGGGTCGCGGCCCTCTTGGCATTTTCCCAGACATGCTGTATGACTGGCTTGCCGAGAAGGTCCGCGAGGACCTTTCCCTCGAACCTCGTCGAACCGTACCTCGCCGGGATGACGCCGATAGCGTCCATTCAGATGCCTCCTCGGATCAGGGCTGCCAATGGTGGTCCCTTATGCGGGCTTTCAGCTCGGCCTGGGATGTCGACGCGACGCCGACCTTCCCGACCACTATGCCGCCCGCGAAATTGGAAATATGCGCGGCTTCTATCATCTTCGCGCCGGCGCATAATGCCGCCGTAAAAGTGGCGATGACCGTGTCGCCTGCGCCCGAGACGTCAAAGACCTCCTGCGCGACCGTCGGTATCTGTGTTATCTTACCGCCGCGCTCAAAAACCCTCATGCCGTTCTCGCCTAAAGTGATAAGCGCCGCCTGCAACTTCAGCCTTTCCAGTAACGACTTACCGAGCTTATCCAGCGATGGATCGTCCTTCGCCTTTATGCCGCCCATGGCTTCCGCTTCTTTGCGGTTCGGGGTGATGGCCGTCACTCCCTTGTAATACGAAATATGCTCTTCCTTCGGGTCTACGGTTATTATCTTCTTATGCTTTCTCGCGAGGGGGACGATCTCCTTCAGAAGCCCGGGCGTCACGACGCCCTTGCCGTAGTCCTCTATGATGACACCGTCAACCTCTTTTATCTTTGACTTTATGAATGCTATAAGTTCCCTGTTAAGCGATTCCGCCAGCGGTTTCGCGCTCTCGCGGTCTATCCTGACCACCTGCTGGTGGCGCGCCACGACCCTTGTCTTGAGCGTCGTGGGCCTCTCGGGATCCGATATGACGCCTTCGAGGTCTACGCCCTTTTGCTTTAATATCGTCTCGAGCTGGCGCCCGTGCGCGTCACGCCCAATCACGCCGGCAAGGTAGGCCTTCGCCCCTATCGCGCTTATATTACTCGCGACATTGGCCGCGCCGCCGGGCATCATCGATTCCCTGCCCACAAGCACGACCGGGACCGGCGCCTCCGGAGAGATCCTCGAGGAATCGCCCCAGATGAATTCGTCGAGTATCAGGTCCCCTACGACGAGAACCTTCGCGCCGCTGAACCTCGAAATAGTGTTATTGAACTTTTCCAGATCGGTCTTTTTCAGCATCTCAGCGCCTTTTCTGTTTTTTCAGGATCGATACGTAATCTTTTATCCCCGCCTCCACACCGTATTTAGCGGAGAATTTGAGCGCTGCCTTCGACAGCGCCATATCGGCATGCGTCCTGTCCTGGTAGAAACCGTAAGGATTATCGAAATACTCGGGCGTCAGGTCTTTCTTCAGCGCCTTGTTCAGGGCCTCTATGACCTCGTTGAATGTCGCGGGCGCTCCGGTGCCTACGTTGAAGGCTCCGCTGCCATTATACGCCATCGCCTTCATGTTGGCGGCGACGACATCCTTGACGTATATGAAATCGCGGTACTGTTCGCCCCATTTGAAGACCCTCGGGCGCTTGCCCGAGGCCATCTGCAGGTAAAGCTGGTATATCATGCTTGCGGCCTTCTTCTTATGCGTCTCTCCGGGGCCGTAGACGTTGAAATAACGCAGCCCCACGACGGAGAAGTCCGGGTTCTCCTTCACGAACGCCTTAGCTACCTGTTCCATGCGGACCTTGCTCTCGCCGTAGATGTTGGCGGGCGCGGGCCTGTCGGTCTCTTTCATCGGGACCTTGCCCTTGCCGTATGTCGCGGCGCTCGACGCGTACACTATCTTTTTGCATCCGATCGATTTTGCGTAAATAAGGAGCCTCTTGAAGGCGTCGACGTTGACCGACAGCATCAGGTTCCTGTCCATGACGGTAGTATCTGTGATGGCGGCCTGGTGGAATACCGCGTCGCACCTGTCGAGGAACTTCGAGTAATCCACCTTGCGTATGTCCGCTATGACCATCGCCCCCTTAAAGCGCGCGAGGTTCTCTTTCCTGCCGGCTGAAAGGTCGTCTAAAGCGATGGTCTTGCCGTGTTTCTGGAGTTCTAATGCGAGGTTGGAGCCGATAAGGCCTGCCGCTCCGGTGACTAAGAATTTCATGGTTTACCTTGCTTTCTGTTGTCGAAAAGTTTACCACTATTAACGCTTTATGTCAATTGCCGCCTAGGAGCCCTTCCGCCGCCGAAAGGACATCTTCGACAGCAACGGCATCGAGGCATTTGAAACCGAGTTTGCAGTTGTGCGCAAGGCACTCCTTGCATCCGGCATCCTTATGTATGACGATGTCGCGCGGCCCGACCGGCCCCCACCTCTGGGGAGAAAGCCCCGGGTCCAACCTGCCGAATATCGAGATTACCGGGGTCCCGACCGCTACCGCGATATGGACCGGGCCGGAATCGTTGGAGATCAGCAGTTTGCACCTCTTAAGCAGTGCCGCCACTTCCCCGAGCGAATGCTCTTCTGAAAGGACTATCGGGCTGTGCAGCATGCCCGTCTTCACCTCATCCACCGTCTTCTTGTCGGACGGCCCGCCTATGATCACGACCTTCACGCCGCGCCTTCCTATAAGCTCATCCGCCACTCGGCCGAACCTGTAAGCGGGCCAGCGCTTCGACGGGCAGCTCGCGCCCGGGCTTATCGCGACGATAATATCCCTGCTCCCGAGGTCGGCGAGGTCCATGAAACGTTCTATGACCCTCTCGTATTCCGGTTTTACGGGCATGTAAAGCGCCCTGCCGTTAGATGTTATCCCGACCGGGCGCAGGACGTCGAGGCTGTAATCTATCTCGTGCTTCTCACCGTAGTGTTTCGTGTCCTTCAGCCGTTTCGTCAGCAGAAAACCCCACTTCCTGTCGTAACCGACCCTCTCGGGTATGCCGGCAAGGAAAGGTATAACGTTGGACCTGACCGTCGGATGCAGGACTATCGCGAGGTCGAACTTCTTGCGCCTTAGCCCGGCTACGAAAGCCAGGGTCGCGAAGATCCCTTTCTGCTCGTTATCCTTGTCATACAGGATCACCTCGTCGAGGTAAGGGTTGCCGTCGACGATGTCCTCGACATACGGCCTGACCATCATCGCGATATGCGCGTTCGGGTACGCGTCCCTTACGGCCTTTATCGCGGGCGTAGAGAGCAGCACGTCGCCTATCCTGTCGGTCCTTATTATCAGAATCCTGTATCTTCTTTTATTTTCCGGCATCCATCACCTTTTTAGCGGTATCGAATACCTCTTCGACGGTCACGGACTTCATGCATTCCAGGTTGTACCTGCACTGCGCGGCCTCGCACGGCGAGCAATGGAGCTTCCTGCTGACCGCGATTCCCGCGCCATCCGGCCTCGGGCCGTATCTCCTCGGGTCGGTCGGCCCGAATATCGCCACAACCGGCGTCTCGAGGGAACCCGCTATGTGCAGCGGCGCGCTGTCATTGGTCATCAGCAGCGACGAGCGCTTGATTATCCACGCGAGTTCGCGCAGGTTGGTGGAACCCGCGGTCGAGACGGCGTAACTGCGCATCATATTTATTATCCTCTGGCATGTCTCCTTTTCGGAGGCGTCGCCGACGAATACGACCTTCATCTTGTATTGAGCGGCAAGCATATCGCAGGCCTTGGCGAACCCGCCTTCGCTCCACTTCTTTATATGGCTCTTCGCGCCCGGGCTTACGCATATCAACCTATCGGCGTCCGATATGCCCTTGTCCCTCAGCAGGATCCTGGCCTTCTCCTCGTCGGACTTGCTTATCCAGACCGGGGACGGCGCGTATTTTGCGTCTATGCCGAGCTGCCTTATCCTGTCGAGATGCTCCTCTGTCTTGTGCTTGACCTCTCCCGCGGCCGCCTTTGCAGGGCCGTTGGAGACCTTGGCGCCAACGAAGAACCCGAACATGCTGTTGCGCAGGTCCGCGAGGAGGTCATAGCGGTTCTTCCTGAGCTCCAGCATTAGGCCGGCCTTACGCATCAGCGGGGCCGACTTGTCATATACGTATACTCTGTTTATCCTCGGGTCCGATACGAAGACCTCCGAAGAACGCGGGCCCGCGACCACGTCTATCTCCGCTTCGCCTCCGTATTGCGCGCGCAGCGCGCTTAGGACCGGCAGCGTCAGGACGGCGTCGCCTATATTGCTCAAAGTAACGACGAGTATCTTCTTTGCGGTTTTCATTTGAGGAGCCTTTCCGCTTCGCGCATGACGTCATCGACCGATACCGCTTTCATGCACAAGGCGTCCTCGCAGCGCAGGTTGTAGCACGGTATCTTGCAATCCGGTTTTCCGGAACTCTTCTGCAGCACCTTATACGTCCCGCTGCCGTACGGCCCCGTAAGTTTGGGATCGGTCGGCCCGAATATCGCTATAGTCTTCGCGCCCTGGCTGACCGCAATATGCATCGGCCCCGAATCGTTCGAGACGACGAGTGCGGCGCGTTTCATTATCGAAGCGAGCTGCCTCAGCGAGGTCGTGCCAGCGGCGATGACCGGCCTCTTCTTCATCATGCCGGCGATCTTTTCGGCGAGGCCGACGTCCTTCCCGGCGCCGGTCAATACCACCGGCATGCCGTATTCCTTGCCGAGCCTGTTGCCGAGTTCGGCGAAATTTTCGGCGGGCCAGCGCTTCATGTCCCAGTTGCCGCCGGCGTTCAGGATGACAAACGGTTCTCCCTTCTTTATGCCCTGGGATCTCAGGAAAGATTCCGCGAATGCCTCGTCGCTATTGCTGACGTGCACTTCCATATCCTTGCCGGCGTCTTTCACGCCGGTCACTTTTACGATGTTAAGGAACTGTTCGACCTTATGGATGTCGGGCGGCGGCGGCGCGACCTTCCTCGAAAGCAGGAAACCCCTCTTAGGGTTATCAATGCCGACCCTTTCCCTTATCCCGGAGAGGGCGACCATAAGCGTGCGGGTCAGGGACCTGTGGAACAGGAATACCATGTCGAACGAGCGCGCCTTCAGCTCGGATATCAGCCTCATCTTTCCCGTCAGGCCCTTGTATTCGCCTTTTTCGTCATAGATAATCAGCTCGTTTATGTTAGGGTTCAACTCGAGCACCTCCCTGCAGCGCGGGACAACCATGCAGGCGATATGCGCGTCGGGATAATGTTTGCGCAGCGCACGTATAGCCGGGGTCGAAAAGAGCACATCCCCTATCCAGTTTACGTTGACTATCAGTATCTTTTTCACTTTTTCCTTTTCCGTCCGGCCGATTTCAGCCATGTATAATAGCCCGACACCTTGAGCCTGAACTCGAGCATGTTGGCCCTGCTTGTCTCTATCTTTATGCGTTTCAGCGCGAACCTGTCCAATCTCACCGAGCCGTCGCGCAGCGTCGTCATGAAAGCGGTCCTGTATCCGGCGCGTTTCAGCATATCGTCGCGGCAGGCGCCGCGCTCGCCGAACGGGTAGCAGAACGCCGTCACTTTCCTGCCGGTCACTTCCTCTATTATCTTTTTTGAATGCAGCAGCTCGTTCTCGATCGCCCGTTCCGGGGCATCCTTGAAATTTAGGTGCGACCTCGTATGGCTGCCGAAATCTATCCCCGCCGAAGACATCTTCCTTATCTGCGTTACGGTCAGGTACCCGCCCCTGCCTATACAATCCGATATCATGAAGACCGTAGCCGGTATACCGTATTCCTTCAGTATCGGGAAAGCATTCAGGTAATTGTTAGCGTTGCCGTCGTCGAATGTGACCGCGACGGTATTCCTCGGCACTTTTCCCCCGCTTTCCAGGATATCCGCGAGCGCGTCCAGTGATACGATATTGTACTTATGTTCCCTGAGGAACCTCATCTGTTCCCTGAACTGCGCGCCGGTGACATACATGGCGTTGCCCGCGGGAAGGTCCTCTACGTTATGGTACATAAGTATCGGCGGATAAAATTTCGTCTCGAGAAAGAGCATTGCCCCGGTTGCCGCGAGGGCCAATACTGATACGGCTATAAGCAAGCGAAAGCGCGGCCGGTTATTTTTTGCCGGTCTCATCCAGCGCCTCTTTATATACTTCAAGCGTTTGCCTTGCCATGCGTTCCGCGGAAAATTTTTCCGCAGCATACTTTCTCGCGGCAGCCGCTATGCGCCCCGCCAGCGCCTTGTCGCCGAGCAGGCGGCATATCGCTTCGGCAAGCGAGGCGGCGTCGCACGGCTCGACGAGCACGCCCAATTCCCCGTCATCCAGCATCTCCTTGAAACCGCCGACTCCCGTGGATACGACCGGGACTCCCATCAGCATCGCTTCCGCGATCGCAAGCCCGAACCCTTCCTGCAGCCCGGGCCTAGCGAATACATCCATTATAGCAAGAAATTCGCGCGCGTTTAAGGTGTTTCCGAAGAAGCGGACCGAGTCCCCGAGGCCCAGGACTTCGGCCTTCTTCCTGAGGTCCTTCTCAAGGCGGCCCTCTCCGATTATAAGCAGCTGCGCTCCGGGGAACCTTGCCGATATTTCCCCGAAAGCATCTATCAGCACCGCGTGCCCCTTCTCCCCGGAAAGCCTTGATATGATGCCCACTACCGGGCCGCCGCCCAATCCGTATTTCTCCCTTATGCCCTTCTTCTCTCCGGGGGTATACTCCACGCTGAACTTGTCCGTCTCGACGCCGTTGGGCACGAGCCGCAGGCCTTTCTCTTTCCTGCCGAACGCATCCTTCAGGTTCTCGTATACCGGCTTGCTTATCGCTATCGTCTTTACTCCCCAGAACGGGAACGCCTTGCGCAGGAGATGCGGCCTGAAGAACCCGTGCCAGGTCGCCACATACGGTACGCCCGTCAACGCGGACAACAGGTGCGCCGCCGCCTGCGATACCCTCGTCTGGGCATGTACTATATCTATTTTCTCTTTCTTTACAGTCGCGCGCAATTTAAAAGCGGACGCTAGGACCTTGGGGCTTAATACCGATTTCGTGTTGAGGGGCGCGTCCAGTTTTACGATACCCGGCGCGAGCTCTCCCGCGAGGCCTCCACCAGAGGACGCGACGAATACGCGGTTGCCCGCGGCCTGAAGGCGGTTCGCGAGCGTCACCGTATATACGCCGACGCCTCCCATCCTCATATGCGTGGTAACCAGGAGTATGTTCATCGGGCCGCCAAAAGTTTTTCTATCGCCTTCATGACGTCTTCCACCTCTATCTCCCGCATGCACCTTATATCCGAACATACCGGCTTGTAGCACGGAGCGCACCCGAGGCCCTTGCGCACTACCGCGCAGGCCTGCGAAGGCGGCAGGTGCCTTGCCGGATCGGTGGGGCCGAACAACGCTACGAACGGCGTCTTCATCGCCGCCGCCACATGCATCGGGGCGCTGTCGCTTGTAACAAGGCACTTCATCCTCTTCATCAGCGCGGCCAGTTCCGTTATGGTGGTCTTGCCAGTAAGGTTCACCGGTTTCGACCTTGTCATCGATATTATCAGGTCCGCGGCCTCCGAATCCGCTTTGGTCCCGATAATGACAGGCCTTATCTCTTTTTCCGCAAGCAGGTCGCACAGTTTCGCGAAATTCTCGGCAGGCCACCTCTTCGTCGCCCAGCGCGGGCTCGCGCCCGGATTTATCGCGACAAGCGCCTGGTGGTCCCCTACCCAGTCCGCCTCAAGCATACCCCTTACCGATTCCTCGTCGGCGGCGGAAGGCCAAAGCTCGAGCTCTTTCGGCGCGCCCTCAATACCCATGAGCGAGAGGACCCTGAACTGGTGGTCGACGGGCGGTATCGGGCGCCCGTTGTCCGTAATGGATTTGTTAAGAAGGAGGCCGTGCCAGCCCTTCCGGTAACCGTACCTCTTCGTCGCGGTGCTCATTATCGCGAATATGTGGCTCCTTGAACTGTTCTGAAGGTCGACGACCTCCTCGAAGCAGTAGCGCCTGACTTCCGCGGCGAGCTCGAGGAACCTGAGCCATCCCCTGTCGCGGCCTTTCCTGTCGTATATTATGACCTCATCCACGT
Organism: Candidatus Omnitrophota bacterium; assembly: GCA_041651455.1. GTDB lineage: Bacteria > Omnitrophota > Gorgyraeia > Pluralincolimonadales > Pluralincolimonadaceae > UBA6215. Next base: position 65,059 of record JBAZJG010000008.1, read on the forward strand.
AAGGGCATCCCTTCAGGGCCTGGCTCTCCATCCTGCCGGTAAGCAGCGCTATATAGGCCTTCGGGTTCTTCTGGCGTATCGCCCGCAGCGACGGCGTCGCGAGCACGCAATCGCCGACCGCGCTTATCTTGATTATGAGTATCCTCTTCTGTTCAAGCGCTTCCTCGTAGACCCGGACGGTCTCCGTTATCATCCTGTCGAGGTTGAACTTCTCCTCCGCGTCCTTCCTCGCGTTGCGGACGAGGTCTTTCGCAAGCGTCCTGTCCTTCAGTATCTTTACGATAGCATCGCCCATCGCCTGCGGGTCTTCGGGCGGGACGAGCAGGCCGTTCACACCGTCGCGGATTATCTCGGTCACTCCGCCTACGCTCGTGGCGACTACAGGCACTCCCGAGGCGAAGGCCTCGATGATGACCCTGCCGAAACCTTCCGGGACCGTCGTCGCGAGCGCGAGCAGGTCGAGCCCCGCGAGTATATCCGGTATATCGCTCCTGCGGCCGAGGAACTCCACATGTTTCTCGAGCCCGAGCCTGCGGACAGTATCCTGCAATTCCTGCCTGTACCTCTCCTTGCCGGGGGACGCCTCGCCCACGACGAGAATTTTGAGCCGCGGAAAATATTTAAGGGCCTTCGCGGCGGCCCTGAAGAAATATACGTGCCCCTTAAGCGGGGTCAGCCTGCCTATTATACCTATCGTATATTCGCTCTTTACGGATTCATCGGGTTCCCTGAACCTGAACTGCTCGAGGTTGACCCCGCGGTATATGAGCTTAATCCGCCTGTAGGGCACCTTGAACGAATCCATCATATGCTTCGCTATTATCTGGCTTATCGCTATGACATACTTGCCCCATCCCATCACCTTGCTGAACGGCTTCTTAGAATAGTACCCGTGGCACGTCGTTATGAAGATCGCGCCGGCCCGGCGGGCGGCATAATATCCTATCATCGCAGGGACCCTGCTGCGCGCATGCAGGATATCGGCCTTCTCCGAACGCAGTATCCTGCAGACGACGGGTATCATGCGTATTATGGTAAGCGGGTTCTTTTTGTCGACCGGAAGCGTATAGTGCTTGATGCCGGCGGCTTCGAGTTTTTTTACGAGCTCCCCGCCGCTCGATATGACTACCGCGTTATGCCCGAGCTTGATAAGGCGTTCCGACAGGTCGACGACTCCCGTCTCGACCCCGCCCATGCTCAATGACGGCAGTATCTGGACTATCTTCATATTATTTTACCCAGCGCGGCCTGCACGGCCGCGATATCGCCGTCCGAGACCGCGGCCGGTTCATGGCCCATATAATGGGCTATATCCTTCGCGATCTCCGCGGGCGTTGAGACTTTTATCAGCGACTCTTTCTCGAGGTTACCTACCGACCTTTCCAGCTTCGCCGCTGAACGCGGCTTTATCTTGCGGGGCATGAACGCGATGACGGGCCTGTCGGAACTTATCGCCTCGGTCAGCATGGCGACCGATTCTCCGGATACTACCAGTAATCCGGAGAGCCCCAGTATCCCTTCTATCGCGCCCTCGAAATTCCCGTCGTTGGCTATCAGCAGCATCTTTATCCTGCCGGACTTGCCGTAACGTTCCTTCAGCGCGAACTCGACCGCCCTCTGCGTCCTGCGCGACGTCGTGACCAGCACTTCGGCGTCTATCTCTTCCGCGGCGCGGAGGACGCCGTCCATGACCTCGACCGCAAGCTCCTTCTCGAGCACGTAGTCCCTCGAATCGCCGCCTATAAGGACGCCGATGACTTTTCTTTTCGTTATCCTGACCTTTTCGTTGAGCCGCGCGGCGTACCCGCGCAGGGCCGCAGCGTCGAGGCCGGTGACCGTGCCCTGCGTCATAACCACGTTTGCCGCCGGCCTGACACGGTCATGGACAGGGACCACCGCCAAGTCGAAATCCTTTATGCCGAATATGTTCGGCTTCATTATCACGATGGACCTGGCACCGAGTTCCTTCTTAAGAGACAGGTTCACCCCCGCGAGCGAAGAGCCGCATGATACGACGTAATCGGCATATGACGACCTCAATGCTTCATAGCTTTCCTTTTCGAAGCATCCCGAGAGCGCGTGCATGCCAAGCCCTATCTTTGACCCGAGATCGAAGACAACCCTGGCAGATGCGCTCCTGAACCTCACCTCGACCGTCTCGACGGCGGTATCATCCGGCAGGTATCCTTTTCCGGCGCGCATATCCTTTATCATGCGCGCGAGCGCGAGCGACTGCTTGTAATGGCCCGCCTTGCCGTCATTGAGCACGAGGACGTATTTGGTCGGCGTGGACTTCCAGCGCTTATGCAGCCAGAGCCACTGTCCGGGGTACTGCCTGACGTATTTCGCGAGCGCGTCCGCGAACCTCTGGAGTATCTCATGCACGTCCTTCTCGAGGTTGTCGGAACGCATCACCGATATGTCATCCTCGACGACTATCCTGTGGTAAGGCCCGCGCTCCCTGACGATGAAGACCGGGAATACCGGCGCACCGGTCCTCAGGGAAAAATGCGCGACGCCCTTCGGGGTGGACGCCTTGCGCCCGAGGAACTCGACGAGCTCTCCTTTTTTGCCGCCGTCCTGGTCCGAGAGTATCCCGACCGCTTCCTTCCTCTTCAGGGAATCGAGGATCTCCTCAACGGCGTTCTCCTTGAATATGACATGCGCGCCCTTCGAACCACGCATCTTGTTCAGGTAGCCGTTGAGCTTCTCCATCTTCTGCCAGCGGGCGAGCACGTTCATCTTATATCCGGAATCCGAACCTATCAGCGAGCTGAGCTCCCAGTTCCCGAAATGCGCGGTGAGGAAAATGACGCCCGTGCCCTGCTCCGCGACCGCCTTCTTTACCTTATCGTGCCCTTCTATCCTTATATATTTTTTTATGTAGTTATCGTCGATCTGCGGGAACTTCAGCAGTTCCATATATGATTGCGCGATATTCCCGTATATGCTTTTTATGATATTGTCGAGCTGCGACGGAGTATATTTTCCCCTGAACGCGGCGCGCAGGTTCGCGTACGCGACGGTCTTTCGGCGGCCCATCGTGAAGTATATTAGGCTCCCGAAAGACCTTGCCGCCCAAAGCGAGAACCTGAGCGGCAGGAGCCGGAATATGAAGGCCTCAAGCCTTACGAGTAAATAGAGTATCCAGTCTGCCAAAAAATTTATCCTCTTTGTCTATTACCAGCTCGACCGATAACGCGAGTATCCGGACACCGGATGCCTCGGGCGAGGCCGGTGCCGCGCCGGAGTTCTTTATGCGCGGAAGGTCCTTCTCGGTCGTCACGATAGTGTCTATGCCCTTGCCTTTACATTCCTTAATTATGCGCCCTATCTCCGCCGCGGTGAAAATATGGTGGTCCGTGAAATAATACCGGGCCGCGGCTATCGCGCCCGTTGACACGACTGTCTCCTCGAATGAACGCGGGTCCCCTATCGCGCACAACAACGCCGCCTGCCTGCCGTTTATCGCGTCGAGGCCCGTCTCGTACCCTCCGAAAACGTCATGCAGGCGCCGCGCGCAGTATGACGCATTAAAGACCTCCGCATCGGGGTTCTCCTGCCTTATCCTGTTTTTTAACGCCTCCGCTTTGCCGAGGCTCGACATATCGGGAAGGACCTTCGTGATCACGACCACGCCGGCCCGCTTAAGGGAAGAGACCGGCTCCCTGAGTATGCCCCGCGGGAGCAGGCTCCCGTTGCCGAAGGGATTGTTCACGTCTACTGTGACTATATCGAGGTCCCTCGCGAGGTTCCAATGCTGGAACCCGTCGTCGAGCAGCAGCAGGCCCGGGGAATACTTCGCTTCCGCCTCTTTCGCCGAGGCGACCCTGTCGCGCCCGGTGATGACCGGGACGCCCCCGAGCGTCCTCTTGTAGAATTCCGGCTCGTCCGCAAGCCCTGTCTTTGCGTCAGCCATATAACCGCGCGTAATGATCACCGCTTTCTTCCCGTCCTGCCTGAACCTGCGCGCTATCGCCGCGACAAGGGGGGTCTTGCCCGTCCCGCCGAGGGTGATATTGCCTACGCTGATGACTTTGCATCCGCCCGGACGGTAAGGTTTCGCTCCGGATCTCGCGATCGCGACCAGCGAGCCGTACACAAAAGACAGCCCGTACAGCAGCCACCTGAGGAATCCAGGAACAAGGCCCCGCACCGCGGGATCATCGGACATCAGGGAAAGGAAATATTTTTTAAGCCTGTCGTTCATGCCTTACCTATCAGCGGCTCTATCAGTTCGAGGTCCTTCTCCGCGACCCCGGCATTGGCCTCGAGGACTGAACGCGCCCTCTCGCCCATCGCACCCCGGCCGTCGGGATCGTGCAGCAGCATCCTTACGCTCCTGACCAGGTCCTCCTCGTCCGCGACGCGCATCGCCGCTTTCGCCGACAGCAGCGACCCGGCTATCCCTTCGAAATTGTGCATATGCGGCCCGAAAAGTATCGCCTTTGAATAATACGCGGCCTCGAGCGGGTTCTGCCCGCCCTTCCTGATGAAGCTTCCGCCTATGAAAACCATGTCCCCCGCGGAATAGAGCCGCGCGAGGATACCCATGACATCGAGCACGTATACATCCTCTATCCTAGAGGGGCTGTGGTCGGATTTCGATACGGACCTCGGCTTGAAACCGGAAGATCTCACGAGGCCGGATACGGCCGGGAACCTCTCGGTATGCCTGGGCGCAATAAGAAGGCGCAGCTTCGGGAACTCCCTCGAAAGCTTCCTGAATCCCCTGAGTATTATCTCTTCTTCCCCCGGATGCGTCGACCCCGCTATCAGCAGGCTTTCGTCGGGCTGCAACCCGAGCTTCTTCCTGAAACCCTCCCTTTCGTCGGCCTTCCCGGCGGAAAGGGCCGCGTCGAACTTAAGGTTTCCCGATACCTTCACCCTTCCGTCCGGAGCGCCGAGGCATATTATCCTGTCGGCGTCGGCTTTCGACTGCATGAGAAAAAGATCTATCTTCTTGAGGATCTTCTTGAGCATCGTCCTTACTGCGGAGTAGTTCTTGAACGACCTGTTCGAGACCCTGCCGTTGAATATCGCTATCTTCGCCCCTGACTTTTTCACAGAAGTTATGAGGTTCGGCCATATCTCGGTCTCCGCAATTAGCAGGACCTTCGGCTTTATGATCTGCGCCACTTTGTCCGTAATAATACTTATATCGAGCGGCAGGTATATGACCGCGGCGCCCTTGAACCTTTCGCGGGCTATGTGGTTGCCGGTCGGCGTCACGGTAGATACGACTATCCTCGCGGACGGGTAGTTCCTGCGTATCTCGTCATACAGCGGGAGGCTCGCGATCACTTCGCCGACGGACACCGCATGCAGCCATATCGTGCAGGGGCCCTTTATGCGGGCGAGCAGTTCTTCCGGAAATATACCGAGCCTCTGGCGGCTGAAACCGCGCCATTTGCCTTTTACCACGAAATAAGGCAGGTAGAGGACGGAGAAGACCATGAAAAACGCGTCGTATAACATCTTCATAATCGGTATCTCAGGCCCGCGGATGCGCTTTCGTATACGCGGACTTGAGCCTTTCGGTGGTTATATGCGTATATATCTGGGTCGTGGAAAGGTTCGCATGGCCCAAAAGCTCCTGCACGCTCCTGAGGTCCGCCCCGTGGTCAAGCATGTGAGTGGCGAACGAGTGGCGCAGGGTGTGCGGGGATATCTTCTGCTGTATGCTAGTCTTGGTGATATATTTGTTTATTATCCGCCTTATCGAACGGTCCGTAAGCCTGCCGCCGTTCTTGTTGAAAAAGAGGGCCTTTGCGTCTTTGATTTTCGCCGCGCGCCTCTTCTTCAGGTAATCCCTTATCGCCTGCAGCGCCCTGTCGCCTATCGGCACGATCCGCTCCTTCTTGCCTTTGCCGTAGACCTTTATTACACCGCCGATCTGGTCGACGGTGTCAGTGTTCAGCCCGACGAGCTCGCTGACCCTGATGCCGGTCGAATAGAGCGTCTCGAGTATCGCGCCGTCGCGCAGGCCGGCTTCGTCCTCTTTTCCCGGCGATTCGAGCAAAAGGACTATCTCCTTTTCGTCCAGGAATTTCGGCAGGTGCTTGTCGCGCTTCGGCGTCGAGAGCGACGACGCGGGGTTGTTCTTGATTATCCCTTCCCTGAACAGGAACTTGAAGAACGACCTTATCGAGGCGATCTTGCGCGCTATCGAGACCTTCGAGAGGTTCAGCTCCTTCACGTGCGCGAGGTACCTTCGCAGTGAGACGTAATCGACCTTCTCTATCGGCTCTTCCTTAAGGAACTCGCGCAGGGATTTCAGGTCTATGGAATAATTTACGAGCGTATGCTTGGAAGCATTCCGTTCTATCTCAAGGTACCTTATGAACTTCTCGATATACCTGTCTATCAAGTTTGCTCCGTCGGCTTGGGCTTATTTTCCACATGCCTGCATGTTGGGAAGCGCGAGCACCCGTAGAACGCGCCGCGGCGGGAACGGCGCTCGACAAGCTCGCCGTCGCATCCGGGCTCGGGGCATTTGATGCCGGTAGTGACCATAGGTTTCGCGTTCTTGCATTCCGGGAAACCCGAACAGCTCTTGAACTTGCCGCGCCTGCCCCACTTGACTATCATCTTTCGGCCGCACTTCTCGCATACCTCGTCGAGCTCCTCGACGTCCTTCTTGACCTCTTTCATCTCGACCTGGGCTTTCGAGAGCCACTGCGAGAACGGGCCGTAGAAATCCTTCAATGCCTGCGTCCACTCCACCTTCCCTTCCTCTATATCGTCGAGCTCCTCCTCCATCTTCGCGGTGAATTCCTCGTCGATTATGACCGGGAAGCTCTTCGTGAGCAGGTCGTTTACGACCGTACCGAGCTCGGTCGGCCAGAGGGCCGATCCCTCGCGCCTGACATAATAGCGCGCGACGACCGTTTCTATTGTCGGCGCGTACGTCGAGGGGCGGCCTATGCCGTCCTCCTCGAGCGCCTTGACGAGCGACGCGTCCGTATACCTTGGCGGCGGCTTCGTGAAATGCTGTGTAGGGTCTATCTTGACGAGGTCCAGCGGTTCGCCCGCTTCGAGTTTCGGAAGGTACGATTTCTTCTTGTCGGCGGCTTCGCCTTCCTCTTCGATATCATACGCGGCCTTGAACCCGGGGAATATTACCGTCGAACCGGACGCCCTGAACATGCACCTGCCCGCCTCTATATCCACCGATACGACCGACATTATCGCGGGCTTCATCTGGCTCGAGACGAACTTCGCCCATACCAGTTTGTAGAGCCGGTACTGGTCCTGTGAAAGGTATTCCTTTATGGAATCCGGCTCCCTCGCTACCGAGGTGGGCCTTATCGCCTCGTGGGCTTCCTGCGCGGCCTTCTTCGATTTGTATTCGTTCGCCGCCGTGGGCAGGTATTCCGCGCCGAACTTGTCCTTGATGTAGAACCTCGCCTCCTCGATGGCGGAGAAAGCGACCTTAACCGAATCGGTCCTCATGTAGGTGATGAGGCCGACGGTGCCTTCCTTGCCGATATCGAGGCCCTCGTATAACTGCTGGGCTATCTTCATCGTCTTGCCTGCCCTGAAATGCAGCTTGTTGAAGGACTCCTGCTGCATCTTCGATGTCGTGAAAGGCGCCTGCGGGTTCAGCTTCTTTTCGGACTGCTTTATATCCTTTACCTTATACTTCGCGCCCTGCAGTTCTGCTAATATCGCGTCGGCGGTTGCCTTGTCCTTGACCTCGGCCTTCTTGTCGTCTATCTTATCGAGCTGCGCGAAGAAGGTCTTTTTGTCCTTATGTTTCTTTAATTCGGCTTCTACTTCCCAATACTCCTGCGGGACGAACGCCTCTATCTCGCGCTCACGGTCTACGATCAGTTTCACCGCGATCGACTGGACGCGCCCGGCGCTGAGTCCGCGGGTGATCTTCTTCCATAACAGCGGGCTAAGCGAATACCCGACTATCCTGTCGATCACTCGGCGCGCCTGCTGCGCGTTCACGAGCTTGATGTCTATCTCGGCGGGGTTATCGAACGCCTCGAGGATCGCCTTCTTCGTTATCTCGTGGAATACGACCCTCTTTACCTCCTTGTTCTTCCCGAGGTGCGACGCGAGATGCCACCCGATAGCTTCGCCTTCGCGGTCGGGGTCGGTCGCTATATATATGACGTCCTTGTCCTTCGCTTCCGCCTTCAGCTCGCTCAGCAGTTTCTTCTTCTTCGCTATCACGACATAGCTCGGCTGGAAATCGTTCTCTATATCTACGCCCATCTTCCTCATCGGCAGGTCTATGACATGGCCCATCGACGGCCTGACCATGAAACCCTTCCCGAGGAATTTCTCTATGGTCTTCGCCTTGGCCGGCGACTCTACGATGACGAGCGCGTTCTCCGCGCCCCCGCCGACCGGCAGTATTATCTCCACCTTGTCGCCGTCCTTCAGCTTAACGGAACCGTAAGACTCCCTGTCGATTATCTCGAGGTTCAGCTCGACTGCGGCATATTTTACGTCGGCCTTTAGTAGCGCGATGAGCGCGGCAATAGTCAGGCCGTCCTCGGCCTGGATGTCTTTTCCGTTAACACATATCTTCATGATGTGCCTTTCCTGACGTATGACTGCCCGGGCAGGCGTTCGACCAGCCCCAGTATCTCGAGCTTTACGAGCGCGCCTATCGCCTCTGGTGCGGCCAGTTCCGTGCCGTCTATTATCTCATCGACCGAGACGGGCATATCGCCGAGGGATTCGAACACCGCTTTCTGCGTCCCCTCCAGCGAAGGTGCGCGAACGGCCTGCGTTACGCGCGCCCTCATATGCCCCTTTATCATATCGCCGAGTTCCTCTATGACATCGTCGGCCGATTCGACAAGTTTTGCGCCCTGCTTTATCAGCATATTCGTCCCGGCGGATGTCGCCGAACCGGCGTTGCCCGGCACGGCGAAGAGTTCCCTGCCCTGCTCGAGCGCGAAGTCGGTCGTTATTAGCGCGCCCGATCCTTTCGCGGCCTCGACGACCACGACGCCGAGAGAGAGCCCGCTTATTATCCTGTTCCTTCTCGGGAAATTATCCTTATACGGCTCGCATGCCATCGGGAACTCTGAAACTATCGCGCCGCCGCCGTCAATTATCCGTCCGGCAAGCTCTATATGCTCCGGCGGGTATATATTAGCGAGGCCGCTGCCCAGCACGGCCACGGTCCTTCCCCTTGCCTTTAAGGCGCCTTTATGCCCGGCCGCGTCTATGCCCCTGGCCAGGCCCGATACCACCGTTATCCCGCGCGCCGCGAACTCCATGCCGAACCTCTCGGCGGTCTGCAGGCCGTAACGGCTTGCCCTTCGCGAGCCGACTATCGCGGCCGAAAATTTGTCCTCGGGCGCGAACGCGCCCTTGACGTATAATATGGCCGGCGGATCGTATATCTGCTTCAGGTTCGCCGGGTATTCATCGTCCAAATATGATATTATCCGCGCCCCTGAAGCCGCCGCGAGCTTAAGCTCCGCCTCCAGGACCTTTTCCTTATCGCAGCCCGCTATCGCGGCCGCGATCTTCGGGCCTATCTTATCCGTCTCTTCGAGCTGCGCCTTCGTCGCCTTGAAGACCCCTTCGATGCCGCCAAAACGCGCTATGAGGTTCTTTATCCTCACATACCCGACATCGGGAACGGAATTCAGGACGAGAAGGTATTCGAGTTCCGTCACTTCATGAGCTCCATTATCTTATCGGCCACCCCTTCGACCGAAAGGTTTCCGGTATCTACCCTGTAATCGGCCCTCGCGTAATATTCGGCGCGCTTGGCCATGAGTTCGGCTATCTTCTCCTGCGGGTCGCTGACATTCAGCAGCGGCCTATGCGTATGGCCCTTCGTCCTGCTGAATATCGTCTCAGGCGTCGCGACAAGGCAGAACATCACCCCGTTGGCTTTCAGGTTCCTGACGTTCTCTTCGTCGATGACGGCGCCGCCGCCCGCGGCGACGACAAGGCCCGACTGCAGCGATATGTCCCTGGCAACCTTGCTCTCGGCATGCCTGAAGTATCTTTCGCCCTTCTTCTCGAAGATCTCGGATATCTCCATGCCCTCGCGCTCCTCGATGATATCGTCCATATCGACGAACCTGAGCCCGAGGCGTTTCGCGAGCGCCTTGCCGACCGCCGTCTTGCCGGTCCCCATAAAACCCACGAGTATTATGTTCTTCATCTAAAAGGATTTCACCTGCTTTATGTAGCCGTCGAAGTTCCTCTTCATCTCGGCCATGCTGTCCCCGCCGAATTTCTCCGACATGGCATTCGCGATCTCGAAAGCGAGCACGGCTTCGCCGACCACGGAAGCGGCGTATACCGCGCATACATCATGCCTCTCGACCTGCGCGGTAACCTTCTTCTTCGTCTTTATGTCTACCGACGCGAGCGGTTTCCCGAGCGTCGCTATGGGTTTCATCGCTATCTTGACGACCACCGGCTCCCCGTTCGTCATGCCGCCCTCTATGCCGCCGGCATTGTTCGAACTGCGCGAGAAACCGCCCTTCCTGTCGTAAGTTATCTCGTCATGGACCTTCGAACCGGGCAGCCGTGCCGCGGCAAAGCCGAGGCCTATCTCGACTCCCTTTATCGCCTGTATCGACATCATGGCACCCGCTATCCTCGCGTCAAGCCTCCTGTCCGGCGATACATGGCTGCCGAGGCCCACCGGCAATCCGGCCGCCGTTATCTCGCATATTCCGCCGAGCGTGTCGCCGGTCCTCGCGCACTCCTCGACCTTCTTCAGCATCGCCTTTTCGTGCGAGGCGCCTCCTATCTCTATGACATGGCTGGCTATCCTTATGCCGAACTCGTCGAGGAACATCCTGCAAACGCCGCCGACGGCTACGCGCACAGCGGTCTCGCGCGCCGAGGCCCTCTCGAGTATATCGCGTATATCCTGCGTATTGTATTTCAGCGCGCCGGCAAGGTCAGCATGCCCCGGTCGCGGCCTTGTTATCGAAGGCATCGTATCGATGGACGCGTCCTTATTCTCTATCAACAGCGCGACAGGGCTTCCTATAGTGACGCCCTTGCGCAGGCCTGACAATACCTGGACGGTATCCTGCTCTATCGCCATCCTCGCGCCCCTGCCGAAACCGGACTGCCTGCGTTTAAGTTCAAGGTTGATCGTCCCCTTGTCCACCTTGAGCCCCGAAGGCATGCCTTCGAGTATCCCCAAAAGGAACCTGCCGTGGGATTCGCCTGCCGTAAGGTACCTGAGCATCTTCTATCCTCCTGTGTCTATAACGGGAAAAGCGCCAATATGTCGTCCCTGAAGAACACGCAAACAAAGGCGGCTATCGCAAGGAACGGCCCGTACTGTATTATATCCTGCTTCTTCATGAATAATTTCGGCACGCCGACCAGCGACCCGAAGACCGGCGCGACGAAGAAAGCCACAATAGTAAGCTTAAGGCCAAGGAACGACCCTATCAGCATCAACAACATCAGGTCACCCCCTCCCATCGCTTCTTTTTTATATAAAACCCTGCCGAGAAGGCCTATGAGGTACAACGACACGAACCCGAATACGAGCCCGAAGAACGATTCCCTCAGTCCCGCTAACCGCGTTACTTCACCCTGCATCGCCGGATACGCGAAACTCGCGGCAAGGCCAAGGACCGTCGCGGGTATGCTGAGCTCATCGGGTATTATCCAGTGCTCGATATCTATGAACGAGATCACGATAAGCACCGCGAACAGCGCGGTATATATGAAATACTCCGGCTTCGGGCCGAATCGCCAGAATAGCACGGTAAACACTAAAGCCGTAATACCCTCGACCACGAAATACCGGAACGCGATCCTGCCTTTGCAGAACGCGCACCTGCCCCCGAGCATCAGGTAGCTGGCGAACGGGATGTTCAGGTACCACGGCAGCGCCCTGTTGCATGTCGGGCAATGCGAAGCGGGAAAGACGATCGACTCGCCGCGCGGCAGCCTGTGTATGCATACGTTCAGGAAACTGCCGACTATGGAACCGAACATGAACACGAAGACATAGATGATTATCGACAGCATTTGACCGCCTTTTTCAGCGCGCCGCGCATCACCGCCACCGGCGCTTTCTTTCCCGTGAACAGTTCGAACGAAAGCACGCCCTGGTACAAAAGCATCCCGAGGCCGTTGGCGGCCTTAAGCCCCCGCTTCTTCGCTTCCCTGATAAGCGGCGTTACAGGCGGATTATAAACTATATCGTATACCGCTAGTTTCCCGTGCAGCGCTTCCGGGTTCACTATACAGCTGTCGCCCTTATGCATCCCGACAGGGGTCGTATTGACCAGCAGGTCCGAAACTAAAACTTCCCTGCCTATCCTCGCTGCGGAAAAGGGCACCTGTTTCACCGCGCATTTCCGGAAACGCTTGCCTATCTTTAAGGACAACGCCTTTGCGCGCTCCTCTATCTGGTCGACGAAAGCGATCGACCGCGCGCCTTCCCTCGCGAGCACGAATGCTATCGCTTGCGCCGCGCCGCCGCATCCGAACAGGAACACGGCCTTGCCTCTCGGGTCGACCTTCAGGTCGCTCTTCAATGAACGGATGAAACCTTCACCGTCGGTGTTATATCCCGTCGTTTTCCCGCTTTTGAACACAACGGTATTCACCGCGCCGATGCCCTTCGCTTCAGGCGAGACGGAATCGAGCAGTTTCAATACCGCCTGCTTGTGCGGTATCGTGACGTTTATGCCGCGTACACCGAGCGCATTCAGCGAGCGCACTACATCCTTAAGGCGCGACGGGGCCGTCTCGAACGGGATATATCTCGCGTCGAGTCCCAGATAAGCGAGCGCCGCATTTTGGAAATGCGGCGACAGCGTATGCTTAAGCGGGAACCCGATTATCCCGAATACTCCGGTACGTCCTGTTGTCTTTTCAGATCTCAATTCTCAATCTCTTATTTTCCTTGTGTACCAGTTTATTCACCGCGTTGAGGTATGCCTTCACGCTCGCCTCGATGACATCCGTCGAGGCCGACTTGCCGAGCACCATCTTGTCTTTAGAGCGGACCCTGACGGTGACCTCTCCCATCGCGTCCTTGCCTTTAGTGACCGACTGCAAAGCGTAGTCGATCAATTCGCCCTTTATCTTCGTTATCTTGTCTATCGCCTTGCAGCACGCGTCTACGGGGCCGTCGCCCTCGGCGGAAGCGGCCTTGATGCCGGCTTTCGACTGCAATTTGACTTCCGCGACAGGCGTCTCCTGCGTTCCCGCGACCGTGCGGAACGATACGAGTTTCCATGTCTCGGAGAGGCTGCCCGAGTCCTCTTCCATCAACGTCTCGAGGTCCTCGTCATATATGAACTTCTTCTTGTCGGCCAATACCTTGAAATTCTCGAAGGCTTTCGCCGCCTGTGCCTCGCTGAGCGAATAACCGAGCTTCTTGAGCTTCTCGGTGAAAGCGTGGCGGCCCGAGTGCTTGCCCAACACGAGGTTCGACGCGTTCAAGCCGATCTCGCGCGGGCTCATGATCTCGTAAGTCGTCCGCTTCTTCAATATGCCGTCCTGGTGTATGCCCGACTCGTGCGCGAACGCGTTTTGCCCGACTATCGCCTTGTTCGGCTGTATCATCATGCCGGTCAACTTCGATACGAGCCTGCTCGTCTTAGATATCTCCTCGGTCACTATACCCGTCGAGAGGTTCCCGAAGAAATCCTTCCTGGTCCTGATGGCCATGACGATCTCTTCCATCGACGCGTTGCCGGCTCGTTCTCCGAGGCCGTTTATCGTGCATTCGACCTGCCTCGCGCCGTTCTTTATCGCGGCTATCGAGTTCGCGACGCCGAGGCCGAGATCATTATGGCAGTGCACGCTTATCACGGCCCTGCCGATGTTCGGCACGTGGCTCCTGATGTCGCGAATGAGCCCGCCGTACTCTTCGGGTATCGCGTAGCCGACGGTATCCGGGACATTGATCGTGGTCGCTCCCGCGATGATCGCCTGCTCGATTACGCGGTAGAGGAATTCCTTCTCGCTCCTCGACGCGTCCTCCGGCGAAAATTCGACGTCATCCGTGAAGCGGCGGGCGTACTTTACCCCTTCGACCGCGAGGCGTATGACTTCGTCCTCGGCCTTCCTCAATTTATATTTCATGTGTATCTTCGACGTCGCGAGGAACACGTGGATGCGCTTCTTGGAAGCGGGCTTGATCGCCTCTCCGGCCGCTTCTATGTCCTTCTTCAGGCATCTCGCGAGCCCGCATATGACCGGGCCCTTGACCTTCTGCGCTATCGTCTTGACCGCGGCGAAATCGCCCGGCGACGATACCGGGAAACCCGCCTCTATCACATCCACCTTAAGCCGCACGAGCTGCTTGGCTATCTCGAGCTTCTCGTGCGCCTCGAGCGACGCGCCGGGGCATTGCTCCCCGTCGCGAAGCGTCGTATCGAAGATTATTATCTTTTCCATTGCTATCCTTTCTTGCCCCTCATGATTTCTCGGCTGAGGCCTCGAAATCAATACAGAGGGGCTCCGCTCGCGTAAGTTTCACTTACGCTCGCTTCGCATCCAGGGCATCATCTCACGGAGATCTTTGCCCACTTTTTCTATCTTGTGCTCGTCGCCTTCCTTGAGCAGTTTATCGAAGTTCTTCCTGCCGGTCTCGTTCTCCTTTATCCATTCCCTCGCGAACTTGCCGGACTTTATCTCCTTGAGCATCTTCTTCATCTCTTTGCGCGTCTTAGCGGTTATTATCCTGGGCCCGCGGCTCAGGTCGCCGTAAGTCGCCGTATTCGAGACGCCGCGGCGCATTCCCGCGATACCCCTCTCCTGTATCAGGTCGGTGATCAGCTTCAGCTCATGCAGCACCTCGAAATACGCTATCTCGGGCTGGTATCCCGCCTCGACGAGCGTGTCAAAGCCGGCCTTGATGAGCTCGCTGACGCCGCCGCAAAGGACCGCCTGTTCGCCGAAGAGGTCCGTCTCGGTCTCTTCCTCGAACGTCGTCTCGATGACGCCTGCGGTCGTGGCCTTGATTGCTTTGGCGTAAGCCAAAGCAATCATCTTAGCATTGCCCGTCGCGTCCTGGTAGATCGCGACCAGCGAAGGCACGCCCTTGCCTTCCTCGTACATCCTGCGCACCAAGGCGCCAGGGCCTTTCGGCGCTATCATGAAGACATCGACGTTCTTCGGCGGCTTTATCTGCTTGAAGCGGATATTGAAGCCGTGCGAGAAACAGAGCGCCTTGCCTTTCTTCAGGTTCGGCTTGATGCTCTCTTTATATACCTTCGCCTGGACGTGGTCCTGGGTCAGTATCTGTATGATGTCCGCCTGCTTCGCGGCTTCAGCGGCCGAGACGGGCTCGAAACCGTCCTTCTTCGCCATCTCGTAGTTAACGGTGCCGGGCATCTCGGAGACAACTACCTTGCATCCCGAATCTCTGAGGCAGAGCGACTGCCCGCGGCCCTGTATGCCGTATCCGATTATCGCTATAGTCTTATCTTTTATGACATCCAAGTCCGCGTCTTTATCGTAATATACCTTTGCCATTTACTCTTCTTCCTCCTTTGGAGTGTGTTGTGTATTTCCCTTCGGATCAAGCGACATCGCTATCTTTCCGGTCCTTACTATCTCTTTTATCCCGAACTGCCTCAGCGCTTCTATGAGCCTGTCTATCTTCTGCGTCTCGCCCGTCGCTTCGACGGTCACCGTGCACGCCCCGAGGTCGACGACGTCCGCTTTCATCGATTCCGCCGTATCGATTATCTCTGTGCGGTCCTTTGGGGACGAAGTCGCCACCTTTATCAGCAGCAGCTCGCGGTCTATGAACCTCGTCTTCGTCAGGTCCTGGACCGTTATCACGTCGATAAGCTTGTTCAGCTGCTTCTTGACCTGCTCGAGCGTGCGCTCGTCACCGTCGACGACTATCGTCATCCTCGAGACCGTCGGGTCCTCGGTCTCCCCGACCGTCAGCGAGTCGATGTTGAACCCGCGCGCGGAAAAGAGCCCGGATATCCTCGACAGGACACCGGAGTGGTTCTCCACAAGTACCGATATCGTATGCTTCATGCCATGCTCCCTATCATATCATCGAGCCGTTTCCCTGCGGGAACGAACGGGTAGACGTTCTCCTCCGCCTCGACTATGAACTCCATCACGACCACACCTTTCGTATGCATCGCCTTCTCTATTGCCGGGCGGACCTCTTCCTTCTTTTCTATCCTCATCCCGACGGCGCCGTACGCCTCGGCTATCTTGACGAAGTCCGGGTTGGTCATCTTCGTGTGGGAATACCTCTTCCCGTAGAAGATCTCCTGCCACTGGCGGACCATGCCGAGGAACGAATTGTTCAGTATCGCTATCTTAACGTCGATATTATTGACGACCGCCGTAGAAAGCTCCTGGATGTTCATCTGTATCGAACCGTCGCCGCTTATGACGAAGACCTGCGCGTCGGGCCTACCGACCTTCGCTCCGATGCCGGCCGGAAAACCGTAGCCCATCGTCCCGAGCCCGCCGCTCGAAAGGAACTCGCGCGGCCTCGCGAACTTGTACCATTGCGCGGTCCACATCTGGTGCTGGCCGACGTCAGTCGCTATGACAGCTTCGCCCTTCGTCGCCTCGCAGATCTGCTGTATGACGTACTGCGGGCGCAGGTTATCGTCCATCTTGTAGTTGAGCGGGTGCTTATTCTTCCACTCGACTATCTTCTCTGTCCACTCCTTGTCATGCGGGCGGTGGACTATCTTCAGCAGCTCGTCGAGCACGCACTTGACGTCGCCGACTATCGGAACGTCGACAGCCACGCTCTTCGCTATCGCGGCCGGGTCTATGTCGATATGTATGACCTTCGCGTGCGGCGCAAACTCGTCGACCTTTCCCGTGACTCGGTCGTCGAAACGCGCGCCAATAGCAATAAGCAGGTCGCAGTTCTGGACCGCGTGATTAGCATAACCCGTGCCGTGCATGCCGAGCATGCCGAGCGAGAGCTCGTGGTTTCCAGGGAAGCCCCCAAGCCCCAGCAGGGTCATCGTGACGGGCGAATTTATCTTCTCGGCGAGCTCTTTGAGCTGCTTCGCCGCGCCCGATAATATGACGCCGCCTCCCGCGTAGATGACCGGCTTCTTCGACTCCGCTATCATCTTCGCGGCTTTCCTTATCTGCCCGGGATGCCCGCAATAGGTCGGCTTATAGCTTCGTATGCTTACCTCCGCCGGATAATGGAACTCCGTCTCGGCCAGCTGGACGTCCGACGGCAGGTCTATGAGGACCGGCCCCGGCCTTCCCGTCGAGGCGATATGGAACGCTTCCTTTATCGTCCGCGCGAGGTCTTTGACGTCTTTGACAAGGTAATTATGCTTCGTTATAGGCCGCGTTATGCCGAGCATGTCGGCTTCCTGGAACGCGTCGTTGCCTATCATGAACGTCTTGACCTGCCCGGTTATCGCGACCATCGGTATCGAGTCCATATACGCGGTCGCTATGCCCGTGACAAGGTTCGTCGCGCCCGGTCCCGAAGTCGCGATACAGACGCCGGGTTTGCCCGTGACGCGCGCGTAGCCGTCGGCGGCGTGCGCCGCGGCCTGCTCGTGCCTGACGAGGTAGAACTTAAGGTCTGAATTGTAAAGCGCGTCGAAGAGCGGCAGCGCCTGCCCGCCCGGATAGCCGAATATGGCCCCGACGCCTTCCTTCTTGAGCGACTCGACGAGTATCTTCGCCCCGTTCATCTTGGTTGTCATTTCTATATTAACCTTTCATGACGGCGCCGGTGCTTGCGGACGTGACGAGCTTCGCGTAACGCGCGAGGTATCCCGTCGTTATCTTCGGCTTCTGCGCCTTTATAGTTTTCATGCGTTTTGTCAATTCAGCTTTCGAGACCTTCAACTCGAGTTTCCTTCCCGGGATGTCTATCTCGATGATATCGCCGTCGCGTATCGCGGCGACCGGCCCGCCTTCGGCCGCTTCGGGCGATATATGCCCGAGGCACGGCCCCTGCGTGCCGCCCGAGAACCTGCCGTCCGTGATCAATGCGACCTTGTCCGCCAGGCCCATGCCGACTATCGTCGCCGTCGGGGATAACATCTCCCTCATCCCCGGGCCGCCTTTCGGCCCTTCGTAACGGATGACGACGCAATCGCCGGCCTTTATCTTCCCGGCCAGGATGGCTTTCATCGAATCTTCCTCGGAATTGAAGACCTTCGCCTTCCCTGTGAAACGCTTGACCTTCTCCTGGACCGCGGTCTGCTTGACTACGGCACCGTCCGGGGCAATATTGCCCTTCAGGACGGCGATCCCTCCTTCTTTATGGTAAGGCCTGTTGAGCGGCCTGATGACCTCTTCGTCGGATATCCGCGCGGCATCGGCGATCTCGTATATCGTCCTGCCGCTGACGGTCATATGGTCGTTGAGCTTCGGTTTTAACCTCTTCATGACCGCCGGGATCCCGCCCGCGAACTCGAGGTCTTCCATGAAATATTGCCCGGCCGGCAGTATGTCCGAGATATGCGGCGTATCCCTGCTTATCGTGTCGTACATTTCTAGCGGAACTTTTATGCCCAGCTCGTGGGCGATAGCGGTCATGTGCAGGACGGTGTTCGTCGAACCGCCGAGCGCCATATCGACGCGCATAGCGTTCTCGAACGCCTTAACTGTCATTATCTTCCTGGGCGTAATATCTTTCCTGACCAGCTCGACTATCCTCTCGCCGCTTAAATAGGCGATCCTCTCCCTGTTCGCCGATGAGGCGAGGGCGGTCGCGCCGCCAGGCATCGCCATGCCTATCGCCTCGGAGACGCATGCCATCGTATTGGCCGTATAAAGCCCCTGGCACGACCCGGCGCCCGGGCAGGCGTTGCATTCGAGCTCATCGAGCTCATTCTTCGTGATATGCCCTGCCCTGTGCCTTCCGAGGGCCTCAAGCGTATCCTTGACGAATGAAAGCCTTCTCATCTGCGAGCGTCCGGAGACCATCGGCCCGCCGGTGACGACTATTGCCGGTATATTCATGCGGCTCGCGGCCATCATCATGCCGGGAGTTATCTTGTCGCAGTTCGTGAGTAAAATAAGCCCGTCCAGGGCATGCGCGGTAGTGACCATTTCGACCGAGTCGGCGATAAGTTCCCTCGACGGGAGCGAGCAATGCATGCCGAGGTGCCCCATCGCTATGCCGTCGCAAATAGCGGGTATCCCGAAGACAAAAGCGGTCCCGCCGGCGGCGTATATGCCGTGTTCGATAGAGCGCTCGAGCTCCCTTAAATGGATATGCCCCGGCACGAGGTCCGTAAAGCTGGACGCTATGCCGATGAACGGCCGCTCTATCTCGGACTTAGTCATGCCTGTGGCATACATAAGCGCCCTGCTTCCGACCTTTTCGAGGCCTTTTTTGACCCTTTCGCTCCTGAACATGATATATCTCCTTATATTACTTGGGGTTACTGGCGTAAGGAAAGTTTAAGCCATTGTAAACCAGAATTATAGCACACCCGACA